>JAGQYM010000002.1 GCA_020436085.1 Cyclobacteriaceae bacterium
TTAGTAGTCTTTTCGAGAAGAGCCGAGGCAGAACTCGCGTCAAACTGACCCTGAAAAGTTTGCAGGTGGTTATGAAGTTGATCGACAACTTTGATCGCTTCGTTGTTCCATTTCTTCTGGGCAATTTTTCCATCAAATGAAGTGGGTGCAACGAAGAATAAAAGACCAAGTTCAATCAGGTCTTGAGGAAAAGTAATCCGATCTCGCAAAGCAGATACAATAATTGAGGCTTTCTCAGGGGCGCAATCGATGTTCTTTTCCTTCAAACCATCGATTAATATTTGAGTCAAGAAGTTGTCAGGTTTTGCGCGCAAGTATTGCTGATTAAACCACTTTGCTTTTTGAATGTCAAATTTTGCGCCTGCCTTGCCTATCCGCTCAAGTTCAAATTCTTTGATGAGTTCATCCAGTGAGAACAGCTCTTGTGTTGTACCAGGATTCCATCCAAGAAAGGCCAGGAAGTTAAGTAAAGCGTCAGGTAAGTATCCTCTCTCTTTGAACCCCTCGGCAAGTTCACCAGATGTTGGATCGGTCCAGTTGAGCGGAAAGATGGGAAACCCGAGTTGATCAGCATCTCGCTTACTGAGTTTACCATTGCCGTCCGGTTTCAGAAGCAGTGGGAGATGCGCAAAAGACGGCATGTCATCTCTCCATCCGAGAAACTGGTAGATCAAAACATGAAGTGGAGCCGATGGTAGCCATTCTTCACCACGAATGACATGCGAGATTTTCATCGTGTAGTCATCCACCACATTTGCAAGATGATAAGTGGGCATTCCATCCGACTTCATTAAAACTTTATCATCAATTTGAGAGGTTTGAACTTTTACCTCACCTCTAATCAGATCATTGAGTACAACATCACCCGACTCTGGAACTTTTAATCGCACTACATAGGGTTGATTGCTTGTAAGCAGATCTTTTACTTCCTGTTCGGATAGAGTCAGGCTGTTTTTCATTTCCAGTCGAGTAGTACCATCGTACTGAGGGTTGGAGTTTTTCCCTTTCAGTCGCTCGCGCATCGCCTCAAGTTCGGCCGCGCTGTCGAAAGCGTAATACGCATGACCGGAATCTATCAACTGCTGCGCGTACTTCTGATAAAAATCTCTTCGTTCCGACTGCCTGTATGGTGCATAAGGGCCGCCTTGATCCGGACCTTCATCAAGTTCAATGCCTACCCATCGGAGTGATTTTTTAATGTATTCTTCGGCACCAGGCACATACCTGTTTTGATCTGTATCCTCGATTCGGAGGATCATCTTGCCGTTATGTTTTCTGGCTAAAAGATAATTGTATAACGCAGTTCTGACCCCGCCTATATGGAGGGCACCGGTGGGACTGGGTGCAAATCTCACTCTAACTTCTTTCATCTAAAATATCACTCAAGTTCTGACACAAAGTTAACAACCTTTGGCAGCTAATGGATGAGGATATTGATAAGTAGCTCCCGGGTTCTTTTAAGTTGAAGATTGAAATTTGACCAGGCTATCCACTGGATGAAAACTATAAGAAGCACACCCAGCGCCCCGTAAAGAAAGGTTTTGTATTGATAGCTGGCTGTGATACAAACGATAAGAACGAACAGGTTCCAAAAAATCAAAAATATCTTCGTAGTTGGGAACAATGTGTAAGAAAGAAAAACAATGCATCCATTTGACGTTGGCTCAATATTACCAATGACTAACGGAAGGTAGTTGTTAGGCCGGTTGATCTTTAATGATATTCTGAAACGTCCCTCGCGAACCCATCCGGTAAAAAAATGAGCCGGGTCGTTTTGGTTTTGTAGCAGCAGTTTTGATGACGTGACCGCGTCAATTTTTGAAATGATGTATTCGCTGGATTGAGTGGAGATAACGGTTTCCTGAAAATAAGGCAGGATTGTTACTTCACGGCTATACACGAAATCTCAACATTTACGTCTTTCGGCAATCGGCTCACCTGCACAGTTTCACGAGCCGGAGGTTCGGATTGGAAATATTTCCCGTAAGCATCATTCACCTTTGGAAAATCATTCATGTCTGACAGAAAAATCGAGCACTTAACTACGTTGGCAAACGTCATTCCGGCAGCTGTGAGAATGGCCTCAAGATTTTTCATCACTTGATTGGTTTGCGAGGTGATATCACCATCGTCTATTTTTCCGGTTGAAGAATCGATAGGAATTTGTCCGGAGACAAAAAGAGTATTACCAGCTTTGATGGCCTGGCTGTAAGGGCCGATAGGTTCGGGTGCTTTAGCAGAATACACAACTTCTTTCGACATAGCGGTGCGTTTGTTACTTTTGATCAAATATCAAAAAAATTGATCCAACCCCATCGCCTCTGATGAATATTCTTGTAATTGGAAATGAAAGCTCATTGGGCGAATGCAAGACCAAATTCGGATCCGCACATTCCTATCAGGTGGCTAATGGTCATCAAGTGGCTGAGAAATTTTTTGGAAGCAGTGATGTAATTTTTGACTTCATTATTGATAGACACCCGGAGCAAATGGAAGTCTATCGCGATCACCCAAAAGTGATTGCATTTCTCAACACACCAAAGACCTCACTGCTCAAGCTTGTGGCTGACTTTCCAGGTCAAATTTCCTGTACGTTGTTTGGCTTCAATGGTCTACCAACATTTTTGAATCGTGAAATTGTTGAGGCAACAGTATGGAGAGATCAAGACAAGGAAAAATTGCAAACCATTTGCAGACAATTGCAAACTAAATATCTCGTAGTTGATGATCGTGTAGGCATGGTTACGCCAAGGGTTATCTTCATGATTATCAACGAAGCTTACTACACCTTTCATGAAGGCACGGCTTCGCGTGAAGATATCGACCTTGGAATGAAACTGGGTACTAATTACCCGTTCGGCCCCTTCGAATGGAGTGAGAAGGTTGGACTGAATCACGTTTATGAACTTTTGTCAGCTGTCTATGAAGACACAAAGGATGAACGATATAAGATATGTCCTTTGTTGAAGAAGGAGTATTTTGCAAGTAAGGTTACTCCACCGTCACAGACTTAGCCAAATTCCTGGGCTGATCTACGTTGCATTCACGCAAAACTGCGATGTGATAAGAAAGTAGTTGAAGTGGAATCACTGAGATTAATGGCATCAATGAATCTACAGTGGCTGGAATTTCTATCGTGTGTTCGGACATCTTGTTAATTAGCGTATCTCCTTCGGTCACCACCGAAATCACCTTTCCTTTACGCGCTTTAACCTCCTGAATGTTAGATACGATTTTTTCGTACGAGCTGTCCTTCGTAGCAATAAACACGACAGGCATTTCTTCATCAATCAATGCGATTGGTCCGTGCTTCATTTCAGCGGCCGGATATCCCTCAGCATGGATGTATGAAATCTCCTTAAGTTTCAAGGCGCCTTCAAGAGCAACCGGAAAGTTGTAACCTCTTCCCAGGTAAAGGAAATTGGAAGAGTCTTTGAAAGTTTCAGCGATGTGAAGGATTTGATCATTCAACTGGAGGACCTTCTCCACTTTTGATGGAATGTTCTCCATTTCCACCAATAGTTCGTGAAACTTCTGTTCTTTGATTGTGCCTTTCTTCTGTGCCACGATCAGTGCAATCATATAGAGCACAGTAAGCTGCGCGGTGAACGCTTTTGTACTTGCGACTCCTATTTCTGGTCCAGCGTGGGTATAAGCTCCGGCATGTGTTGCTCTGGGGATTGAAGAGCCTACCACATTACAAACTCCGAATATGATTGCGCCCTTTGATTTTGCCAATTCTATTGCCGCCAGCGTGTCTGCTGTTTCACCTGATTGCGAAATTGCAATTACAACGTCACCCTCACGAACTATAGGATTTCTATATCGAAACTCAGATGCATATTCAACTTCAACGGGAATTCGGCACGTTTCCTCGAAAAAATATTCGGCTACCAGTCCTGCGTGCCACGAGGTACCACAGGCAATGATGATTACACGATCCGCATTGACTAAAGTATTTACATACTCGCGAAGACCACCGAGTACCAACCGACCGGTTGCAGAGTCAAGACGACCCCTCATGCAGTCCATTATGGACCGTGGTTGCTCGAAAATCTCTTTTAACATGAAGTGATCAAAGCCACCTTTTTCGATAGCCTCAAGCTCCATGTCCACTATTTGAACGTAAGGAGTAAGCGGCAAATTGGACGTATCCTTGACGGTTAGTTTTCCATCTTTAACTATCGCAATTTCCTGATCATTCAAATACACCACTTCATTGGTATACTCGATTATCGGAGTGGCATCAGACGCCATAAAGAATTCATCTTTACCCACCCCAACAACAAGAGGACTACCTTTTCGTGCCGCGATTAATAGGTTTGGATCCTCTAAAGACATCACCACAATCGCGTAAGCACCTACAACTTTTGTTAATGCAAGTCTTACTGCCTCGTCAAGGGAGCAACCTTCATTCTCTTTAATGTCTTCAATGAAATGGATGAAGACCTCCGTATCAGTATCACTTTGAAAGGTGTGCCCTTTTCTCAATAAATCTTGCTTTAGAGCACTGTAGTTTTCAATGATGCCATTATGAATGATGGCAAGTTTTTTTGTAGCAGAATAATGCGGATGTGCGTTGCCATCATTGGGTTCACCGTGTGTGGCCCAGCGTGTGTGCCCCATACCAATATTACTGCTAAGTTCTTGCCCTTTGAGAGTAGCCTCTAATTCTGAGACCTTGCCCTTCTTCTTGTAGACATTGAGACCCCCGTTCATCAGAGCGATCCCTGCACTGTCATATCCCCGATACTCCAGGCGTTTAAGACCTTTTATGATGACTTCCTGCGCTTGACGAGGGCCCAAATAGGCAACAATTCCGCACATAACTTACTGCTGGTTATTGTTCAATACGGGAACAGTATAATAAACTTTTAACTTGGCGTTTTCTGGCTTGAAAATAGTCCTGTTAACGGAGATGCCCGCGTGAGGTGTTTTCGCATACAAAATGTAGTCAGTGTATCTGAGCTCATCGTCTTGAAGATCACGAAGGGTTTGAAAATAATCAGTAAGGTCGCCTCTGTACTGCCTATTTTCTGGATCGTAATTAATATCAAACAATGTTCCCACTGTTGCTGAGTTTAGCCTTTGGCCGATGATATACCATCCCTCTTCGTCATAAGTCATGGAGGCTGGATAAACCGGGAAGGCGATGTCACTCTCACGATTGCTGTAAAAATTGATGAAGTGGTTATTCTCATCTACGTAGCGAAGTCTTAGTGTAGAAGGGGGTGGGAATGTTTCTGCATCATCCACGTCAATAGAGAATTCAACAGAGTTGAAAATGGCATTTGGAATAGTATCTGCAAACTCCAAAAACTTATCGAAGTAAACTTTAGTGGCTACTGGATTTCCAGATTGACAATATCTATTTCCGTCCAGTTCAGATTCAGCTCTTGGTGTAGTCAATGAAGCCAATGCCGTTCCACCACGCTGTGCAGTAATTCTGCTGAAATTAAACACCACGCTGGAACTGGAAATTTCATAGATGGAATACTCTAGGACCTTACGGGTTTTTTCTCCATTGTTAGGATTAATTTCATCGTAATTAAGGATCAGCCTCGATTTTGTGAATTTGGTTGAGTCTATATCTTGGTTGAATCCCACAATTTTACTGTCAGTTGCACTCGGGCGTATTGCAAATCCTTTGAATATCCTTCTAAACCTCCTTTGGTTCTTGTAGTCGTTTGTTTGTTCTCGCGCAAAATCAAACAACCTCGTAGCGAAATCATCATTCAATTGAATAGCCAGTGTATCTATGGTCTTGTGATCCAATTCTGATGGATTGTTCTTCATATCATCCAGTGTCTGATCAAACACTTCAGGATCTACCTGAAATGAGGCAGTTCCAATGGGTGTTGGATCATAGGGGACGGTAGAATTAAAATAGTACGGCTGATAGTTTGCTACCCTTTGAACTGTAGCTGGTAATTCATTAGGATCCGTTGGGGGGATACTATCCAGAAGCTCATGAACGGTGAAGGTATTATTACCGATCTCATTTCCGCCATAATGATAAAAGTCGAAGCTTAAGATCAGATAGGCTGCTGATACCTCAGCAGTTTCAGGTATGGTAACGGTCGGAACCAGCGGCCCAAATTGAGTATAGGCCTCTGCAGAAACCTCTCCGAAAGCATTATCAACGTATCTACCAACCAAAAGCCTATGATCAAGCATTTGATTTGGGTCGGTAAATGTTCTCACCGAATCATAAGTCATTACCGATGACGGCAATGGGATCTCTATATAGGATGCCTTGAATTTGTTAGCACTGCCCTTAAATCCGAGCGTGCTCAAATCATCCTCACGGCAAGAAATAATAAAAATAAAAGCAAGGAATGCAGAGCCTGCAATCCTACCCCACAAGCTCATTATAGAGGTTGTAATACGATTCTGTGTAGTTATCGTCTTTCTCGATGGTCTCAATCTTCTTCTCTTTAATTTTCTTTACTAACCCTTCCAGTTTCTTGTTATCCCCGCCTACGGAAACGATATCAGAAAACTGAGCGCCAAGTTTAATAAATCCTTCGTAATCACCCGTCTTGAGGTGTCCCAACATATTATCTTCTATATCCATCATTTTTACTTTACCTAGTAGGTCGCCTTTGAACTTGTGGGTGAAGCTGTTATTATAGATGGTAAAGACCGTCTTGGTTGCCTTAAATAACGGATCGTTCTTGTAAGTAGTCTTCAAATACAATGGAATAAAGCTGGTAATCCAGTCATTACAATGAACGATATCCGGAGCCCATCCCAATTTGCGAACGGTCTCAATCACTCCTTTGCAGAAGAAGATTGCTCGCTCGTCATTGTCCTCGTAAAATTTGTTCTCCTTGTCATGAAATACCGACTTGCGATGGAAATAATCCTCATTGTCGATAAAATACACCTGGAGTTTTGCATTAGGAATGGAGGCTACCTTTATAATCAATGGTTTCTCCTCGTCACCAACTGCAATATTGATTCCTGAAAGTCGAACCACTTCGTGAAGTCTGTTCTTTCTTTCATTGATGAGGCCAAATCTTGGCACCAGTATTCTTATCTCCATTCCCTTCTCTTGCATGGCTTGAGGCAGCTTTCTTACGAAATCCGAAACCTCGCAGGTCTGTAGAAAAGGGTTGATCTCACTGGCTACGTAAAGAATACGGAGTTTTGACATATTTTTGAATTTTTTAAACGGAATGGAAAATCGAGCCACAAAAATACGCAAATTCTGCCCCTTATTCAACTTATCTCAAATCAAAGGCCCTACCTTGCCACCCGTTTCAAAATGGCTCTAAATGCAGATTTTTGAGGAAATTGAGCCCATTCGGGCCTATTTGGATGACCAGAGAAGAAAAGGAAAAAGTATAGGGCTTGTACCCACCATGGGTGCGCTGCACCAAGGGCATTTGTCCCTTATCGGGGCCTCTAAAGGCGAAAATGACCTTACAGTAGGGACGATTTATGTCAACCCCACCCAGTTTAACAATTCCACAGACCTGGCCAAGTATCCGCGCTCACTTGAAGCCGATATTGCGCAGCTAACCCAGGCAGGGTGTGAGGTATTGTTCAAGCCCTCTAATGAGGTAATGTATGGCAAAACGGATAATTCTTTAAAATTCGATTTTGGTCAGTTAGACAAAGTACTGGAGGGTAAATTCAGGCCGGGACACTTTAGCGGTGTGGCACTAGTGGTCTCTAAACTGTTTAATATAATCCAACCCCATCGGGCGTATTTTGGCCAAAAGGACTATCAGCAATTTCTCGTTATTTCTCGGCTTGTAGAGGAGCTAAAGTTCCCACTTCAATTAAAAAGTATCCCAATTTCAAGGGAAACCTCCGGATTGGCTCTTTCGTCACGAAACCAACGACTCTCTGAAGAAGGTAGAGCCAAAGCACTTTTGCTGGTTAAAAGTCTCCGGTTCACAAGAGACGAACTTTTGAACGGGCAAAATATAAATGATGTAAGAAAAGAGATTCAAGCGCGTTTTGATGGAACTCCTGGCGCGAAACTGGAATATCTTGAGTTAGCAGACAGAAATACACTTGAAGCTCTACAGCACGGAGAAAAAGAATCAGCAGTTATTTTAATTGCTGGCTTTGTTGACGATGTGCGCTTGATTGATAATATGTTGTTGTAGTGATGCAGATTGAAGTTCTAAAATCAAAAATCCACAGAGTAAAAATCACCCAGGCTGAACTCCACTACGTTGGAAGTATCACAATTGATGAAGATTTGATGGAAAAAGTCAATCTCATCGAAGGTGAGAAGGTGCAGGTAGTAAATGTGAACAATGGAGAAAGGCTAGAAACGTATGTTATAAAAGGCGAGCGCAACTCAGGAGTAATTTGCCTCAACGGCCCAGCAGCACGCAAAGCTGTTGTTGGAGATGTGGTAATTATTATCTCTTACTGCTTGCTGCCCTTTGAAGAAGCGAAACTTTTCAAGCCTGCTATTATTTTTCCTGATCCTAATAACAAAGTGCCAAATTGAATCGGAAGTTAAAGTCAGTTCTGCAATATCTGGGGATGGTGGTTTTAGCTGCCGCATTACTATGGCTGTCCCTACGAACAATTCCGGATGTGGAAGGCACGTCCCGCAGTCAGTTTATCTGGCAGACGTGGTTGCGCGCAAACAAACTGGATTTGATTATAATGGCTGCGGTGGCGATGCTGAGTCACGTTATTCGTGCCTACCGTTGGCGGATGCTACTTATGCCGACAGGTCATAAAGTTGGGTTGGGAAATAGCTTCCTCTCGTTAATGATTGGTTATCTCGTTAACCTGGCTGTGCCCCGAGGAGGTGAGATATCCAGGTGTTACAATTTGCTAAAGCTGGAAAAAACACCTGTTGAGATTTCCTTCGGAACGGTAGTGGCAGAGCGGATGATTGACGTTATATGCCTCATAATTCTGGTTGCGATTTCTTTCTTTGTCGAATGGGAGAAACTCATAGCGTTCATCAACACATTGCCAATCAACTCTGGAAATAAAGACTATACGAAAATCGTCATAGTCTTATTGATCGGCATTCTAATTGTTGCTGGGGCAATTTACTTTTTTCGCAAGAGTGACCGGTTAAAGAAAATCATTGCAGGATTTAAGGATGGGTTACTTTCAGTTTTTAAGCTCGATCATCCCTGGCTTTTTATTGGTGCGTCTATTGCCATTTGGATGCTGTACTTCGTCACGAGTTATTTCGTGATCATCGCTTTTCCTGAGACGGAAGTTCTTGGAATGAGAGCGGTGCTTACGCTTTTTGCGATCGGTGCGATCGCTATGGCTGCTCCATTGCCAGGAGGTGCAGGCTCATATCACACTTTAGTTCCTTTAGGGCTAGTAATGCTCTACAGCATGCCCAAGGGGGATGCGGTGGCGTTCGTGTTTATTTTTCATGCCTGGCAAACTTTTATTATGATAGCTGCGGGTGTGATATCTTTGGCTACTAGTTATTGGATAATCAGGTGGAAGAAGTAAAAAGTAAAATCGCTAACTGGGTTGAAGCCAAAGCTCAAGTGGATCGGTGGCGAAATGCCGGGGAGAAGATCGTCTTCACCAATGGCTGTTTTGATCTTTTGCACCTTGGGCATGTTGACTACCTGGAGAAAGCACGGGCTTTTGGAACCAAATTGGTGATAGGTCTAAATACAGACGATTCGGTTAGTCGTTTCAAGGGACCAGATCGACCAATTCAGGATCAGACATCCCGGGCTCGTGTCCTTGCAGCATTGCAGTTTGTGGATTTAGTAGTTCCTTTTGACCAGGACACCCCTCTTGAGTTAGTTTCTACCCTTATTCCGGATGTTTTGGTGAAGGGCAGTGACTATTTGGCAGAGAATATCGTTGGCGCGGAAGTTGTGAAAAAGCATGGGGGATTAGTGAAGACTATCGAATTTGTATCTGGTTATTCGACTTCCCGTATAATAGAAAAGATTAAAAAGACTTAACTGTTAAGGCATATGATGCTGTATTATGTAATTATTGGAGTGACGATGCTCATCAGTTGGATGGCTAGTTCCAGATTGAAGAACAAGTTTAAAAAGTACTCGCAAATTCAGCTGGCGAAGGATTTGACTGGAGCTGATGTTGCACGTTTGATGTTGGCCGACAATGGAATTCACGATGTGAAAGTGACTTGTGTGAGTGGCGAACTCACAGACCACTACAATCCAGCAAATAAAACTGTCAATCTTAGCGAGCCGGTTTACCACGGAAGGAATGCTGCCGCTACTGCTGTAGCAGCTCACGAATGTGGCCATGCAGTTCAGCATGCCAAAGCGTATAGCATGTTGCAATTCCGCTCAGCCATGGTGCCTATTCAAAGTATAAGTGGAACCATTCAGCAAGTGGTGATGATGGCAATGTTCTTTGGTGGAGCGTTCATCTACAACTCTTTGCCAACTGCAATTCTTTTGATTGTAGGCTGTAATCTGGTATTTACCCTGTTCGCATTTATCACGCTGCCTGTTGAATACGATGCGAGCAATCGTGCGTTGGCCTGGATTGAGGCGAGGGGTATTGTAAACTCTTCTGAACACGCAATGGCAAAAGATGCACTTAATGCTGCTGCCAGAACCTATGTGGTTGCGGCCATCGGTGCGCTAGCCAGTTTGCTGTTCTGGGTCATGATGTTTTTGGGTGGAAGCAGAGACTAAAGAGTCACTTCAAATATTTAAATTGCAGGCCTGAGAATTATCTCAGGCCTTTTTTTTCGTCTCAACCCTAACGCTATCCTTGATGAATTTTCAGTTGACTGAAGAACAAATAGCAGTAAGAGAAGCTGCCCGCGAATTTGCCAGAACCGAACTTCTGCCAGGAGTAATTGACCGCGATTCGGAAGCGAAATTCCCGGCAGAGCAAGTGAAAAAAATGGGAGAGCTAGGGTTCATGGGCATGATGGTGGATCCCAAGTACAATGGAGGTGGAATGGACACGGTGTCCTACACTTTGGCGATGGAGGAGATTTCTAAAGTTGATGCGTCTGCGTCAGTTTGTATGTCGGTAAACAATTCTTTGGTGTGCTGGGGCCTCGAGCAGTTCGGCAACGAGGAGCAAAAGGAGAAATATTTAAAGAAGCTTGCGACTGGTGAGAAGATCGGAGCCTTTTGCCTGTCAGAGCCCGAGGCAGGTTCAGATGCCACCAGTCAAAGAACCACGGCTGAAGATAAAGGTCATTATTACTTATTAAACGGTACGAAGAACTGGATCACCAATGGTAATAGTGCAGGTGTCTACATTGTCATTGCTCAAACCGATCCTATTAAAAAACATAAAGGCATCAACGCCCTGATTGTTGAAAAGGGTATGGACGGATTTGTTGTCGGGAAGAAAGAGGATAAGATGGGTATTCGAGGATCTGATACTCACTCTCTGATGTTTTCAGATGTTAAGATTCCAAAGGCTAATCGAATCGGTGAAGAAGGTTTTGGGTTCACTTTTGCGATGACTACGCTTAATGGTGGACGCATCGGAATTGCATCGCAAGCGTTGGGTATTGCCTCCGGTGCTTACGAATTGGCACTTAAATATTCAAAAGAGAGAAAGGCGTTCAATAAACTGCTATCAGAACATCAGGCTATACAATTTAAATTGGCGGATATGGCCACAAAAATTGATGCAGCAAGACTCCTGATTTGGCAAGCCGCGTCATTGAAAGACAAAAAGCAAAACTTTGTAAAAGCTGCTGCTATGGCCAAGCTGTTTGCTTCTCAAATTGCACAGGAGGTGACTACTGAGGCTGTGCAAATTCACGGTGGTTACGGATACGTAAAGGAATTCCACGTAGAACGCTTGATGCGTGATGCTAAAATCACTCAGATTTATGAAGGCACTTCAGAAATTCAGCGAATGGTGATTTCCAGAGAATTGCTCCGATAGCTACTTGCTTGCCTCTACCGACTGATTCCAGTCGTAGACTTTATCGGAGATTTCAATCAACAGGTTTGGATTTTTTTCCAGTGCATTGCCTATTACGATCATATCGGCTCCAGCCTCTAATGCTGTTATTGCCTTTCTGGCAGAATCAATTCCACCGCCAACTACAAGGGGCGTTTTGATTGACTTGCGAACTGTAGAGATCATTCTGGCATTAATTTCCTTTTCCGCTCCACTGCCAGCATCCAGGTACATCATCTTAAGACCCAACATTTCTCCAGCCATTGCAGTGCATGCCGCCAGTGAATATTTGTCATCGGGGATCGGGGTCGTGTTGCTGATATAAGCCACCGAAGTAGTGCGACCTGAATTGATCAGCACATAGCCGGTTGGGATCACTTCCAGATTTGTGTTTTTTAGTATTGGAGCGGCCACTACATGTTGGCCAATCAGCAAGTCAGGGTTTCTTCCCGAAATCAGTGACAAAAATAAAATTGCATCAGCACCTGGATCAATTTGCATTGAGCTTCCGGGGAAAATCACCACGGGAATAGTAACAGCCTCCTTGATAGTTGAAACAACATCTGAAAGATTTGTGGAGGTGATCAGACTGCCGCCAACTAAAAAATAATCAACACAATTCTCGTTAGCGAGGTTGATAAGTGGCGTAAGCTTACTGGTATCTTCAATCTTGTCCGGATCGATGAGAACGGCAACCGACTTTTTACCTGCATTGCTTTTTACAGCAAGAGAATCAAGAATTGTCATCCGTAGATTGTCTTTTTTGGAGATAATCACTCAGTCGATCTTTGGCAAGCTCGAGCAAAGTCATTGTTGCCTGGGTGACTATAATTTCGCCAACATGTGATAAAAAAGAGGGAGATGAATCATGATGTTCTGACTCCTGATCTTCCTGGTCGTCCTGTTTTTTCTTTTTCTTGCGGGCTTTTGATCCGGCTACCTGTGAGACAACAAGATATGTGAGTGCCAGCGCCCCTCCAATAAATAATGCGTTGGTCAACGCCTTTTCTGCACTTTTTGAAATTGACTTTACTTCGCTTTCTATTTCTTGCCGATGACGCTCAGAAGTTTGCAGAAGCCTTCTCTTCTCAGGGTTCGATGTTTCCATAAGTTCCATAGCTTAATCTTCGTTCTGGTTGATCAGGTCTGAGAAGTAGCGCTCAAAACGTTTATCAAAACTTTTTCTGAACAATAAAAACAAAATAAACATTACGAAATAGATTCCGGCTATGATAAAAAAGCCTTGGAAGTCACTGCCTAGCACATTATTTAAGTAGTGGGCAAAACCTATGCTAATAAAGATCAAAAACAGGAAGGCAAACACAATGATCGCCAGATGCACCAATCCCTTTGAAAGAACTTTGGCGATATCCTCTTTGATCTCGAGTTTGAGAAGTTTTACACGGGTTTCAACATAGCCAGATAGATTGTCAACCAGGCTATCTAGCTTTAAAAAACGCAGAATGGTGTCCTTAACGCTGTCCATAACTAGCTAGCAATATACTAATTTAGATATGCAAAGGTGGAGGGTGAAATAGAACTATTTGTCCATCAGGTTGGTCAATTGTTCTGTTTCGAAAAGAGTTCCCTCTTTATCCAGTCTCTCCCGTTTTAGCACCAGACTTTTTTCCTTACAAACGAACACCCGTACAGTGGTCGAATCTCGTTGTTCATATCGAACAGGTGATTTGGAAAATATAAAAACCGAGTCGTAGCGTTGCCCTCCTATTTCGAGTGAGCCTAGAATATTTTCAATACAAAGTTGATAAGGCTGGCCACTCAGTTCATTAGATCTACAATAACCAATCTTATTAAATTCGAAGAGTTCATTCTCAATCAGCATTACATTTTTCCTTTTCAAAACGGATTGAATTTTGATAGGTTCCGATCTGCGTGTAGTGTCACCGTAGACGATCCATGTAAATTCTGTCATTCGTCTCGCCTCCTGAATGATTACAGAATACCAATCTCGTTTGCCAGTTACAAGGTTTCTATTCTCGTAAACCGCCTCCTGGTATTTTGCCTGATCACGATGAAAATAGATCAGAGAAAATGGAAGGAAAAAGAATACGACAAGGATGTAAAGAAATCCTACTAACCTATACTCACGCGTTAGCCGACCGAATCGGGTGGCCAACAATAGTGGAATTGTATTGAAGAATGGAATAATAAGGAAGATAAGTACTCCTATTACATTGAACATCAGGTGCGCAATTGCGATACTTATCGCACTATTGGAATTAAATGCAGATGCAATAAAGGCAGTAACAGTGGTGCCAATATTTGCACCAAGAATAAACGGAGCCGCTTCTCTAAGTTTCACAACCTTATGTGCCACCAGAGGAACGACTAAAGATGTGGTCATCGTGCTCGAACGAATTGCGGCAGTGGTCACTAACCCCCAACCAAAAGATTTAAACGGGCTCTTGAAGAAGAATTTTTGAAATGTATTTTCACTACCGAAGCCAAGTAGATTGCTTATGATTCTTCTGAAAAATAGAATGGACCCAAAAAGTAACGCAAAGGAAATAATGGCAAGCAGCAGACCGCTGTCGATGTTGGTAATCAGAAATTTTGTAAGTGGCGTGAAGCCCTCACCAAATACAGATTGTTGTGGGGAAACGATATTAATGGGCTCGTTAAAAAAAGACACGGCAATTTGGTGCGACAATCCTGACAGCAGCCCATAGAAATATTCAAACGGAAAAAGGATAAGAACAGTAAGAATATTAAAGAAGTCGTGGTAGGTGCCGGCTGCCACCGCACGAATGAATTCTTTCTTCTTTGCAATAAACCCAAGAGAGACAATCGTACTCGTGATGGTCGTCCCAACGTTGGCTCCCATTATTATAGGAATGGCACCTTCCAGTGTAAGTGACCCTGAGGCAACAAGTGCAACCACCATTGACGTGGTAGCCGAGCTGCTCTGGATAATCGCTGTAATAAGTAAGCCGATAAACAGCGCGGTAAAGGGATTAGAAGTGGCCAAGAGAATAGTTTCTGCCGCGACTTTACCAAGTTGTTGGAATGAGGTGATCATCAAGTCCAATGCAAAAAGGAACGCAATCAGAGCTGCGAGTATCAGCAGGGTATTTTTTAATATAGGTCTCCACTTTTGACCTCCCTGCTCAACTATTTCATTTGCGCTATTGGCTTCCATGGCTTGATACAGGTTAGGATTCTAATTCACACAATGCCATCCATGCCATAAGCCCCGGGGCAATTCGGAGTGCTTCTTCATCAATGTTGAAGGTTGGTGTGTGGACATAAGAGGTGATGCCTTTTGATTCATTGCGCGTGCCCAGACGATAGAAGGAAGCTGGAATAACCTGTGAGTAGTACGAGAAGTCTTCCGCACCTAGCGTAATGTCGAGATCAACAATGTTTTCTTTTCCGACATACCGTTCTGCAGCCGATCGAATGCGCCTGGTAAGTTCTGGATCATTTTGCAAGAACGGATAACCGCGCGAAATATTTACTTCACATTTACCACCCATTCCTTCGGCTATGCTCTCTGCCATTTTTGTAATTTTCTGTAATGCCGATGCACGCCACTCCTCGTTCATCGCTCGGAAAGTGCCCGCTATTTTTACTTCGTTTGGAATAATGTTGGTGGCACCTTCTCCAATGATATTTCCAAACGTTAGAACTGTTGGCTGTTTAGGGCTTGCATTTCTGCTGATGATTTGCTGAAGAGCAATGATGATATGAGATGCAATTACAATTGGATCGACTGCAAGGTCGGGTGCGGCACCATGACCACCTTTTCCAATTACCGTGAGGTAGATTTCATCGCAGCTCGCCATGTACATTCCTTCCCTGAATCCGATCTTCCCAACGGGGATCAATGGCATCACATGCTGACCAACAATTGATTTCGGTTCGGGATTTTTTAGAACGCCATCTCTAATCATCAACGATGCGCCACCCGGATTTTTTTCTTCGCCAGGCTGGAAAATAAACTTGACAGTTCCTTCAAACTGGTCTTTTAACTCTTTCAGTATTCGCGAAGTGGTAAGAAGTGAAGCGGTATGCACGTCATGACCGCATGCATGCATCACGCCACTAACCGTTGATTTATAAGAAACTTCATTTTTCTCTTGAATAGGCAGCGCGTCCATATCGGCACGAAGTGCGATCACCCTTTTCGATGGGTTTTTTCCCTCTACGGTTGCCACCACTCCTGTGTCAGCAACACCTTCTTTCGGTTGAAGTCCAAATGTCTTGAGCTGTTGAGCCACATACTTTGCAGTGTTATGCTCCTTGTATGAGAGCTCGGGATGTGCATGCAGGTAACGTCTGTTTTCAACAGTGGCGTCAAAGTACTTGTCTGAGAGTTGCTTTATCGATTCAACCTGAGCCATGCCCGAAGGTACGGGCAATTTGTCAAATATTAAATCTGAGGTACGTGCCTAGTTGAGTGGAATTTTTTCCGGCACAAGGATGGCGTTGGCAAAAAGTTTTCGGAGGCGAAGCAAATCTTTTTGCGCTTCCAGCTTGGAAAAGTATTGACCAACAGTGACGCGAAATTTGGGCTGAGTATATTGAACATTGGCGTCCAAATCACCCATTTCCATTACCATCTTGGATTTTGCGCTAATAGCTTCCTCTCGGTTTTGTCCGGAATAAATCTGGATGGTATAGCCGTCAGTGAACTTTCGGTTTCTATTGATTTTATCCAGACTATCAAGTACAAGGTCAACTTTAGAGTTCACTGTGCGCGATGCCAATACAGTTTGATTGGGTTTGTCCTTTACTATCTCCTTACCAGTTGTTGTATCGCGAGCCTCGTCCTCAAATTTTGGGCGATAAGCAGTGAGGTCTTCACTGTATGCTTCGCCTGATGAACCTCCGGTACTTTGCTGTGCTGCACATGATGCCTGGACCAATACCAAACCCAACATGAGATTAAAAGCCCACTTACGCATTTGTTGAAATATTTTGTTGAGAGTCATTATTGCTCAATAACAATACACTTACCGTTTTTCACGTCTTCTTCTACTTTCTTAAATTTTACATCCTTCAGCACGCGACCATCTGTGTACTGCACAGATACCTTATCGTTGCGCCCGGCAATTTTTTTTTATTTTACTGGAAGCACTTTTTCCTCTACTTCTCGTTGTGGACCTTGTGGTTGCTGTTGACCGCCTTGTAAGAGGGATCTGGATTCGTCTTTTTGTTCCTTCAAACGTTCGCGCCTGTGCGATCTAGCCTCTTGAACTTGCTCTGGCTCTCGCACTGGTATCTCAGCCTTCATCAAGAACGAAACCGTTTCTTCGTTTACCTTGGAAATAAACCTTTTGAATGCTTCGAATCCTTCAAACTTATAAATCAAAAGTGGATCCTTTTGTTCATAAACAGCATTTTGCACGGACTGTTTGAGGTCGTCCATGTCACGCAAGTGTTCTTTCCACTGCTGGTCAATGATCGCAAGTGTGATCATCTTTTCCATCGACTTGGTCAGTTCAGCATTGTTCGTTTCAACGCATCTTTTTAAGTCAGCGGCCACACCAATTTGCTTTGATCCATCAGTGAATGGTACCAATATATTTTCAATCGTTGCGCCACGAGTTTTGAAAATCTCGCTAATCACCGGCATCGCTTTCTCCGCCACCCCTTTGTTCTTGTGGTCATAGTGTTTCAGCGCCTCATCGTATAACTTTTCGGCTAGTTGACCTGCATCTGTCTTTTCAAATTCCTCTTCGTTGATGGCGAAGTCAAATCCCAACATGCTGAGAACTGTAAGCTTAAAGTCTTCAACTTTATCACCTGCCTTAGCATTGTTAACGATGTCTTCGCAGGTATCGTATAGCATGGTGAGGATATCCAGCTGTAGACGCTCGCCAAAGAGTGCGTTTTTCCTTCGCTTGTAGATCACCTCTCTTTGGGAGTTCATCACGTTGTCATATTCAAGCAGTCGCTTTCTGATGCCGAAGTTGTTCTCTTCTACTTTCTTCTGCGCTCGTTCGATGGAATTGGTAACCATTGAGTGAGAAATTACCTCGCCTTCTTTAAGGCCAAGACGGTCCATGATTCTTGCGATACGCTCAGGCATGAACAAACGCATCAGGTTATCTTCCAGCGAAACGAAAAATTGTGATGACCCTGGATCTCCTTGTCGTCCAGACCTACCACGAAGCTGGCGATCCACGCGTCTTGATTCGTGACGTTCCGTACCAATGATGGCCAGACCACCCGCAGCGCGCGACTCTGGCGTTAGTTTGATGTCGGTACCGCGACCTGCCATGTTTGTCGCGATCGTAACTGTGCCTGGCTTTCCGGCTTCGGCAACAATCTCTGCTTCTCTTTGATGCTGCTTCGCGTTCAACACCTGGTGTTTTATTTTTTTCAACTGAAGCATTCTGCTCAGTAGCTCAGAGATTTCAACTGACGTGGTACCTACAAGTACAGGCCTTCCTTCTCCGGTAAGTTTTACAATTTGGTCAACAACAGCATTAAATTTTTCGCGCACAGTTTTATATACCAGATCGTCCATGTCCTCGCGTACGATGGACTTGTTAGTTGGAATTACGACCACATCCAACTTATAGATATCCCAAAACTCACCGGCTTCAGTCTCGGCTGTACCCGTCATACCGGCCAGCTTGTGGTACATCCTGAAGTAATTCTGCAACGTGATTGTGGCGTAAGTCTGCGTTGCGTCTTCCACCTTCACGTTTTCTTTAGCTTCAATTGCCTGGTGTAACCCATCAGAATACCTGCGGCCATCAAGAACACGCCCGGTTTGCTCATCCACGATTTTTACCTTTCCATCCACGATGATGTATTCAGTATCGCGTTCGAATAACGTGTAAGCCTTTAGCAACTGGTTTACACTGTGAATGCGCTGGGCTTTGGTTGTATAATCTCTGATAAGCTCTTCTTTCAGCTTAGCTCGCTCTTCACCCGTAGCCTGTGTGTTATTCTCAATCTTGTTTAGTTCAATTCCGATCTCAGGAAGAATGAAAAATCTTGGATCCTCTCCTTCACCTGTGATCAGATCAATGCCATTGTCGGTAAGGTCAATGCTATTGTCCTTTTCGTCAATTACAAAGTACAGAGGTTTATCTGCCTCTGGCATCATTTTCTTGTTGTCCTGCAGATAGAAATTTTCTGTTTTCAACATGATGTTCTTAATGCCAGTCTCGCTTAAAAACTTGATCAGGGGCTTATGCTTGGGCATTCCTCGATGAGCGCGAAACAGCGCCAATCCGCCATCTTTCTCGTTGCCTTCGCCTATCTGCTTTTTGGCTTCATTGAGGTATTGGGTAACCAATTTCTTTTGAGCCTCCACAATCTTGTGTACCCGTGGCTTCAGGTCATAAAACTCGTGTTCATCACCTTTCGGTACAGGCCCGGAAATAATCAGGGGGGTACGCGCTTCATCTACCAGCACGCTATCCACTTCATCCACCATCGCATAGTGATGACCTCTGCGCTGCACAAGCTCCTCCGGATCGCGGGCCATGTTGTCGCGCAAGTAGTCAAAACCAAACTCATTGTTGGTTCCGTAGGTAATATCTGCTTCGTATGCTTTGCGTCTCTGAGGTGAGTTCGGCTCGTGCTTGTCAATGCAGTCAACTGTCAGCCCGTGGAATTGGAATAACGGTGCCATCCACTCACTGTCACGCTGTGCCAGATAGTTATTTACAGTCACCACATGCACACCACGTCTCGCCAGCGCGTTGAGGAAGGCGGGAAAGGTAGCCACGAGTGTTTTACCTTCACCTGTCGCCATTTCGGCAATCTTTCCTTCGTGGAGTACGATACCTCCGATCACCTGCACATCATAGTGCACCATGTCCCATTTGATCACGTTGCCTGCGGCAATCCAATGATTTTGCCAGATCGCCTTATCTCCGCTAATTGCTACATTCTGATGAGTAGCAGCCATCACCCGGTCATAGTCCTGGGCGGTTACTTCGAGTTGTTCGTTTTCTTTGAACCTCCGGGCTGTGTCTCTGACTATGGCGAAAGCCCTTGGAAGAACTTCCATCAGCACTACCTCAAGCTCGGTATTTCGATCTTTTTCGAGCTTATCGATCTGATTGAAAATGGATTCCTTTTCGTTCAGGTCTAGCTCGGGATGGTCATTGATGCGTTGATGAAGGCCAGCCAACTGGTCATCAATGTTTTTAAGTTTTTGATTGATATGATCCTGAATTTCCCAGGTCTTTTTCCTCAGTTCATCGTTCGAAAGTCCCTTCAGTTTCTCGCCCTCAGCATTGGTTTGCTCTACCAAAGGCATCATCACTTTGATGTCCTTTTCTGACTTAGACCCAAAGATTTTGGCAATAAATTTTAACATACGGAGAAAAATAAGTGCTCACCCCTTCGCATCCACGCCAAAATAGGCGCAAAACCACAAAAAGGACTGCAAAGTTAAGGATTTCAGGGGTGCAATTATAGCTCCAAATCGCCCTCAAAGACCATTTTGGCAGGTCCTACGAGGAAAACCTCCCTAAATGCTGGCGCCAAGTCTTTTGAGTCTGACAGAGTAGCATCACTATCGCGAGTAAATTCAACTGAAAGTGAGCCCCCTTTGACATTCACGCTCACCGGAGATTTGTATCCTTTGAGGGAAGCTGCAAGCGCGGCCGCGGTCACACCAGTGCCACATGAAAGCGTTTCGTCTTCTACGCCTCGCTCATAAGTGCGAACAGCAATAGAATTGTTCGCGCCCAACTCTACGAAGTTTGCATTGGTTCCGTCAGGCTGAAACTGCTTACCGTATCGTATTTGTCTTCCTTCAGCAATGATGTCAACTTCATTTACATTTTTCACAAAGCGGATGAGATGAGGAGATCCGGTGTTGATAAAAAAGTCTTCATCAATTTTTTTAACTTTCTCCACATCATTCATTTTCAATTTGATGTTTCCATTGGCTAGAATTTCAGCGCTGTGCTCACCGTCAAATGCCGCAAACGCTGTGTTGCGATTGATGATGCCGAGATGTGATGCGAAGTTTACTGCCGCGCGGCATCCATTGCCACAAAGGCTTTGCGATCCATCACTATTATAATAGATCATCTCGAAATCGGGGACACCTTGTTCAATTAGAATCAGGCCGTCTGCACCTACACCAAACTTGCGGTCGCAGATTCTTTTAATCTCTTCAGCGCTAAATTTTTTTTGTGATTGACGATTGTCAATCAACACAAAATCGTTTCCGGTCGCCTGATATTTGTGAAAGTGAATCGGCATGTACGGAAGATTTATTTTACTTCTTCGTAGTCGATGTATTCGCCACCTTTTACGTGCGACTTTTGCTTGTCAGGCTTTTCATCCACGTTCACATTCCCGTCTCGAGGGCGATATGTTTGCCTGTTTTGCGAAGATGACATCCCCATCCTGAAAAAAAATCGTCCGACTTTAGAAAGCACGTAGACGGTGATGGCAATTATGAGTAATAACTTAAGCATGTTCTCTTCTGGTCCTTTGAGTTAAAACTTGGTTTCAAAGGTAATGGTTTCGTGGCTTAATACTTAATTTTTACATTTTGTGCTTAAGAGACACAATGTAGGGTAGTGGTGTAAAATGCAAAGCCACATTCTTCACAAATCAGTTAATTTGGCAGTGAATAGACTAGAATGCCACATTCAACCATAAGTCAAAATCTTGGACAAGATGAGAGTCGAACCGCTTTATCAAAATGGGTGTGGTGGGGATGGCCAATACTCATGGTTATCATTGTTACGATTTCATACGGCTCATATTTCCTGAGGAATTTCACTGACTCCGTTTTACTTTATCTGCCAACTCCGTTTGCGATTATTCTCCTTTATTGGTACGGGCCACGAATGTTGTTGATCATTTATCTCAATGAGATCATTACGCTTATACTCTGGGGAGCTTCGGGTGGTTGGCTTCGGATTGGTCTCCTGGCTTCTCACGCTCCATTGATGACGTTTGCGTCATGGTATCTTTTTAAGCGTCCCAATAAGGAAGGACTTAATGACTTGTTGAGTTCGACTAACTCGCTTATTCGATTTACAATCCTTGGTGTTTTGGTTCCTGTTGTCATCAATTCATTCTTTACTTATAACTACACTTTTGTAGGCGGGGACCTGTATACGGTGGCACTCATCATGCTCGCAGACTTCCTGACAATTTTCACGATAGCAGCACCGATACTTTATTTTATTGCTCCGCGATATGACTCTTTTGGGATCAGAATTGTTAAACCATTCAAGTCACTGACAATTGAAAGCCGAACACAGAATGTTGCCAGTCTCTGGCTGATCGTTATTGCATTCATCGCTATGATATTCTTTGTTGACTTCAATACCTATTGGTATGTCTATGGTGTGGCATCCATTATTGTTGCAGTTCAACGTGGTTTTGCGAGCGTGATTTTGATCAATGCAATCATTTTCGTACTCAACTATGTTCTCCCACTTCTGGATTTCGCAGATGTATTTTTGGCTTCTAAGGGATCTACCAAGTCACTGAGTGTGCACCTCGGCATGTTGACGATGTTCGTTTCCTCTTCGATAATTGGCCGTGTAATCTCTGATCTCTGGAAAACAGAATATAAATTGACACAACAGAAGGAAGAACTTGAAAACACCAATAAGCAACTCAAGAAGACCAATTCAGAACTCGATCGATTTGTGTATAGCCTTTCGCATGATATCAGTGCTCCGCTGAAATCAATAAAAGGCCTTGTCAACTTGAGTAAGATTGAAAACTCTCCGGATCAGAGTACAATTTACCTCTCTAAGATTGAGACAAGCATCAGACGGCTCGAATCGTTTATTGCTGAGGTCTTGGATTATTCAAGAACCAATAGAAAGGAACTCGATGCTGAAAAAATTGATCTGAAAGTGTTTATCGAGGACATTATCAAGGACTTCAAGTATCTTGATAATTTTGAGCAGATAAAATTTGAACTGAAGTTCGATCAACCTCAAGTCGCAACTGATCGGTTTCTGTTCAAAGTGATCTTAAGTAACATTATTTCTAACGCTATTAAGTATCAAAGAACTGATACAGGCACGTCTTCCTTCATTAGAATTACTTCCAAAGAAGAGAGAAGTTGGGTGAAAATACAGGTTCAGGACAATGGCGAGGGGATAGCCACTGAATTCCAGGAACGAATTTTTGAAATGTTTTATCGCGGATCGGATACTTCGACAGGCTCTGGCCTGGGACTCTACATCACTAAGGAGGCCGTGGAGAAACTGAATGGTAAAATTGAACTTACCTCAGAAGCAGGCAAGGGTTCAACATTTACCATTATGATTCCCTTACCGGCTTAGATAGAGATTTCTCTCAGAGTAAATATTCAGGAAGTAGTCATCCATCAAATCATCTATGAAGTAAATGGCTTCACCGGTCGATTTCATTTCAGGGCCTAGCTCCTTATTTACATCCGGAAATTTGTTGAAAGAGAAAACCGGAACTTTAATGGCGTATCCTTTCTTGGTAGGATTGTATTGAAAATCCGTAACCTTTTTTTCGCCCAGCATGATCTTCGTAGCGTAATTGACATACGGCTCATCGTATGCTTTGCAGATGAAAGGAACTGTACGTGAAGCACGTGGATTAGCTTCGATCACATACACCTTGTCGTCCTTGATGGCATACTGTATGTTAATCAAGCCCACGGTTTTCAATGCTACAGCTATTTTGTGCGTGTAGTTTTCTATTTGTTTGATAACGAAGTCACCGAGATTGTAAGGAGGTAACACTGCATAAGAGTCTCCGGAGTGGATCCCGGCCGGCTCGATGTGTTGCATGATACCGATGATGTACACGTTCTCACCGTCACAAAGTGCATCGGCTTCCGCTTCAATGGCTCCATCCAGGAAGTGATCAAGCAAGACCTTGTTTTCGGGAAGGTGTTTCCAAATGTCAAGGATGTGCGATTCAAGTTCCTTCTCGTTGATCACGATCTTCATACTCTGACCACCAAGTACGTACGATGGTCTTACCAGAAGAGGGAACCCGATTTCTTTTGAAACTTCTAAGGCCTCATCCGCATCAGTAGCAACCCCGAACGGAGGATAAGGGATGTTTAATTCTTTCAGGAGTGATGAAAAACTTCCACGATCTTCAGCAAGGTCAAGTGCTTCGAACGAAGTGCCCATGATCTTGATTCCATACTTGCTAAGCTTTTCTGCAAGCTTTAGTGCAGTCTGTCCACCCAATTGCACAATGACCCCTTCCGGCTTCTCATGCTGAATAATATCGTAAATGTGCTCCCAGAATACTGGCTCGAAGTACAGTTTGTCTGCAATGTCGAAGTCTGTGGAAACAGTCTCTGGATTGCAATTGATCATGATCGTTTCGTAGCCACATTCTTTTGCAGCAAGCACTCCGTGCACACATGAATAGTCAAACTCAATGCCCTGGCCGATACGATTAGGTCCCGAGCCCAACACAATCACTTTTTTACGATTGGAGGAAACTGATTCATTTTCCGTATCAAAGGCTGAATAGTAATAAGGGGTCTTTGCTTCGAATTCTGCGGAACAGGTATCCACTAATTTGTAGACCCTATTGATATTCATCTCCTTCCGCTTCTTGTGTACTTCGCTTTCGAGACATCCAAGTAGGTGCGCTATCTGACGATCGGCATAACCTTTCTCTTTGGCGGTTCTCATCAAAGGAACTGGGATGGTGTCTACATCGTATTTCTCGATTTCCTTTTCGATTTCAATGAGCTCTTCAATTTGTTGAAGGAACCATTTATCTATCTTGGTAAGAGATAGAATTGTCTTCATCGAGATCCCCAACTTCATCGCGTCATAGATGTGGAACAGTCTGTTCCAGCTCGGGTTCTCAAGACTATACAGGAGTTCTTCTTGCTTAGTCAGTTCTTTACCATCAGCACCAAGTCCATTTCTTCTAATCTCAAGTGATTGACAGGCTTTCTGAAGAGCTTCCTGGAAGTTTCTCCCAATACCCATCACTTCACCAACTGACTTCATTTGCAGTCCGAGCTTGCGATCTGCACCAGCAAATTTGTCGAAGTTCCATCTTGGAATTTTTACGATGACATAGTCAAGCGATGGTTCAAAGTAGGCAGTAGTGCTTCCAGTGATCGCGTTACCAAGTTCATCCAGATTGTAACCGATTGCCAGCTTGGCAGCGATTTTCGCAATAGGATATCCGGTGGCTTTTGATGCAAGTGCTGAAGAGCGCGATACGCGTGGATTGATTTCAATTCCGATGATGTCATCAGTGTCAGGATTCACTGCGAATTGTACGTTGCACCCACCCGCAAACTGACCGATACCATTCATCATCTTGATGGCAAGATCCCTCATGTGCTGATACACTGTGTCGGGAAGCGTCATCGCAGGAGCAACAGTAATGCTGTCGCCTGTGTGTACACCCATTGGGTCGAAGTTTTCTATCGAGCAGATGATGATTACGTTGCCGGATCCATCGCGCAACAACTCAAGCTCATACTCCTTCCATCCCATGATGCTTTGTTCTACCAACACTTCGTGAATTGGCGAAGCATGAAGTCCACGATTCAAGGCTGCATCGAAGTCTTCTGCTTTTTTTACAAATCCACCGCCTGTGCCTCCAAGTGTAAATGAGGGACGGATAACCAAAGGGAATCCGATTTCTTGTGCAATTTCCTTTCCTTCCAGGAAGGAGGTGGCTGTAGAGCCTTTGCAAACCCCAACGCCCAGTTCCATCATTTTCAGACGAAACTTCTCACGATCTTCGGTGGTCTCGATTGCGTTGATGTCGACACCAATAATTTTTACTCCGTAGTGTTCCCAGATTCCTGCGTTCTCACAGTCGATACAAAGGTTAAGCGCGGTCTGTCCTCCCATGGTGGGAAGCACCGCGTCAACGTGGTGTTTTTCTAAGATTTCGCGGATATATTTCTTTTCGAGCGGTCGAAGGTACACGTGGTCAGCCGTCACCTTGTCGGTCATAATGGTGGCGGGGTTAGAATTGATTAGGATGACCTCGATGCCTTCCTCCCGGAGTGACCTTGAGGCCTGGGAGCCGGCATAATCGAATTCACAAGCTTGACCGATGATAATGGGGCCGCTCCCGATGATGAGGATGGAGCGAATACTTCTATCTCTTGGCATTCCGGGGCTAGATTAGATAAATCGGCTGCAAAAATAGGGATGATTTGCAGGATTCGAGGTCTGATAACCAATAAAATCTGAGCAAATTTTACCAGTGCTAAAATACGTTCAAGAAATCCGCTAGATCAGGTTCCTGGCCTTCAACTCAAGGTACTTATTGATGGTGTTTACGGTAAGATTTTCAGGTTTCGTGAGCAGTGCCTGAATGCCATGTTTTTGAAGTTCCTTAACGATCAATTTCTTCTCTAAATGCAGGCGTTCGGCAATCGCCTTTTGGTAAATCTCCTTAAGGTCGTCAGTTTTTTTGTTCAAGAGATGATGAAGTTCTGTGTTTTCAAAGAAGATCACGACCAGTAAGTGTTGTCTTGCCAGGCTGGTGAAATAGGGGAGCTGACGCTGCAGCGCAAAGACTGTTTCAAAATTTGTAAAAAGCAGCAGGAGGCTTCTTTGATTCAACTTGTGGCGAATCGTGGCATGAAGAGCAGAGAAGTCAGTTTCAACAAATGCCGTTTTTTGTTTGTACAGCGCCTCTTGAATATTTCTCATTTGACCATTCAGGCGAGCCGCGGGTACAACGGTGTTAACCGTTTCCTGGAATGTGATTAATCCGGCCTTGTCGCTCTTTTTAATGGCGATGTTCGATATGACAAGGCTTGCATTAATGGCGTAGTCGAGCAAGCTGAGACCATCGAATGGCATCTGCATTGCACGGCCTTTGTCGATCAGCGAATACACCTGCTGCGAACGCTCATCCTGGTAGTGGTTAACCATCAGTTTCGATCTGCGGCTGGTTGCTTTCCAGTTTACCGTTCTAAAGTCATCTCCGGAAACGTATTCTTTAATGAGCTCAAATTCCTGATTGTGTCCAATCCTCCTGATTTTTTTGATTCCGGTTTCCATCAGTCTGTTACTGATCGCTAGTAGCTCATACTTTCTCATTTGCATGTATGACGGATAAACTGGAACCATCTTGTTTTGGGAAAATGAGAACTTCCTTGAGAGCAGGCCGAGTGGAGTGCTTACTAGCACGTTAACTGCGCCAAAGGAATATTCACCTCGTTTTACCGGTCTGATAAAGTAAGGGATTGTCTTTTTTTCTCCCGCTTTTAACTCGACTTCGAATTGAAGATCACGTTTTTGGAATTGATGAGGGATCTCATCGAAAATGCGGTGGCGAGTGGTGAAGACATAAAGATTCTCAAGATAAATTCTAATCTCATTCTCGTCTCCGTTCGACAGTTTGTCGGGTGTGAATCTCGCACCCAGCATTCCCTTCTTCACGCGATAAAGAAGAACAAGATCAACAACACAGGCGGCTATCAGAGAAAGGAAAAGAATTTTCGGAATCCAGATTAATCCCTGTACTACAAAGCTGAAAATAAAAAGAACTACCAGGCCGATAACGACCTGGAAGAAACGGTGGTTGATAAATAAACTTTTGATCAGCCGTATCATCTCGGCACTTCAATCTTATTTATGATTTGTTCAACCACCGTATCCGGAGAAATGCCTTCCATTTCCTTTTCTGGACTTAAAGCAATCCTGTGTCTCAACACTGGCATTGCCATTCGTTTGATATCCTCGGGGTTGATAAAGTCTCTTCCCTGAATAATCGCAAATGATTTCGATGCGTTAAGAATCGCGATTGAGGCACGCGGAGACGCACCAAGAAAAAGCAGAGGATTGTTTCGCGTTTCCTGAACAATCTGCGCGATGTATCTGATAATGTTTTCTTCGACATGCACTTGCTGCGCGAATGTCTTCATGGCAGCAATGTCTTCCGCTTTTAGCACAGGGTTGATTTCATCCAACGGCTGCACTCCTGATCGCGCGTGTTGTCTTGCAATGATATCAACTTCTTCTTCAAGTTCCGGGTAGTCGACCACAACTTTGAACAAGAAACGATCAAGTTGAGCTTCAGGTAGCCGATAGGTGCCTTCATGTTCAATTGGGTTTTGTGTAGCCAACACCATATAAGGGGCTTTCATCTTATGCGTACGACCATCAACTGTCACTTGTCTTTCTTCCATCACTTCAAATAATGCCGCTTGTGTTTTAGCAGGAGCTCGGTTGATCTCATCGATCAGGACAATATTTGAAAAAATTGGCCCTGGTTTAAATTCAAACTCAGAGTTCTTCACATTGAAGACTGATGTGCCCACCACATCTGAAGGCATGAGATCCGGTGTGAACTGCACGCGGGAGAAGTTAACCGAGATGATTTTTGAAAATAATTTTGCGGTCAAGGTCTTTGCCACGCCAGGAACACCTTCGATGAGCACATGGCCATCTGCCAGAAGCGCTGTGATCAAAAGGTCGATCATGTGATCTTGCCCCACAATCACCTTTCCAATCTCGTCTCGAATGCTTTTCACTCGTTCGCTCAGATGAGTCAGGTCAACCCGACTTTGAAATTCAGATTCCTCCATTTTATTGTTTTAAGAATTGATCCAATTGTTTAGTGATATCGATCAGCTCGGGTGATGAAATTGATTCGCGACTTTGAATATTGGTAATTGTTTTGAACAAAGCCGTGGTGACAACAACATCGTTGCCTGTTTTTGCTGCAATGTGTTCGTAGTCTCTTTTTGCAATATGATGTGCGTCAATGTAAAATTGACTGCGGAGCTGATCAAAAAAGAATGCAATCTTCTTCTCCGCAATATTCTTATGATCAGCGTGTTGATAATAAAGATTGCTGATTGTGGAGACGAACTCCAAACTTGTGTTTTGTAAGGGCGGGATGATCGGAATGATTCTTTGCTTCCGCTTTCCTTCGAAAAACATAAAAAGTAGCAATGCGCCAATGATAAGATAGTATGCCCATGACAAAGACTCCTGGCTAAGGATAAAGCGCAATGGTGTTTGTGCTTCCATTCGACCCAGATGGTAAAACTCAGTCCAGATTAGATTTTTTGTATCGAGTAGAGAAGCGGATGCCGAAGCGAATTGGTGATTTTCTTTGGAAAGGAAATTAATGTTGGTGAACGCGAGTGGAGTACTGTTCAGATACAATGCGCCTTCGCCAATATTAAGCTTGATCGTGACAGCTTCGCCCATGTCATTTCTGGCGACAACCGTAGTGAGCAGGGTATCATATGATTGAAAATAGTTGTGAATACTTGACCTTCTAAACAAGAATGTAGTGGTAGTATCCATTGTAGTATTGGAATAACGCAGCTCCATGGAGTCTCTCTGATCAATAATTCCATTACCATCAAATAAATAATCAACCGTGGATATGTTGAAAGTGTCAGCGAGTTGGCCGTAGAAATAATGAGCGGATAGAAAGACATTGTTTCCTTTGCTTACATATTTGAGCAACGCGTCAGTGTCCTCAGCTTGGGTGTTTAAGGAAGTTGAAAAGCTGATAATTCCACCGGGATTCAAAGAGTCAACTTCCAGTATTTCATAAAAGGATTCGTTCGACAATCGTATTGAATCAAAAATATCCGGCATCACTTCATGCAGCGCATAAGTACCATATGGATCTTTGTCGAGATGAGATAGCGTGATGGTCCAGTTGTGACTTTTTGGACTCAATAACTGAATCGAGACATAGATGCCAATGAAGATGACCAGATATAACACGTATTTCCAGTCTTTCATTTTGAAGCTTTGGATTTAAGCGATTCGAAAAGTGATTGTGTTTTTCGAAATGTGGATTCCTCAACTGGAAAATTTCCATACCACGCATAATCAAAGTAATAACTTAGATCATTAAGTCCGGACTTAAGGTCTTTTTCAGATACCTCTTCCACGTAGTCGTGATTGGTTTTGCCAGCTTCCCAGTAAATGAACTGTTTGTCTGTGAGCACTTTTAAGGCGTGAAGAAATATCAAGCGAATTCCTTCCCGATATTTTTGCCGAGATAAAGCGTCATTAATCAGTTTGTCAAAATCCATTTCATGAATGTTTTCATGAAACACACCTGTCGTTACTGAGCCGCGATCTGCACCAGCATAAAAAACCCGAAATGCATCCACTTTTAGAATCATCAATACCAACAATACCAGACCAACTAAAGCGGCTGCGTAAACGAGCACACGTCCCCAATCTGTGCCCGTAGCCCCCTCAAATAGTGCGTTGAGAAATTGGCCAAGCCACGACAGCAGTCGTTGCCAAATTGATTCGGCCATCGTAGGCGGCTGTTTGTAATTGAAATCTGGATCCTGGCTGAGTGTTGCAATTTTTTCGGACGAGAATTTTTGCAATGCGACAGCGATCGTGTCATTGGGGGCATTGTACTCAACTTCTTTTTCTGATTGAAATGATAAAGAATCATGAGCCAAGTCCCGTCCGAATAGTTGGCAGGAAATGGAGAGTGCTACAACCAAAAAAAGAAACCGCATACTCAATAGTGTTCTTCTCTTGACCCCGCTGAAGGATCACTTTCTCCAAGGGACTGGATGTCATCCATCAAACCTTTTGCTTCTTTCAATTCTACAAGGTTAAAGTATTGGAGTGCAATCCCAATGTTGGGAATGGAATAAAGAACCATCTGCGCCAGGTAGTATAGCGTGAAGAAGAGAACTGTCATCGCTTTCCAGTTGAATGAGGGTTCTTGAAAAACATCAGTACTCGTGTTGTGTAAAGTATTTACAATCATTACTGCATACCACGGAATTAAGAAAAGATATGAAAGTGTGGAAACAATAAGGCTGAGTATCATCACTAGCCCAAACGTGCTCCACCACTTTCCGCGAACCAGAAAAAATGACCGTCTGATAGCAGAGATGAATCCAGTCTTCTCATAGTTTCGAATGAAAAATGTAAGGGAAGCACCAAAAAAGAAATAGAAGACGCCTACAAATACTCCGATCACTCCGAAACCGACCAGAAATGGAGAGATAGCTCCGAGTAAAAAAACAGGCAGAATCAGGATAATATAAACGACCATGAATAAGATAACAAAGAAGATCATCGTACCCAGGTACATGAAGAACGTCTGTTTCACCTTCTCCCAAACTTCATGCACCTCGATCTTGTTCGATTTCCTTTCTCCATAAAGTATAATGTAGTTGTTGATAGAACTGATTGATGCTATCCCGCTGATAAGCATGAATAAGCCTCCAAAGGTAATTTGCAGCCAGAAGTTTACAGAACTAAAATAGTTCTCAAATGCTTCCGATTCGCCAGAATAAGCTGATTGAGAAAGATTAAAAAAATCGCCAATAAAAGAGCCGAGCAACAAACTGCCCATGAGCACTGGTGGGCCAGCGATAAAAAGAACACTCTTCGTCAGTGGGCGAAAATTTTGTTTCAGGAACTCAAACGTGACATTGATTTTTTTTGAAAAATCACGAGCCCTGTGAAATTCAATTGGTACGAAGCTTTCCATTTCTCTTTAAACGAATAGGATAGATGACAAAATAATAGATTATCAACGCAGCCGAGAGAATTATGATCACAGCCTTAATCACCCATGGCATAAAAGCATATCGGGTGATAAATGATTCAATAAATCCAGCGACAATAAAAAACGGCACCAGCCCCATTACTATCTTGAGACCTTTTACTGCACCCATTTTAAACGAGGCGAGTCGTGAGTAGGTACCTGGAAAAAGCAGACTGTTGCCCATTGTAAATCCGGCAGCAGCAGCGATTACAATAGACGACAATTCGATAGTACCATGGAGCATAATAACCGGAAATGCCTGACTCAATTCATTTTCCTGATAAAAGAACATAAGAAATGTGCCAACCATCAGCCCGTTGTAAAACAGATAGAACCCAGTGCCGAATGATGCAAAGATGCCGTACACAAACACACGAAAGGAAACCATGATGTTATTTAATGTGATTTGATAAAACATCTCCATTTGGGTGCCAGATGCATACACTTTTGTTGGATTTCCATTCTTAATGTTTTCCAGTGTCATGTTCACATAGCCGTCTCCGAGTATGAGTCTAACAAACGTATCATCGTAAGCGGTCGAGATTACGCCTATTAAACCTGCGATCACGAAAATGAAAAAAGAGTAGAGAAGAGGCTTTTGTGCTTCAGCCATAATTGCCGGTAGTTCATATTTCCAGAAAGTGATAAATCGGCTTCTCTCTTCTTTTTTGTTTTTATAAATCTCAAGATGGATTTTGCTTGCCAACGCATTTAAATATTGCGTGGTACGGCTCTTGGGGTATTGCGTGCGAGAAAAGGAGAGGTCGTCAGTGACCTGAATAAATAGTTCGGCCAACTTATCAGGCTTGGCATGCCGCTGATCAACGACCACTTTTTCAAACTCCTCCCATCGAGGTTTGTTTTGTTTTACAAACTGGGCCTCCCGCATTTATAAAATGATTGAGGCTGGAAGTTAGAGTTTAAGATTTTTAGCTCCAACTTCCAGCCTCAATGCTGGCATTCAAAAAAATTTAGCCCTGTGATTGAAGCTGTTTTGCAACTTCGGCTACTTGATTCCAAACACGGAAAACGTTTTTAGAGCAAATCTTTTCGATTTCTTCCTCAGAATATCCTCTTTTCAAAAGTTCGTAAATAAGGTTCGGGTAAGATGAAACATCCTTTAACCCAGTAGGGAGGCTGTCACCCACGCCATCGTAGTCAGTTCCGATACCTACATGATCAATCCCAGCCAGTTGTACAACATGGTCGATATGATCAACAACTTTTTCAAGTGTAGCGTATGATTTTGGATTCTCCTGGTTGAATTTTTCAATTACGGGTTTTGCGGCTTCATCGGCTTCATTAAGCCCTGCTTCTTGCAAAGTCGCCTTCAGTTTTTCATCGCGAGCTTTATTTGCCTGAACCACCGCAGAGTCAAGGAATGACGATCCATAATTAATTTGAATCACACCACCCTTCTCGCCAAGTTTTTTGATCATGTCATCATTCATGTTCCTTTCAAAGCCTGGTGTGAAGTAGCGACAAGAAGAATGCGATGCGATGCAAGGTGCCTTGCTCAATTCCATCACTTGGTAGAAGGTGTCATCATCCACGTGTGAAATGTCGACCATAATGCCAACTCTGTTCATCTCTGCCACTACAGTGCGACCGTAGTCACTCAGGCCGCCCCAGGTACCAGTGGTATCATAAGAAGAGTCGCAAATTTGGTTGTCTTTACCGTGAGTAAGTGTTGCATATCGGATGCCGCGATCAAAGAAGTATTGAATGTTGGCAAGGTCCTTTCCGATAGGTGCAGCATTCTCCATTCCCATCGGTAGTGAAATTTTACCAGCCTGAAAGTTAGCCTCTACATCCTGCGGACTGTTTGCCAGCGCAAATTTGTCCGGCAGGTTTTGAGCAATCGCCATCACATTATTGATCAGTGAGTCCGCCAGGGCCTTACCCATATCAGCTTGCTCCTGATACGAGGAGGGAATATAAATAGACATGAATGGAGCATCCAAGCCGCCTTTCTTTGCGCGGTCATAGTCGAAGTCACCTTCGGTGGTGCTTACTAAAACATTGGCGTTGTCCGTACCTATATTGATGCCTTGCTCCTTAAGTCGATACGGAACGTCAATGTGGCCATCGGTAATGATGAACTTATGCGCAAGTTCATCGGCCAGTGTTCTCATTTCCTCATCAGTCATCTCTTTCTTACTTTCTTTTTGAGCACACCCGGCAAACAGAAGTGCAACCAGGCATAGAATAGAGTAAAGTTGTTTCATATTTAATAATTGGTTTTCAAAGATCATTGAAATTGGCCAATCTGGTTTTGCTTTTTTTGGATGTGTAAACAAATTCATCCAGTGGCCGATTAACTTTGCCCCAAGTTAAGATTTTATATCAGCAAATCATTTAATTGCTTGTGGTTGGGATTTGTCGGATTCTTGTGAACGATCAGAAACGGTTATCAGTGGTAGCATGCACTCGATTAATGTAAGAACAACACAGAATGTATTTATCCAATATCCCGTAGCCAGTGTCGGAGACCGGATCGTTGCGTTCTTACTGGATCGACTGATCTTGATTGCTTACACAGTTTTTATTTTTGCGCTCTTTATTAATCTGGAGATGCGGGTAACCTGGGTGTGGTACGCCTTCCTCGGTATCCCCTGGATATTCTATCACTTGCTTTTTGAGATTGTTATGAATGGACAGAGTCCGGGCAAGCGCGTGATGAAAGTGAAAGTGGTAAGGCTCGATGGCACACCACCAACGATTGGCAACTACCTGATGCGATGGATATTTAGCTTTATAGACTATTATTTTCTGTCGGGCGTCATCGCCATGATCGTGATTGCGACAGGAGGTAAGGGCCAACGTTTGGGAGATCTGGTGGCGGGCACTTCTGTTGTGAAGCTGGTGGAGCAACAGGAGATTTCCTCCAACCAAATATTTGTGAAGGCGGAGGAAGATTATGTGCCCACCTTTGCGCAGGTCATTCAGCTTACAGAGAATGACATTGAACTAATTCAAAGAGCCCTGGAGGTGAATCGGGATCAAGGAAATTCTCAGCCTGTGCTGGCAGTAACTGAGAAGATAAAGACGTTGTTAGGTATCAAAACTGATCTGCCTCCGGTAAAGTTTTTATACACGATCGTAAAAGACTTCAACCACATTACCTCACGGTGACAGAACTACCGATCATTACTGCAGCGCAGCTAGCGCTTCGCAACGGACAGGACAAACCTCAGGTATGGGTGGCGTACAAAGGTGTAATTTATGATGTGTCAAAATCGAGGCTTTGGAAAACAGGAACACACTACGAACATTGGGCAGGGCAAGATCTCACGCATGAATTGCCAGATGCTCCACACACGGATGAGGTTTTTAGTAAATTTGAAGCCATAGGTAAGTTGCGCTCCTGATGATATTGATAGCTGATAGCGGTGGTTCCAAACTCGATTGGAGAATATTGCATGACGATGGAAGTATAGATCAGGCTAATGGCCCTGGATTTAATCCGTACTACCAGCCGGCTTCAGATCTTGCTCAGTCGATCACAGAGAACCTGTCAGCGAAAGTCAACGGGAATGTTGAAAAGATATTCTTCTATGGAGCCGGAGTTTCATCCCCAAACAATGAGCAAATAGTTAGGAATACTTTAGCTGAATTTTTTCCTAAGGCAACAATCGAAATTCAATGGGATTTGTTGGCGGCAGCACGATCGCTTTGTGGTCACGAAGAAGGCATAGCTTGTATTTTGGGCACAGGTTCCAACTCTTGTCTTTATGATGGTGTCAAGGTTGTCTATAACGTCCCAACTGTGGGTTGGATTCTGGGGGATGAAGGTGGCGGTGCATATATGGGCAAGCGATTATTAATCGATTATATTCAAAAAGAGATGCCCGAGGAACTTTGGAAACAGTTTAATGCTCGGTTTCCATTGCAGCGCGAAGAGATACTCGAACGTGTGTATCAAAAAGAGAGGCCTTCTACTTTTCTGGGAAGCTTTACCCGTTTTGTATTTCAACACCTTAAAGATCCCTACTGTTATCAATTGGTATACTCCGGTTTTAATGACTTTTGTAAAAAGTATGTGATGAAGTATGATACCTTCAAGAACAAAAAAGTTCATTTCACCGGGTCGGTAGCATTTTACTTTAGTGATGTTTTGAGACAAGTGGGAAATGACCTGGGTATCACTATCAAGAATATTTCGGAGAGTCCAATCGCGGGATTGACCTTGTATCACCAGAAAGATTTAAAATAGTAGAGCTGTGTCTGTTACCGAATCATCTTCACATTACAATGATCTCGAAAAGATGAGTGTGAGCGATTTGCTCAATAACATCAATAACGAAGATCAAATGGTACCATTGGCCGTGAAGAAAGTAATACCTGAAATTGAAAAGCTAGTTGCCGTCATCGTTTCAAAGATGAAGGCCGGAGGTCGATTGTTTTACATCGGAGCAGGCACAAGCGGGCGACTGGGAATTCTTGATGCCTCAGAAATACCTCCGACCTATGGAATGCCCCACGGTTTGGTGATCGGATTGATTGCCGGTGGCGATCAGGCCATTCGCAAGGCGGTAGAACATGCAGAAGATGATCAACAGCAAGCCTGGAAGGATTTGCAAATGCACAACATCTCAAACGTTGATGTATTGGTGGGGATCGCGGCTTCTGGCCGAACACCCTATGTAATAGGTGGGTTGACGGATGCCAGAAAGAACGCTGTGGTGACAGGATGTATTACTTGTAATACAGGTTCAGAAGTAGCGGCTAACGCTGACTATCCGATCGAAGCAGTTGTGGGGCCTGAGTTTGTAACGGGGAGTACGAGGATGAAAGCAGGTACCGCCCAGAAGCTAATCTTAAATATGATCTCAACCGCCACCATGATTCAACTGGGGAGGATAAAGGGAAACAAAATGGTTGACATGCAATTGAGCAACAACAAACTTATTCATCGTGGAACAAAAATGATTATGGATGAGTTGGGTGTAAACGCACAGATAGCGGATCAACTGCTGAAGAAGTTTGGGAGTGTGAGAAAAGCAATAGAGAACGGAAATGCATGAGATTGAACCTCATTACAACTGGCTTCAATATTATGATTCGTCAATAGACGAGCGATCTCCATTTCACGGCAAGGAATACAACTACGACTTATACACCGACACTATTTACGGTTACTACATAGATCCCGCCTGGGATTCTTTCGGATCAGAAACACTTTATATAAAAATTCTGTATGCGGATTATAATCTGGGATTTACCGTTCTCGAATTTATTGGTGAGTGGAATGATACGTTATACAATGATATCATGACACTGAAGAGAAATGTCATCGAACTAATGTTGGCGGAAGGTGTAAATAAATTTATCATCATTGGGGAAAGTATCTTCAACTTTCATGGATCTGACGACAGCTATTACGAAGAGTGGTTTGATGAAGTTGAAGATGGATGGATAGCAGCGGTCAATTTCCCTGAGTTTATTCAGCAAGAATTCAAGAAGTATCACCTGGATTCTTACATCAATATGGGTGGCACTTTGCAGATCCCTCAGTGGAGAACATTAGTTCCAATACGGTTCTTCGAACTTGTTAATGCATTAATTCAGAGAAGGCTCAGTTGAGCAATTGATACAGGTACATCTGCAGGAACCAGATACTTTGACTTTGAATTCAACTCCCGACACTCGACACGAGTGCGTCTTAATTTCCCTTTTCTAAACCATCGACCATGATAGCCAAAAACACTACCCTCTGGAATATGAGATAGGAGGACAACATCTTTTTGTTTGTCATCAAATTGGCGAAGTAGTTGTGTGAACTGGCTGTCTGAAAATGTAGAAGCTCTGGGGTTTCGCATGTGCTTTCGCAAACCTTGCAAAAGTTTATCCGGAAAAATGTCATCGGTCATGATTGGCTCCATCATCAACTGAAAGGTTTTCTTCCATTCCGGTCCATGTGACTCCACTTTATTTCCATGAGCAAGATGAACCACCAGATGTGCAACCTCGTGAATGTAGGTGATAAGGAAAAGATAGGGATCTAAATCGTGGTTAACAGTAATGACAGGCGTTTTGCCAGGATAGCAAGTAAAGTCACCAACTTTGGTTATGCGGTTTTTTCTGAGCTTGAATTTAAAAGGATAACGTTGCCACAGATTAAAGCAGTAATACCTGGCACCTTCAGGCACATGACTATCCAATAGTTTTGCAAATTCTGTCGCAGTCATAAAAAAAAGAAGGCTTTAGAATTTCTAAAGCCTCTCCAATCGTTTCGATTGTTGTTTCATTACTGCATGCTGGTAGTATCGCTTGCTACACTGTCCGCAGCTGGTTCTTCAACTGCTGGAGCTTCTTCAGTCATCTCAGTGCTCTCTGTTGATTCTTCGGTAGATTCAGTCTTTCCGCCACCGCAGGCAACAAAGCTAAAAGCGAAACCGCACACCATTAATAATGCGATTAATTTTTTCATAGTTTACAGGTTTTTAAGATTTCGAGGCAAATATACTAGGATAGGTATAGATTAGGGGTGGGAGGTAAGAAAAAATCATTTTTTCCGGAAAAACAGCCTTATTGGAACTCCATCGAAGTCAAAATTGGCTCTCAACTTGTTTTCAAGGAATCTTTGATATGGTGGTTGAATGTATTGAGGCAGGTTGCAAAAGAATGCAAACGTTGGCGTTTTGGCTTTAAGTTGTGTGACATATTTGATTTGAATCATTTTGCCTTTTAATGCCGGAGGAGGATAACGGGCTATTTCTGGCAGCAACGCGTCATTAAGTTTGGACGTGGGAATTTTTTTAGTCTTGTTGTTGTAAGCTTCTACCGCCTTTTCGATTACCTGAAATATTCTTTGCTTGGTGAGCACGGATGCAAAAATAATAGGGATGTATGTTGCCGGTGCCAACTTTTCCATCATCTCCTTTTTAATCTTATCTGCGGTCTTGGTGTCTTTTTCAATCAAGTCCCACTTGTTCACCATGATCACAATTCCCTTTCCCTGCTTCTGTGCCAAATGAATGATATTGATGTCTTGTGATTCCAGGCCGCGCTCTGCATCAACCAGTACAACACAAACATCACTTTCTTCAAGCGCCTTCAGTGACCGCAGCACTGAATAAAACTCGATATCCTCAGTTACTTTATTTTTCTTCCTTATGCCGGCAGTGTCAATCAGGATGAAGTCATTTCCATACATCTTGTACCTGGAGTGAATAGCATCACGGGTTGTGCCTGCTTCGTCCGTCACGATGCTGCGCTCCTGGCCAAGCAGCACATTCAGAAAGGATGACTTGCCCACATTGGGCCGCCCTACAATTGCTATTTTAGGAATACCCTTGTCAGGATCTTCGACACCTTCACTTGCAAATGTTTTGACTACCTCATCCAGCAGTTCACCTGATCCGCTTCCGTTCTCAGACGACAGTGGATATACTTCCCCTAAGCCTAGTTCGTAAAATTCTGCAATCAACGAAGTCTTATCCGGTGTATCTACTTTGTTGGCAGCTACAAAAATGGGCCGCTTGGAGCGTCTCACCAGATTGGCGAATTCTTTGTCGTAGCCAGTAAGTCCAGCCCGCCCGTCTACCATAAAAATAATTGCAGTGCAATCTTCAATAGCAGCCTCTACCTGTTTCCGGATTTGAGATTCGAATTTATCGTCCGATCCTGTAACATATCCTCCAGTGTCAATGACCGTGAAAAACTTCCCTGACCACTCCGCATGACCGTAATGTCTGTCACGTGTTACGCCTGGTACATCATCCATAATGGCCTCTCTTTTTTCAACTAATCGATTGAAGAAAGTCGATTTGCCCACGTTTGGGCGCCCTACAATTGCTACAATGTTTGCCATCAGTCTGTGTAACCAAATTCTTTAAGGCGATTTTTTTGTTTTCGCCAATTGTCCGCCACCTTCACATGAGTTTCGAGAAACACCTGTTTGTCAAAAAATGCTTCCAAATCCTTCCGTGCTTCTGTGCCAACCTTCTTCAATGATGACCCACCTTTTCCGATGATAATGCCCTTCTGCGAATCACGTTCGACATAAATGATGGCACGGATTTTTATGATCTTCTCCTCCTCTTTGAATGATTCAATGCCAACCTCAGTGCTATAGGGAACCTCTTGTTCGTAGTTGAGAAAAATCTTTTCACGAATGATTTCGGATGCGAAGAAGCGTTCACTTCTGTTTGTCAGATCGTCTTTTGGATAATAGGGTGGATGATCAGGCAAAGACTCACGAACCGTTGAAAGTAACTGCTCAACACCCTCTCCCTTGATGGCAGACACAGACACAATCTGTTGCACCGCAAGGTTCTTCTTCCAATACTCGATCTTGTCCGTCAACTGAGAGCCTTTAGCAAGGTCAATCTTGTTAATGACCAACACGATTGGTGTTTTGATCTCGTTGAACCTGGCCATCAGATGTTCGTCATATTTCTCGCCAAGCTCAACCACCAGCAAAATCAAGTCAGCATCCTCAAGGGAGACTCGCACAAAGTTCATCATGCTTTTTTGCAACTCATACTTGGGGTCCAATAGTCCAGGTGTATCAGAGTACACAATCTGGAAATCTTCTCCTGACAAAATGCCCATAATACGGTGTCTTGTAGTCTGAGCCTTGGCGGTGATAATGGACAAATTTTCACCTACCAACCTGTTCATAAGGGTAGACTTGCCCACGTTGGGTTTGCCAACTATGCTTACAAAACCGGCTTTATGAGGGTTAGACATGGTTAAAAACAACAAACCCCAGACATAACGCCCAGGGTCAGAAATGGGTATTAGGTGCAAATTTCATTGAATTGGCCCAATAATTCAAGTAGGCAAACAAATCGACCATAAACACTAAATATAAATATACTTTATATTTACGCATGGCTACTTTTACAAGCTCCTTACCGGAAGATCTTCTCAAGTTACTGGGGGAGAAGGCATCTTCTCTTTCAGTTCCAAAAAATCTATTGATCGAGAGGGCATTGAGGCTTTACCTGGAACACCTCGAAAAGATGGAGTACATCAAATCATATAAAAAGGCATCCGATGATCTTGATGTTCTCTCAATAGCAGAGGAAGGAATGGCTGACTACTTTAAGCAACTAGAAAGTTGAAGCAAGGAGAGATTTGGAGTGCAAATCTGGATCCAATAAAGGGAAGTGAACAGTCTGGCTTTAGACCGCTGGTTATTATCAGTGGCAATCTTCTAAACCAATTCTTGCCAATTGTAATAGCTGTTCCGCTGACATCCAAGGTAAAAAATTATAAAGGCAATCCCGTTTTAGAGCCTACCGAGAAAAATGGATTGAAAAAGAAATCTGAGATGCTGGTTTTTCACATACGATCAGTTTCTAAAGAGAGGTTGGTCGAAAAAATCGGTGATATTGAGAAGGAGGAATTGGAGCGATCAATAAAGACACTAGGCGATATCCTAAAGTATTGAAAGGAAAAAAGCGACCATTGGGTCGCTTTTGATTTTAGTAGCGGGGGCAAGACTCGAACTTGCGACCTTTGGGTTATGAGCCCAACGAGCTACCAACTGCTCCACCCCGCGATTTTAGGAGGACAAAAGTAGAGGCCTTGTTGCTAAAAACCAAATAGGGTCGCAATGATTATAACTGGCCATGGAATTTCGGCCCACGATACAGGTCTAATTTTGTAATTTTCAATTCTCAAAAAATGAAAATATGACAATCGACCTGAGGAGTGATACCGTGACCAAACCCACACCAGGCATGCATGATGCCATGATGACAGCTGAAGTTGGAGATGATGTGTTTGGAGAAGATCCATCGGTAAAGAAACTGGAGCAAAAATGTGCGGATCTTTTGGGCATGGATGCCGGTATCTTCTGCCCATCGGGTACAATGACAAATCAAATCGGCATTAAAGTTCTCACACAACCTTACGATGAAGTGATCTGCTACAAGGGCGCACATATTTATAAATATGAAGGAGGAGGACTGGCCGGCAATAGCCTTATCAGTTCGAGATTGATAGATGGAGATCGTGGGCGACTATCCGTGAAAGATGTGGAGGAGAACATTAATAATTATAATGATCCGCATCAGGCAAAATCTTCTACTGTGGCTCTGGAGAACACTGTTGTACGAGAGGCTGGCAGTTTTTATAAGCTAGACCAAATTAAAGAGGTGAGTGAATTTAGTAGAAGTAAGGGTCTTACCATGCACCTCGATGGCGCCAGATTTTTCAATGCCATTGTTGAGACGGGTGATGATCCGAAGGAATATGGAAAACTTTTCGACACCATAAGCATTTGTCTTTCCAAAGGACTGGGAACTCCTGTCGGCTCAGTTTTAGTCTGCAAGAAAGAAAATGAACTTAAAGCGAGGCGAATAAGAAAAGTTTTTGGAGGAGGCATGCGCCAAGCCGGATATCTTGCAGCAGCTGGAATCTATGCTCTTGATAATCATGTTTCCAGATTGAAAGAGGACCATGCGCGTGCACGCGAACTTGGCAAGATGATCTCGTCACTGAGTTGGGTGGAATCGGTGATGCCGGTTGACACCAATATTGTTATTTTCTCAATGAAAGCGTCCGTGGCTCCTGAGAATGTACTTCAAAAACTATCAGCCGAAAATATTAAAGCATTGAAGTTTGGACCTCAAGAGATCAGGATGGTTACGCATCTTGATTTTGATGATACAATGTTAGAAAAAGCTGTTGACGTCTTTAAGAAACTTTCTTTTTGAATGAATGGAAGAGTTGGGCAACACGGTGCCTATGGCGGAGGGGATGGTAGATGCGGAAAATGCATCCAATAAATCACCATTGTCTGATGTTTGTCTCAACTGCGGAGCAAGACTCACTGGCCTGTATTGCAGCGAGTGTGGTCAAAAAAATATTCCGCGTAGGCAGGCTTTAGGTGAGCTTGCACAAAATTTTTTGGGTTCGTTTTTTAGTTATGAATCCAAGTTTTTCCGAACACTTAAAAAGCTACTCTTTAGGCCAGGTTACCTTGCATTAGAATACAATGCCGGGAAGCGAGAAAGCTATTATCACCCTGCCAGAATGTATGTGTTCGTGAGCTTCATTTATTTTCTGCTATTTTTTTCCCTGCCAGGTACTGAAAGTCAAGGCGACAATATTCAAGATGATGATAGTGAGTTGGTAGATTCAGATGGATCGGATTGGAATTTCAAATTTTCCACTGAAGACTACGATAGTAGAGAGGAGTATGACTCGATTCAAGCTACTCTCCCCGCCAATAAAAAAGATGGCTGGATATTGAGAAAGATGCAGTATCGATCATTTGAACTAAGGAGCAAGTATCAAGGCAATGGCAAAAATTTTGGAAAAGATTTTGGTAGCACCTTTGCTGAAAATACTCCTAAAATTCTATTCTTTCTTCTTCCGGTATTTGCCTTGATTTTGAAGCTGCTCTATGTTAGACATGATTATTATTATAGTGAGCATCTTGTCCTGTCTATATACTTCTATAATTTTTCTTTTGTTACAGGAATTATCACTTTGTTATTTTCACTTATTCCTTTTCTAGACTGGTTGCCCACAATCGCTTTTATCTTAATCATGGTGTACCTCTTGATTGCAATGAAGAACATGTACCGACAACGTTGGCCTAAAACGGTCTTAAAGTTTTTTTTACTTTCTATGATCTTTTCGGTTTGCATGGGAGTTGGGTTACTTGCCAACGCAATGCTTACCTTACTCATATTTTGAGCCGTGTTACTAAATAGCCAAATACCTCTTGCTGAACGAATGCGTCCGACCAGGTTGGAGGAATTGGCTGGGCAAGAACATCTCGTTGGAAGCAATGGAATTATAAAAAATGCGATCGTCTCCGGCCATGTGCCTTCTATGATATTGTGGGGACCTCCAGGTGTTGGTAAAACCACGATTGCTAATATAATTGCCAACGAAGTAAAGCGGCCATTTCACACCTTAAGTGCCGTTAGTGCAGGGGTAAAGGATGTGCGAGAGGTAATTGATATCGCAAAGAGATCGGGGAAGAGTATACTTTTTATTGACGAAATCCACAGGTTTAACAAATCTCAACAAGATGCATTGTTGGGAGCCGTTGAGAAGGGAACGATAACTTTGATCGGTGCGACCACTGAAAATCCTTCATTCGAGGTAAATAGTGCGCTTCTTTCACGATGTCAGGTATATACCCTGAAGGCGCTATCCGAAGAGAATTTATTACAACTAGTCAATGATGCGCTAACTCGCGATTCGCAGCTGAAGAAAAGAAATATTCAAGTAAAGGAACACAAGGCCTTGCTTAATATTTCAGGAGGGGATGCGCGCAAATTGTTGAACCTGGTTGAGCTATTGGCAGACTCTGTTTCAGGCGATGTAATTATTACCGATGAATTGGTGGTTAATGTCGCACAAAAGAGAATCGCCATCTACGATAAGAGTGGCGAGCAACATTACGACATTATTTCAGCTTTTATAAAATCCATTCGCGGTAGCGACCCCAATGCAGCAGTCTATTATCTTGCTCGGATGATCGAAGGAGGCGAGGATGTGAAATTCATAGCCAGACGAATGGTTATCCTCGCTTCAGAAGACATTGGTAATGCGAACCCTACTGCACTGGTATTGGCCACGAATACTTTTCAGGCTGTGACGATGATTGGCTATCCTGAGTCAAGAATAATCTTGTCTCAATGCGCGATTTATTTGGCCTCGTCACCAAAAAGTAACGCAAGCTACGTGGCAATAGGTAAGGCACAACAAATCGTTAACGAAACCGGGGACCTTCCCGTGCCGTTACCAATCAGAAATGCGCCAACGAAAATGATGAAGGACATGAGCTATGGAAAGGGATATCAATACGCGCACGACCATCAGGACAATTTTGCAGACATGGAATTTTTGCCAGATGATCTTAAGGGTACAAAATTCTACGAGCCCGGACAGAATCCGCGTGAAGCGGAATTGAGAGGTTATTTGAAGAAATTGTGGGGTAAGAAATACGACTACTAAGTGGATCAACAACGTCTTTTATTTGAATACTCTCCGGCTTTTGTCTTACTAAGTGTTGGCCTCGGATTGCTTTACGCCTACCTGCTGTATCAAACAAAAAATTCATGGGGAAAGAATACGAATCGAGTCCTTTTTGCACTCAGAACAGTTCTTGTTTTCTTTCTGGCGTTCCTACTCATTGGACCGATTCTGAAACTGACGATAAACGAATACGAAAAGCCAGCATTGGTGTTTTTGATTGACAACTCAACTTCCGTTCATGAAGCTGTAGACTCACTGAAATGGGAGGAATCATGGGAAGGCATTCAAAAGAGCATGGACAATCTTCGATCCAACGGTTTTGAGGTGGAGGTAAGTACCTTGGACGGACCACGGAATGAAATTCAATTTGATCAATCAACTTCTGATCTTAATGGAGCCGTCAGAGATATAGTGGGAAAGTATGAAGGAAAAAACCTGGCTGGCGTGGTCGTGTACTCCGATGGTATTTACAACTCGGGAAGTTCGCCATTGTACTCACCGACTAGAATGCCGGTGTACACAGTTGGGATAGGCGACACTACGGAACGTATAGATGTGGTGTTGAGAAACGTGCTGTACAACAAAATTGCCTATGAGGGCAATCAATTTCCCCTGAGGGCTGAGGTGATGATTCATGGCTTGCAAAATCAGGACATCAGAGCATCAGTCTATCGCAAAGGGAAGTTGATAGCACGAGATCAGAAAAATTCCGGAGGTCGCTCTCTGATAGATTTTGATTTTCAGATTGATGCCAGTGAAAAAGGGTTGCAGAGATTGGACATTGTAATTGATCAGGTAAGTGGGGAGCGCAACAAAAAAAACAATTCAGCAAGTGCCTTTGTAGAAGTAGTGGAAGGAAAGAAAAAAATTCTTCTCGTGGCATCCGCTCCGCATCCGGACATTAAGACACTTGCCTCGGTCGTTGAAAAGAATGCCAACTATGAATTTATCATTCACATACCTGGTGTTAAGGACGCGCCAGCTGATGCCTTAAAGATTGAAAATATAGATCTCGCTATCTTTCATCAGGCAATCGACTATTCCGGTAAAACAGTTCCGCTGTTCAAATCAATGATGGAGAGTAGTGTTTCAATGTTGGTTACTCTGGGAGAACGATCCAATCTTCGACAACTGGCCGCCAATGGTATTCCTTTGACTTATGAGACACCGGGGCAGTGGGATGCAGTCACGCCTATAATCAATGCTAACTTTAAGGATTTTGGATTTTCAGAGAACATGAATTCTGTTTTCGCCAGATATCCTCCAGTTAATGTTCCGTTTGGCAAGTTCACTTATCCTACCAATGCAAATGTTTTATTATTTCAAAGAATCGGTCGAGTTGCCACTGATCGACCATTCCTTTTTACGTTGACACAAAATGATCAAAAGCTTGCAGTTATGACCGGTGATGGAGTATGGAGATGGAGGATGGATGAATTTGCGGAAACGCAGAAGACCGAGGCCTTTGACGATGTTTTTTCAAAACTAATTCAGTACCTAAGTACGCGTGAAGACAGAAGGAAATTCAGAAGTTTTCCAGTTCAAAATGAGTTTACTGCCTCTGAGCCAGTTGAATTTGAAAGCCAGGTTTACAATGAACTGTTCGAACAGGTTTACGGTAACAAAATCGACATCAACCTTACAAACGAGTCAGGAGAAAAATTTGAGTACAGTTATGTAACTAGCCCTGGCAACTCGCGGTATCGTATCGGAGGTTTGGGGCAAGGTGTTTACCAGTTTAGGTCAAGTACAGAACTTAATGGTGCGAGAGAAACTGTGCGAGGGGAGTTTTTAATAACCGAGCAAAACATAGAATCACAAAACCTGACTGCCGATTTCAATTTGCTTAGAAAGTGGGCAGCAAATACTGGTGGTAGGTTTTATAAAGCTGAAGACCTGAATCAATTGGAACAGGACTTTTCTCGGTTGAAAGCAAGTAGCAGAATTCATTCCGAAGAATCCTTCAATCCGCTGATCAACCTCAAACTGGTCTTCTTCCTGCTGCTGACATTAATAAGCCTCGAGTGGTTTATCAGGAAGTATATGGGCAGCTATTGATGGTATCAAAAAGGCCCGGTCGTTGGGCCTTTTACTTTCTGAGTTAGCTATCTACAGAAGCTTCCTGTAATGTAGACCAGGTCATTCGGAGTACCGTCATCTATTTTTATCGCAAGGTTTGTACGCGATGCCTCGTCAATTCGTGAGTACCGAAGTTGGGAGTCTGCATACTTCCACGCTTGTGCGAATTCTTTTCTAATTGCTTCAGCTTCTTCCTCTTTTCCTTGCTTCAGGAGAGCATGCCTCAAGCCATTTAGTGCGAATCCATTTTTTACCCAATAGGTAAGATCTTCTCTGTAGACCGCCTCAGCCTGTGCGAACTTTCCCATTTCCATATAAAGATCTCCCAGTAGATGCCGGATCGAAAAGAACCAGTCAGGAGGTTCGTTGTAGTTGAGTTGATCTTCTAGACTGACAGCTTGCTTAAAGTGTTCTTCGGCACTTTCAAACTTTCCGTTTAGGCGAAGTATCTCAGCCTCGAGTACGTGAGCTGCGATATTACACAGATCGGACGCGGAGTTTATTTCCCAAACGATTAGACTTTTAACATCGTCACTCTCGCTTAACTTTTTGAGTTCCGCTAGTTCTTCGCTGGCTCTTTCCAATTTACCTGTGTTAGCCAATGCCATTCCCTGCGCATAATGCCATATAGCTTTTGGATAGTCGAGGTCATCATCCGGTGCAGGCAGCGCGAGAATTTTTTCCCACTGGGCAAATTTTACTAAAACATTGTAGGGGATGGTGATGTAATGTTGTGTAGTGCCAAATCCATCTTGTCGAAGATAATTTCTGTCGATAATGTCTGCAGTTTTAAATGCGGCTTCGATCGATCTTCCACCTCGACCTTCAAGAGCGGCAGTTGCCGACAAGAAATGCCAATTGTGAGGATAATAAAGCTGTGGATAAACACCTTGCGCCTGACATTGTGCGATGTAAGTGCTGTCAACTTTCACTGCCTCTTCGTTTGCAATCGACCCTTCATGATAGTCGCCAGTATTAATGTAAATATGTGACGGCATATGGACGAGATGTCCTGCGCCAGGCACAAGCGTTTTTAGTCTTTCTGCACTTACCAAAGCTTTCTCTACATCAGGTGCTGCTTCGGTGGCGTGTAGGTAAAGATGGTTGGCTAATGGATTTTCCGGGTTAAGCTGAAGTGCATTTTCCAAAACATTGACGATGTCAGGCGTCCAGGGCTTTGGTTCACCACCTTTTCTCGTATACAAATCCCAAGCATGAATGTTCATTAATGACTCACCGTAAAGTGTTACGATGAAATCGTTGTCGCTGAACTGATCATATACATTCTTCATGGCAGTGGCGTATCCCTCTTCGTCTACCGAACTTCCATCTTCACCATATTTTACCCTCAATGTACTTATCAAAGCCTTTTCCCAAGGCGAAGCACTTGATGAAAATTCGACTGCGTTATTTACCGCATCAAGTATCTCCTTGTTTTCGCCAGTGCTGCTGTTTGTATTATAGTTTGGCCCCAGCACATACGCGAGGCCCCACCAGGCCATTGCACAAGTACTGTCCTGTCTGATGGCTTCGTGGAAAGACCGTGCTGCTTCGGCATGATTAAATCCGTTCGCCATGATGATACCTTGTGTAACAAATCTGGAAGCAACATCGGATTCGGTGGTGATGCCCAGTCGGTACTTACCCAGATTGTCAAATAGTGGGGCTTCATATGTTGGTGTTGGATTCTGACATGACTTCATTACGATCAGACTGACCGCAATAGCCACGAAAATTCCAACCAGTGTGATTTGCTTTTTAAAATACGCTTTCATTTCTCTCATTTTTTCCGGGCACAAAGAAACAGACAAGACTTGGTTGAATGCTAATCTCTGGTCCACCAAAGAAGTGAACAAATGGTGAACAACCCTGCTATCTCTGCTTAAACATCGATTTTATTAAGCAAACTCATTTGGTCAGAACAAAAAAAGGGCGGTCATTGACCGCCCTTTTTCTCATTGTTTTCCTAATGTTTACTCGTTTTTCTTCGAGGCTGCTCTCGGCTTTTTCACTTTGATGGTCAGGCTTTCACTTTTGCCATCATGATCGGCAACCAACGTAGCACCTTCTTCGATCTCACCTTTTAGAATCTCTTCTGCAATAGGATCCTCGAGATATTTTTGGATTGCTCTATTAAGTGGTCTTGCTCCAAATTGTTGGTCGTAGCCTTTTTCGGAGAGGAAGTCTTTCGCTTTGTCAGTCAATTCAACATTGTAGCCAAGCGAGGTAATTCTAACAAACAGTTTGCTAAGCGTAATGTCGATGATCTTGTGAATTTGCTCGCGGTGCAGCGAATTGAACACGATAACGTCATCCAATCGGTTGAGGAATTCAGGACTGAATACTCTCTTAAGAGCATTCTGGATAGTGCTCTTCATGTTTTCCTCTTCGCTGGATTGTTTTGCCTTTGTAGCAAATCCAATTCCTGATCCGAAATCTTTCAGATCGCGAACACCGATATTAGATGTCATGATGATGATGGTGTTTCTAAAGTCAACCCTTCTTCCTAATCCATCAGTCAAGATTCCATCATCCAACACTTGCAACAGGATATTGAACACATCCGGGTGTGCTTTCTCGATTTCATCAAGCAGTACAACACTGTATGGTTTCCTTCTTACCTTTTCAGTAAGCTGTCCGCCTTCCTCGTAGCCAACGTAGCCTGGAGGTGCACCTACAAGACGTGATACAGAGAATTTTTCCATGTATTCACTCATGTCGATACGAACCAACGCGTCATCCTTATCGAATAGATATGTAGCGAGAACTTTTGCAAGTTCTGTCTTTCCAACACCTGTAGGTCCGAGGAAAATGAATGAACCGATTGGTTTTTTTGGATCTTTCAATCCTACACGGGTCCGCTGAATAGCCTTTGTAAGTTTTTGAATTGCCTCTTCCTGGCCAATCACTTTTCCACTCAGTTCTTCCGACATTCCAAGAAGCTTGTTGCTTTCTTTTTGCGCGATACGTTTGGTTGGAATACCAGTCATCATCGCAATTACATCGGCAACATTGTCTTCATTTACTGTATACTTCTCAGTTCTTGTCTTCTCTTCCCACTTGGCCTTGGCAATCTCCATCTGCTCAATCAACTTCTTCTCTTTGTCACGAAGTTGTGCGGCTTCCTCGTATTTCTGGCTTTTTACTACGCGGTTCTTTTCTTTCTTCACGTCTTCAATCGCGTTCTCAAGTTTCACGATTTCTTCCGGCACGTGAATGTTATTCATGTGAACACGGGCTCCAGCCTCATCCAGAACGTCAATCGCCTTATCTGGTAAGAACCGGTCGCTGATGTAGCGATCAGAAAGTTTTACACAAGACTCGATAGCTTCGCGTGTATAGTTTACGTGATGATGGTCCTCGTATTTCTCCTTGATATTTTCCAGGATCTCAATGGTCTCCTCAACTGTTGTGGAATCGACCATTACCATCTGGAACCTTCTGGCGAGAGCCCCATCTTTTTCTATGTACTGGCGGTATTCATCCAGCGTGGTTGCTCCGATACATTGAATTTCTCCGCGAGCCAAGGCAGGCTTAAACATATTTGAAGCATCCAGTGAGCCTGAAGCTCCACCAGCTCCCACGATGGTATGAAGCTCATCGATAAACAGAATAACATCTGCCGATTTCTCGAGCTCATTCATCACTGCCTTCATGCGTTCTTCAAACTGACCGCGGTATTTTGTTCCAGCAACCAGAGATGCGAGGTCAAGCGTTACCACACGCTTGCCAAACAACACTCGCGAAACTTTCTTTTGAATGATTCTCAAAGCAAGTCCCTCTGCGATTGCTGTTTTACCGACACCGGGTTCCCCGATCAGAATTGGATTGTTCTTTTTTCTACGGCTAAGAATCTGAGCTACGCGTTCAATTTCCTTCTCGCGACCCACTATCGGATCTAGTTTATTATCCTCAGCAAGTTTTGTCAGATCCCGGCCAAAGTTATCGAGCACAGGTGTGCGAGATTTCTCAGCGCCTTTTTTCTCTTTGCCTGACCCAGCTCCAGCGCTGGCGCCAAACATTTTTGAAGAGTCTTCATCCGGATCATCCGTATCCGATGAGGCTAGTGGTTGATCATTTTGATATTCAAGCATTTCTTTCACAACATCATAGGCCACATCAAACTTGTTAAGTATTTGTGTAGCGAGATTGTCGGGGTCGCGAAGGATTGAAAGCAATAGGTGTTCTGTTCCAATCAATTGCGCCTTGAATATTTTTGCCTCGAGATAAGTGATCTTCAACACTTTTTCTGATGCCCTGGTCAACGGAATGTTTGCGAGGTTTTTAACGTCATGAGTTGCAGTGCTTTTTGAAACCTTTTCAATTTCGCCCCTCAGTTCATCCAACGGTACTCCCAACTTCTTCAACACGCCCACAGCTACTCCTTCACCCTCGCGAATCATTCCCAACAACAAGTGCTCGGTACCAATATAGTCGTGTCCTAATCTTAATGCTTCCTCCCGGCTAAGTGAGATTACTTCTTTTACCCGGTTAGAAAATTTGGCTTCCATATTAAGCGTCTCCTTTAGTGTAAATGTAAAGTATTAGGGCTGATTATTCAAAGCAAGATTTCACCTCACATTGCCTTGATAATCAAGCCATTTTCTACTGATGTATACGTTAGAAAACAACGATCGATTTTTAATTGTTCAAATACCCCCTGGTGGAGGACTGGAGTATTTGACGTGCGTTGGGTCCTTCGCAAAACAACAAGTCGATAAAGCTGAGGTTAGTCACAAACTTATTGCCAAAAACCTGGACATAAGGTGCCGGTGAAAGGAAACTTCGTGCTGTGTATGGAATTTTGGGATTAATCGCGGATCGAAGGTCTGTTATTATTTTTTCGGGAACTTTTTCATATGCCGAAGTTTCAGCCACTGTAACGTTTAGTCGTGCCGATTGCAGACAGAATGACAGCAATTCGCGGTTGAGATCAAAAAGAAAATCGTGACGCTTGAAAATTATTTTTTCCAACGCTGGACCGTAGTGATCAAAGAAGGGGGCTTTTCCGTACGCGGATCTGATAGCGCGCCAATGGAGATTTTGCCACTTGGTGCTGTGATCGATTCTTACGTTGCTGATTGTCGCTTTGTTGTGCTTCGCGGTAACGGGTACGACCAGCTTAAGCACACCGTTGGCTGTATTGATATTGCATCTGTTTCGAAAACTTTGTTTGACATAGTGCTCATGCCGTTCGATATACACTTCGTCCGAAGACAGCAAAACTGAAAAATATTCCAGTGAGGGAAGATAGTGCAGATCAATCAGCGTAATCATAAGTCAGGCATACAATGAAAAATCTCCAAGTCCCTGTCTAATTAGTTCTGGCGGTGATGTCGTAAAGTCAACAACGGTGGATGGAATGTTGCCCCCAACACCACCATCGATCACGAGGTCCACTTCATTTTTAAAGTCATTATATATTTCCTCAGGGTCAGTGGTGTAGGCTTTAATGGTATCGTCATCTTTTATAGACGAAGTAATAAGGGGATTGCCAAGGGCTGCCACCAGATCGCGAGGTATGTTATGATTGGGAATCCGAATGCCCACAGTTTTTTTATTTACATCTAGAATTTTTGGAACTCTACTACTTGATTCGAAAAGATAAGTGAACGGACCAGGTAGTGATTTTTTTAGGATCTTGAATACAGGTGTATCAATTCGTTTGACAAACTCAGAGATGTGGCTCAAATCATTACAAATAAAAGATAAGTCGAGCTTTTGCGGTTTCACGCCCATGATGCGGCACAACCTCTCGATTGCTTTCTTGTTCATCAAGTCACAACCAATACCATAGATAGTATCTGTGGGGTAGATTATTATACCACCACCCTGAAGTAGCTTCACTACTTGTGCGATTTTTCTTGGCTCAGGATTGTCAGGGTGAATGGGAAGTAAAACTGCTGCCATGAACAGAGTTGAGAATTCATTTTCAAGGTAGTACTTAATTTAAATTCCAAAAATTTCCCGAGCAGCCTGACCGACTGATTTCGTACTTTTGCGTTTACAATTTAAAGAGCAAGTTAGGGTGGCAAAGTCAAAAAGAAATTCAAACCTGGAAGTTCCTAAAAAGAAGCTAGTAATCTTCCTGGTAGGATCAACGTTGTTGATCACTTTCGTTTTCTATGGTTATCAAATTGTTTTTACACCCAATATATTGGTAGATAGTGAGGACAGACTCTTCATCATTAAATCAGGAGCAACCTTCAGAACTGTTCAAGAAGACTTAGGAAGAGGTCGTTTTGTAAATGACATGGTGTCCTTCAGTTTTTTGGCGAGGCTTTATGACTACGATAAGTCGATCAAGCCGGGCAGGTATCATCTGAGAAGAAACATGACCAATCTCGAAGCAATAAAAATGCTGCGAGCAGGTATTCAGGAGCCAGTGAATGTCACGTTTACTCACGTTCGATTGGTTAGCGAGTTGCCGCCACTGATTACCAAGAACCTTAGTATATCCACAGATCAGTTTAGCCAAGCCCTCAATGAATTTATTGCTACGAACAAAGAAGGCTTCAATGAGGAGAATATTTTGTGCATGTTCATTCCGAACACATACGAAGTTTATTTCAATGTTTCTCCTGAAGATCTCGTGGAAAGAATGCACAGGGAATTTAAAAGTTTTTGGAATGACGAGCGAAAGGCAGAAGCAGATTCACTGGGGATGACACCAATAGAGATTTCAATCCTTGCGTCAATTGTGCAGGCCGAAACCGTCAAAGAGGATGAAGCAGCGAGAATTGCTGGGCTTTATTTAAACAGATTAAAGAAAGACATTCCACTTCAGGCCGACCCTACACTTGTATTTGCTGTGGGGGACTTTACGCTGAAGCGAGTACTTAATGAGCACAAAGAAGTAGACTCTCCGTACAACACTTATCGTCATGCAGGACTTACACCAGGTCCGATCAATATGCCTCGCATAGCCATTATCGATGCCGTGTTGAATGCAGAGTCCAACAATTATCTTTACATGTGTGCCAAAGAAGACTTCTCAGGATATCACAATTTTACGGCAAGCCTTAGTCAACACCTGATCAACGCCAGAAACTATCAAAGAGCCTTGACCATTGAACAACGAAAGGGCAGAGCACTAAGAAACAACTGATGTATATTTCAGAAACTTCTGTCAGAGTAAGATACAGCGAGACTGATCAGATGGGTTATGTTTACTATGGTAACTACGCGGCTTATTTTGAGGTGGCCCGTGTCGAGAGCTTGAGACAACTAGGAATGACCTACCGTGAACTGGAAGAGATGGGTATCATGATGCCGGTATTGGAAAACAAATCGAAATATATCGCGCCCGCACTCTACGATGATGAACTCAGGATAGTAACCACGATTCGCGAGAAGCCGGGTGTGAGAATCCGGTTTGAGTATGAGATATCAAATGCAAAAGGCCAATTGATACATCAGGGTGAGACCTTGTTGGTTTTTGTAAACAAAAAAACGGGTAGGCCATGCCGCCCGCCAGAAGCTTTTGATCGCGTATTGGAGCCCTACTTCAAATGAATTTCAAGATTAGAAAAATAATTCTTCGGTTTCCTTCGCTGATGCTGGTGCGCAGTTGGATGAAGAGCGTGAAATTCAAGAGACATCATAACATATCCCTCTATCGTTTTATAAAGGTTTTTATAGCCAATATTCAAAAGGATGACCTGGTCAATCGGGCAAACGGTGTTGCGTACAACTTTATTCTCGCCATCTTTCCGGCCATTATATTTTTGTTTACGCTCACTCCTTACGTTGCACAATATTTTCCCCAAGTGAATCGCAATAGTATAATGGAGTTTATGGGCGAGATGATGCCACCGAGTATGTATGAAGTGGTTTCGTCAACTATCCTTGACATCATTAACAATCAGAGAGGTGGACTATTGACATTTGGATTCATATTCGCGTTGTATTTGTCGACCAACGGAATGATGGCGTTGATGAGGGCATTCAATGCCTGCTACCAAACTGTGGAGAGACGAAGCGCGATCAGAATGCGGATCACAGCGACTGGGTTAACCTTCATGTTGGCTATTGTGCTTATCATGGCTGTGGCCTTGCTTATCATTGGACAACTGGTGATTGATTATGTGGCTGAAAACCTTACCGAGTTTAGCAACCTTAATTTTGATCAGTACACTATTTATATGTTTCTGGGACTTCGCTTCCTTGTGATATTCATAGTGTTCTTCGTTGCAATATCATTCATATATTATTTCGGTCCTGCTGTTCACTACAATTGGAGTTTTTTTTCGATCGGATCGTTCTTGGCAACGCTCGGCTCGCTGGGTATCTCCTACGGCTTCTCTTACTACATTACCAATTTCGGTACATACAATAAGGTCTACGGATCAATCGGTGTGCTAATTGCTTTGATGATATGGGTTCAGCTTATCACTATTGTGCTCCTTTTCGGTTATGAAATTAATGCCAGCTTGCATCATGGTATAAAGCTCGAGGCGATTGAGCTGCATAAGCGGCAGATGCGAATGTCGCAGGTTAGCCGTGAGTAATTGAATTAGTTACTCTATTACCGTCAACTGAATAAGCCCAGACAGGAGATAGTCGGTTTCGTATATCTCGCCTCTGAATGATATTGGTGCCGCCCCCACTTCGTAGATCAATTCCTGAGTTCCGACAAAGTCGGGTTCCGGCAGAATGAAAAACGTGATAAGGCCGCTACCTATACCCACGCCTATGCCATTGATAGGTGAGATATCAGTTGCTGACAGGTATATATTTTTCCGATCATCATAAGTACAAAAGTCTACGAATCCAGGAAAAGTGGTGAGTTCAGCATTTTTCTTCACCGTAAACTTGTACGAGCGAGCGAAAGGATTGCAATCACTGGATAAGTCTTTTGAAAAGAACACTACCTCCGCATATTCACGACCATCCACTGATACAATTACATTATCATGTTCAAAGTTGTTGCCTGGTTCGTAAATGATGAAGGTGTTGTTCACAACCAATCGGGCAGTTCCTAATAACGGTTGAGATATCTGCACACTTTTCGAACCAATCTCCGGGTCAAAGGTTTTGAGGTTAAAAACCATTGCATCATCTGGGCTTCCAAAGATTACTTTAATGGGCAACTCGTCTTCCTTTTTGCAAGACTCAAATAGTGCTGAAGTAAGGAATAAAAGAATGATACAACGAACGAAACTCATGCCTCTAAGGTATTACCGCGAATGTGAAAAGATACCTCCCAGTATGGGTGATATTGTGTTTTGGATGATGGAGTTGGTGTGCTAAACAAAATTCTCGCTCAGAAACAAAAAGCCCTGACGATTGTCAGGGCCTTTACTTGCAGAGGAGGAGGGATTCGAACCCCCGGAACCTTGCGGTTCAACGGTTTTCAAGACCGCCGCATTCGACCGCTCTGCCACTCCTCTGTTTCCCGTCTCACGCCCGAGCTGTGGCTCATTCGTTGGTTTCAAATCTTCTTTTTTAGGGTCGATTTGACTATTCGGGTCGGCAAAAGTAATTGATAATTCGATTTTGCCAAAGTGCCTGCGTTACTCCTCGCTGAAGTCGGGAAAAGTTTTTCGGAGTTGTTTGTCAGTGTAGTCCTGATAGCTGGGCTTGCTAGCGTCTAGTTCCAGAATCACTAGCTTCTGATTATTAATTATCGGCAACAGCTTGTCTCGATCGATGTCGAACTCCTGGCCCCTGCGTGTTGACCTAAGTGCATATTTCCTGGCAAAATTGTCTCCGGCAGATTGTAGTTGATTTCGTATCTCCACATTCACCTTCATCTTTTCCAGAATATCAGATTTCGATTTGCCAAGTAGCTCTGTCGCCTCAAGGGTTCCTAACGTGAGCACGGTAGTGCCTCCGATAGCTGATACAACTTTTGATTGATCAGTTGGAAGCACCACTGGCGAAAGTCCTGTCGTAGCACCTAAAGAAGCGTTTACGAGCGCACGATGTTTTTTTCCTTTTTTGGCTTTCCGGTATGCTTTGGTTAATGTCTCATAGTTTTCATCCAAAAGATCGATAAGTCCTTTCGCCTGAATTAGAGTATTTCGATAACGTGTGGCAAGCATATTGTCTCGCTCTTCAATATTTTCTGCATCAAATACTCGTGCAAGTATCTTCTTTTGCACACGGTTGTTGGCATGATCAATCGCAAAGAAAGTTAGTGTGACCGCTCTCGAAGCGTTAATCCCTTCAACGAAATCATAACCGGGGCGCCAGATAAATTCGGACTGAACGTTTGTATTTTCTTTCAGGCTGCTGGCAGGCACGCCCGTATCAGAACTTACAAATCCGACCTGTGCGATGTTGTCGTCACCATTCGGATCAGAGACATAAATTTTGAGATTAAGTAGTTCACTTTCCTTTACATCAAAAATGCTGTCCCCTGGCACGATCAAAATTTCCGGAGGCAGATCCATTTGCGTTTGAGCTACTTTAAACCTTCCTCTGGTTGCGGCTTTGTCGGGTTGATCTTCAACTAAAAATTCGACCACTAAAGGATTATTTCTGAGTGAATAAAATTGTGTCTTCGATGGTGTCCAGGTGAAGACCCCGAGGGAACTAAGAGATGCGCCCTGTGGCATTTTTTCAGGCAAGGCTTTGAAGGTGATTGGGTCTCCGTCTGGGTCATGAACATATTCTCCCGGAATCTGGAAGGTGTTGCTAGTCGCCATTTTCACATAAACGATGGGTAACTCTTCTACAACCGGAGGCCGGTTCTTATGAAGGACTGTGAATGTTATGTTCGTTCTGATTTTGCTTTTTCCCTTCCACTGCGCCTCAAAAATCACATTGAATTCTTTTTGCCCGTCAAGCCTACTCACCAGGTCGTAAGAAGGTTGCCAATAGAAATTGCCCAGCGTGTCAAATTGGATCCCCAACGCTTCAATGCCTTCCATTCTAAAAAAATCAGGAACGGAATCACGTGCCTTTAGCTGAAAACTCAGCTCGTCACCTTCAGCAATGATATTCCATCCATATTGAAATGGAAACACCAATTCCTGGCTGAAGGCCGAAGAACTGAAACAAAGAATCGCAATGCCTAATAATACTCTCCTCATGCTAAAAATCGGTGCAAATTTAAGACCTCATTCACTCGAAAACTTCCATTTCATTTAATTTCAAGGATTCTATTTGATTACTGGTGGCATGGCAAAACAACCGAAGGCTAAAACATACAGTTTTTTTGACGATGTGTATGATGTAGTTCGTCTTATTCCCAAAGGGCGTGCAACAAGTTATGGTGCCATTGCTTCCTATCTGGGAACAAAGATGAGTGCGCGAATGGTGGGATGGGCCATGAATGCCGTACACAGCGATCAATCTGTACCCGCTCATCGGGTGGTAAACAGAAACGGGCTGCTAACGGGAAGGCACCATTTCAAAACCCCAAAAACAATGCAGCGACTACTGGAGAAAGAAGGCATCAAAGTCAAAAATGATAAGATCGTGGATTTCAAGACAGTATTCTGGGATCCGGCTATTGAATTGAATTAGATCTGGGAACTCCAATTCCCATATTGGGATAATATCTCATCGCTAACCTTCAAATTTTGCTTGAATCGGAACATTTGCCTGCTGGCATGGCTATGGCATATAATCATGTCAAACAGAATAGAATTATGAAAACGCTTAGCAAAATACTTACGGTTAGTTTAGTTCTCATCTCAGCCACTTTGATGGCAGCTCCCGCCCACTCGGATTCAGTGTCGGTGGTGGAGACAAACAAGAAGACCCTCTTCGTGTTCAAGATCAACGATGATATGAAGGGTGGTGAAGTGACGGTGATTCACTCAAGTGGTGAAGTAGTAACATCAATGGAGATGAACAAAAAGAAAATTGTTATCGATTTCTGTGATGTGAAATTCGGAACCTACACTATTAAAGTGATGAAAAACGGTAAAGAAGTCGAGTCATTCACTTACAACAAAGAGTTGATCATCAGTCAGGTGATACGATAGAAAATTGGGTTGTCTTGAGGGGTTTTAATCTGGAAGGGCCGCTGTTTAAGTGGCCTTTTCTTTTTTGCTGATCAGGAACAGACCGAGGCAAGTCATCAACCCATTTAATATCAGATTCTCTAAGCCTATCTGATATCCATTAAAAAGTGATGCTGAGTTGCTAACGAGCAGGTAACACAATGCTGGGGCCAATACACAAACGAGTGGAACCCATTTACCATTCACCTTTCTTTTTGTAAAAACACCAAAACTAAACAGACCAAGCAATGGGCCGTACGTATAAGTCGCCACCATGAGAACTGCCTCAATTAATGATCGCTCATTAACTTCTTTGAATACAAGGATGATGACCAGAAACAGAACTGAGAATCCAATATGAGTTAAATTTTTTTGTTTCTGTTTTACATCCTCTGTTTTGCTTTTGAAATTAAGAAAGTCGATGCAGAATGAGGTAGTGAGTGCAGCCAACGCAGAGTCAGAACTAGCATAAGTGGAGGCTGTGATTCCCAGAAGAAAGAGTACCGCGGCAACTGTTCCGAATTCATCAAATGCAAGTCTTGGAAAAAGTTCATCGCGAACTTCGGGCAGGGGAATATTGAATTGTGCACTATAGATGTAGAGTAATGCTCCTAGCATCAGAAATAAGAGATTGACCACAACAAGCGTGGAACTAAGCCAGAACATATTTTTTTGAGCGTCAGCTAGTGTTCTGCAAGTGAGATTCTTTTGCATCAGATCCTGATCCATTCCCGTCATGGTAAGTGCAATGAATGCCCCACCAAAAAATTGCTTGGGAAAAAAGTTGGTGCTGTTGGGATCATCAAAATGGAATATTCTCGAATAATCACTGTCAAAGACAACATTGAAGAGATCAAAGAAGCCGAGATCAAGTCTTTGCGCAATAATTATAACCGAAATCACCACAGCCAATATCAAAAAAGTGGTTTGGAAAGTGTCTGTCCAAACGATAGTCTTAATGCCTCCACGAAAAGTGTAAATCCAAATAAAGAATATGGTGATTGCTACGGTGGCGAAAAATGGAATGCTCCAGGCATCAAAAAGGAATAATTGCAAGACTGAGGCCGCCAGAAATAGCCGAAGAGAGGACCCCATCGATCGGGACAAAATGAAAAAAAATGACCCGGTTTTGTATGATATCTTATCAAAGCGATCTTCCAAATACGAGTAGATCGAAATGAGATTGAGACGATAATACAGTGGCATGAGAATGCCAATTATGGCCCAGTATCCGAGGATATACCCGAGTACTACTTGAAAATATGAGAAGGCCGTGTTGCCTACTGCGGCTGGCACGGAAATGAAAGTGACTCCAGAGAGTGAGGCGCCAATCATACCATAGGCAACTAGATACCATGGTGATTGCCTGTTGGCAGTAAAGAACGTGTCTGACGTGGCTCCCTTTGATGTAATGAGAGAGATTGCGATCAGAACAGCGAAATAGAGAAGTAGGATGGAAACAACCAGTAGTGGACTCATATCAAAGCAAACGTTAAAACTTGTTATTTTTTTTTACTTTTGAAACAGCAAGCCACATTGCTATTGACTGACAGAAAGAAAGAGGAGATTGAAACGAATGGTAATCGAGATGTCATATAAGGAACAAGAAGAAGTCGATGTTCTGGAATCGGTAGAGACGACAGATATGAAAGGCCTTGTTGTCTTCAATGACGACTTTAACACCTTTGAGCACGTGATTCAAACCTTGATCAACGTGTGTAATCATTCGCCACAACAAGCAGAACAGTGTACCTGGATCATTCATTATCGTGGCAAGTGTACTGTGAAGACGGGTTCTTTCGAAGAGCTTCAACCCCAGCGGCAAGCGATCTGCGAGAGAGGAATTGACGCCAAAATACTTTAACGGGGAAGCCGCACTACATGGATTATCCTTCCAAGCTCATTGAAGAAGCTGTTAATGAAGTGTCCAAACTACCGGGCATTGGGAAAAAAACTGCCTTGCGACTTGTGCTCCATCTGGTAAAAGAAAGCGAATCCCGAACTTTTGCCCTTACCGAATCGCTCAATAAACTCCGCTCGAATATTTTATTCTGCAAACATTGCCACAATATTTCTGACGATATAGAGTGCAGCATCTGTCGCAGCCACAGGAGAGATAAAAGCATCGTGTGTGTGGTGGAAGATACGAGTGATGTGATGGCTATCGAAAATACATCACAGTATTCCGGATTATATCATGTACTAGGAGGGGTTATTTCTCCGATGAACGGGATAGGCCCATCAGAATTGAAAATTGAAAGTCTGCTACAACGTGTGTCCAATAACAACGGAGAGATTAAAGAAATTATTCTTGCCCTCAGCCCAACTATGGAAGGAGACACCACTTCTTTCTATATCAGCAAAAGACTAAAGGACTATCCTTTGAAGCTAAGTACGATAGCAAGAGGCATACCGATTGGCGGTGATCTTGAGTATGCTGATGAAATTACTTTGGGGCGTAGTATCCTCGGTCGAACGCTCTTTGGTTAGTTGATCATCTGGCATCATGCTGATGGGGTTAATAAATCTTCCTGACAGCGGTTTCTGTTCTTAATTTATATGGTTTTCTTTGCGAAGAAATTATCAAAAAGTCCATGAAAGAATCGCTCTCCAACAGAATAGAAGCAATTGAAGAATCGGCTACCTTGGCTATGGCCGCCAAGGCCAGGGAGTACAAGGCAAAAGGAATTGATGTCATCAGTCTAAGTCTTGGAGAACCCGATTTTAAAACTCCACAACATGTGTGTGAGGCTGCCAAGAAAGCGATTGATGAAGGTAAATATTTTGCATACCCTCCCGTGGCCGGATATCCTGATCTGAGAGAGGCACTAGCTGAAAAGTATAATAAAGAGAACAACGTTCCCTATAAGGCAGCAAACATCGTTGTGTCGAATGGCGCGAAACAGTCTATTGCCAACGTGATGATTGCGCTTTTGAATCCGGGAGATGAAGTGATTATTTTTTCACCATATTGGGTTAGCTACGATGCGCTGGTGAGATTGGCGGAAGGCACACCGGTATTTGTAAAAGGCACTCTCGAAAATGATTTCAAAGTGACTGCCGAACAAGTGGAGAAGGCGATTACGCCAAAGACGCGAGCCATCATCTTTTCATCTCCCTGCAATCCTACCGGATCAGTATTTTCAAGATCGGAGCTGGAGGCAATCTCAAAAGTGGTGTTGAAGCATGAAAACATCATTGTGATTGCTGATGAGATTTATGAACATATCAATTTCGCAGGGGGTAATGTAAGCATCGCTTCTCTGCCAGGAATGTTTGACCGGACGATCACCGTTAATGGTTTTGCAAAAGGATTTGCGATGACTGGCTGGAGAGTAGGATACATTGGTGCACCAAAATGGATTGCAGATGGTGCGATCAAAGTGCAAGGTCAAATCACATCAGCTAATTGTTCGATTTCACAACGCGGTGCCTTGGCCGCAGTTCAGGGCGACTTGACTCCGACTCATAAGATGGTTGAAGAGTACAACAACCGAAGAGAAATTGTCTACAAACTTCTAAAAGAGATACCTGGTGTAAAGGCCAATTATCCGCAAGGAGCTTTTTACTTTTTCCCTGACGTCAGCTACTACTATGGAAAGTCTGACGGTGAGAAGACGATAAAAAATGGTGAGGACTTTTGTATGTATGTGCTGGATAAAGCGCATGTGTCGCTGGTTGCGGGCGGAGCTTTTGGAGAAGAGAATTGTGTAAGGCTATCATACGCAGCTTCGGAAAAAGAGCTGGTGGAGGCGTTAAAGAGGATTAAAGAAACGCTGTCACACCTTAAGTGAACCGAATGAAATTTCAATCACTAGAGGAAATCTTTGAAGCGTTCAATGACCTGACCGTTCTGGTGATTGGTGATGTAATGCTTGACAGCTACATCTGGGGTACGGTTGATCGTATTTCTCCGGAGGCTCCAGTTCCCATTATTCGTGTAAGAAAAAGAGATTTTCGGCTTGGTGGTGCGGCCAATGTCGCCTTGAATGTTCAAGCCCTTGGCGCAAAGCCAATATTATGTGCACTTGTCGGAGAAGACGACTCGGGGTCCAAACTTCTAAATTGTCTTGAGCAACAGGGAATGGAGAGGGATGGCATAGTTGTGAGTAAAAACAGACCCACCACAGTTAAAACCCGTGTGATTGCCAGCCATCAACATGTGGTGAGGGTAGATGAAGAGTCGGATGCGGAACTTCATGCTGACGAGGAAAAGCAGTTGCTCGGTCAAATTCAAGAGATATTGCCGCGGTGCAACGCTATTATCTTCGAAGACTATGACAAAGGTGTAATCAGCCCCTCGCTAATCAAAAAGACAGTTGCCCTCGCTAAGTCTTCCAACATACCTGTGGTTGTAGATCCGAAGAAACGAAATTTCCTGGCGTATCATGGAGTGACATTGTTCAAGCCCAATTTGAAGGAATTGAGGGAAGGTTTGAAGATTGAAGTGGACGCAGCTGACCAGAAGCAAATCGAAAAAGCAGTTACTCAATTGAAGGAGAAGTTGTCCGCGGATGTAATGGTTACACTTTCTGAACACGGTGTTTACATTGATCATCAAAATCAAAAAGTGAAACTTGATGCTCATAAACGTGAGATTGCCGATGTATCTGGAGCGGGAGATACGGTAGTGGGAATAGCTGGCTTATGCGTTGCGTTGGGCCTTGAGCCTCAGCTTGTGGCCGCATTGTCAAACCTCGGTGGAGGATTAGTGTGTGAGCACACAGGGGTAGTTCCTATTGATAAAGCCGAGCTTCTGAGAGAGGCGCAAAGTAAAAGACTTATCTAGGATTAGAATATTCAAATTGTTTTTCCAGCGGCACTTCGCGCTCCAGGTCGCTGATGATCTTTCTGTCCAGTGGAGTTTCCTTGATCACATTGTAGTTTTCCCAAAAAGTCCTGTTGTAAGGTAAGTCTTGATATTGTAAGCCGTAGTTCTTCATCTTTTCGGTTGTGCCGATATACTCTTCAGTTTCGGGATAGACTTTATTGATAAGCAGTTGCTGGTGAAGTTGCGTTTCAAAACGCAGTTCATCAGTTTTGCGATCATACCAGTTTATTTTTGAATCAAGCGTGATGTAATTCAAATACAGTTTACCATGGTAAGGTTTGAAGTCAATTGTTCGCCTCAGGTTGACGAATTTGCTTACCAATCCCCTTCGTTTTCTTATTACTTCCTGCTCATCATTTTCGTATTCAAGATGGATAATTCCATAGTTCTGTTTATCAACATAAATGACCAGGCTGTAGTCATATCGTTGCGAAATCACAAACACCTGTCTCCCATTGAAGTAAGAATCCTTTTCGCGAACCATTCCCTTAAAGAAAATTTCTTCTTCCGGAAATTGTCGGTAGCGAATGTTGTTGTGAAGCAGAATATCTTCCAAAAGATTTCCTTCGTCAAAGTAGGCTGTGAATTTGTTTTCATAACCTAAGCTTCTCCGCACTTCCTGCAGAGACACCCGTTCTCGAAGTTTGAACTTATTGCGAGGTGAGGCATAGTCTTCATCAAATATTTTTACGGCTGCTTCAAGCAGCGACACATAGGTGCCACCCACTTCTTTTACATCCCGATAAAAGCCATCTAACATAAATGGTTTCATGGGATAATTTTGCTCAATTCGTGAAAGCGCTATGGATAGAATTTCACCACCACGAAGTGAATCTGAAACAACAACCTCATCCAGCAGCTGAGTTGATTTCGAGAGCTCAATAACCTGATTTGGCGTGATAGTCCATGCCGGTGCTTCAAACGATTGATAGCCCAACATGCTTATTACTAATATGTCGTTTCGAAATTCGGTTGGAATATGAAAGTCAAACTCCCCTTGAAGGTTAGTGATCGTGCCAATAGGCCGGTCTTTAATTCCCACTGAGGCAAACACAACAGGTTCACGAGTTTCACGATCGATTACTTTTGCACTAATCGTAATGTTCTGCGCTTTTGTAAAACCTGGGAGAAGTATAAAACACAGGGCTGTGGTGCCCCAACTGACTATCGCTTTGAATCCCATCTCCTTAAATATATGAACAATCTAACTGCCAAAAGCGCGCCCCTATCGACTATGAAGTCATTTCGACTGTGGAAAGTAAGTCTTGAACTCCTTTCTGACCAAATCGTTAAATTTATGATGCAAATTTCCTGACTTTGAAACTAATTGACAACATACCCAAAATATGGAGGAGGGCATATCTGTTCATTTGCCTCTGGTATGCAATCAATTTTCTTATCAGTGTAATATTTGAGTACAAATTCATCAATCCTGCACCCTATGTTTTTTGGAATGCACTGTTTTTGTATGAGGCGTTGTGCGTTTCTATAATCCTGATTTTCCTGTGGGCGCACTGGCTTTCTCAGTTTCGCCCTTCTGTGCAAATCGGTGCCCACGTCTTTGGTATTCTGATGTTCTTCCTCATTATGGGAACGTTGTCCTACTATTTCACCGACTACCTGGATGGACTGGTTTATTTTGATCACTGGAAGGAGTACATGCTCGAGTTGATGAGCTGGGATGCGCTTAGGTTTTACGACCAATATATTATCACCGTGGGTGTATATTATGTGATACGATACTTCCAGGGGTTGCAGCGGCAGGAGCAGGAGAAAAGTGAGCTGGCTATAAAAAATAAAGAGATGCAAATCTCTCTCTTGAAATCACAGATCAATCCACATTTCCTTTTTAACACACTGAATTCAATAAGCACGCTGATGCACTCTAGCAAGGAAAAGGCGCGTAGGGTGATCACTCAGCTTTCGGATATTTTTCGCTATGCCCTCGATGCTCACAGTGATGAGATGGTAAAGCTGATCCATGAAATAAACTTTATAGAAAACTACATCAAGATTCAACAAGTAAGGTTTGGAGATCGGCTGCAGTTTCAAACAGAGATCGATCCTGATTGCCTGGGAATTGACATACCTCCGATGATTCTTCAGCCTTTGGTTGAGAATTCTGTGAAATATGGGATTGCGCCAAAAGAAGAAGGAGGCACCATATACCTGACTGTTAGAAGATCCGGAAGGATTATTTTTTTTGAAGTGAGAGATGACGGCTTGGGTACGAAAGCAAAAAAGATAATGGACGGAAGCTCAAGTGGTGTGGGAATGGCCAATACCGATCTTCGTCTCAAGAGTTATTACGGCCCTCAATCTGGATTGAGGATACGGGCCAGCGAAAGTGGATATGCCGTAAGTTTTTTTGTTGAAGAAAAGGAAATAAAAACAGGGAAGGAGAATCGTGCGGTGCCAAGCGTTGTAAAAGAAGCCGTCTAACTGAACTACAATCATAAGAACCAACTAAATTATTACTGATAGATGAAAACAACCTGTGTTATTATAGATGATGAAAAACTGGCAAGAGAGTTATTGCGAGAGTTTCTTGAAGGATTTCCACAGATAGAAGTTGTGGCGGAATGCGAGAAAGGTAAAGATGCTGTGGAGGCAATAGATTCCCTTCAGCCCGACCTGATTTTTCTGGATGTGCAGATGCCAGGAATGAACGGATTTGAAGTACTCGAAGAGATTGATCACGATCCCTATGTGATCTTCACAACTGCATATGATCAGTATGCCATCAAAGCTTTTGAAAAAAATGCGGTTGACTATCTATTGAAGCCCTTGGATGAAGAACGTTTTACTCTTGCAGTAAATCGTGCGCTCACTCGGAAGAAATTGGAACAGAGTAATATTGAGGAATTGCTTAAAGGTATCAAGTCTGAAAGAAAGGACTCTTTTGATTCGCACATTTTTGTTCAGAAGTCTGAAAAACTTTTCAACCTTCCAGTGGAGGAGATCATTTATCTGGAAGCGTCTGGGGACTATACGATCATTACCACGAAGGGAGACCAGTTCGTGAGTTCATCGGGAATTGGTAAACTCGAAGAGATTATGAATCCTGATCTTTTCATTAGAGTACACAGATCGACCATCATCAACTTGAATTACCTTAAGGAAATTGAAAGACATTTCAATGGCGGGATGATCGTGAAGATGCAAAACGGAAAAAGCTTTCCCGTGAGCAGGACTTATGCGAAAGTGATCCGCAAAAAAGTAGTTTAACGATCAAGCCAATTGTTGCGCATCAACCAGTCAGTGAAGTAGTTGGTGTAGCCATCTACATCGCGCGGAGTATTGCACAGTATCACAAACAGAATTTTCTTGTCAGGTACGGTAACGTAGTTGCAAAGAAATCCACCTTGACTGCCGGTGTGGCCAACAGTTTTTAATCCGTCAGGAGTTTGTCCAACGAACCATGACCATCCGATGAATGGAGGAGTGTTGTCGTTCCAGTTCTCCCAGGGCGTAATAGTTCTGGATCGTTGAATTACTGCCTCGTTAAGAAATGTAGCATGCTCTAAAGCCTTTTCGTAAAGGGCCAGTTCTTCAACCGAACTCCACACCCCTCCATTTCCAGACGCAGGGAATGTTGGCTCTTCACCATAATCTTTTTCAAGCCATCTGCCACTTCTAAAAATATATCCGTGCGATACGCCAGACTCCGGATGCGGACCATCAGTGATAGTGCTTGTGCGCATACCTGATGGTTTGAAAATATTTTCTGCAATGTAGTCCTGCCATTTTTGCCCGCTCACCTGTTCAACAATGAGTGCGAGTCCGTTAAAGGCCGGATTCGAATATTCATATTTTGTTCCAGGTTCGAATACAAGTGTATCCGATTGCGTAACTGGATACCAGTTCTCGGCATCTTTGGCTGTGAGGTAAAACACGGAATCTTTTTTTGTTTGTCGATTGTCAGGCAGGCCAGACGAGTGCGTAAGCAGGTGTTTGATTTTCACCTTCGCGCCAATTTCCTTGTTCTTGAAATCGGGGAAGTATTTATTCATGTCATCATCTACTGAAAGTTTGCCTTCCGATTCCAACTTGAGAATTGCATTGGCCACGAATGTTTTTGAAATCGAGCCAAGGTTAAAGAGTGTTGTAGTCGTGATCTTTTCGTTTGAGCCAACGTCAGCAATACCATATGCGCTTTTGTATATGATACTATCATCTTTCATAATAAGAAATGCACCCCCGGGTTCGTCTGTTGGGATCGTTGCTGTAAGCAAAGAATCTATTTGTGCAAAGCGATCAGCTTGGTGCACAGGGCCGCAGCTGCTCATTAGAGCAACGGCTAGGATAATGACAAACAAGTGTTTCATAGTATCAATATTGCGATAGGCAAGGTACTAAATGAGCTATTGAATTTTTCTAAGACCGATATTATCCAGAATCAAGACGCCTCTTTCAGATTTATTAAAGACAAACTCAATAGTTTTTAATTTTGAAATATAACTGTGTCTAAGCGGTAGCTCGACAGTTTCGAGCGTTGGCTCCCAGGTATTACCAAAGTTTTCGTTGTTGAGCCCCTTCAATTTTACAAATTGAACCTGTAAACGAGGGGATAATTTTTTGATATCGTTCAATTCAAAGATAGCCTTACCGCCAAGACTATCGGTTATATGAATTTCAAAATTGAGATCGTCAGTTGAATGACCTTCTTTACTTTTATCCTTGTCGTCCGATTTTAAACTGTTCTCATCTCCACGAGCCATTGTGATGAGCAGCGAATGAGTGCTGTCAATTTCAATACCGCTAGTAAAGTCGATTTTGTAATGCGCTGTTCTTTCGATAGAATCTTTCTTCCATCCGATAATGGCTGCGTTGTTGGCTTGGGTGTCATCGTCTCTGAACTTGAGTGTTTCCTCGCGCCATTTTTGTAGCGCTGTTGTGGAGATTATACTTCCGTTTTTTGTGCCGGTTGTCAGGTCAATGTCTTCCTCGAAAGTAATTAGATCGCTTGTGCGAGAGTCGCTAAAGGTATTCAAGACAACTGCCTTCGGTAGCCAATCAGCGCCAGCTTGCGCGTTGGTAAAGAGTGCGGAGTAATCTTTTTGGTTGAACACAGATTCAACAAAGGCTCCAATGTAAACTTTGGCAATTTGTTGCTGCTCTTCCAGAGTGATCATAGGTGCGGTGTTGAGTAGCCACTTGCCTGGAGGTCCACCATCATACTTGCCCCACGATGTATTGAACTGGCCATGGTTGGCACCATGAATGTAGACTCCCGCTTTCAAATAGTAGGAACTGTCAGTATACGTGACTCGTTGAAATTGCCGGTAGCCGAAGAAGCTGGCTTCATCGCTGTCATACGAGCCCTGCAACGACATGTAATTAATATTTTCGAGCTTGATTCGTCTCTCGTAGCGTTTGTCGGTTGGTGCAATAGAGATGATGCCTTTGATACCAAAGTTGAAATTGAACTTCTCATTTGCATCATCAGGGAAAAAAGCAAGTTTGTTAAATCGTGCAGCAATCGGTGCAGCTTCTCCACCACGTGAGTGTCCCGCAAGGATGATATTGTTTAAGTCTGCCTTTTTGTAAAGCTCGTGACTACTGTCGTCTGTCCACGCCTTCCATTGCTCAATGTGTTTAAGCAGTAGCCAGCCTCTCGTTGGCATTTCTCGTCCACGAAAATCACCTGACCATGTGCCGTTAATAAAGTTTTCGTCAACTGAAACAACGATCACTCCGCGACTCGCCAGATGCTTGCCGATGTATTCATATCCTGCATCGGAGTAGTCCTCCATTCCATGATTACCATGCACAATTAGAAACAATGGAAACGTGCCATCGCCTTGTGGCATCCATACTCGGCCATTCAACGGGAAATTTTTAACACCAAACCCCCAAAAGCGTTCGCGCCATTTTGCTTTGGAGCCTTTCCATTCGGGTAGCAACCGTGACGCATCTAAAGTTGGAGTTTTAAATCGAACTCCGTCATTAAACTCTGTTCTGCGTTGATCCGTACCACTTCCATAAGTAAAATAGGTTATGTCATGAGTGCCGTCATCTCCTGGGTTCAGATAACCTTGAGAGGAAAGGAGTGTGGTAGGTGTAGGCGTGAATTCAACTTGATAGGGATCATCACCTTCTCTCACAAGAAAGTACACACTGAATACTGTCAATGAAATGCTAACGAAAATAAACAGTGAATGCATCCACTGGATAGAGCTTGACTTACTTCTTAGAACGGCAACGGAGCCAAATAATAGGACAACACTGACAACAAAAATCAACAATCCGAGGAAAAACACTTCAGTTGGCAGGCCAAAGCGAATGGATCGCGCTGTCAGAAGTGTGACAATGGTTGAGAAGAGGAGGGCAAAGATAGCCACAGGTATTTTGGATATTCCCATGTGTAGTAATGCGCCCGTAGATCGGGACAGCCAAAATATCCCCACACCAAGCAGCAGCGCGGCTATTGGTAAAACCCATGCAGGAAGTCAGGTATTAAAAAATGCACCAGCCATGACCATTACCGACACACTGAGAATCAAGAGCCCGTAAAAGGCCCCACGCCAGAAAATTTGACCTGGTGAATTTCCTGCCGAAAGTTTTATTGACTCACGAAGCTTGGTAAAGAACAAACGCATCCTTTTGATTTTATTAGGAAAAGGTACGGAATGAATTCTTACCCACTTCTAATAAATCCATCAGCGGATGAATAGTCATTTCATGAATTCCGGATTGCAAACTGCACTCTATCCTGCGTCCTTTTTTGCGAAAGTCGATTGATGGCGGTTTCCGAAAGTTGAAGTATGCGCGGGTAGCCCCCGGTTGTTTGACAGTCGCGCATTAAGACGATCAGTTGCCCGGATGGTGTAAGCTGCACGGTGCCAGGTAGCACACTTGAAGTTAACATGCTGTAGCTTTCCGGATAGGACAGATTATTTTCATTCAATCGATATCCCATCCTGTTGTTGTCGCCTCCCACTGAGAACTCTAAATCAAATAGGGATTTCTGATCCTCCTGCTTTAATATTTCAAACTCTGGACCTGCAGTACATGGCAATTCAAGTGAGTCAAAAAGTGTTGGGTCTTCTTTCACAACTGACTTTAATTGACCTGACGATCGACTCGAATGAATTGATAACCGATCTCCTTTTTTGATTAATGCGTTGCTTGTGATTCCGCTGTAATAGGAAAAACTGTTCATCACCTTTTCAGTTTGAAATCCACCCTTGACACTCAGGTAGGCACGCACGCCTTTTCTTGCCCCACCAAACGAAAGCAAATCTCCAGCTGACAGTTGCACCGGTCTGTTCATAAAGCACGCGCCTCCGTTGACTGCGGGAGAGAGATCTGCACCGGTGATTACAATCAGGGTATCAGAATTGAAAACCAGTTGTGGGCCGGTCAATGTGATTTCCATAACAGCTGCACTTGCGTCATTATTCAAAAGATGATTTGCCATCGCAGCACTTTGGTGATCCATCGTACCGGAAACAGGCACACCAAACCTTTTAAAACCGAAACGGCCTTTATCCTGAATGGAAGTTAAAAGCCCTGGAGTCAGTACGTCAATTGATCCTATCATTTTTCTCAATTTTATACTCTCCTTTCAAAACTTCCTCCCTTATGTTTTTATAGTCTTCAACAGTTACTGCAAAGAACTGAATTCGATCTCCTGCTTTTGCAAAGCAGGGAGGGTTTGATTTGGGGTCGAAAAAATTAATCGGACTATTTCCAATAATATTCCAACCTCCCGGACTTTCGGAGGGATAAACACCGGTCTGCATCCCTCCGATGGCCACCGCGCCACGATCGATTTTCAGTCGTGGCGATGGTCTGCGAGGTGCGTGAAGTTTTTCTGGAAGGCCACCCAGGTAAAGGAACCCCGGAAGAAACCCAATAAAATAAATCAGATAGGTGTGTTGACAATGAAGTTGAATCAATTCCTCGATTGATATTTTTTTTGATTGACTCAACTCCTCCAGATCAATTCCAAAAGATGAGTCGTAGCATACTGGAATCTTCCAGGTTCTATTACTCTTGATTACTTGAATGGCGTCTTTTCGGTCCAGCGTTTTTATTGTGTGCTGAAGCTCGGCAAGGTTAACTTTTAAGGGGTCGAACAGAACTGTGAGGGAGTTGTACGCATTCACAGTTTCAATTATTCCTTCATTGATTTCACTCTCCAGGATGCTCTGAAGACGAAGGATATCATTCAGGATGTTTTCCTCCAACCGTGCAGGCCACTCGATCAGCAAAGCCGAATGACCAAACGCTTTAAAAGTAAGTTCAAACTGCGCCAATTTTCGCAATGCTTATATGATGAATCGGCAGTTGTTGATTTAGATAACTCACAATATCAACTGCATGTGAGTTGTCTCCATGAATGCACAGTGTGTCAGCCTGGATATGAGAAAGCTGTCCTGATAGAGACTTTACTTTTTTTTCTTTGATCATTAGCAACACGCGAGTCAGAATTTCTTCTGGATTTTGGATCACAGCATTCTCAAGTTTTCTGGAAACGAGTGTAAGGTCATCGTTGTAGTTTCTATCGGCAAACGCCTCGAACATAACTCGGATCGATTGTTCTAGCGCGAGTTTTGCCATCACAGAGCCATATGGGGCGTACAGTATGATCTTCTCGTCAAATAGCAGAACTGCCTTGACAACTGCTTCCGCAACACCTTTGTCAACGGTTGCCATATTGTAAAGCGCTCCATGTGGTTTCACGTGATTCAGTACAGCTCCTTCTTCTTTCGCAATAGCGTCCAATGTTTCAATTTGATCGAGCACTAGTGAAGTCAATTGCTCTGAGGGGATTCGCATTTCAGTTCTGCCAAAATTCTCCTTGTCTGGAAAAGAAGGGTGTGCGCCAATTTTGGTTCGATGCTGCTTAGCAAGTTGAATCGTTTGCCGCATCGTGTCTTCGTCACCGGCATGTCCACCGCAAGCAATATTGCAAGAACTTAGGAAGGGCATCAGGAGGTGGTCATTTCCTACACCTTCACCGAGATCGCAGTTGATATCAATCACAAAATTTTCCACTATGCTATAACCTGAATGATGCTTTTTAACCCAAGAACAATTGAAAGAATAAAAATGGCGATTCCGATTACATTTTGGGTTCTAGAATTAACATGGCTGCCTAGAACATTGGCTCGATTCATAATCCACAAAATAATTCCTACGATGATTGGTAGTGCTGCACCATTCGCTATCTGAGCAAATTGAATGATCTCGATTGGGTTGATGCCGAGGGATGCGAAAACTACTCCCATCGATAGAACAAATATCCATACCAATCGGAATTTAATATTTCTCATATCAACACCCCACCCAAGACAACCGTTGGCTACAAATGCGGCTGCCAGGGGAGCGGTGATGGCAGATGTAATGCCCGCAGCAAACAAGCCGATACTCAAAAAGTATTTTGAAAAACTTCCAAATAGCGGTTCCAACCCTTTGGCGAGATCCGAGGCATTTTTGACATCTGAGGCATCTACTGTAGCGGCTGAAATTATTATCGCCATCGACACAAGGCCACCCAATGCGACTGAGACAAAAGTGTCTTTTTTTGCAAATGATAAATCACTAAGAGCATTCCATTTCTCTTTAACCAGTGAGGCGTGAAGAAATAAATTGTAGGGAACAACCGTTGTGCCGATGAGTCCGACAACGGTAAGCAGATTCTCTTGGTCAAGTGTGGGCACAAATAGCCCCTTCAATACTTGGACCACGTTTGGCTTAGTGATAATGGCAGTAAGTAGAAACGCAATGCTCATTAAAATCACAAGACCCACTAATGCTCGCTCCAGAATTTTGTAGTTGCCAATAAAAAGTAAGGTGAATGCGATCGCGCCAACAACGAGCGGAAGGTAATTGAAAGTCGCATCGATATCGAAGAGTGTTTTAACGCCAAGAACTGCTCCACTGATGTTACCTGCTTCATAGATCGCGTTTCCAAAAACGATGGCAATCAAGATGAGTGTTACAATCATGTATTTGACTACCGGATTCTTTATTTCACCACGTATCACATCTGCGAGTCCTTTTCGCGATACAATCCCGATTCTGGCGGCCATCTCCTGAAGAAGAATAGTCGCCACGGTAGACAAAAGCATGGCCCAAAGTAAGGTGTAGCCAAACTTAACACCAGCGATAGTACATACTGTAACGGTGCCAGGCCCGATAAATGCAGCAGCGACCAGCGCTCCCGGGCCCGAGTTCTTAAACCATTTGATCATTCGCTTTTTGATGAGTATGAATTACTCTGCCTCGAAATTTAACAAACTACTTTCTTTAAAATGTCATCGCTGACATTGCACCCGCACAGTATTGCAATAACTTTTTTTCCTTTGAACTTATCTTTCGATTTTAGTATCGAAGCGATCGCCACACCAGCAGATCCCTCAATTACCATATGATGTTTCTTGACTGCCAGCTTCATGCTCTCCATGATTTCCTCTTCTGAGACCAACACATACTCATCTACTATTTTTTTGCACATATCAAACGTGATTGAGTCATGATCAATGCCGCCAGCTGTGCCATCTGATAATGTTGGAGTTTCTTCAACATCAATCACCTTACCTGCTTTAATGCATTCATACATCACAGGAGCATTTTGAGGAAGGCAACCAATCACTTGTATACTGGGGTTTACTGATTTAAGATAGGTGCCAATACCAGAAATGAGTCCACCACCTCCAATAGAAACAAATACCGCATCGAGATCAGGAAGTTGTCTTATCAGCTCAGCTCCGATTGTGCCCTGACCTGCAATTACATCTTCATCGTTGTATGGCGAGACATATACTTTATTAGTCTCAGCCGCAAGCTTTCGTGCGTAGACCTCAGTGATTTCGCCACTGTCGCCATGGAATTCGACTGGAGCATTGCGCGAGCGTATCGCTTCAACTTTAGCGGTTGATGCTTTTGTCGGTAAAAAAATAGTTCCTTTTCTTCCCGTTATTCCCAGCGCGTTCGCTACGCCCAATCCATGATTCCCAGTGGACGCAGTGATAATTTCTCTCGGGTCATTTTCAAGTGATTTTATTTTATAGAGAGCCCCTCTGGCCTTGAACGATCCCGTTACTTGTACGTTTTCCATTTTGAGAAACACCTCGCTATCTGTTTGTGCTGAGAGATAATGGGAGTACTCGAGAGGTGTTTCGCGAATTGCTGGGCGGATTATTTTGTCTGCGATTTCAATTTTGGAGACGAGGGTTTGCATAGGGGAGTACCAAACTATTGATTTTGTTTACAATTTAGTTAACCCGAACTTACAATAATGAAGGCGCCATTGATAGGGACGGCTCTTTTTTTAGCGGTGCTTGGGGTATTCGTTAGCTGCCACAATGAGGATGATGATCCGCACATGGCTTTGATTGGCACCTGGGAGGAAATGAGCCTGGAAATAACCGATTGTATTGAAGAGAAGTATAACGCATCAAGGTCTTGCGACCGGTCGTGTCAGATGATAACGATTACTCAAAATACCGTGACGTTCGGTGATGACCCTCCCACTAGTTATGCCGTTGATGGAAACACTATTACTATTGTCAGAGGTGGGCTTACACTACATCCCACATTTGAGGTTTCCGGAAATACGTTGGTTATAACGATTCAATACAGCGGGGAAGAAGGTGGCTGCAAATCGGTGTACACCTATCGAAAGAGTATTTAGCTAACGATAAAAGCCTTCCCACAATCCTTCGAAGAAGTGCCTTGCGTTGATGCCAAGATCACGTGTGTTGTATCCGCCTTCCTGGACAATCAAAGTAGGAAGATTGAGCTTGGCCAATAGTCGTCCATTTTCTGTAAAGTCCTGCGGGCTCAAAAGCCAGGTACCAGTTGGGTCACCCGCTGCTGTGTCCAGCCCCAGCGCAATTACCAAGTAAGTAGGTTCGTATTTTTTTATTTCATCAATTGCCACTGCCAGACCTTTGCGATAAGCTCTGCCATCAGTTCCATTTTTCAAGGGAATGTTGAGGTTGTAACCCGTTCCTTCTTCAACTCCACGTTCGTCTGCGAAACCCGTAAAGTTTGGATAGACATAAACTGGATCTCCATGAATGGAAATCGTGTACACGTCACTTCGTTTGTAAAAAATGTTTTGCTGCCCATTTCCATGATGATAGTCAATGTCAAGGATCACTACCTTTCCCTTTTTGCTTAAGTAATTGGCCGCAATGGCGTTTGAGTTAAGATAGCAGAACCCACCAAAATATTTCCGTTCTGCATGATGGCCCGGAGGCCTGACCAGAGCATAAGACATTTGTCGTCCGCCAATCACTTGATCGGCTGCAGTAAGTGCGCAATTTGCAGCAGCACGCGCGGCCTTAAATGCATTGGCATGAATGGGAGTGGTGCTGTCGATGCAGTAGTATCCGATCTGGTGTTCAGGTTTTAGAGGAATACGATTTGGAAATCTCTTTGGAAATATTTCCGGATAGAGTACCTCATCATCTATTGCAGACGCACATACTTTTTTCAGGAACGCCAGGAACTCAGGATAGTGAACCGCCTCAATCCAACTGTCCGGATAATTCTTCGCTGGGAATTTTTCAAAGATTTTTACTTTATCCAGTTCCTTTAAAATAGATTTTACCCTTACCGGGGACTCCACATAGCCCTTATCTCGGATGTGATGTATGTTGTGACCTTCATTTACTATCAATCCGATTTTCTTATCTGAGGGAAGGGTCTTCTTTATTTCGATGTAGACCTCTTTTTTAATAAACTGAGGTGATCGCTGAGTGACAATGTCACCTTTAATTGAGGCCACGACAGACTTCAGATATTCCGGGGAGCATACCTTGCCAAACTTTGACTCAAGAATTGCCTTAACGATCTTCTTTGCAGACTTAGTTGGCAGGCTCGGCTGCCTCGATGGCGTTTCAAACAATAAATGAGAAATTGAACCATCCTTCCTCTGCGTGGCATAGTTTGTTTCAGCCATGGGCCGAACACCATACTTTTCAAAAAACCTTAGCCAGGAAATATTTCTTTTTCTTTGGACCTCATCTTTGCTGGAGTCTTCAGCTGGTCGGTCAATAAAAATTCCGTCTACGCCAGTAGCTGTGGCTTCTTCGCGCAGTCTTTCATACAGGGCGCCATTGATACCACTTCGCTTAGGGTCGCTGGCGAGGTGGTCAACGAAAAAGAAATTTTCTTTCGGGAAATGCGAAGCAATGAGCACTCCGATCGCATGGTTATTTTTTATTTCCGCAACGAGGATAAGCTGTCTGAATCTTTCTGCGAATTGATTTTTGGCCTTCAAGAAAATCTCTTCTACCGCTTCCGTGGTCAGGCCGCTCTGAGAGATTAAAAGTTCTTTACAGTATTCTAATGATAGCTTGTTGGCCGGACTGTAATGATCGTAAATCCTTCGAATGGTGAGCATCGTATTATTTTTTCTGCTTCTTCCAAAGAACAGAAAAATTTGACGAATGCAAAGAAGTGAAGGGATTAGTTGGACAGAACGCTCAGGAAGGCTCGAATAATTTCTTCAATGAAAAGGCTTCTGGTGTTGGCCCATCACGCCATAATTTCTCCATCTTTTCTTTCCCTTCCATCAGACTGGGAATGTGCCCTTTCTTCACCCACCACAACACCACAGGATCGCGATCAATTGAATCAAACCATTCACGCCTTCGCCTGAAGTACACACCATGCTGACTTTGATAAGCAAAAGCGCGCATATCTTCCAGCGTTTCCCAAACCGTCATGTTGACAAGGAGAGTTGAATCGTTGAAGGGATTGAACGCAACAGCAGTGCCTGTATCATCCTTTAGAATCCAGACAAACCCAGGGCTTGACTCACCTATCTTGTTGATTTCCGGAAGCGCATCAACAAATTCTTTCATCCTTGGGTCGTCAAGCGGATACTTTGCCTTAGCTATGTTTAGCTGGGCGATGTGATACTCCATAGCCTGCGGATCATTGCTTACTCGCGACCTTTGTTTATTTCTGGTAGAATAAAATTGTCAAGCGGACTTGGCAGTTTCATCGTGGCTTCGATTTCCTCAGTCGTTCTGGGTGCCATTGAAGACAAATGCTCATATCCCTCTTTTGTCACACGATAGTCGTCTTCAATTCTTACGGCAATACCCCACCAGCGAGGATCGCATTTGCTGTTTTCAGGAATGTAGATTCCAGGCTCAATGGTGAAAGTCATGTTTTCCTGCATGCCATCGCGAAGACCTTTGTCGTGAACGTCAAGGCCGATGTGATGACAGCACCCATGAGGATAGTAAAGGTGATTTTCGTTTTCTGACTTGATGATCCCTAAATCTTTTAGTCCTTTATTCACCACTTCTTTTGTAACCTGATTTAGTTCGGCAAAACTAGTTCCAGGCTTAACTTTTTTCATTGCTGCCTCCTGCGCTTCCAATACGATATCATAAATAGCTTTCTGATCAGGGCTAAACTTGCCGTTTACCGGAATTGTTCTTGTGATATCAGCAGTGTAACCGTGGTATTCTGCACCGAGATCCATGAGAATTAGTTCTTTGGAGGATACCTCGGGTTTATAATTTTCAATGTAGTGTAAGATGCAACCATTGTGCCCCGCACCTACGATTGAATTATAACCAACATCTTCTGCTTCATATTTTTTGTATACAAATTCATGTACTCCCTGAATTTCTCGCTCTGACATTCCTGGCTTAATTGCCTTCATCACTTCTATCTGTCCCTGACATGAAACTCTTACCGCCATGCGAATCATCTCTACTTCTTCTTTGGTTTTCACGCCACGCAATTCAGACATGTATGTATTAAGAGCCGTTGTGTTGAGATTGTTTTTCTTTTGCTCGCGAGCTATGGTTAGTTGATCTTTTGTTGGATAGTTTACTTTGACTTTGAATTGCTCAATCAAAGTGTACAAATCAGACGAATCTGAAGGATTGTCTCTTACATCATTGAAAAAATCATAAAAGAGAACCTGATCAAACTTCGAGAAGTCAACATTGTACTTTTTGAATTCAGTGTTGTTAAACGACTGTTCAAAACCTAAAAGATTTTTTACACCTTGATCGCCAAGCCTTCTGCCGGTCCACATCTCGGCCATGGCATTTCGCGGCTGCACGAAGATGATTTCATCATAGCGGGTCCCGTTAGCTGCAGTTTGCTTGTCTTTAAAAACCAACAGCATGGCATGCGGTTCCTTATAGCCTGTGAGGTAGTAGAAGTTTGGGTCCTGGTGATACATGTAATCTGTATCGTTGGCTCGGTTGCGAACAGGATTTGCAAAAAATACTGCCACTGAATTCGCGGGCAGTTTCTCCCGAAGTTTAGCCCTTCTGTCCAGGTGAAAGTCCTTCGACAGAAAGTCGGTAGGCATATCACCCTGAGCGTTGGATTGTAAGAAGTTGAGACAAAAAGTCAGCGACAGGAAAGCGACTAAAATTTTCATAGCAAGATATATTTCGGTTGAATTAACTCAAAAGAGGATAAACCTCCTATTGATACGGGATAAAAGGCAAATCAGTTATCTGCTGCCGGTAGGTCTTCCAGTTTGAAGTCGTCACCTCTACCGAATTTCAAGGTATCCAGGAGTAAAAACTTTTCCAGTGTGTGAATGTCTTTCACCCAAAAATTGCCGTCAGCCCGGATGCTCTCAATTTTAAAATCGTATTGTTCACCAAAATTGGTGAGGCGGTACGTCTTACCGACCCGTAATACATCAAAAGAAATGCCCGCCATCTATAAATCCTCTTCGCGCTCAAGCATGAGTATAGACGCCTGCGGTACAATGAAGTATTTCTCATTTTCATAAAGTACTTCAACGGCACCCTTTTGGAGAAAGATAGCGAGGTCACCTTCCTGCGCTTGCAGTGGCAGGTATTTTATAGATTCCTCTTTCCCTTTCCACATATCCTCTTCTTCTACGGGATGCGGAATCGGATAGCCGGGTCCAACTTTGATGATATATCCGCTTTGAATTTTTTCCTTCTCTTGAACCCCAGGAGGTAGGTACAGTCCGCTGGCAGTTTTATCGTTTTGCTTCTTCGGCTTGATCAACACGCGGTCACCAACCACAATGATCTTTTTGAGCTTATTATCTGCCGTTATTTTCATTCATCAATTTATTTCAATCAAATAACCCCGACTGGTCTTTTTCTTTTTTTGCTGAATCTTCCGTGGAATAGAGCGGTAGTTTGTTTAGCCCTTTAGACAGTAAGGCATCTTCCGTCACAATCCCTTTTAATGCTGCTTCATTGTTCAGGCTTGACGCATCATGCTCCAGTTCCTTCGTGCTGATTTGCTTAGATCGCTTTTCGATTGGAGGATTTATTTTTTCTGCCTTTTCAAATTCTGAAACTTTTTCAAGTATTTCTTTTGGTAAGTCTGCATCGCTTCGATACACCAATTCAAAAAATTGTTTGGCAAAAAATCCATCAATCTGTATTCTTCTTTTCGATAGATGAACGAATTTTCCAATGATTCGACAAATATTTTCTCGTTCCTCTGGGCTTAGCTGTTCTGCGAACTCGTACTCTTCAATTTTTTTGACTGCCAGTATGATGGGCTCCAATGCATCGATAGAAATGATATAAACTGTGTACTCACTTAGTTTATATTCAAACTGCTGGATGTGTTCAAGTGTATTGCTCGGCACAACCAAGAATACCTCTTTTCTGACATCTTCTTCCTTTACATATTTTATTGCCGACTCAACTTGATTCTTCAGGTAATTGGGAAAATTGGAAAGACTGTCCCCGGATGGACTCTTTGCATCGAACACTATGTATTCACCCTTTATTCTAAGTGTATTATCTGGTTTTCCTTTGAAAGGAACATTGTCGATGTACTCCACGCCATTCCTGTTGCAGATGGCCTTTATTCTATTTCTTACGTTGGTCTCATGATTTATCCATGTCTCGCGTAAGCTTCTCAATTTCTCTATTTCGGCTTGATGACTCCGCTCTCGCTCTTCAGTTCTTTCCCGCACGCTTCTCTCAACCACTTTATTTAGATTAGCAATGGATTCCTTGTGCTCCTGCTTTCTTTGCTCTTCGTACGATTTGTATTGAGTATTCTCTTCCCTTAATCTTCGGATATCGTGCTCCAGCATTTCGATTTTTTGCCTCAATGAGGCGACTTCATCTCGAAGCTCGGTGCCTCTTTTCAGGTATGAGTCATTTTTTTCATTGAGTGTTGCAATTTCTTTTTGAAAGTGAGCCTTGTCATCGGACAGCCTTGCAATTGTATTTTCGAGTTTTGAATTCTCGCTTTTATGCAAATCGATGCGCGAAATGAGTTGTTGTAGTTCCGCATTGGCATCAATTAGCTGATTTTTGATTGTACCCCAACCCAGTAACCTTGACCAAAAAGTAAGTCTTCTAAGGTTGTCAAAGAATATTCTCAAATTATCGAATCCAGAATCCATCAATACAAAGTTAAAACCAATTTAAGCAAAACACGCTGCCAGAAGGGTGAATTGTCTTAGGCATGTGAATTCCTTTTGCTAACTTTGAAGAATGCTAAAATGGCAGTTTCTGGACACCTTTTGTTGACTGTGTTCGATTGACAGAACTACCTAGGACATCAAATGAACTTAAAATCATTTTTATGGAGACGATTGTAACATCAAGTAAGGACGCGATTGCATTGGAAGACAAGTATGGAGCTCATAATTATCATCCGATACAGGTAGTACTGAGCAAAGGAGAAGGCGTGTTTCTATGGGATGTAGAGGGTAAGCGTTACTACGATTTCTTATCAGCATATAGCGCTGTAAACCAAGGGCACTGTCATCCGCGAATTGTTAACGCGCTTATTGAGCAAGCAAAAGAGTTAACACTCGTATCACGTGCGTTTTATAACGATAAGCTTGGTCTTGCGGAAAAGTATATCTGTGAAATGTTTGGCTACGACAAAGTGCTGTTCATGAACAGTGGAGCTGAAGGCGTGGAGACAGGCATAAAATTGGTGCGCAAGTGGGGCTACAACGTAAAAGGCATTCCGGAGAATGAGGCAATTATCCTTACAGCGAAGAAAAATTTTCACGGGCGCACGACAACAATTATTTCGGCTTCGTCAGATCCTTCTGCAAGAATTGGTTTTGGGCCATTTATGCCGGGGTTCAAGATTGTCGAGTATGATAATGTTGAGGTGTTGGAAAAAGAACTGGCAAATCCTAATGTCTGCGCGTTGTTGATAGAACCCATTCAGGGTGAGGCTGGAATTTATGTTCCATCAGAAGGCTACATCAGCAAGGCAAGTGAATTGTGCAAAAAACATAATGTCCTTTTGATGATGGATGAAATTCAAACAGGTATCGCGCGCAGCGGCAAGATGCTAGCCAGCGATCATGAAGACGTTCATCCTGATTTGCTAATTCTTGGCAAGGCTATTTCAGGTGGAGTATTGCCGATTTCTTGTGTGCTTGCAGACGATGAAATCATGTTAGGCATTAAACCAGGAGAGCACGGATCAACCTTTGGTGGAAACCCGATGGCAGCTGTTGTTTGCATGGAAGCGTTGCAAGTGGCCAAGGATGAGAAGCTTGCGGAGAATGCAGAACGTCTCGGCAAGATTTTCCGGGAGCGGATGAGTGCATTAATTAAAAAGACTGACCTTCTTACTTCTGTTCGTGGCAAAGGGTTGCTCAATGCCGTAGATGTGAATGATACTCCACAAGGCAAGACAGCGTGGAACATTTGCGTTCAACTAAAGGAAAATGGTTTGTTAGCTAAACCAACTCATGGAAATATTATTCGTTTTGCTCCGCCATTGGTCATGACGGAAGAGCAAATCCATGAATGTTGTGACATTATTGAAAAGGTGGTATTGAATTTCAAGAAATAGAATTTGGAGAATTTTTAACCGAGAGGTAGCACCAAAGGCTACCTCTTTTTGTTAACAAGAAATATGAAAATTATTGTAGTAGGAGGAACTGGAACACTAGGTTCTAAAATTGCTGAGGAACTAGGAACGCGCCACGAGATAATTAGGGCTGGCACTAAATCAGGAGATGCGACAGTTGACATCACATCGTCAGCTTCCATTCAAGGACTATATAAAAAAATTGGTTCGTTTGATGCTGTGGTCAGCGCTGCAGGAGGGGGCCATTTCGGTCCGTTCGATACGATGACGGAAGATGATTTTTATAAGGGCATCAAAAGCAAAATGATGGGACAGATCAACCTCGTAATGTTGGGAAAGGACCTGATCAGCAATGGAGGTTCATTCACTCTCACCTCTGGAATCTTGCACAGTGACCCGGTTCGCGGTGGAGTCGGGTTGAGTTTTTTGAACGGTGCACTCAACTCTTTTGGCAAATCTGCTGCCTATGAATTGAAAAGAGGTGTTCGACTGAATATAGTAAGTCCGGGCCTGGTGGAAGATTCGGAAAAAGAACTGGGAAGTTTCTTTCCGGGCCATGTACCCATCACCATGAAAAGAATGGTTAGCGGCTACGTAAATAGCGTAGAAGGCATCATTACGGGTAAGGTGATTGAGATCGTCTGAATCACTCGTTTCTCAACACATCTACTGGGTTTACCATTGCCGCACGTGCAACTTGCGTAATGACAACAGACAACGTAAATACCAGTATCAGTGCGATGGTGTAGAGGAAGACGCTCAGACCAATAGCGGTGTGATAGGCAAATCCACTTAGGAAACTGTTCATCAGGTAGTAGGCCACTGGGCAACCAATAACGATAGCGACCACACATAGCCTTACAAAGTCTTTCGTGATCATGGTCACGATACTTGACACCGCTGCACCCATTGTTTTTCGAATGCCGATTTCTTTTTTTCTTTTTTCAGCTGTGTATGCAGCCAGGCCAATCAAACCCAGTCCAGAAATCACAATTGCCATGATTGTAAAGGTGAAAGACAAACGTCCAGCCACCTTTTCGTTGTTGTAAAGTCTCTCGAAATCGTCATCGAGAAACGAATAGTCAAACGGATACTCGGGACTAAATTTCTTGTACACCGCTTCAATCTGATTTACAGTTTCCATGACATTACCAGACTCCAGCAAAATATTTGCTCGCCAGGTGTTGTTGGGTTTGCAAAGGAAAATATTCGGATCAATCGCTTCGTGTAGCGAGCGGCTATGGAAGTCGTTAACTACACCGACAACTATGCCATCATTTCCCCATAGTGACAACTTCTGACCAACCGGATTTGTCAGGCCCATCACCTCCACGGCTTTCTGTGTGAGCACAAAATTGCTGGTATCGTTGTACTGAGTTGAGAAAAATCGACCTTCCGTTAACTCAAATCCCATGGTTTCCAAAAAATCAAAATCGACTACGATGGTTCGAAAGAGAATCTGACTATTGGCTGGTCTCCCCGGCCAATTAAGTGAGCCAGTTTGGTTTTGTACTTGCACGATAGATTGATCAGTGCGGGTAACGGCTTTTACTCCATTGATTTGCTTGAGTTCATTTTTGAAGGCATTGAATTGATTGCCAATATCCCCCCGGGTAACAAAAGAGATGACGTTGTCTCGCTTATAACCAAGGTTTTTGTCTCGGATAAACTCCACCTGCTGAAAGACGACCAGAGCACTTACCACTAGAACGATAGTGATGGCGAATTGAAAGATAACCAGTGATTTTCTTAGTGAGTTGCCTGTGAGGCTCTGCCCGATTGATCCTTTCAAAACTCTTGACGGTTGATATGACGATAGAAACAAAGCAGGATAGCTACCGGCCAGTAGCCCGGTGATCAATACGATAAGCGCAATAGATATAAGCAAAATTGGATTGTTGAAGCTTAACTCAATGTGCTTCACCATTAAAAGATTGAAAACAGGTAGAATCAAAAGCGTGAACATGATAGCAAGTGCCATTGCTGCTGCACTTAGCAACATTGATTCGCCCATAAATTGGAGAATGAGATTAATCCGGTGTGCACCGACTACTTTTCTTACACCTACCTCTTTGGCGCGTACCACAGCTCTGGCAGTAGCCATGTTCATGAAGTTGATGCATGCGATAAGTAGAATAAAGACTGCGACAACGGAAAAAATCTGAACATACTTAATTCGGCCATTCACTGGCAAGCCATTTTCAAAGCCAGAGTACAAATACATATCGGTAAATGGCTGTATGTAGAACTTTATCGCATCCTTGTCTTCAGGTGGAAAGAATGTTTGCGCAAGTTGATTGATCTTATCTACTGCTTCCTGACTCTGAACTCCATCAGCTAGTTTCAAGTAAAGCTCTGGATCAAAATTTCCCCAATAAAATCCAGCGCCACGTTCCTCACGATAAATTTCGAAAGGCAAAACAAAATCAAAATGAAGCGATGAATTGTCTCGGAGATCAGCGTATACAGTGGATACAGTGAGATCATATTGCCGCGACACTCTCACTGACTTCCCTACAGCACTTTCTCCTTCGAACAATTTATTCGCCAGCGACTGGGAAATAGCCACCCAATTCTTTTCTCTCGTGGTGGGGGGAAGGCTGCCTTCCGTGATGTCGAACGTAAGCACACGGAATAGACCCGGATCTCCGAAGACTCCCTTTTCCAAAAAGTTTTTCTCACCTAATTGAAATAATTGATCGCCATTTCGCTGCGTGCGTCCCATCCACTCCACTTCAGGGATGCTTTCTTCAATCACATCACCCAGCGGTCCCGGAGTGCTTGTCCACGTCACAACAGATCCATCGTCAAGGAATCCATTAGACACAATACGAAAAATTCTTTCCGAATCTTTATGATAACTGTCGATTGCAAGTTCATCGTTTACCCAAAGGTATATCAGCAACGTACAGGTGAGTCCGGTCGACAAACCGATCAGATTGATCAACGAATAGAATTTCTGTCTGAAAAAACTCCGAATGGCAATGGTGATAAAATTTTTGAGCATAGGGATAGATTTGAACTATAGACTTCGATGTGGAGCTTAAAGTTGCAGGAAATATCAAAAATTGCCTTACCACCAATTGGATGAAAAAATACAAGTGGTCAGTGCCTACTGGGCCACAAATGAGTTGCACTCCTACATCTTTGTTTAAGGTGTTTCGATGACGATGTTACTCATTAATAACTTTTGCGATCCGATCCTTTCCGGAGAAATCCTTGATGATTTCAATATTTGAATAACCCAATTTTGCCAATAGTTGAACCATGTCTTTACCAAATCGCTCGTTGATCTCGAATGCGAGTAGCCCTTTTGGCTTGAGATTGCCCTTAGCCTTGGCAGCAATGATTCGATAAAACAATAATGGATCGTCATTTGAAATGAATAGCGCCTCGTGCGGTTCGTACTGAAGTACGTTATTCCGCATTGTAGCTTTTTCCTTTTCCATTATGTATGGAGGATTGCTTACAATTACATCGAACTGCTGATTGGGCAATTCGTCACTAATTATATCGCTACGAATAAACGAGACATTTGTCTTATGTTTGGCTGCGTTTGTTTTTGCCACAACGATCGCATCTCCGCTGATGTCGGTGGCAAATAAATTGGCTGATGGCAGTTCTAGTGCAAGTGTAATGGGGATACATCCGCTGCCAGTTCCTATGTCGAGGATATTAATTGATGGCTGGCGCTTTCTGGCAAATGTTAACACGTTCTCCACCAGCAATTCCGTTTCTGGTCGTGGAATCAAAACAGATGGATTTACAAAGAATGTTCTTCCAAAAAATTCCTGCTCTCCCAGGATATATTGAATGGGTTCGTGTTTATTGATGCGACCAATCAGACTATCCAGACGTTGCCAGTCAAAATTTTCAACTTCAGTGTTGGCCAAGATTTGGGATTTGGCAATTCTAAATTCACACTCTAAGATCAGGAATGCAATACTCCGTTTTTCGTCCAGCGAATCATCCAGGGTGATTGCTGATACGAACCTGTCAAATACCTCTTTGGAATTGGGCATGGCTTCTTTGATCTTTGCAATGTTAGTAAAATGCCATGACGCCTGACGAAATTTTCATGCTACGCGCGATTGCTCTTGCTCGGCTGGGAATAGGGAATGTGAGTCCAAACCCGCGAGTAGGTTGTGTCATTGTGCATGATGGAGTAATCATTGGTGAGGGGTGGCATGAGCGGTATGGGCAAGCACACGCTGAGGTAAATGCAATTGAAAGTGTGGCAGACAAGTCGCTGTTACCCAGCAGTACACTTTATGTCAATCTTGAACCGTGCTCACACACGGGCAAGACCCCACCATGCGCTGATCTTTTAATCAAACACAGATTGAAAAGAGTGGTGGTTGCGGACGAAGATCCTAATCCATTGGTGGCGGGACGTGGAATAAAAAAGCTTATGGAAGCAGGGATCAATGTTAGTGTGGGAGTACTTGAGAAGAAAGGTGCGCATTTAAACAGAAGATTTTTCACATTCTTTCAAGAGAGGAGACCGTATATCATCTTAAAATGGGCGCAAACCATTGACGGGTTTGTTGCACATTCCAATTTTGACTCAAAATGGATTAGCAATGAACTATCGCGTCAAATGGTGCACAAATGGCGAGCGGAGGAAGACGCGATATTAGTGGGGGCACGTACGGCAGCTCATGATAATCCAAAACTCAATGTGCGCGACTGGATGGGGAGAAACCCGGTTCGAATAGTGATCGATCGAAATCTTTCACTGGACGGTGGATTACATTTATTTGACGGAAGTCAGAAGACACTTTGTTATAATTCAGTCAAGGACGAAAAATCCAATAACCTCGAGTTCATTCGAGTCAGCGAATGCACCGTTCCGGAGATTGTTGATGATCTGTTTAAAAGAAACATTCAATCAATAATAGTGGAGGGAGGAGCAAATACACTTAATGATTTTATCACTTGCAATCTGTGGGATGAAGCCCGCGTGTTCGTTTCTTCAAACTCATTTAATGAGGGTATCAAAGGACCTCTGCTCGATTTATCAAAAGCAGAATCAGAAGCTGTAGAGAGTGATCAACTACTTACGCTGCTAAACCAAGATGTTCAAAACTTTAGCACCAACGAGCCACCTGTACCCGTAAAATAAAACCGGAGTTTGGTCTTTCTGGTCGAAGCCTGGCTGCTATTGTAAATATCGAGTGCGTTTTGTGCATGACTTTTGAAAGCATTGTTCAATGGAATTGAAGCCAGAACAAGGGCGACTCCTCCTGCCGCAAGGCCCCACTCAGGATCACCTCCAAAAAGCGCAGTGCCAAGGGGAAAACCGATCATAAATCCACCCGCAAATCCAAGTACACCAGCAAAAGCGTAGTTTGTTTTCGCTCGCTTGAATTCCACATAAGCTGTTTCGTTTTCACTCAAGATGTCCAGAACCTGACTTGGAGAATATGAGACGCTGTCTCTTTCAAATCTCACTCCTCCAAAAGTTTTTATCATTTCAATTTGCTGGGAATAGGCAGTTGAGAGACACAACAAAAATGTTGCAACGAGGATTGTGCGAAGATTCATTCTTAGAAGCTGTTAAAACATTGTGAACTGTCTAAAATTAGGCAAAAATTTTTAGCTTGCACTAAGCCACTTTCCTACCATGAGCCGTACACTTTACGATGAAATACCATCCCTCGATTTGAATGATTTTATAAGTGGAGATGATGAGAGAAGAGATGCATTCGTAAAAGAATTAGGCAATGCCTATAATGAGATTGGTTTTGTTGCTGTTAAGAATCATTTTCTCGCTGAGGAACTTACAGCTAAATTGTACAGTGCAGTCAAGGCATTTTTTGATTTGCCAGATGATATAAAGCAACAATATGAGATTCCGGATTTGGCCGGTCAGCGTGGCTATATCGGCAAAGGGAAGGAACATGCCAAAGGCAGGAATACCGGTGATCTAAAAGAGTTCTATCATATTGGGCAAGAAGTGGAGGGAAACGATCCGATTAGAAATGAATACCCCGAAAACATTTGGCCATCAGAAATTCCGAATTTTGAAAAAGTAGGGTTGGAGGTTTACAGAAGACTCGAACAGACTGGTACAACCATGCTTCGTGCTATTGCTTTGTACCTGAATTTGCCCGAGAACTATTTCGATGATAAAGTAAAAAATGGGAATAGCATTTTAAGACCTATTCACTACTTCCCCATTGAAAAGCCAGAGGAGATTCCCTCGGACGCGGTGAGGGCAGCTGAGCATGGTGACATTAACCTGATCACGCTACTCATGGGAGCAAGTGCTGATGGCCTTCAGGTATTAAGAAGAGATGGGAAATGGATACCAATCACAGCGTTACCTGATCAGCTTGTGGTGAACGTGGGCGACATGCTTGAGCGACTGACCAATGGAAAACTGAAATCCACTATTCACCGTGTGGTGAACCCTCCGAGGCAGCTGATGAACAAACCAAGGTACTCAATTCCCTTTTTTATGCATCCCAGATCGGAAGTGAGCCTTGCCGCACTTGATAATTGCGTTTCATCAGATAGCCCGAAGAAATGGGATGACATTACAGCAGGAGAGTTTTTGAATCAGCGTCTCAAGGAAATAGGACTAAAGAAATAATTCTTGACACAGCGTGTCCGATATATCATCTTTCTAAAAGATATTTTTCAACTCTCTGTGAGTTGCTTTGGAGGACCGCAGGCTCACCTGGCCTACTACCAGCGTACATTAGTCGACAAGCGCAAATACCTGACAGAACAGGAGCTTCTTGAACTCTACGCTCTTTGTCAAATCGTGCCAGGTCCAACTTCAACCCAAACACTGACATCGGTTGGATATCGACTTGGAGGCCCTAATCTGGCTTATCTCACCTTATTGATTTGGATGCTCCCCTCGGTGGCGATCATGACGATCGCGGGAATACTCATTGGAAGTTTTCAGGAAAAGGAATTGTCCCTGGCATTCACACGGTTCATTCAGCCAATGGCTGTGGGATTTGTAGCTTATGCTGCATACACCATCAGTTTAAAAACTGTGAATACCACTGTTGGATTTATTTTGATGGTGGCCTCCGCAGTTACATCTTATTTTGTCAAAACACCGATCATATTTCCTGTCATCTTGCTCGTGGCCGGAACTATTACGGCCTTCAATTACAAGCTTCATCCTAAAGAGGCGAAGAAGAAGTTTGATGTGCCTTGGGCCAATTTCTTTTTGTGGGCCGGAGTATTTATTGCTGCGGCTGCGCTTGGAGGGATAACCAAAGCACTGCCTATTAAAATCTTTGAGAATTTTTATCGTAACGGTAGTTTGATATTTGGTGGAGGGCAAGTGCTGGTGCCAATGTTGTACACTGAGTTTGTTCAATATGCTAAGCCACTTCATTACCCAACATCGCCTACAGAATTCCTTTCGGGTTATGCTTTAGCGCAAGCGATACCCGGCCCTGTGTTTTCTTTCAGCTCTTATTTGGGTGCTTTGTCGATGCGTGAATTTGGTGTTGGCGGAGAAGTACTGGGAGCTATTATGGCAGCAGCGGGCATTTTTCTACCGGGCACATTTTTGATCTTTTTTGTGATCCGCATTTGGGATAGCTTAAAGAAATTCAGACCTATCAGAGCCTCGCTCGAGGGCATCAACGCGGCTAATGCTGGATTGGTAGCCGCGGCTGCGGTATTATTATTTCAGCCTCTTGACAACACCGTTTCAAATTTTGGATTGACCATCGGAACATTTTGTTTGCTGGCGTTCACTCGATTACCCTCCTGGGTAATCATTGGCTCAGGGTTGGCACTTGGATTTTTGATGCCATAAAAAAACCTTCCCGTTTCTGAGAAGGTTTTTTAATCTTTTCTATTGAGTTTTTTTAACCCAGCTTGAAGGTAATTGGAAGTACCATTCTTTGCTTCACAGGCTTACCGCGCTGCTTGCCAGGCTTCCACTTTGGTGCTTGCTGCAGAATTCGAACAGCCTCTTCATCACAACCCGCTCCGATTCCTTTCACAGCTCTTACTTCGGTGATACTACCATCCTTGTCAATCACAAACTCCACAAACACTCTACCTTCAACACCCATCCTTCTTGCTTGCGGTGGATACTTGATTTTCTCACCAACATATTTGTAAAACGCTGGCATTCCACCTACAGGGGCAGCAGGGTCTTCCACGATTGTGAAAATCTCCTCTACTTCTTCCTTAGGCTCTTCTGCCTGAATTACTATCTGTTGAACTTTTGTGTCTTCTGTTACCTCCACATCAAACTTCACCTGAATCTCTTCCTCGATTTCTTCTTCATCAGGCACTTCAATGATTTGAGGTTGCTGAATTTGAGGAGGAGGGGGAGGAGGCAGATCTGTTGGTGGAATTTCCAACATTTCTTCGAATGTATTCACATTCTTTGCCATCAAGTCGATGTCTTGTTTTTCGTTGTCTCTCCACTCAAAAGCCATTACAACGATGCTCATCGTAACCAGAAGGCCTATGCTGAAGTAAAAACTGGATTTCTTGGTCAAATCCGCTTTTTCAGTCTTTTTAGCTTCCATACAATTTCTTCGGTTTAGGATTTCAAATATATGAATAGAATCCCTTTCAGGCCATCCAGTCACACAAAATCAACAAAATTTTAGACTGCGTAGGAGCCTGAATTCCAAAGAATTACTTTCTGCTCCCGTAAAACAAGGTAAAATATAAGGTGGGGAACACGCCAGTGTTGCTGGCAGTGGGCACCAAAATCACTTTGTTGAAGTAGGTGTCGAGAAGAAATCCTACCTCGAATCCAGTCACCTGACTCTTTATCGTTCCCAATTCGAAATTGAATCCTGCTTTAAAGTTGGCTCCAAGTTGAATCTTTGAATCGCCAAGTCCCTCAAATAAGTACCCGGTTCCATAGATATCAGTATATGTGTGAAAGGGGTTATTTGGATCATATTGTTCATGGACAGTCGCAAAAAAACTTTTGTCAATCCGTCTTTCGATGTAATAGGGGGCAACAATGCCAATGCTAGGCCCTGCAGCCAAAACTGCTTTAATTTCTACACCCTGTTGCGGTGCTTTTTTGAAAATAATGAGATCACGTCCGTACTGGAAACGCAACGCGTAGAGGTAATTGCTCTTGCCGTAAATAAAGAAGTTGCCCGTTCCGCTACTCAAACGAGTTTCCTGGGGGTGTTTTACATTCATCACCTCAAGACCAAAAGTCTCAAGCAATCGATCGTTTAGCTTTCGGGCTTTTTTGAATACAAATCCACCGATCAACCCCCCGGAAGTATTTTTATTCACGCCCCAAATGAACTCGGAATTATAGTCATAGCTGTCCTGCGTCTGAGCCATCAGTGGGCAGGCAGAAAAGAGAAAAATGATTGAGATTGCTATTTTTCCACGAATCGACATTCCTCAGAAACTTCAGGTTAAATTTATACTTTATATACTTAACGCAAAAAAGCCAAAACGTAATATACCCCATCATGAGTAGCATGTCCGGCCTTTATCAAGGCGCACTTCGTACCCAGGCAACACACATTCGATCAGGTAATACTATCATCACCGATGCTCCGCCAGACAACAATGGGAAAGGGGAGGCCTTTTCCCCCACTGATCTGGTATGTGCCGCACTCAGCAGTTGCATGATGACCATCATGGGCATGTTAGCGGAACGTGAAGGCATCAACCTATCTGGATTGAAGACTGACATTGTAAAAATCATGGCTTCGAATCCGAGAAAGATTGCTGAAATCCAGATCACATTTTCCCATCCCAACTTAGTTGCAACGGAAGAGCATCGGCAAAAATTAAAGAACGCTGCGCTGACCTGTCCTGTGGCACTAAGCTTGTCAGATCAACTTAAACAAACAGTTTCTTTCAACTGGTAAATTAACCCGCGTTGGCCGCAAGTTGTTTCTCGATTTCGGTATAATTGATATCGAAGTGTGATCGATCGTATACCGCTTTTCCCTGCTGAATGATGATTACCTGTGGAGACTCGTGCGGCACTCCAAATCTACTGGCAATCTCATTTGAGATAGATCTATAAGTGATCAGATCGAGAAAGTAAGCCCGAGAATTGCTTCCGAGTTTCCAGTTTCTTTCTAATCTGTCGAGCGAGGTACGGCTTATCGAGCAACTTCTGCTGTGTTTGAAAATGAGAACGGGTGCGAGCTTTGATTCTTCGACAAGTTGGTCAAGTTGACCGAGGTCAGTTAGGTTATTCCATTCCATAGGGACTATTCATACCACAGCCCTTTTTCCCTCTTGTCATAGCGAGGTCTACGCTCGCGTTCCTTAAGGTGATCAGGCTGTGTTTCGCTCTTCCTGAAGAGCTTTGCCCACATCAACTTGATATTCATAAAAATGGTTCGCTCACCCTTGACGTTGTCCCGAAAACCGTGTGCAAACTTTGCGTCAGGATGAAAGTCACTGTTACCATATTTTTTCATCTTGACGTTTCCCTGATAGTCACCAATTTTTGCGTAAGCTTTGTTAGGTGCTCTTCCGCGAAGGGCTTCATCAGCACTGTTTGGATTGTGCTTATAGCTCCAATTCATTTTCACGCCCTTGGCATAAACACCTGCTTTCATTGACGACTTTGTTGGTGCTACTCCCGGCAAAGAGCCTTTGGCAGCATAGGGCTTATCCTTGTATTGCCGTTGTTGCACTTTCACCTGAAGACCTGCAACCTCATACGTTGATTTGTCGGGTCGTTGCTTTTTAATAGACTCATCAACGGCATTTGGGTTTTGGATATAGTTCCTCCTAAAACCTGACAACTTGATTCTGCCGGTATAGTCCTGGGTTTTTGCATCCTTAGCTAATGGAACGCGTACTTGGATAGGTTCCTCATTATTGTTCCAAAGTTTTCCACTAATGCTGCCTCCACCTTTTTTGGGCCTTGTGGCTTTTATGTTGCCGCTGAAGTTGCCTGCCTTGGCAGCATCACCTTTTGGAGTGCGGACTGCGATGGGAGATTCATTGTTGTTCCAGAGGTCGCCACTGATACTGCCTCCACCTTTCTTTGGTTTTTTGGCTTTGATATAACCAGTAAATTCTTCACCCTGATACATCCGGCTTGGATGCAAGTCAAACATCTTGTAGTTACCTGGATAGCCGGCAGCCTTTCTTGCTTCATCCGATGGAGTGCGCCCAGGTATCGGTGTGTTTTTGTTATTCCAGAGTTTTCCACTCACACTACCCCCACCTTTTTCCGGACGCCTTGTTTTGATGTTTCCGGCAAAGTCTGCACCCTGCTTGGTAAAGCCGGGTTGAAGCTCTCCACGCCTGAAAGTACCGGAGTAATCACCTATTCCTTCACCACCTCTCGGTGTACGCACGGGGATCGGTGTGTTTCTGTTGTTCCAAAGTTTGCCACTCACGCTTCCTCCACCTTTTGCTGGCCTTTTGGTTTTGATGTTTCCAGCAAAGCCAGCGCCTTGTTTTGTAAAACCTGGTTGAAGTTCCCCTCTTCGGAAGGTTCCGGAGTAATCACCAATACCTTCACCACCTCTTGGTGTACTTACTGGGATTGGTGTGTTTCTATTATTCCAAAGTTTGCCGCTAATGCTACCACCACCTTTTGCCTGCCTTTTGGTTTTGATGTTTCCAGCGAAGCCAACCCCTTGTTTAGAGAATCCAGGTTGGAGTTCTCCTCTTCTGAACGTTCCTGAATAGTCGCCAATCCCCTGACCACCTCTCGGTGTACGCACGGGGATCGGTGTGTTTCTGTTGTTCCACAGCCTGCCACTCACACTGCCTCCACCTTTTGCTGCCCTTTTGGTTTTGATATTTCCTGCAAAGCCTGCTCCCTGCCGTGAGAAGCCTGGCTGGAGTTCACCGCGTCTAAAGTTGCCTTGATAGCCCGCTATGCCAGCACCTCCTTTTGGAGTTCTTACGGGAATCGGATTTTGCTTATTATTCCAAACTCTTCCGCTGATACTTCCTCCGCCTTTTGATTGCCTTCTGGATTTAATATTCCCGGAATAGCCAGCTCCCTGTTTGCCAAACCCTGGCTGAAGTCCCCTTCGAAGTCGTCCGCTATAATTGATTCCTTCCGCTCCGATTCCTGGTGCTCGTGGTGCTAGCGGGCTTCGGCTGGTTCGCTTACCCGAGATGGATTTAAATCCCCCACCCCTTAGGGTCTGCCTTCCGCGAGCTGTATTAAATTCTCCTGCAGCTCTGCCTCTGTAAGCGCGGTCGCCACCTGGCCTACGTCCAAAAAATTTGAGTGTATCTCTTGAAATAAGTCCTGCAGGAGTGGATTTAAAATTCCTGGTTCTGAGAGGTCTTCCAGAGATATCACGTGTAAATGGCTTCTCTCCCTTAGAAAACTTACCCCAGTATACATTTTTTCTTCCTCTGAAAATGAAAGGACCCGAGCCTGATCGCGGGTAAATTCCATACTGCCGTCCGGGAGGTCTTGAGGACTCCCTCTTGGCGGCCCGATTTATTTTCGTCTTGTTGGGATAAGTTCTCTGAATATCTCTTCCCGACTTGGAGTAATGATTTACAAAGGGTCCTTTCTGCGGATAGACTTTTCGGTATTGCCCGCTTCGTGAGGGAGTACCTACGGGTCCTCCCTGTATGTTGCCCTTCCAGGCTCGTTGTCTGTCCTGAGGAATCCGTTTCACCGGTTTCTTGCCGGAGGCAGTTCGGGTGTAAACCCTCGGCTTTGACCTTGGTTCCTTCGAAGGGTTGTTAACAAAGGGTCCGCTTTGAGGGTAAATATTTTTACTTCGGGCAGAGCGACTTTTTTCAGATTGAATTCTGATTTTATGGCCAGAGATGTCACCCTTCCACGCACGTTGCCTGTCTGTAGGTCGAGTGTTGAAAATTCTTCCGCGTGGAGTTGCTGCACGATCCGTTCTCGTAGTTTTCCGGTCAGAATAGGGATCAGGTTGAGTCCATCTTCTGTTTGCCCTTGACGCAGATGATTTGTTCAGCGTGCGCAACCTCCGGCCCGAGATATCTCTGGTCTTTACCTGTTTGGGTTTTTTTACTCGCTTGAATTTATTCTCCCGGATTTGTCTTTGGTTGGGTACCGGTTTGTCACCTTTAGTGTTTTGAGCTTGGACAGCCGCAGATGATAAAAAAACCATGGCAACAATGGCCAAGGCTTTTACGGTCGTCCTAAATGCGGGCGTGGAGGCTTTATGGAGGCTTAGTCGCTTCAAAACAATGCTCAGAACCAGCTAAATTAAGGAAAAATGGCCAAATATGATTTTTGGGCACTGGAGCCAAGTTGACCTCTTAACGAAAAAATCTGAGTTTAATTCTTCGACTAGAAGGCCATTAAATCCTCTATCGCTTTTTTGAGGCGACCTTTTGGTAGAAAGTTTCGCTCAAGAACAGGTGCAAACGGAATTGGCGTGTCGAGGCTGGCCACTCTGGCCACCGGAGCATCCAGGTGTGAGAAGCAATGCTCGCTTACCCATGCTGCAATTTCGGCTCCGATGCCTCCTGTGAGTGTATCCTCGTGAAGAACCAGTAAACGATTCGTTTTTTCTACCGTGGCTTTAACAGCATCTTTATCCCAGGGCAATAAGGTTCTCATATCGATAATCTCGGCATCAACATTTGGCATTGATTTCACTACCTCTTCGGCCCAATGAACGCCCATTCCATATGTAACTATAGATAAATCTGACCCCTCGCGAACGGTTTTTGCCTTACCGACTTCTACGGTGTAATAGTCATCGGGGATGTTGTCCTTGATTGATCGATAAAGAAGCTTGTGTTCAAAATAAAGGTAGGGGTTAGGATCATCAATCGCGGCAGTGAGCAATCCCTTGGCATCGTAAGGGTTTGAAGGATAAACAATCTTTAAGCCCGGGGTATGAAAAAACCACGCCTCATTGGATTGGCTGTGAAAAGGTCCGGCAGCTGTTCCGGCTCCGGTGGGCATGCGCACCACTACGTCTGCATTTTGCCCCCAGCGCCAGTGTGCTTTGGCGAGGTTGTTTATAATTTGATTGAACCCTTCAGTAACGAAGTCAGCAAACTGCATTTCCACCATGGCCTTCATTCCTTTGATGGAGAGTCCCAAACCAGCACCAACAATTGCGGACTCGCAAATAGGAGTATTTCGAACTCGTCCTTTTCCAAATGCTTTTACAAAACCGTCTGTAATCTTGAATACGCCACCGTATTCGGCAATATCCTGGCCCATCAGCACCAGATCAGGGTGACGCTCCATCGACTGACGAAGACCATCTGAAATCGCATCAATAAATCTTCTCTCAGAAACTTTTTCTGACTTCGGTGCTATGACGGTTTGGTTGTAGTGAGCAAACAGGTCATCGTATTCAATCTTTTCGTCAGCCACCGGAGCCGTGGTTTCAAATGAAACAGTGAGCCCTTCTTCGATTTCTTTTTTGATCTTTTTGGTAGCCGAATCAATAAAAGTCTTATCAATTACACCTTCCTTTAGAAGATATTTCTCATAGTTTGCCAAAGGATCTTTTTTTGCCCAATCGTCCATCAGTTTTTTCGGGACGTACTTGGTACCAGACGCTTCTTCGTGACCTCGCATCCTAAAAGTGATCGCCTCCAACAACACCGGTTTTGGATTCTTTCTCATTTTAGCTGAAATAGTTCTCACAGCGTCATACACTTCCAGAATGTTGTTGCCATCTACCTGAACACCTTCAATACCATAACCGATTGCTTTATCAACAAAGCTCTTGCATCGGAATTGCTCATTACTTGGTGTTGACAAACCGTAGCCGTTATTCTCAATCACGAAAATTACAGGCAAGTCCCAAACTGCAGCGACATTTATGGCTTCATGGAAGTCGCCCTCACTGGTGCCCCCATCGCCATTAAACACAGCAGTGACTTTATTTTCTTTTTTCAAAAGACTGGCCAAAGCGATACCATCAGCCACGCCATTTTGTGGTCCGAGGTGAGAAATCATTCCAACAATATGGTGCTCATTGTTACCAAAGTGGAACGATCGGTCGCGCCCCTTTGTGTAGCCAGCGGAAGTTCCCTGCCATTGTGAGAACAGTCTGTCAAAAGGCATGTTTCGCGAGGTGAACACGCCAAGATTCCGATGCATTGGGAGGATGTACTCATCTTCATCCAATGCTTTGGTCAATCCCACCGCGATTGCCTCCTGACCGATACCGCTAAACCATTTCGAAATCTTGTTTTGCCTAAGGAGGATAAGCATCTTTTCCTCTATTAGCCTCGGCTTCAGAAGGCTTTCGTAAAGGTCTTGTAGTACTTTGTCGCTGTATTTCTTTCTGTCGAATTGCATGGCTGTGAAAATCGCGCGGCAAGTTAATCAAACCCCAACTGATTCATGAAGCGGTCATAACAGCTTTTGGTAAGTGGTTTTCTGGTAATAAGAAAGGCCAGAAAATCGAAAAACTCGGGTTATTTTTGGTGCCTGATGATTTCGTTTGATTCTTTTGAATTGCCCAATGGGCTGAGGGTGTTGGTTCACGAGGACCCAAGTGTTCAGATCGCTGTGATGAACATTCTTTATGACGTGGGATCAAGAGATGAGAGTAGTCACAAAACCGGCTTTGCTCATCTATTCGAACACCTCATGTTTGGAGGATCGAAGCATATCCCAAGCTATGATGAACCGCTGCAAAAGGTTGGTGGCGAAAACAATGCTTTTACAAACACTGACATTACCAATTATTATTTGACCGTTCCTGCTGATAATCTGGAGACGGGCTTTTGGCTGGAGAGCGATCGAATGTTGAGCCTATCATTTGATCCAAGAGTTTTGGAGGTGCAGCGCAAAGTTGTCATCGAAGAATTTAAACAGCGGTATCTGAATCAACCTTATGGTGACGTGTGGTTGAAATTACGACCACTGGTCTATAAGGTGCATCCCTATCAATGGGCCACGATAGGCAAAGAGATTAGTCATATTGAGGAGGCCACTATGGATGATGTGAAGAACTTTTTCTACTCACATTATCTTCCAAACAATGCCATTATGGTAGTAGCTGGTAATGTGAAGAAAGACCAGGTCATGGCTATGTCGGAGAAATGGTTTGGATCGATCCCTGCAGGCGAGAAAATCAAAAGAACGCTGCCATCGGAGCCGACTCAGAATGAGCAGAGAGTTCTTGAAGTTGAGGCCGATGTTCCTGCCGAAGCTTTGTACAAAGCTTATCACATGCCCGGGCGCTTTCACAAGGATTTTCATGCAGCTGATTTGTTGAGTGATGTGCTCGGAAGAGGTGACTCAAGCCGTTTGTACCGAACGCTTGTCAAAGAGAAAAATATTTTCAACTCGATTTCAGCTTTCACCATGGGATCAATAGATCCGGGACTGATCGTGATAAACGGGAGAGTAAGGGAAGGAGTTGATTTGCGTGATGCAGAAAAACACCTTGATGAAGTCGTAAACATTTTATCAGATGAGGGGATCTCCGATGTTGAGTTGGAGAAAGTGAAGAATCAGGCGATATCAACTTTGGAGTTTGGAGAGGTTGAAGTGCTCAATCGAGCGATGAATCTTGCGTTTAGTGCACTTTCGGGAGATGCAGACTTGGTGAATAAAGAAATGGAGCTGGTGGAAACAGTTTCTAAACATGATGTTGACCGTCTTGGTAAAGAACTATTGCGAGATGCCAACTCATCGGTAATGTATTATCGTAGCAAAAAGAAATAAAGGATGAAGTTCAGGGTTGGGATGGGATTTGATGTTCATCAATTAGAAGACGGAAAGGATTTCTGGCTTGGTGGTATAAAACTTCCCGCATCCAAAGGTGCAGTAGGTCATTCCGATGCCGATGTGTTGATTCATGCTATTTGTGATGCCTTACTCGGTGCGGCTAGCTTGGGGGATATTGGCCAACACTTTCAAAACACAGATCCAAGATGGAAAGGCATGCCTAGCAAATTCTTTTTGGAAGAGGTGGTTAAAATGCTGAGTGACAGAAACTGGAAAATCGAAAATGTGGATTGTACGCTGAGCCTTGAGAAGCCAAAACTAAGTCCACATATTCCAGCAATGAAAGAAATTCTTTCTGGAATAATGGGTATTGAAAAGGATGCCTTGTCCATTAAAGCTACTACCAATGAAAGGCTTGGATATGTAGGCAGAGAAGAGGGTGTCAATGCTTATGCGGTAGCCCTCATCATGCAAGACTAATCGACAAACTGGCTTGCTTACTCTAATCACCACAACAGACGGTTCGCATACTTTACGAAATGAGATTCTGCAGGAGACCTACCACTCCATTCATGGCGCCATTCAGGAATCCATGCATGTATTCATTAAGCATGGCTTACACTATGCGATTGATCGGGATCAGGATAAGCAGATGAACATTCTTGAGGTTGGATTTGGTACAGGACTCAACAGCCTGCTAACTGCCGTAGACGAAAAAGCTTTGAACGTCAATATTTGTTACGACACGATTGAGGCTTTTCCAGTTTCCTTAGAGCATGTCCGTTTGCTTAATTATTCGGACATTGTTGGTCGTGACAAAGTCGGGGATTTGTTTGACAGGCTCCATCAGGTTTCCTGGGGGGAAGTTCACTCCCTAAAGGCTGGCTTTACCTTCCGTAAGATTCATTCCGACCTTTGCAAAACCCAGTTAGAAAAAAGTCATTACGATATAGTATACTTCGATGCCTTTGCTCCCACCAAACAGCCGGAGCTTTGGACACTGGAGATTATTTCTTTGGTGGTACGTTCATTAAAGCCTCGGGGGATTTTTGTTACTTACAGCGCCAAAGGACAATTGAAGAGAGATCTTGTGGGTTTGGGCATGAAGTTGGAGATACAAAAAGGTCCACCGGGCAAAGCAGAAATGACAAGAGCAATAAAGGATAAGTAACGTTCGTGTGCAATTCTAAAATCACGTTTAATGTGGTAGATAATAGTTCTCAGCTCAAACTAAATTTAATCTTCTAATATCTAAACCTTGGCTCGTAAGCAATTTCCACTTTTACTTTTATTGCTCATCAGTTTTGCCTCCCATGCTCAGAATATTCTGAACATAAAAATGGGAGCAAATCCAGTTGATGCCTCTACCACGCTCATACTCAGAGATATTGAAGAGCAGCATGGGATTCGGTTCTTTTATCTCGATTCGTGGTTTGAAAACAGCAGAGTCGAGATCGACTTCAACGGGCTAACTCTTCAGGAAGCTCTGACGGAAATCACCAGGGGGACAGATCTCTCATTTACCGTTTTAGACAACTATGCCATTATCTTTTCCAAAGATCCAACACAGGCATTGCAGCGGAGAGAGATTTTAACTGACGCAGCCAGAGGGCGAAAAAAGATTGACAATACGATGATTGGTGATCCGGCTAACCCGAAGCCTGGCAATGAGGTGGTATTGACGGGTAGAATTATTGATGGCAAGACTAAAGAAGCCATTGCTGGAGTAAGTGTGTACGTAAATGATATGGAGAAAGGTACAATTACTGACCCTGACGGCAATTATCGGATGGCTATGTCGAAAGGTGAGCATATCATTACCTACAGTTATATCAATTATGAAGAAAAACTCACCGATCTCCGTATTTACAATGATGGTAAGATCGATGTCAACCTTGAAGAGGTTCCGCGTCTGTTGGATGAGGTGGTAATTTCTGATCGGGCTAACCGAGAAATTGTAACCAGCAGTGTTGGTCAAACACAGATTAGTATCAAAGAGTTGAAAAGAGCACCAGCGTTGCTGGGTGAAGTTGACCTAATCAAGCAAATTCAAAATCTCCCCGGGGTAACGACCACTGGTGAAGCATCATCTGGTTTTAACGTAAGAGGTGGTGGTGTAGACCAAAACTTGATATTGTATGATGGTCTTCCTGTCTTTAACAGCTCGCATGCTTTTGGATTTTTCTCCGCATTCAACTCTGAAGCTATTCGTGATGTCACTTTTTACAGAGGAGGTATTCCTGCTGAATATGGAGGTGGAGTTTCGTCTGCTTTGGTTATAAGGTCAAAAGAGGGTGATTATACTAAGTGGGGCGGAGCAGGAGGTATCGGATTGCTATCCAGCAACCTACAGGTCAATGGTCCTATCAAAAAAGATAAGACAAGTGTAATTGCGTCACTTCGCAGTACGTACTCCGATTGGCTGATCAATACAGTAAGAACTAATTATGTTGATCTTCGAAATAGCACCGTCCGTTTTTATGATGGTGCATTTAAGGTTGCCCATCGTTTCAATGATAACACCAAGCTGACTTTTTCAGGATATGCGAGCCGAGATCAGTTTAGACTACAAGGAGACACTACTTACAGTTGGCAGAACAGACTAGCGGCCGTGAGACTTGATCACTCGTTCAGCCCACGGATTTCGTCATCTATTATGGCTGGTTACGGATCATACGGATATGATGTAGAAGATAGGGATCCACAAACCGGATTTAATCTCTCTTATCAGATTACTTATCCAACAGTAAAGGCGGATTTTAATTTTCAAATGAATCCTCACAAAATAAATTTTGGAGTTCAGAGTCACTATTATCAATTCGATCCGGGGAGACTTGATCCGATTTCCGCGGAGTCAAACGTGAGGCCGGTAAAAATTCAAGATCAAACATCCCTCGAGACAAGCTTTTATGTGGGAGATCAATTCACGATAAGCGAACGAGTATATCTGGAGGCCGGTGTCAGGTTTTCCACATTCCGCTCGATGGGACCTCGTGACGTCTATATCTATGCCCCGAATGCTCCATTAGAAACATTAAACATAACTGACACGGTCAGTTATAAGTCTGGTGAGACCATCGACAGTCAATTTGGTTTGGAGCCGAGAGCCTCGTTTCGATATACAATCAATGACCAGACTTCGATCAAGGCGGGGTACAATCGCATTTATCAATATCTCCATCTTGTAACCAACACAGCTGCGGTAACACCTATCGACATTTGGCAACCAAGTGGTACTTATTTTAAGCCTCAGTTTGCCGACCAGCTTTCGATTGGATATTTCAAAACATTGAAAGAAAAGACGTATGAGTTTTTTATCGAAGGTTACTACAAACAAATTCAAAACGTTTTGGACTTCAAGGATGGTGCACAGCTGATATTGAATGAGCAAATAGAAACGGATTTGCTTCAGGGAAAGGGTCGTGCCTATGGAGTTGAGACACAGATAAGTAAGCAGCTAGGAAGACTCACAGGCTCGTTGGCATATACCTATTCACGTTCATTGAGAACCATTAGTGGGCCAACGACACAAGAGACCATAAACAATGGAGTTGAATATGCTTCAAATTATGATCAGCCGCACATTATAAATCTCAATTGGAAGTATGCTATCTCAAAGCGCTACTTCTTTACTGGTAATTTCACTTACAGACAAGGCCGTCCTGTAACATTACCTGTTTCTGCATTTGTTATTGATAATATTCCGGTATCAAATTTCTCTGAACGGAATCAGTTCCGAATTCCGGATTATCATAGACTTGATATCGCCTTAGTTGTGGAGGGAAACCACAGACGTAAAAAGTTTTGGGATGGAACATGGACGTTCTCGTTCTATAATCTGTACGCAAGAAAGAACGCTTACTCAGTGTTCTTTAAGGAAGTCGAGATTCCTTTTGTGAATCAAACGGTGTCGCGACCTTATCAGCTGGCAATTATCGGTACCGTACTGCCATCAATTACTTACAGCTTTAAGTTTTAGACAAGGATGATTTAAATATATGCGTGCTTCAATCTCCATAATCTCCTTTATCTTTTTAGTTGCCTGTATCGATAGAATTTCTGTTGATGCAACTGGTGATTTTCAGTCCCAAATAGTTGTCGATGGATTTATTTCTGACGATCCGGGACCATACACTGTTCGATTATTCAGATCATCACCAGTAGACGATAACTTAAGTAGTGCCACTCCGTTTTCCGCTCGCTCAGTTTCAATTTTTGATAACCTTGGAAACACAGAAACCCTAAGTGAGACCGCCAACGGAACAGGGGTGTATGTGACAAAACCCACAGGTATTCGCGGGGTTATAGGCAGGACCTACACACTGAGAATTGAAAACCGTGATGGAGCGGTCTATGAGTCAACGCCTGAACTCATTCGTCCTCCTGGCACCGTGGATAGCATTTATTATATTTTCGAAACCAGGACTCCTCTCGATAGACCTACTGAGTATGGTTATCGGGTTTATCTGGATGCTCAAGGTGCAGATGACAGCAACTATCTGCGATGGAAATTCAATGGTACTTATCGGGTAGAAACTAATCCTGAGCAGCGCACAGTGCCTTTTGGGCAAGGACGAATTCCAGATCCACCCCCTTGTAGTGGGTACATCTACACAGGTGCGTTAACGCAAGTGGGCGCCTGCAACTGTTGCGTATGTTGGGTAAAACAAGTGGAAAAGAAACCTGTTGTTAGTGATAATCAATTTGTGACCGGTGGAAAGTTCACGGGAGTTGAAATCGCTTATGTGCCGGTTGATGAATTTACATTCTTCGATCGTTATCGCATTGAGATTGAACAATTGAGTCTTTCAAAGGAGGCTTTTGACTTTTGGCGTTCAATAGCGTCACAGAAAGACGGTGCCACCAGTCTCTTTCAACCGTCTTTTGGCGAAGTTAAGACCAACATATTTCCAATGAATGGAGGTCCTGAAGTACTTGGGATTTTTTATGCGTCTGCAAAAGCCCGAAAGTCGGTTTTTATAACCAAGGCTGAAGTGCCCATAATTGTGCAGCCGCCTGCGACTACAATTCCAGAAGCCTGCAATCAGGTGTTTGACCTGTCTACTACTATTAAACCCTTTGGATGGCCCTAAGCTATGATGAATAGAGTGAAACGATATGGAATATTGGGTGTAGTGATTGCTGTCGGGCTAATGGCTGCCCGTCCCGCAGAAGACATCCAGGATATTATTGGTAAACTGGAGGCATACTATAAGACCTATCCTCAGGTAAGAGTCCATCTCACATTCAATCAACCGAAGTACGCACCGGGAGATACCGCATTCTTCAAGGCCTTCTTTTTGTCTGAGAATTTTCGAGCTATCCCTGACAAACAGATACTGAATCTGGAATTGAATGACAGTGAGGGCCACACGGTATTGGCTCAGAACTTTAGGGTGACCGATGGTGAAGGAAATAATCAAATCGTTTTCGATAAGGATATTACCCCGGGGCGTTACGAGGTGGTGGCCTATAGTCAGGTAATGAAAAATTTTGAGCCTGCAGTGTACTACAGAAAACACCTCACAGTCACTGGGCGCAAGCAAGTTCAAAAACAGAGGGTTGAGACTTTTGGATTTTTTGCTGAAGGCGGACACGTGATTGAAGATGTAGTTAATCAGGTTGTGGTAAAGTCATCTGTGAAGGGCACTGGAAAAATTATTGACCAAACAGGGGCACTTGTTGCTTCGGCTGAGGTAAGCGAAGATGGCATAGCAAGTATGTCATTTACTCCAAAGAAAGGTTCCGTCTACACAGGCCAGTTGGGAAACCAAGAGGTACAAATCCCTGTCTCTTCTGATCATTGCGCGATCAAAGTTGATCCACAAGGTACAGGAGGGGTGAACGTTGCTGTAGCTGTTTCACCTTCGTCTTCTCTCAATCGTCAAGAGCTTTACTTCATCGCTTTGTCAAAAGGCCGGGTAGTTTATTCTTCTCCTTTCAACGTTGATGATGGGACAGGGCAGGTGTCGATCGACATTTTACACCCCGGCCTCAATGAATTCTTTGTTTTTGATAAGAAGAATAATCTTCTGGCTGAGCGTATCTACTTTCTGGATCCTTCTGTTCCAAAGGTGCTGATTACTACAACTAACGAAACAATAACTCCAAGGAGTGTGATTTCCGCTTCCATCATCGTTACTGACGAAATGAGCAGACCAACTGCAGCTTCTATTGTCGCTCGGGCCACTAATAACTCGTTGTTCCCTAATATTCACGAGGCGTCATTTGAAACGGAGATGAATATCTTCAACGATTTTCCTGGCCTTCGACTTGAGTTTGAGGACTCTGGTTTGCCTGAATCTGAATGGTTGACCAAAATCAATGATCGGTTGATAGCTGAGACATGGAATCGTATCGATTGGAACGAAGTTTTTGATCCGAGCAAGGACAAAACCAAATACGGTTATAAATTTTCTCTCGGATTCAATGGTAAGGCCATGTTCAAAACGTCTGGAGAGCCGGTACCTGACTCAACGTTAGTGATGATCTACCAACAAAAGGCGATGGTCGGCTACGAAACCTACACAGACAAAAAAGGGGACTTCTCATTTCCATTTGTCTATGATTTTAATGGCACCGATCAGATTTTTTATATGATGGAGTTCAAAAAGAAGGAAAAGCAACAAGACTACTACGTTGTTCCGGAGCTCCAGATTGTAAGCGCCAACGAGACTGAAGCGAAAGAATTGGATCAAACGGACGTGTATGGTGAGTATAAGTTTAGAAAGGGTATGATTGATCGTTCGTTTAACTTCTTTTCTGAATCATCCCAGAAAATTGACAGCAAGATCGTAAACCCAAATGCTGAGTATGAGGATGAATTAGGCGGTGTGGATGTCACAGTTAAGGTTGAAGACTATCTGGTTTTTCCAACGATGTCTGATTTGATTCATGAAGTGATTTCAGGACTACAGAGTCGCGTTACGGGTGGAGTGGCAACTGTTCGTGTTGTTTTTTTAAGGAATACCTATACCGTAATCCCTAAAGGAGATCCACTTTACATAATTGATGGAGTTTTTACGCGTAATACAAATTATTTTTTGTCACTTAATCCGGAGGATATCCTAACCATCAAATTGGTAAATGCTGAGAACAAACTCAGGCGCTTTGGTGGAATGGGAAAATTTGGAGTCGTATTAGTTCAGACAAAGAAGTCAGTAGCTAAAGATGTGCTCAAGCACAGTACGGTTTTCTCGCTTGGAGGTCTAAGTCCAGAACTTGATTTCAAGATACCCCAATACAATGCGCAATCTGTTTCAAGAAGACCAGATTTACGCTCGTGTATTTACTGGAGTCCTCGATATAGCACGAATTCGTCCGGAAGAGCTGATCTCAATTTCTATGCATCAGACGATGCCGCTCCGATAAGATTGGAAATACTTGGACTTACCTCAGACGGTCGTCCGTTTTCATCAACCAGGATTGTCGAGGTAAAGGCACCCGAAATCAAACAGTAGAATTAACCAAATTTCAGAACGGCATCAGGAGTAATACACCAGTTCAACGCAATGTCTTGGGGCTCTGAAGGAATTCTTTCGCTGGCCGGAAAAAGAGACAAGCCAATTTTGATACAGTCTGGTCGGCAGGTAGATAGGAACTTGTCGTAGTAACCTTTGCCATAGCCGACTCGATGCCCGTGATCATCAAAAGCCAACAACGGAACAAGCACCATATCAACTTTTTCACTGTCAGTTGGTACGCCCTGCTTTGGCTGTTTGATGCCCCAATTATTTTCCGCCAGTTGATGTAGGCCCTCGAAGTAAAAATTCTCAAGAGAATCACTTTTGAGATTGATTTTGGGAATCGACAAACGAATATGAGGAAACTCTCTTCTAAGCCTTTCTATGATAAGCCAGGTGTCGGGCTCGTGTTTGTGAACCATTGGTAAAAACGTGTGAATGACTTTAACGAAAGACAGGTCGAACGAAAGGAAGAATTGCTGGGCGATTTTTTGACAGCTTAAGAGATAATCTGATTCTGAGAGAGAGTCTCTCTTTACCAGGTAAGAACTCCTGATCTCACTTTTTGTCATCAGGCCTAAAGATACAGAAGATCAGATAGGTTCTAGCTGTTGTAGGGATAGCTAAGAACATTGAATTGAAAATCGAAGGGATCGAATGAAAGCAATAGCTTGTTGATGAAATCCGGATCACTTTGATAAAAATTTAGAAAGTTGTCGCTTCGTTCCTGGAGTCCTCCGGCCGGGAAGAGGGCTTCTTTCACTTCGCCAATTTGCCGCAGTTTGTCGGTGTGAAGTCGTTTTTCTGCACGTAACAATTTTCTTTCAATTTTTTCGAAACTGTTTTGCGCCTTCTGCCCTTCGGCAGCTACGAGTTGGTCGAGTGTTTTGTCAATTTCAATCGCTCGTAATTTGATGTCGGTGAACAAAGCCTTCACCGTATTCAGCTCCTTCGTTAGCGTGAGATTATGATGTGTGTTCTTCAACACCCAGTCGTTGAATAAATAATTCTTTTCTTCGAATAAGTCAATAAGTGATAGCCCGGTCTTTTCAAATTTGCGGGCCACAGGGCCATCCATCACTAATGCAAAATTGCGCGGCATTAGAATTGGAAATGTTACCTTATAATGCTCGAAGACACCTTTCAACTGGAGCCAGTAGATTACTTCTGCAGGGCCTCCGAAATAAGCGAGGTTAGGCAAAATCATTTCCTGATAGAGTGGCCTCAGAATTACGTTTGGACTAAATTTTTCGGGCTCGCTTTCAACTAGCCTTTCAATTTCTTCATTTGAAAATGACACCTCCGAATCCAGAACGGTAAATCGATCTCCAATTAGTTCAAATCTCTCTCTGACTTGATTGTCCAAATAAAAGAAGTTGATGTCTCTGGCAAAAACCTGAGTTGAATAGCCAGCCTTCGAAAGCGCTGCATTAGTTGTTTCAACCGCCTGCTTGGCCGAATGATTGAAGAGATCGTCTTTAATGACTACTTTGAACAGGCTCTTAAGTCGAGTGTTGTCCGCATCAATAACGACCAATCCTTGTTCACCAAATAATTGGTTGACGTAGTAACGAACGGCATCGCTCAACTTTTCGTGGCGACCGTATGCTTTTTCAAAAATGGAAACATCACCAGGTAGTTCCTTAATGATTTCTTTTAGACTCCTTGGATCGAATCGGCCAACGCCACCTTTCTGGTCAGTCTTCCAGGTGTATTTCGTGCCGTTGAACTTAAAGTAGCTGATCTCTTCAAAATCATGATCTTCAGATGCCATCCAATACACTGGCACAAAGTGGTAATCCGGATAAGCATCCGACAGAGCCTTACAGGCATTGACTACCGAAACAATTTTATAGATGAAGTATAAAGGACCAGTAAAGATGTTGAGTTGATGGCCAGTAGTAATTGTAAATGTTTTCTTATCACCGAGAGCTTCAATATTTCTGCTAACCTTCTCGGTAATAGTTAATGATACGTATTGTGCTGTTAGTACTTCCTTTAGAATTTGCCTGGACGTTGCAGGGAAATTTTTTTCTTTCTCTTTGATCTGATCCTGAAATGCACTGATCGTAGGGAACCTTCCATAAAACTGTTTGAGCGAATCCTTTTCAGAAATGTAGTCGAGAAAGAACGGAGAGAAGATTTTGGTATCCTTGAAAGGAAGCTTTTGATGCTGCATGGGTCAACAGTAGCTCAGGGTGAGGTTTTTAGACATAAATCGAATAACGGCAATTAAGGCCAATAAGTTTATGATTTTACAAAAGTTCCTCAAACGGGAGTTGCAATTAGATCGAACTCTGTTGCTTCGGTAACTTTTGCTGAAATGAAATCCCCTATTCGTAGGTAGTTTTCTTTTGCATCCAGCAACACTTCATTGTCGACTTCCGGAGAGTCGAATTCAGTTCGGCCTATGAACTGACCACCTTCCTTTCGATCAATCAATACTTTGTAGGTACCTCCAACTCGTCTTTGGTTCAATTCCCAGGAGATGCCTTGTTGTAAGTCCATAATTGCGTCCACACGTTCTTGCTTCACCTTTGCTGGCACATCGTCTTTCATGGTGTGAGAGAAAGTATTTTCTTCATGAGAGTAGGCAAACACACCCAACCTGTCAAATCTGGATTGCTCGATGAAGTCCACCATCTCTTGAAAGTCTTCTGCGGTTTCGCCTGGATGCCCAGCTATCATAGTAGTGCGAATGGCTATTCCAGGAACACGATCTCGTATAGTTTGTAGTAGCTCAGCAGTTTTTTCGAGCGTTGTTCCCCTTTTCATCAGCTTCAGCATTTTAGTTGAGCCGTGCTGAAGTGGTATATCCAGATATTTACAAATGTTGGGTCTTTCTGCCATCACATCCAACGCGTCAAGCGGAAAGCCGGTAGGGAACGCATAGTGCAATCTAATCCACTCAATGCCCTCGACATCCGAGAGATTTTTTAGTAATTCAGAGAGAGCTCTTTTTTTATAAAGATCTAACCCATAGTAGGTAGAGTCTTGAGCGATGAGTAATAACTCCTTTGTTCCGTTCTTGGCAAGATTCTTCGCCTCAAGTACCAATTCATCTATTGGTCGCGACACATGACCACCACGCATCAACGGAATCGCACAAAAAGAACATGGACGATCGCAGCCTTCAGATATTTTGAGATATGCAAAGTGCGATGGGTTGGTAAGGATTCTTTCGCCAACCAGCTCGTGTTTGTAATTGGCATTAAGTTGTTTCAGTAATCTCGATAGGTCTCTTGTGCCAAACCATGCATCAACTTCTGGAATCTCTTTTTCAAGATTGTCCTTGTATCGCTGAGAGAGACAGCCGGTCACATACACCTTTTCCACAATCCCTTCCTGTTTCGCGTCAACATACCTGAGGATCGTATCAATTGACTCTTGTTTGGCGTTATCTATGAAACCACAAGTATTCACAACAACAATATTCGAATCGTCTTTTTGGGACTCATGACTTGCATCAATTCCATTACCCCTCAATTGCGTGAGCAATACCTCACTGTCAACCTGGTTTTTGGAGCAACCCAGGGTAACAATGTTGATCTTCGCTTTTCTACTGCCTTTAGTTTTCAATTCTTACCATTATAAAGGATGGCAAAAATACGAAGGCTTGAGGAGAAAATGAGAGCCTATAAAATGCCCCAAATCGAACGGCAAATAGGCGTGAACGAGGGATTCAGGGTCTTTACCGATACCTTATATTTGCAGCCTTAAATGAGACTGTTTTCCTCGATATCAGCCCTGATGGTGTCAGCAACTTTGCTGACTTCATGTTTTGAGAACCCGGATTGCATCGGGCTGAAAAACGACCTGGTGGGGATTTCATTCAAAAAATTGTTCGATGGGCAAGCCGATTCAATTCAACTGGTTGGATTGACAGTTTCAGGTTCCGATAGCATGTTTCTACCAAGCACCTTTTCAAGTGTAGTTGTGCCACTCAATACAGCGCAGCGTCAACAATCTGTAGAAATAAGACTTGTAAGGGGAGATTATCAGATGTCGTTGGCTTATCAGGTACAAACCCAGTTCGAGTCGGTTGACTGCGGGCCGAGATTTTTATTTTCAAACCTTGAATTGCTTCAGCACAATTTTGACTCCGTCCGGGTAACCAATGGCACACCCTTCTCTGGAGACATAGTTACAAATATCGATGTGTTCAGATGCCCAGCTCCCAATCGATTTAAGGTGGGGTTTAGGCAGCTGCAAACCGATGATGATCCGAATGGCGAAGAACTGGAGGAAACTTTTAATGGGGTGTCTGTTGACAACCTACCGTATTTATTCTATCCCGATGAAGATTTAAGTTCTCTTGAAATGCCCTTGAATCAAGGGAGCAACCAATCAAGGATATCTTTCGATATGGCATCAGGTGAATTTAACACACTTGATCTTTCGTATCAGTTTGTAACATCAACTGCTGTGGGCAAATGTGGCCCACAAAACTTCATCAGGAATCTACAAGTGGCAAATTCCACCGGTTACGATATTGTAAGAGTTCTCAAAGACAGTCTTTCTGATCCTCCCAGCACAAACGTATGGCTGATGAAATGCCCACGTACCAACGAAATAGAAATTGATTTAAAGGCGTCAGCTACTTCTGCCGCTACCGTATTTGCGATTAACAAGGTAACAGCAGGATATACTACCGATGAATTTTTTGTTGATGCAGAGGTTTCCAAATTGATCTTACCTCTCGATGTGAATTCCGATCAAACTGATTTTACCATTGATTTTGAAGGTGGGGCAAAGAACGTGTCATTTGGATATACCAGGACGGCTAAAACTTTTCATGAACAATGTGCTCAAACTATTATTACTGATTTGACCGTGCTTTCTTCAGAGTTCACAACTGAGCCAGTACTGGTAGCAGACTCAATAAAATTTCCAACCACAGTTAATGTTGAAATTATTAACGATTAGTGTATTCAGCCTACTCCTTTCGCAGGTGGCTTTAGGGCAGGAGTCCGACACTACGGATTGGAAAGATATCTATCGCCCGACCGGGATTCGCTTTGGGACGGACGTGATTTCCCTTGCCAAGATTCCGTTCTCAGAAAAATTTGATGGTTGGGAGGTAGCAGCAGATGTTGATTTCTATAAATACTATCTCACAGCCGAAGTAGGCTCTTGGGAGAAGACGTTAGTTTCGCCCACACAGTCGTACACGAACTATGGCAATTACTATAGAATAGGTGCAGATGTAAACCTTCTCCTAAAAGATCCAGAGCGAAACATGTTCTTTCTCGGTCTTCGTTATGCTCACTCCAAATTCAGTGAGCAACTTTCGTTTAACACGGAAGATCCTGTGTTTGGCTCACTCCAGCAGGTTTCGAATAACTCGGGAATGAAAGCGGGATGGGCAGAGGTAACACTGGGTTTGCGAGTTAAAATTTGGAAGCAGTTGTGGATGGGATACACAGCCCGTTTGAAGGTAGCACCCACGGTTGGGACAAAAGGAGAATTTGAGCCGTACGATATTCCGGGGTATGGGCTGGCTTCAAAGAGTACCTACTGGGGTTTCAATTACCAATTGTATTGGCGAATACCCTTCCGAAAATCAGTTCTTCCTGAAGAGTGAGTCAACAAACTCCATCTTGTTGAAAACCTGCAAGTCATCAACTTTTTCACCTACACCGATATACTTCACAGGAATTTTAAACTCATCGGAAATGCCGATTACAACGCCTCCTTTGGCTGTGCCGTCTAGTTTGGTCACGGCCAAGGCAGTTACTTCAGTTGCCTTGGTGAATTCTCTGGCCTGAATCACTGCATTTTGGCCAGTACTTCCATCAAGTACCAACAGTACTTCGTGAGGCCCATCAGGCACCACCTTTTGAATTACCCGCTTGATCTTTGACAGTTCGTTCATCAGGTTGACCTTGGTGTGAAGCCTTCCTGCTGTATCTATAATGACGATATCTGCACCTTTGTCAACACCTTCTTTCACTGCATCAAACGCGACCGAGGATGGGTCGGTGTTCATGCCCTTGGCCACCACGGGTACACCTACTCTTTCGCCCCAAAGTTTCAGTTGATCTACTGCGGCCGCGCGAAATGTATCTGCAGCACCGAGCACCAGTGATTTGCCTTTATTTTTGAACTGAGCCGAGAGCTTGCCAATAGTTGTTGTCTTACCTACACCATTTACTCCAACTACCATTATGACGTAGGGTTTTTTGTCCTCAGGAGTTTCGAAATCGGCAAGATCTTGTGTGTTATTTTCAGCAAGCAATGCCGCGATTTCCTCTTTTAGAATCTGATCTAGTTCTGTAGCCCCAAGATATTTGTCGCGGGCTACTCGTTGCTGAATTCGCTCAATGATTTTAAGTGTAGTATTTATACCAACATCAGATGCGACCAGGACTTCCTCGAGGTTATCCAGCACCTCGTCATCCACGGTCGATTTGCCAGCTATTGCCTTGCCCAGCTTTCCAAAAAAGCTCTCCTGAGTTTTTTTCAAACCTTTATCAAGGGAGTCCTTTTTTTCGCGGGAAAACAGATTGCTGAAAATTGCCATAGCTGATAAACTAAGTCTTAAACAAAAAAGTCCCTGAACGGGACTTTTTATACTGCCGAAAAAGCAGAATTATTTTTTTGCAAGCGTGTCTTTCACCAGTTCAGCTGGCACAATTTCTTCTTTGAAAGTATACGCTCCGGTTTTTTCAGAGCGAATGGCACGGATCACTTTCGCGAAGTTTTTTCCGTCACCTTTTTTCAGTGTAGCAACAACCTTCTTTGCCATGGTTACTTAATTTCTTTGTGGATGGTGTATTTCTTCATGATAGGATTGTACTTCTTAAGCTCAATACGCTCAGTAGTATTCTTCCTGTTTTTGGTGGTGATATAGCGGCTCATGCCTGGCATACCGCTGTTCTTGTGCTCTGTGCACTCCAAAATCACCTGAATTCTATTTCCTTTCTTTGCCATGATCGCCCGATTTGATGATTTAGATAGCTAGGGTTCCTTTAGCTTTTGCCTCCTTCAATACAGCGGTAATACCTTTCTTATTGATGGTTTTGATGGCATTGGCTGATACTTTCAATGTAACCCACTTGTTCTCTTCAGGAATAAAAAAACGCTTCTTGTGAAGGTTTGGGTAAAACTTCCTTTTGGTCTTGTTATTTGCGTGAGAAACGTTGTTTCCAACCTGTGGCCTTTTCCCTGTAATTTGACAAACCCGTGCCATAATCTCTGTTTCTGTTTAGTATAAGCCCTTTTTCAAAAGGGACTGCAAATATCGCTAAAACCACCCTAATTATCCAAGTTGGACACAAAATAAAGGGAGTGGGTAGAAATGCCTTGCCGTCAGTGTTTTAGCTGACCCTAGTGTACCACGAATTTCTGCCCAAATGTCCGATTCCCAATGGTAAAGCGGGCGATGTATATACCCGGGGCCAGCCCTCGGATATCAATTGCGCGTGGCTGCCCACCCGCAACAAAAATCGACTCACTTAGTTTTTGTCCCATGATGGAGAAGACCTGCATGAGAACGTTCCGGTCAGCTTTTACATTTAATTTTTCGTCTCTGGGAAGCGGATTGGGATAAATCATGATTTCAGGCTCATCCGGCAATGCCTGGCCTCCGTCATTTCGAAGTATGATCATTCCTCCGGTTACTGTCCCCACTGCCAGCGCAGGTTTATCGCTATTGAAAAGATTGACAGCAACTGGTTTAATTCTCGCCCCCAGATTTCTATTGATGTAGCTATCCGTAAAAGGATCGAAGATGATATTCGAGATGGGTTGTGGTGAATTGCGCGTGCCTCGAAAGTCACCATAAACAGTAATGTTCCCACTTTGATCACCTACAATCAGGTCAGCAAGTCCGTCATTGTCGAGGTCCGCCACGGACGTATTAAGGTTAGTTCTGGTGATGCTCTGACCTAACCCCATGAACTCCGGGTCTTCAAGGGTGAAGGTGAAAGTATTTCCATTGCCGGTATTTCTAAAGTATTGCAATGCGCCTGTTGCATCACCCAAAAGGATATCCACCTTCCCGTCCTGGTTGATATCTTCCAGAAGTAAATTCTCGTTGGGTCCCATATTGAATCCAGAATAAATGACTTGTTGCCCGCTGAAGTCGAGGCTTCCTGTGCTGTTGCCCAGTATGAAATACAGGTTGCTTATAAACCGGGTTGGATCGGCCAATGTGAAAGCGAGGTCCATCTTGCCATCACTGTTGATGTCAATGAATTGTGGCTTCATGCTATACTGGGTCAGTCCAGATAGGCCCAGGAAATCATCACTGACTTTTCTAAAGGAAGGCGCAGCAGGTGTACCGACATTCTCAAAAAAAGTGATGACACCAACAAATTGCTGATTCCCATAGTTGCCTATAAACATATCCTGATCTCCATCACCATCAAAGTCCACGAAAGCAGGATAGGCGTAGTCTCCCACTTCGATCATTTCGTCCTGCAGAAAATTATTCTTTTCAAAAGTAAATGAAGGTGAGGCCGTGCTTCCAGTGTTGCGATACAGCCATACCGAGTTGGTAAACGGATTGTTGAGGCCGGTCCGCGCATACACTGCGGGCGATACAATCAAGTCGGGCTTGTTGTCAAAGTTTACGTCTTCATAAAAGGCAGCGGGAAATGCTGGCATGATCGCTGGCGTAAACTGAGGAAAGTTGGAGGCTGAATTGAAATCTGGATTGGAGGTGGTGCCGTCATTCTCCAACAGAAATAGAAATGGACAATCCTCTTCCGAGAACAACAGGTCCTTATTATCATCACCAGTCACGTCAATTGCGAGAAGACTCTTGCCAACGTTGTGATTAGTTCGTCCACCGTTCACTACACAACTTTCTCCAAAACCAAATTCTCCACAGCTGCATTCTTCCCAGTCGCCCCATCGTGAACTCGTACGCACATATTCGAGCGAGTCGCAGGTTCCATAATTCTCCATGCTCATGTTTTGATGAAACTCTGCGGCAAATGGATTTACAAATCGCATGTTAACAATGTCCAGGTCACCGTCTCCATCCATGTCAATAATGTTTGGGATGTCATTCGTGCCCGGGAAGATGTTTGTTTTGGAAAAGCCCTGCGTTAGCAAAATCTCTGTAAAAATTCCAGGTGTTCCGGGTGGAGCAGTAGGTGCGGGAGGCGCAAAGAATTTTAGTTTTTCCCAGGTCAGCTCTCCTCCGGCTACCGTTGTGTTCTTAAAAACAGAGATTCCGTTGTTGTTGGCTGTAAAAATGTCTTCAAGTCCATCACAATTATAGTCGCGAATAAGCAGCCATCGTGTAATGGCTTTAGGAAAGAGCGCTTCATACTCAGGATGATAGAGGTATTGCCCTGATGAATTTAAAAAAGTTGAAACCTTGTTGGACGCTCTGTCAAAAATTACCAGATCCTTGTCGCCATCCTGATCGAGATCCATGGTGTTGAATTGTGTGGAATTCAATCCGCCTGCCCAGGGAAGAGCCAACTGCCTGCCATCCACTTCAACCGGAATACTTTGGTCGGATACATAAGTAAATTGTGACCAGGCATGTAGTGGCAGCGAAAGAGATAGATATACTAAGAGGGTACGAAACATTGGCCGGTTAGAAAAAAATCAAATCTCAGGTTTTGAAAAGTTGCTCTTCAATAACGTTGGTCGCTTACCACCTGTTATCTTCGTCTTGCAAGATACAGTGATTATAATCATTGGCCTGAGAATTTATGAGCGCAGCGATCGAAAACCTTTATGATAAATTCAAAAAATCCGGAAGCGTGTCTACCGACACGAGGCAAATCACCCGAGGTTCGGTATTCTTTGCGTTGCGTGGTGACAAATTCAATGGCAATGAGTTCGCGCATGACGCATTGGAGAAAGGTGCTGCTTATGCTGTAATCGATGAAGCGGATCAGGCAAGAAATGACAAGTACATTGTTGTTGATGATGTTCTCACTTCACTTCAGCAACTTGCACGACATCATCGAGATCGGTTAAGTATTCCCGTCATTGGGCTCACGGGTTCAAATGGAAAAACTACCAGTAAGGAATTGGTAAATGCCGTTTTGTCCAGCAAGTACAAGGTACTGGCAACAAAAGGAAATCTTAACAATCATATCGGAGTGCCGTTGACTGTGCTGTCAATAGATTCGTCTGTTGAGATTGCAGTGATTGAAATGGGCGCGAATCATGTTGGGGAGATTGCTAGTTTGTGTGCGATCGCAAATCCAACACACGGATTTATAACAAACATTGGAAAAGCACATATTGGGACGTTTGGAGGATTTGAGAACATTATTCGTGGGAAGTCTGAGCTGTACCAGCATCTGAGGAATAGCAAAGGCATAGTTTGGATCAATTCGAAAGACAATATTCTTTCTAGCATGGCCAAGCGGTTTGACAACCCGCTGTTCTATCCAGTGAAAGGAGACTACTATCATTGCGAGATGGTATCTGCCGATCCTTTTGTCAAGTTGAGAACAGAGACTGGGGAAGAAATTTTGTCAAACCTGATCGGTGCTTATAATTTTGACAACATTGCCGTGGCCCTGGCGATTGGAAAATTTTTCAATGTGCCGACTGCGGATTCAAAAGCAGCAATCGAAAATTATCGACCCGCCAACATGCGTTCTCAAGTTGTGAATAAGGGAACCAATACAATCATTCTGGATGCATACAATGCCAACCCCAGTTCGATGGAGGTAGCGCTGCGAAACCTTGCTCAAATGAAAGGAAAAAGAAAAGTGGCGATCGTGGGAGATATGTATGAACTGGAGGGGGAGAGTGAAAAAGAACATGTGAGAATTGGTGAGCTCATAAAGGAACTTGGAATAGAAGAAGGATTGTTGTGTGGCAAACTGATTCGATCGGCTCAAGCTGTAAATCATTCCTTGAAATATTTTGAAGATAAGACGCAGCTGGCAGATTACTTAAAAGCAAACCCCATAGATGATGCCACAATTTTGGTGAAGGCATCAAGGGGAATGGCACTGGAAACAATTGTGGATGTACTTTAATCAAATCAACTTCATATGGACTTCTCTAAAATCCTGAAATTTCTAAAATCGCTTTCGAAGAATAACAACCGTGATTGGTTTGAAAAGAACAAGCCGGTTTATCAGGAATGCAAATCGATGTTTGATGATTTTCTTGCCGGACTGCTAAAAGAGATTGCGAAGTTTGATAAGTCCATGGCGGCACTTGACCCCAAAAAACTGGCTTTCCGGATTTATCGGGACGTAAGGTTTAGTAAAGATAAGCGACCCTATAAAGTGAACATGGGCGCGGGTTTTTCGCCCGCTGGAAAGATGATTCAGGAGCCTGGCTACTACATTCACATCGAACCAGGCGATAAAAGTTTTGTTGCAGGAGGAATGTACATGCCGGAGCCAGCATATCTCGGTAAGATTAGACAAGAGATTGACTACAATTTCAAGGCGTTTGAGAAAATTCTCAAGGACAAGAAATTCAAATCCATGTTTGGCGAGTTAGATGATTTTGACAAACTCAAAACTGCCCCTAAAGGCTATCCGAAAGATCATCCGCATCTCGAATTGTTGAAGCATAAGAGCTATATCGTTTCTCATTACTTCACTGACAAAGAAGTTGCAGATAAGAACTTCACCAAGAAAGTAGCAGAAGCTTGTAAAGCCTTGAAACCTCTCAATGATTTTCTAAGAGTCGCGATTTCATAAGTTTTTTACTGATAAAATTTGTTAAGTTGGAGGTTATTCTGTCCTCCAATGTCTGTAGATGAGCTGTCTTTCGAAGAGCCTGAAGCGCTCTACGAATCGAAACGAAATGCCCTCTTGCGGCATATGTCAATTGTAGTAATGGTCGTTTCGGCCCTCTACTCTTCAATGACCTTAATCTTCGATGTTTCGATTCCAACAATACTATTCATCGGCACTTTCGCAGGGGGTGCGATTGCTTTTGGTCTGAACCACCTTGGGTATCACAACCTTTCCAAAATACTGGGCTTATCCATTGTTAACGGAATGGTGTTCATGGCCGCTTCTTCTGAAAGTCTTGAGACCAATATTTTTGTCTACTTCGGGGCCACAGCGCTGGCTGCCATGGTAATATTCGGACACCGTGATCGATGGAAAGGACTTGTGTTCGTTTTAATGTCTACAGCCTGTTACCTCTCGTTAATTTTTTTCGATTTGAAGATTTTGCCCTATCGCGATTTCTCCTCAGAGGAAGTCAAAACTTTCTTTGTCATCAATGTGACGGTGTACACTTACGTTTGCGTTTATATTTTGTGGACATTGTTGAGAACAAACTATTTGTCTGAAAGAGTGCTACAGGAGCGTAATGAAAGAATAAAGATTCAAAATAGCGAACTGGTGAAGGCCAATGCGGAGCTGGACCGGTTTATGTACAGCACCTCACATGATATGCGCGCGCCATTGAGTTCGCTCACTGGATTGATTAAGCTCTCTGAAATATCACCAGATCCGACTGAAGTCAGAAGTCTCATTAAGTTGATGAAAGGAAGCGTTCGTAACCTGGAAAAATTTACCCTTGACATCACTGATCATTATCGAAATGCAAAAACTGAAGTGGTAGTCGCAGATGTAGATTTAAAACACCTGGTCGATGAAGTGATAAAAGATCTGTCGTTCCTGGATACTTCAAATGAGATGGAATTTCAGGTCGATATTCCTGATGACACGACAATTCAAACAGATGTCAGCAGGCTACAAGTGGTGCTGAGTAACATTGTATCCAACTCGATAAAATATCAGAAGCCACAAGATGAACCATCTCGGATCAAAATCTCGTATTTCAAAAAAGCTGATCGACATGTGATAGAAGTTGAGGACAATGGTGTGGGAATAGAGCAGGAGCACCTGGATAAAGTATTTGATATGTTTTATCGGGCCTCATCCTCCTCGAAGGGTTCTGGGTTGGGGCTTTATATCGTAAAGGAAACCATGGGCAAATTGGGTGGTAATATTTACGCTCGTTCTGTATACGGGCTAGGGACCACCATCGTACTAGAGCTGCCTTCGGCTGGGTGAATTAGGGTAACCAGGTTTAATACTTCAAATCCTCCGACTATCTTTGCGCCTTATGGCGAATTCAGACGACAATCTTTTGAAAAAAGTTATTGCTCATGCTAAGGAGTATGGGTTTGTTTTTCCTTCCAGCGAAATATATGATGGACTTGCAGCCGCTTACGACTACGGTCAGAACGGGGTGGAGTTAAAAAACAACATCAAGGAATACTGGTGGAAGTTCATGACCCAGTTGCATGAAAACATTGTAGGAATTGATGCTGCCATTTTTATGCATCCGACCACATGGAAAGCTTCCGGCCACGTGGATGCATTCAATGATCCCCTTATTGACAACAAGGATTCTAAAAAGAGATACCGTGCAGATGTGCTGATAGAGGATGCCATCGCTAAGATTGAGGATAAGATCAATAAGGAGGTTGACAAAGCAGCCAAGCGATTTGGCGATTCATTTGATCGCGAAATGTACCTAACCACCAATCCCAGAGTGGTTGAATATCAGAAGAAGGCCGATGAAATCAACCAACGCATGAAAGATGCGATTGAAAAATCGGATTTGGCATCGCTACGTCAGTTGATTATTGATCTTGAAATCGCAGATCCAATCTCTGGTTCGCGCAATTGGACAGAAGTGCGTCAGTTTAATTTGATGTTCTCAACTGAACTAGGTTCCGTTGCCGATGAAGCGAGTAAAATCTATCTAAGGCCTGAAACTGCTCAAGGTATCTTCGTTAACTTCTTGAATGTGCAGAAAACAGGGCGAATGAAAATTCCTTTTGGCATTGCGCAGATAGGAAAGGCATTTCGAAATGAGATTATCGCTCGCCAATTCATTTTCAGAATGCGCGAGTTTGAACAAATGGAAATGCAATTCTTTGTGAAGCCCGGTGAGGAAATGAAATGGTATGAGTTCTGGAAAGAAAAGAGAATAAAATGGCATAAGGTGCTTGGCCTTGGCGATGATAACTACCGCTTCCACGATCACCTGAACCTGGCACACTACGCAAACGCTGCTTGCGACATTCAATTTAACTTCCCTATGGGTTTCAAAGAATTGGAGGGAATACACTCGCGCACTGACTTTGATTTAAAAAATCACGAAAAATATTCTGGCAAGAAGTTGCAGTACTTTGACACGGAAGATAACAAGAGCTACATTCCATATGTAGTAGAAACATCGATTGGCTTGGATAGAATGTTTTTAGCAATTCTCTCCAACTCGTATACTGAGGAGAAGTTGGAAGATGGGAGTGAAAGGACTGTTCTAAGAATTCCAGCTCCGCTGGCACCTTGCAAGGTTGCAATCCTGCCGTTGGTTAAAAAAGACGGGTTACCAGAGAAATCAGAGGAGATCATGAAGGAGCTGAGAATGGACTTCAAATGTTACTACGAGGATAAGGATACAATCGGCAAGCGATATAGGAGGATGGATGCGATTGGAACGCCTTACTGTATAACGGTTGACCATCAAACAATGAGCGACAATACCGTTACGCTTCGCCATCGTGATACTATGGAGCAAGAAAGACTTGCGATATCAGCATTAACATCAAAACTGCAGGAGTCTGTTTCGATGAGTTCATTGCTGAATAAAATTTAAGATCTAAACGTGTTTTTATTCTTCTTTTCTATCGTTGTGCTGATGGTGTTGTTTGCAGCGACTCACGAGCAGCGATGGTTTAAGAAGATTCTTTTTTACTACTTCCCGCAGTACCTGAGGCCTATCAGCCATAAGCTTAAGCCGATCAATATTTATTTTAATCAGCTGACGCCCGAGATGCGAAAGGATTTTAATTGGCGAGCGTATTATTTCCTGGATACGACCAACATTGAGTTCAGGCATTTCAATCCAACTCATTTGATCAACTTCAATGCTGTACGGTATCTTATTGCTTCGGTAGCAACTCAGATGACTTTGTTTCTCACAGAAGATTGTTTCGATGCATTCAACAGAATTATATTTTATCCGGATACCTATTATTCACCACTCACTGGGAAATATCATAAAGGAGAGACTAATCCGGGTGCGGGCCTAATCATACTTTCGTGGGAAAGTTTTAAGTCTGGATTTCAACGAGAGAATGATGGGGTGAATTTGCTGATCCATGAGTTCGCACATGCGCTTTGGCTGGAAAACAAATTGTATGACTACGAGATTTTTTCGGAACCGGCTTTCAAAAATTATGAACGAATTGCTGGGCAGTATTTCTCGGAATTCGGTGAACAGTCCAATTTCCTCAGACGGTATGCATATAAAAACAAAGAAGAATTCTTCGCAGTAGTAGTCGAGAATTTTTTTGAAAGGCCTCATGAGTTTAAAAAGGAGCTTCCTAATTTGTACACCAGTGTGGCAGCACTATTTAATCAGGATCCCACGATGTATGTAAACAGAGGGTATTTTCCCGCCTAAAATATTTTATGCACTGGTCGTCTTTATTGTCATCGCAGAGAATTGGTTCCGCTAAAACGGCCACAGGAAACTTCCGCAGTGCTTTTGAGCAGGATTATGATCGTATCATTTTTTCACATCCCTTTCGAAGACTACAAGACAAGACACAGGTTCATCCTTTGCCGGAACATGATTTTGTTCACACACGGCTTACGCATAGCCTCGAAGTGTCAAGTGTAGGTCGGTCTTTAGGGAAAAAAGCGGGTGAAGTTGTTCTAGGCCGGCACAATGATTTGGCCGAGCACACACCTTTTGACTTTGGTGCGATAGTAGCAGCAGCATCGTTAGCCCATGATTTGGGCAACCCACCCTTTGGGCATTCTGGAGAGGATGGCATTTCAGATTTTTTTATTCATCATCCCGTAGGTCAATCATTTCAGAAGCTGGTAACCGAAAATGAATGGGCCGATCTGATTCAGTTTGAAGGAAATGCCCAAGGATTTAGAATACTGAACAAGAATCAATACAAAGGACTTCATCTCACTTACGCGACACTCGGAGCTTTTACAAAGTACCCATGCCCCGCACGATTTGAAGGTAGAGATCGTAAGAGGAAGAGCCAGAAGAAATACGGGTACTTTCAAACTGAGGCCAAGATTTTTGAGGACGTTGCGACTCAACTACAGCTCAGCGAAGCGACAGCTGGTGTTTGGTCACGCCATCCACTGGCGTTTCTTGTAGAAGCTGCGGATGATATTTGCTACAATATCATTGACTTGGAAGATGGATGTCGGCTGGGGCTTGTCAGCTTTGACGATACCGTGGAGCTCCTTGCCGGAATTTTGAAAGAGAGTTTTGACGAGGCCAAGCTCTCGCTCATACCCGGTCAGGATGAAAAGATCGGAGTACTTCGGGCGTTGGCTATTGGCAAGTTGATCGATGAGTGCGCTAACGTGTTTGTTGAAAATGAATCGGATATTCTCGATAGTAAATTCGATCAGGCATTGACGGATCATTGCATGTCGGCAGTTGCGCTTAACGAGATTTCAAAAATCTCGATTGAAAAAATTTATCGTGCGCGACACGTGGTGGAAATTGAGTCGGCTGGCTACGAGGTTCTTCCTGGTTTGATGGAAGAATTTTCTCAGGCTGGTAGAGTCCACCTGGACGGCAACGCCTCGAAGAAGTTTCAAAATCTGATGAGACTGCTGCCACCCGAGGTGCGAGCAAGTATCGATCAATGCGATGGTTCTCATTATTTGATGTTGAGAAATATGATCGATTTCATTTCCGGAATGACCGATAGGCACGCCATTTCTACCTACCGGAAAATCAAGGGTATCGCCTTGAGCTAGCGCAACCGAATTCGCTGAATTTCAGCGCCTTTCATAATCCATTATTGCCATTTTCACACCTTGGGTAACGTCAAAAATCCTTAGCTTTGCCGTTTCATAAAAATTTGAGCTGATTTCATGTGGACACGCCTCGCTCATTTTGTTATTAAATACCGGCTTCCGCTTGTCATTTTGATCGGAATAATCACTGCTTTTATGGGTTATCACGCCCGAAAAGCTGAGATGAGCTATGATTTCCGGAGCACCGTGCCCGCCAATGATCCAGACCAAGTTTTCCTTACAGAATTCAGGAAGCAATTTGGTGAAGATGGCAACATCGTAGCGGTCGGGTTAAAGGACAGTTCGATCTACGACTATGCGAATTTTGAGAAGCTGCGTAAGTTCTGCGTGGCTGTTAAGGGAATGACGGGCGTGAATGATGTCATTTCATTGCCACTGATCAAGCAAATTGAAAAAGACACCGCCAAAACGCAGTTTATTCTGACAGATGTGTTTCCCGGCAAGCTCACCAGTCAGCAACAACTAGACAGTCTGCTGCAGGAAGCAAAGAAGCAGCGTTTTTACATTGGCCAGATTGTAAATGAAACCAACGGTGCAATTGCCATACTCATCTCAATTCAAAAGGAAGTACTCAATTCATCAGATCGGGTTGGGCTTACTGACCAAATTATTGCTGAAGGACAGAAATTTTCTGGCGATACGGGTATTCAACTTCACTATGCGGGGTTACCCTTTGTTCGCTCGGTGATCACAAGTCAGGTAGGGCAGGAGTTGAAAATATTTCTTTTAGTATCTGTAATAATCACGGGAGTTATTCTCTTGATTTTTTTCAGATCGTTCCGTGCGGTGCTTTTTCCACTCATCGTGATTGGTATCATCGTGGTGTGGGTGCTTGGCACCATTTCTCTGTTTGGATTTAAGATATCTCTTCTAAGCGGAATGATTCCGCCCATTATCGTGGTGATTGGTATTCCCAATGCCATTTACTTGATGAATAAGTATCATACCGAGTTTGCATCGCATGGCAACAAGATTTTGGCCATCAGCAGAGTGGTGCGAAAGGTTGGTTTGGCCACGTTTCTCACCAACCTGACTACAGCCATCGGTTTCTTGGTGTTGCTTACTGCTGATATTACCATACTCCGCGAGTTTGGAATTGTGGCAGGCATTAATGTGATGGCCACTTTTGTAGTCAGCCTCATACTCATTCCCGGAGTTTTTTCGTGGATGCCGCCCCCTTCTGCAAAACACTTGAAGCACCTTGATGTCAAAGGCTTTGATAAAATACTAACCACGGTGGATTTGTTGGTTCATCGCCATCGTGTATTTATTTATTCAGGTGCGATTGCTGCAGTAGTGCTGGCCGTTATTGGTATGACGCGCCTTCATGCCATGTCCTACATGGTAGATGACCTTCCGGAAGAGAGCGTTGTTAAGAAAGACCTCGAGTTTTTTGAAGAGAACTTCAGCGGTGTGATGCCGCTGGAAGTGGTGGTAAACACCGGCAAGCGAAGAGGTGTCATTGACGTACGGAATCTTCAGAAGATAGATGAACTTGAACGCTTTCTGGCAGAGCAAAAAGACATCTCTAATCCGGTATCGCTAGTGAGTTTTGTAAAGGCGGCTAAGCAAGCGTTTTATAATAACAATCCCAATCGCTATGCATTGCCCGACAGTCGTGAACGGGGATTTATTCTCCGTTATATGAAGGGACAGTCAGATAGTTCTGGATTGTTCAAATCTTTTGTCGATTCTACCATGCAAACGATGCGCATCTCGATGCAGGTGGCAGACATCGGATCGGACAAGATGGATTCGTTGGTTAATCAGGTGATTCAGCCGAAGATAGATACAATCTTTGCTGGCACAGATATTACGGCCAAGATCACTGGAACCACTCCTTTGTTTATTAAAGGAAATAAATTTCTGATCACCAATCTGCGCGGTAGTTTGCTGTTGGCCTTTGGTCTTATCGCCATCACCATGGGACTGTTGTTTGCCAATGCCCGGATGATTGTAATTTCATTGATTCCAAATTTCATTCCTATGATGATCACGGCTGCTATTATGGGTTACTTTGGCATTCCGCTAAAGCCAAGCACTGTATTGATTTTTAGTATCACGTTTGGAATTTCGGTGGACTATTCAATCCACTTCCTTGCGAAGTATCGCCAAGAGCTTCATGCACGCAGTTTCTTCGTGCCTGTGGCTGTTAGCAATTCGATATTGGAAGTAGGCAAGAGTATGATTTATACATCCATTGTGCTATTTGCTGGATTTATCATTTTCACTTTTTCGTCATTCGGAGGAACAATTGCGTTGGGGCTACTAACATCAACCACATTGTTGATTTCGATGTTTACCAATTTAATTCTGCTGCCTTCACTAATCATGACTTTTGATCGCGGTAGGCACGAGCGCGGAGAGCATGCCCTGATTGATGAGTTTGATCCTGACTCGTATCCATCGGCTGAGGACGAGGCCATTGACCTGGATAAGATTAAGATCCACAACAGGCACAGCGCAGCGGAGTGATTTAATTATTTCAAAAAAGAATATTGTTAGTTATTAATAGAAATGTCGGCACGATATAAAGAGTATAAAGAACTGGATTTCGCGAAGATTGCTTCGGAGGTACTCACATTTTGGGAGGAGAATAAAATTTTTGAAGAGTCTATTAGCAGAAGAGAAGGTAAGCCTACTTTCACTTTCTACGAAGGGCCACCATCAGCAAATGGTACGCCTGGTATTCACCACGTGATGGCTCGCACGGTGAAAGACATCTTTTGCCGTTTCAAAACTTTCGAGGGATACCAGGTGAAGCGCAAAGGAGGCTGGGATACGCATGGTCTACCAGTAGAACTTCAGGTGGAAAAAGAACTCGGCATCACTAAGGATGACATCGGTGTAAAAATCTCGGTTGAAGATTACAACAGGAAGTGTCGTGAGACGGTGATGAAATACAAAAACCAGTGGAACGACCTCACTGTGAAGATGGGCTATTGGGTAGATCTTGAACATCCTTATGTCACCTACGAGAATGACTACATCGAGTCGTTGTGGTGGCTGTTAAAGCAATTGTATGAGAAGGGACTTTTATACAAAGGCTACAGCATACAACCCTATTCACCCACGGATGGAACAGGACTCAGTTCACACGAGTTGAATCTGCCAGGTTGTTACAAGGATGTAAAAGACACCTCGATCACGGCACAGTTCAAAGTGATCAAGGACAGTCAATCGTTAAAGTTCATTGATGGTGATGAAGAACTATTCATACTTGCGTGGACAACCACTCCGTGGACATTACCCGGAAACTGTGCGCTGGCGGTTGGCGAGAAGATAGAGTATGTGAAAGTAAAAACGTACAATGCGTACACCTTCAAGCCGGTAAGTGTTATTCTGGCCAAGGAAAGGCTAAATGCCTACTTCGATCAAAAAAGTGCCGAAGCGGATTTCGACAGCTATAAAGGAGGAGACAAGGTCATTCCTTACAAAGTGGTTGGTAGCTATTCGGGCAAAGATCTTTTAGGCATTAAATACGAACAACTTCTTCCGTATGTGAAGCCAGAAGGGAAAGCATTCGTGGTAATAGCAGGCGACTTCGTGTCGACTGAAGATGGAACAGGTATTGTTCACACGGCCTCATTGTTTGGTGCTGACGACTTTAGAGTTTGCAAGGAAAACAATATCTCAGCTATCACTGTAAAAGATGAATTGGACAATGATGTTCCGGTGGTGAACAAGCAAGGCAAATTCGTGAAAGAGATCACTGATTTTGCTGGAATGTTTGTTCGTGAAGAGTATTACCCTGACAGCGTTCGGAATGACCCTGAGTTTAAATCGACCGATGTTTTGATAGCGATCAAACTGAAGGAAGAGAACAAGGCATTTAGAGTTGAAAAATACTTGCACAGCTATCCGCACTCGTGGCGCACTGACAAGCCTGTGCTTTACTATCCATTGGATTCCTGGTTTATCAAAACCACTGCTTTAAAACACAGAATGGTCGAGCTAAACAAGACCATCAACTGGAAGCCCGCTTCAACAGGGACAGGTCGCTTCGGCAACTGGTTGGAAAACCTGGTGGACTGGAACCTATCACGTTCGCGTTATTGGGGAACACCACTTCCCATCTGGCGAACCAAAGACGGAAAAACAGAGAAGTGCATTGGCTCTCTCGAAGAATTGAGAAAGGAAGTCGAGCATGCGAAGAAGTTTAAAATCGAGAATACAAGATTTGACTCTCCTGAATTTGACCTACATCGTCCGTTTGTTGATGAAGTAGTGTTGGCCGATGAGAATGGCGAGCCCATGTATCGCGAGTCGGATTTGATTGATGTGTGGTTTGATTCCGGAGCGATGCCATATGCACAACTTCACTATCCATTTGAAAATAAGGAAGTATTTGCGAAAAGCTATCCTGCAGATTTTATTGCAGAAGGAGTGGATCAGACCAGAGGTTGGTTCTTCACATTACATGCCATTGCCTCGATGCTGTTTGACAGCGTTGCTTTCAAAAATGTAATCTCTAACGGGCTTGTTCTGGATAAGAATGGAAACAAGATGTCGAAGAGTAAGGGCAACGTGGTCAACCCATTCGAAACCATCGAAAAGTACGGGCCTGATGTAGTGCGTTGGTACATGATTGAGAATGCACCCCCTTGGGACAATTTGAAATTTGATGAAGATGGAATCGTAGAAGTAAAGCGAAGATTTTTCGGCACGCTATTAAATACATATTCTTTCTTTGCCCTATATGCGAATATCGATGGATTTGTAAAAGATGAAGCCGACAAGGTATCATACGACAAACTTTCGCATCTCGATAGATGGATTATTTCAAAACTGCAGTCACTCATTATCGAAGTCACTGCAGCTTACAATGACTATGAGCCAACAAAAGCAGCAAGGGCAATTCAAGATTTTGTGAACGATCACTTGTCCAACTGGTACGTACGTCTTAACCGCAAACGTTTCTGGCAGCCAACTGCCGGAGATAAAGTGGCGATGACGGAGAACAAGAAGGCTGCATATGAAACATTGTACGAGTGTATTATGGTAGTGGGCCAGTTGATGGCTCCAATCGCCCCCTTCTTTTCGGAGTGGCTTTATAAAAACCTCACTGACAACATTCGCGAAAAAGCAAAAGGTAATAACACACCTCTACAGTATCCTTCTGTTCACTTGACAGATCTTATGAAGGCTGAAAAAGAGAAAATTGACGGTGAGCTCGAGCAGTCTATGGAGTACGCACAAAGGATCAGTTCGTTGGTGCATTCTATCCGCAAGGGGACCAAAATCAAGGTAAGAACACCTCTGCAAAAGGTCATGCTTCCGGTTTTGGACGATCAATTTGCCAGCAGAGTAAAGAGTGTAGAAGAGATTATCAAAGCGGAAGTGAATGTAAAAGGAATAGAGTACATCGATGATGCATCCGGTGTTTTAGTTAAAAAAGTAAAACCCAACTTTGCCAAATTAGGTCGTCAATACGGTGCGAAGATGAAAGACGTTGCTGCTGTGATCAACTCATTTACAAAAGAAGATATTGCAGCAGTTGAAAAGGGCACCTTGACAAAGGGAGGATTTGATTTCGTAGTGGATGATGTGATTATTTCATCTGAGGATATCCCTGGCTGGTCAGTGGCATCGGAAGGTGGTATCACGGTAGCTTTGGATATCACGATTACGGATGAGCTGAAGCGTGAGGGCATAGCCCGTGATTTTGTGAACAGAATTCAGAATCTTCGTAAGGAAATGGGTTTAGAAGTTTTGGACAAGATATCTATTGAAGTAGAGAAAGGGCAGAATGGAAGTGCGTCAGTAACCGAGGCACTTACTCAATTCAAGGACTATATCAGCACCGAAACCCAGGCGCTCAGTCTCGAGTTAAAGGAGCAGGTGAAGGAAGCCACGGAGGTAGATATGGATGAATTTATGTTGAAAGTGAAGATAAGCGTGAAATGAGGGCACAGAGATATTTCCTTGTCGCCCTGGCGGTGATTTTAATTGACCAGACTAGCAAGCTCCTTGTCCACAATTATATGTACATCCACGAGGAGATTAATGTAATTGGCGAATGGTTTAAGCTTCATTATTTGTTAAATCCCGGGATGGCTTTTGGTCTCAAGTGGGACAATGAATTTGGAAAACTTGCGCTAACAGTCTTTAGAATTGGTGCGATGGTCGGCATCGGCTACTATTTGTACCGAATGACCCTGAGAAGGATGCATCCAGGTTTCCTGTTTAGCATGGCACTCATATTGGGCGGTGCGGTAGGAAATGTCATTGATAGCACTTTTTATGGTGTACTGCTCGACAATCAACCTTTGGGATCCTATACCCCGTGGTTTCATGGGCAGGTTATCGATATGCTTTTCTTTCCGCTGTTTGAATTTTATTGGCCTGACTGGATGCCGGTAGTTGGAGGAGAATACTTTATGTTTTTTAGTCCGGTATTTAACATCGCTGACTCCTCCATTTTCATTGGAGTCACATCCATACTTGTTTTCCAAAAGAGATTTTTCAAGGAGACAAAATCCGAGGAAAGTGAGGAGGAAGTTGCTAAGCAGCCAGAAGACAATAATGTTTTAATCTCAGCAGAAGGTCATTTGATGTCGGTTCCAGTTGAATCAGAGGAAAACAAAAAAGAAGGCAATTCGAATCCAGAAGCAAATTGAGATGGCTGAGGAGCTATTAATATCAAAATCGGAGGACAAAGGAGAACGTTATGCGGCCTTGATTCCGCAGATAGAAGCTTTGGTTGCCGGAGAAACTGACGTGGTTGCTAATCTTTCCAACATCGCTGCCGCACTTAAAGAAGCCATGAATTTTTTCTGGGTTGGATTCTATCTGGTTAAGGATGATCAGTTGGTACTTGGGCCGTTTCAAGGGCCGATAGCATGCACAAGAATTCAAAAAGGCAAAGGTGTGTGTGGTACCGTTTGGCAAGAGGCAAAGACGAGGATCGTTCCCAATGTAGACGAGTTCCCAGGTCACATTGCCTGTAGCTCAGCGTCCAAATCTGAAATTGTTCTGCCGGCTTTTAAAAATGACGAGGTCGCGCTGGTGCTTGATGTCGACAGTGATCGACTCAATGATTTTGATGACATAGACGCGCAACATCTTGAGCGGCTGATGCGTACCATTGAAAGATTTCTTTAACCAATTAGCTTAATGACAGATCTCAATCATTTTTACACCCAACGTAAAAATGATTTTCTGCGCGAAGGCGAAGCCTTTGCACTTACCATAAAAAAAATTTCCATCTCTAGAATTGTCGCAGCCCTCGCTATTGTCGTGGCTGGGTATTTTGGCTTCTCCAACTCCTGGATTTGGTTGGCACTTGTTCCTCTGGTTATTCTGTTCCTATTTCTCGTTGCGAAACACGGTCGCGAACAAGCCAAGCTCGATGTCAGCAAAAACCTGGTGAAACTAAACGATCTGGAACTCAAGGCCCTTGACCATCATTACACTGAGTTCAGCGATGGAGAGCGATTTGTTGACCCTCACCACGCCTATAGTTATGACCTTGATCTGTTTGGTGCAGGCTCAGTCTATCAGTATTTGAATCGGTGCGGCACTGCGATCGGTGAAGATCAATTGGCGAATGACTTGAGTGCTCCACAACCCTCGGTTGAAAAGATTGTTGAGCGACAAAAGGCCATTAAAGAGTTGGTTGAGAAAGTAGACTTTCGTCAATGGTATTGGGCGCAAGGACACTTGCTACACGACAACACGCACGACAATGATAAATTATTCGATTGGCTCAATGGTGCAGATGTAGTTAACGGTAACAGAAAAATTGAATTTGCACTGATCATTCTTCCAACAATATCAGTCGCGCTAATTGCATTAACCATCTACGACTTCGCTTTCTTTCCATTAATCCTGTTATCCGGAGGATTTCAATGGTTTGTCATCTCTCTGTTTTTAAAAGAGATTTCCAAAGCGGATGCCACCTTATCAAGGCATAGAAAGCCTTTTGAAAAATATGCTACGTTGCTATCGGAAATTTCTAGTCAGTCTTTTCAAGGAAATCATTTAAGAGAGATTCAGAACGAATCGGTCTTAGCTTCGCAAAAAATCCGAAAGTTCTCCCAGTTAGTCAATGCTTTCGAGTCTCGAAAAAATGGGATAGCCAACATGTTTGGCAACAGCTTGTATCTATATGATTTGCAATGCTTGATAAAATTAGAACGCTGGAGAGCTGAAAACAAATCTCATGTAAAGAGCTGGTTGGCAAAGATCGCAGAGATAGATGCTTTAAATTCACTGGCCACTTTCTCTTTCAACAATCCTTCAAATTGCTTCCCGGCTATTCACAGCAATTTAGCTGTCGGGGCTGTCGAAATGGGTCACCCGCTAATTTCGTCATCCGAACGGGTCTCCAACTCGTGCAGACTTGGATTGCCTGAACATGTCATGTTAGTCACAGGAGCTAATATGGCTGGGAAGAGCACATTTCTTAGAACAATGGGTGTGAACATTGTGCTGGCGCTTTCAGGATCATCGGTGAGTGCTTCATCGTTTAGTTGTCCTCTGCTGCAACTTGTTACCAGTATGAGAGCAACAGATTCGCTTGTTGAGCACCAGTCCTATTTTTATGCCGAACTTACCAGGATTAAGAAGATCATGGATCAGGTGAAATCTGGCAGCCCTGCATTGGTACTGCTGGACGAAATATTGAGAGGAACCAATTCTCGTGACAAACAAGACGGATCAATAGGCCTAATCAAACAATTCGTTGACAATAAATCTCTTGTGATCCTTGCCTCACATGATGTTGTTCTTGGCGATCTTCAAAAGGAGTTCCCTGACGCCATTCGCAATTTTTGCTTTGAAAGCGAGATTGAAAATGACGTTTTAAAGTTTGACTATGCTCTAAAGGAGGGCGTGGCTCAGCGCGCCAACGCTACCTACCTGATGAAGAAGATGGGCATCTTGCCTGCCGACTAGGCCTTCCGCCATTTTCTGGTTTTGGCTCAGGGTTAAAATTGCTATATTGAGTTTGCACTTAAACCTTAGCACACCTAACTCCATTATCATGAAATCTCAAATATCTCGCAGAGATTGGTTTAAATCTTCCGCAGCGCTCACGGCTGGTCTCACATTGACACCAGCATTAATTAATAATCTATTCGCTGGTCCCGTTAGCAAGGCTGAACGTGCTGACCGATTCGAATGGGGTATCAATCCATACTCAGCAAATGGCAATGTAAGATTGAATGCAAATGAAAACCCATACGGACCAAGCGAGAAAGCCCGCAAGGCAATTGTTGATAATATGTCGGAAGGCAATCGTTATCCATTTCAAGCGCTGACTGATTTAAAGAAGATGGTAGCGGAGAAAGAAGGTGTGGATGTGGATCATATTCACATGGGTGCGGGTTCTGGTGAGATTTTGTGTGAAGCGGGCGTAGCCTTTGGACTGAACAACGGAGAGATTCTTTCAGGCTTTCCAACGTTCACTGAGATGATGGATTATGCAGAAGTGTTCAATGCAAAATGGGATAAGGTGAATGTGAATGACAAGTTTGAATTTGATTACAGTGCCATGGCATCGCGAATCAATTCAAAAACTAAGTTGATTTTTATTTGTAACCCAAATAACCCAACAGGCACACTTGTAGACCCTTCTATAGTATCTGGATTCTGCGAAGAGGTATCGAAAAAAGTGCCGGTTTATTCTGATGAGGCTTACCTCGAGTTTCTTGAACCTGAAATGCAGAAGAAGGTTTCGAATATAGAGATGGTGAGACAAGGCAAGAATGTGGTGGTGTCAAGAACGTTTTCTAAAATATACGGATTGGCGGGTCTTCGCATTGGCTATATCGTTGCTAAGCCAGACCTGATCAAGAAAATTTCTCAGTATCAGATGGGCATTCCAATTAGCCAGCATGCAATTGCTGCCGCTAAGGCTAGCCTGGGTGACGAGGACTTCATGAAGTTGAGTCGTACCAAGAATGCCGAAGCGAGAGCTCATCTGGAAGGCTATCTCAAAAAGAAAGGCTACAACTTCGGTAAGTCACATACCAACTTTATGTTCTACAATGCCCCTATCGATGGCAAGACAATCCTGTCCAAGATGAGGCAAAAAAATATCCTTATGCGAATCTGGGATTACAAGGACAAAGAATGGTGCCGCGTAAGTATCGGAACGCTGGAAGAGATGAAGCAGTTTACAGCTGCTTTTGACGAGGTAGTAGCCTGATATTAATTAAGCAGCAGCACTTGCAACAGCAGGTGTCATGCCCATGGTGGTGTCCTTCTTGCCAAGCTCTTTTAGCACTCGGTAGTGACCAACCATAGCATCCATGAAAGTTGCTTTGGATTTGTAAGGAAGACCAAATTCCTCTGCGGTCTGTTTTACAATTTCTGAAAGCTTCTTGTAGTGAACATGACACACATTGGAGAACAAGTGATGCTCTACTTGATAATTCAATCCTCCAACGTACCACGATAACAGCCAGTTGTTCTGTGCGAAGTTTGTGGTAGTATAAAGCTGATGAATAGCCCAGGTGTTGTAGATGTTCCCTCCTTCGTCAGGCAGCGGATATTCTGTGCCATCAACCACATGGGCGGGCTGGAAAATAATTGCGAGAATAAATCCAGCAACGTAATGCATCACAAAAAATCCTATCAACACCTGCCACCATGTAAACGGCAGGACTAAAATTGGCAGAGCAATCATGTAGCCGTAATAGAAAAGTTTTGAGCCAATAAGAATTGCCCATTCCTTTCCCGCGTTGGTCTTCTGCTTTTTTACCAACCCATCGTTGTTGTATCTTATCAACCTTCCGTAGTCCTTGAAGACAATCCACACGAATGTGAGTAGGCCGTAGAAAAACCAGGCGTAGAGAAACTGGAAACGGTGAAATGGTTTCCATTTTGTGTGTGGTGAAAATCGGAGAACACCACGTGGGGTGATATCCTCATCAACTCCTTCTATGTTAGTGAACGTATGATGCAATACATTATGCTGAACTTTCCAGTTGAAAGCATTGCCGCCAACCACGTTCAGAGAATATCCAAGCAGGTCATTGACCCATGGTTTGTTGCTATAGGCCCCATGATTTGCATCGTGCATCACCGACATACCGATTCCAGCAAGCCCGATTCCCATCACAGCATAAAGTGAAAGCAAAATCAGAAGTGAGGATGGAGCGCCTGACAGAATAAAAGCATACGGCACGAAATAAAGCGAAAACATCACGACAGTTTTCAACACCATCGCACCATTCGCGTTGCGGCTAATGTTGTTTGACTTAAAATACTGATTTACCCGCTGGTTGAGGGTAGTGAAGAAGTCGTGTTGCTTGGAAACAAACTTGATCGTTTGATGCATGCGGACGTTTTAGGTTGAACCGTTCGCAATCAATTTTGGCGAAAATTGACGCGCGGCATGTTTGATTAAACGTCAAATGTAATAATTACACCGTCAATAACGGCTGTTAGCAGTCATAACTTTGCCTATTTGGGGACAGAAAATGCCTGATTTTCAGGATAATGGCTACACCAGCTCCGCAATCACGGTTTTGCCTCCGGTGGTTTTGTCTCCCACTTTCACCTTTACTACCGAATCAAGGGGTAAGAAAACATCCACGCGCGAACCGAATTTGATGAAGCCAAATTCCTCGCCTTGCTGGAGTGACTGTCCTTCGGTAACGTAGCATTTGATTCTTCGCGCAAGAGCACCAGCAATCTGACGGAACAATACTTCAGTGCCGTTTTTCATTTTGGCTACCACCGTTGTTCTTTCATTTTCAGTGCTCGACTTTGGATGCCACGCGACCAAATATTTACCTGGGTGATATTTGTAATAACTGATTGATCCCTCAACGGGCATGCGGTTGACATGGACATTGATGGGTGACATGAAAATTGAAATTTGTCTTCGCCTTTCTTTCAGGTACTCTGTCTCTTCTGTTTCCTCAATTACTACCACTTTACCATCGGCTGGTGCGATGACTTGCTTTTCATCTTGAGCAACCGTAAAAATCGGATTCCGGAAAAATTGAAGGATGAGTAGAAAAAAAATAACAGTTGCGGTCAACGTTAACACATGCGCTGCATTTGCAAGCGGAAAATAGTATCGAACCAAAAGATTGATGGCTATGAACACAATCAATAGAATGATCAGTAAGGTCCGTCCTTCTTTGTGAATAGTCATGTCTTTGTGTCTACTTTTATTGAGCCTCAAAATTAAGGCATTCTGTATAAAAAGAACACGCACCTTTCGATGCGTGTTCCAGTTTTTTGAGATTCTAACTTTTTAGAAACCTCCGCGATACTTGTATGTCTTGGCCACCTTGTCGATAGCTACCATATATGCAGCAATTCTTAAAGGCACCTTGTATTCAACTGAAGTTTTGTAAACGTGATCAAACGCATCCTTCATAATGCGATCGGACCTTCTGTTTACGCGCTCAGCAGTCCATTTATATCCAAGCCTGTTTTGCACCCACTCAAAATAAGATACAGTAACCCCTCCAGCATTTGCAAGGATGTCAGGCGCAACGATAATTCCTTTTTCATTGATGATATTATCCGCTTTTGATGAAGTCGGCCCGTTGGCACCTTCCACGATCAACTTAGCCTGGATTTTATCTGCATTATTTCCAGTAATAACATCTTCGGTGGCAGCGGGCACCAGCAGATCTACTGGGAGTGTTAATATTTCAGTGCCGGAGATTTTCTCAGCGTCTTTAAAACCGTCAAGCGTACCCTTATTGGCATCACGATATTTCACTGCCGCTTCAATGTCAATTCCGTTTGAATTGTAATAAGCGCTATTAAGATCACTGATCGCAACAACCTTCAATCCGCGCTCGGCAAGCAATCTTGCTGCCCATGACCCTACGTTACCAAATCCTTGAACCGCACATGTCGCGTTGTAAGGATTGATTTTCAATTTCTGCATGGCTGACATCGCAGTCACCATTACGCCACGACCGGTTGCTTCTGTCCGGCCAAGTGATCCGCCCAACACGATTGGCTTTCCGGTCACTACCGCGTTCACGGTCATACCTTGCGTTCTGGAATATTCGTCCATCAGCCAGGCCATTTCTCTTGGCCCAGTTCCCATATCTGGGGCGGGAATGTCTTTGTCCGGACCGAAAATGTCGATCATCGCTAGGGTGTATGACCTCATTAATCGCTCGATCTCACCAGCTGACATTTCACGAGGGTTGCAGGCCACACCTCCTTTTGCACCACCATACGGAATATCGACAACAGCGCATTTCCAGGTCATCCAGGCGGCCAGAGCTTTTACCTCATCAAGGTTCACATGAGGGTCAAAACGGATGCCACCTTTAGAAGGTCCCAGAATGGTGGAGTGGATCACGCGGTAGCCTTCAAATACTTTGATGCTTCCGTCATCCATCGTCACCGGCAGCGATACAATCGCTTGTCGGGCGGGCGACTTTAATACATTATAAACTTCATCATCAAGTCCCAGAATCTGCGAGGCAGTCTGAAATCGGGACATCATCGCCTCAAAGGGATTCTCCTTATCAAGGATAGGAGCGGGTTCTATATAAGCCATCAGAAAATGATCGTTTTTGGTCTTAATTCGGGTCCGAAAACGGGTGCAAAGATATAGAAATTAGGTAACGGCAATATTGGATTGCTACAAATGATTGGAGCGGCCGAGAGACTTAAAAAATCTCCAAAAAAGCTACGATAAATGGTGCCGAAATCAATAGTCCATCAAATCGGTCGAGAAAACCGCCATGCCCCGGAAGGCTCTCGCCTGAATCTTTTATCTCTATGCTTCTCTTGAGTAAAGATTCGATCAAATCACCATAGATACCACCAATGATGATGATCACAGAGATAACCATCCATTGCCACATGGCGAGCGTATGAAAATAAGATGCGATTCCCCAGGTAAACAGTAGAGCCAGCAGCGCTCCGCCTAGTGCACCTTCCCACGACTTCTTTGGCGAGATGCGTTCAAATAATTTTCGTCTGCCAAACAGTGTGCCGGCAAAATAAGCCCCCGTATCACTTGCCCAAAGAATGAAAAGACAACCAAACATGATTTCATAGTTGTACTCACCATTTTCATAAACAGCGATGTTTAAGAGTGAAAAAGGCATGGCAACATAGAAAAGTCCAAGAAACATGTAGGCGATATTGGTAAAAGGTTTACGCTCAAACTTTTTATAGAGCTTGATCAGGTAAACGAAAGACACAATGGGAAAAATGAGAAAATAATAGCGATATGAAATGTCTTCCTTTTCAATAAAAAAGGTGAGGCTGAAAATGAACATTCCGCAGATAGTCCCGAATGCTTTTTGTGGAACCATTCCGTCCAGTCCCGATAAATCATAGAACTCAAGCAACGTCAACAGACAAATGGCGAAGAAAACACCATAGTAGGTCCATTCACCAAACACGATGCAAAAGACAATTACAGCAGCGCCTACCAAGGCGGTAATTATTCGCTGGGTCAGGTTATTATACTTTCGAAGGGCAGAGGTCACAAAAAACTATTTTTCTCGCGGTGAAATTTTTTCAAATACAACAGTAATCCGAAGGTGATGATGGTAAACAGCGCAACCATAAATAATGGAGCTGATTCACCAGATTCCATGTTAATCGAAATGATTCCAAGATGGTAAAGGTAGACCATCAAAAGGGAAAATCCATTGTTCACAAAGTGTGCGAGCATGGGCACAATAATATTTCCAGACCAATAATACAGATAGCCAAACAACACCCCCAAAAGCATTCTGGGAATGAATCCGAAGAATTGCAGGTGGATGGCACTGAACATGATCGCTGAAATCCAGATGGCAGCATGAATGTTTCCCGTAGCACGTTGAAGCTCCGGTTGCAGCATTCCACGGAAGACCAACTCTTCACCAATACCTGGTATAAGGGCAATCACAACAAAGGCGACCATAAAATTTTCGAAGGAATCGAAAGTTGTCAGGTAAGTGGTAAGCTCAGCTGCAATGTCTTCCTTTTCTCTGGCCCACGACTCAAGGCCTTTAAGAAAATCAGGCATCGTCATTGAGGCATTCCATTCAATGATGAATGTATTTGGAATCATAAAAAGAATCACGACCACAGTGGTGATCAGCACACTTTGGCTATACAAGGGCTTGTCCTTCACCAATAACAACACACTCTTCTTTTCGAAACCAAGTATGTACAGTGAGGGCACCACAATCAAACCAATAAGTGTGGCGCAACCCTGTATAATAAACAATGGTATTCTCAGACCCGGGTATTCAGTTGGAGATGCCAGCTGAGATTGGAGTGTCAACAAGTCTCCATCAAAAAAAGGAAGTGCTACTATGAAGCCAATGATGGGCCCGATTGCGATAAACCCCAACATCGCAGACAAAAAAATCAAAATGACGGAAATCCAGGCAGGTCGTTCGGTACTGAAGAGCTCGCTACTCATATCGGGGCTTAGTCTCAAAAATCAGTAAATTTGTATCCGCTTTTCAAAGGGCGGCACTAATATGGCAAAAATCGGCAATATAGCTCTAGGAGACTTCCCCTTGCTGCTCGCGCCTATGGAGGACGTGAGTGATCCGCCTTTTCGTGCCGTCTGCAAGGAGGGAGGTGCCGACCTGATGTACACAGAATTCATATCGTCAGAGGGCCTCATACGGGATGCCGCCAAAAGCAGACAAAAGCTGGATATTTTCGAATATGAAAGGCCCATCGGAATCCAATTGTTTGGTGGTGAAATTGACCACATGGTGCAGTCCGCTGAAATTGCTACGCAAGCAAATCCGGATTTGATCGATATCAATTACGGCTGCCCTGTCAAAGCCGTGGCGTGCAAGGGTGCAGGGGCTGCCTTACTTCAGGATATTCCAAAAATGGTGAAGATGACTGAAGCGATCGTGAAATGTACACACCTTCCGGTGACCGTGAAAACAAGATTAGGATGGGATGATCAAACCAAAAACGTAACCGAAGTAGCGGAACGCCTTCAGGATATTGGTATCAAAGCACTTACTATTCACGGGCGAACAAGAGTGCAGATGTACAAGGGCACTGCCGATTGGACGTTGATTGGTGAAATAAAAAATAATCCTCGAATTCAAATTCCAATCTTCGGTAACGGTGATATTGATTCACCAGAGAAAGCATTGGAATACAAGGACCAATATGGTGTTGACGGCATTATGATTGGCCGTGCCGCGATCGGTAATCCCTGGGTGTTTAATCAGATGAAACATTTCTTTGAAACGAGAAGTCATCTTCAGCCACCTACAATTGAGGAGAGAGTAAACGTAGTAAAACGTCATCTTGATTTTTCGGTAAGATGGAAGGGAGAACGTCTGGGCATTCTGGAAATGAGACGTCATTACTCCAACTACTTCAGAGGCTTGCCGAATTTCAAACCGGTCCGCACTCAACTTGTTGAATCTTTAAGTCTGGCAGAAATCAACTCACTTCTGGAAGGTCTCATTGAGCAGTACGCTGGTGTGTTAGCTGCATAGTTTTTTTAGCAAGAATCCGTATTTGAAATCGCAACCGGATTTCCAATCTTTGCGCACTTCCATTTCCATGTCTGAAAAAAGGGACCTCACTGCCGTAATTCTTCTGGTCGTTCTCGCGCTTATCTGGGGCACCTCTTTCATCCTCATTAAGAAAGGATTGATGTCATTTTCTCCAGATGAGGTAGCATCGCTTAGAGTCGCGTCAGCTGCGCTGTTTGTTTTGCCCGTAGCGCTGACACGGTTGAAAGGACTCACTGGAAGAGATTACAGCAAATTATTGCTTTCTGGATTGATCGGAATTTTTATTCCTTCGTTCCTTTTTTCATTCGCGCAAACGCGCCTTGACAGCTCCATTGCTGGAGTGATGAATAGCCTTACACCTATTTGGACTATGATCATCGGGGCTGCATTATTTTCTCAGCGTTTCCGTGGAATTGCCATCGTTGGAACAATTGTGGGATTTACTGGCACAGTTGTGTTAATACTTACCAATGCGGATGGGATATCAGGTCAATTCAATGCGTACGCGCTTCTTGTAATACTGGCTACAGTTCTGTACGGTTCCAATCTCAACTTGATCAAGTTTAAAATCGAACACATCAGTTCACTTACGATTACTACAGTTTCGGTAATGTTGATTGGTCCACCAGCGTTGATCTATCTCCTTGGGTTTACGGAATTCCTTCCCAAACTATCCGCGGTTCCTGGTGCATGGAGGTCTTTTGGGTTTGTAGTAATTCTTGGTTTGATGAGCACGGCAGTCGCTACAGTAGTGTTTAATAAATTGGTGAAAACAAATTCCCCATTGTTTGCCAGCTCGGTCACCTATCTCATACCCATCGTGGCTGTGATGTGGGGTGTTATTGATGGCGAACATCTGTTAACAGGACATTATATCGGCATGATTCTAATCATTGGCGGAGTATATCTGGCTAACCGTAAGAGGTAAGAAATACCCAAAGTGTCGGATCAGGCTGTAAAAGATCGTATCTTGAGCATCATCAAATCACAACCTAAGAAATGAAGACCCTATTAAAATCTTTCTACTTGCTGTTAACTGTGCTTATGCTGGGATGTAGCAGTGGCAAGCACGAGCAACCTCCAAAACAATATTCGATCAGCCAGTTTATGGATATTGTTCAAATCGGTGGAAGTTCATTTTCGCCTGATGAGACTAAGATCCTCTTTAGCAGCAAAGAGACTGGAATATTCAATGCGTTTGAGGTGGACATTTCGACTGGTGAGAAAAAGCAACTGACCAACTCGACCACCAACGCGGTGTTTGCGAATTCTTACTTTCCCTCTGATAACCGCATCATCGTGCAAAGTGATCAGGGGGGAAATGAGATTACGCATTTATTCGTTCGTAATCCTGATGGCTCAATGAATGATCTCATTCAGGACAGCACGGCTAAGGCTCAATTTTATGGCTGGAGTTATAACAACAAGTTGCTCTATTATGTCTCCAACGGACGAGACAAACGTTATTTTGATTTGTACAAGGTTCAGGTAGACAAGGATCAAAGTGAGGACAAGGTTTATGCGGCAGAGATGACCTACAAGAATACTGAAGGCCTTAATCCGACTGTGATATCAACCGATGACCGATACATCGCTCTGTCCAAGTCAATCACTACCAATAACTCTGACATGTATTTGTTGGACACTCAAACCGGTGAGTCAAAACTTTTATCAGCACATGAGGGAGATGTTCAATATGCCCCTCAATACTTTAGCCTTGACGGTAAAAAGCTCTTTTATCTGACCGATGCCGGAAGCGAGTTTCAATATCTGGCCAGTTACGACATCGCGACAGGAGAAAGTGAGAAGATTCAGGAAGAGCCCTGGGATATTCTTTATGCCTATCGATCCAGAAATGGAAAATATCGTGTGGTAGCGATCAACAACGATGCCCGTACGGAGATCAAAATCTTTGAAGAAGCAACGGGGCAATTGGTTGAGCTTCCAAAATTACCTAGTGGAGAAATCACTAATGTGAATATTTCTGATAGCGAGAAGATCATGTCATTTTACGTGAGCAGCTCAAAGTCTCCGAACAATCTGTTTGTTTACAACTTTGAAACAAAGGAAGTCAAGCAGCTCACAAATACGATGACTGCTGAAATAAGTCCTGATGATCTCGTGGAAGGTCAGGTCATTCGTTACACATCTTTTGATGGTATGGAGATCCCTGCTCTGTTATACAAGCCCAAGGGAATCGCTGAAGGAGAAAAGGTACCAGCTCTGCTGTGGATTCATGGTGGTCCAGGAGGACAAACGAGATTAAACTACAGTCCGGTGATTCAGCATCTGGTGAATCATGGTTATGCGATACTGGCTGTAAATAACCGTGGCAGCTCGGGATATGGAAAATCATTTTTCAAAGCGGACGACAAAAGACATGGACAGGATGATTTGCGTGACTGCGTTGAATCAAAGAAGTTTCTTGCCACACTTCCGTATATCGACACGGAAAAAATAGGAATCGCGGGTGGAAGCTATGGTGGCTATATGGTAATGGCAGCGCTGACATTTGCACCGGAAGAATTTACAGTGGGTGTCAATTTTTTTGGCGTAACGAATTGGCTTCGCACCTTGAAAAGTATTCCACCCTGGTGGGAATCTTTCAAGATCGCGTTGTACACTGAAATGGGAGATCCGGTAGAAGATTCGGTGATGCTCTATAATAAGTCTCCACTTTTCCATGCCAGCGAAATAACCAAACCATTTATTGTACTTCAGGGAAGCAACGATCCGAGGGTGTTGCAGGTGGAGTCCGATGAGATTGTGGAAGAGGCCAGGAACAATGGAGTTCCGGTGGAGTACGTAATCTTCCCGGACGAGGGACATGGTTTTGTGAAAAAGGAAAACAACATCAAGGCATCAGAAGAGATACTCAAATTCCTGGATAAATATTTAAAGGGAAGTGAAAAGCCCGTTTGAGAGGACTCTCAAGTACAAAAAAGGGGGACAATCCCCCTTTTTTGTTTTTCTATGACTGGCTTGTTATTTAGCCGAGTGCCTCTACTGCCTGAACTTCTTCAGGCATCATTCGCTTGAAAAGGTTTTCGATACCCGCCTTCAACGTGATAGTTGAAGAGGGACATCCGCTACACGAACCCTGCAGTGTGACAGTAACCACACCTTCTCTGAAAGAATGAAAAGTGATAGCGCCACCATCTTGTTCTACAGCTGGACGAATGTACTCGTCAAGGATGGTTTTGATCTTGGTTACCGTTTCAGAATCCTCGCTTGATGATTCTTCCTCCGGGCTGTTGTTGTCCAAAATCAATTTACCTGCTTCTAGAAAATTTTTTATGTGATTCCGAACAGTGTCCTGAACCTCGATCCATTGCACATCTTCGTTTTTGGTCACCGTGACAAAGTTGCTCATGTAGAACACACGATTGACAAATGGGTAGCTGAATAGCTCCTGGGCAAGGGGAGCATCTTTCGCGCTTTCAGGGTTAGGAAAGTCAAAACTCATGCCTTCGGGCACCAGCATTTCGTTCACCACAAACTTCAGAGAGTTCGGGTTCGGATTTGATTCCAGATAGATGTGAATGTTTTTTGGAGTGGCCTGTAGCATGAAATCTCGCGTTTATTGGGCAACAAAATTATGGAAATAAAGTTCGACCGGCATTGTATTTCAGCGATTTGTCCTTCAAACCATCCATACAACTCGCTATCCAATTATGTGCTGCCAAAAGCCAACTTTTCATATATTCACCAGTTAATGTTGTTTTAAAACTTCAAAAATTCCCTCGCTTGAATCAAAAGAAACTAGGCACGCTGATACTGGGATTGTTCAGCATCGCCACTCTGCTCCACCTCCTGACTTACTATACATCGCTGGCTCTGCCCGAAATTATCCTGGTTGGTGGCCGCTGGATCACTGTCGCCTTTATCATTCTCTATGCGATAAGGAAAGGATCACTTACTACGTGGATTCTTTTGAGTATGATGATAGGCGTAGAAATAGGGCTAAACTTCCCGCACTTCGCGCAGAACCTGCAGGTGTTGAGCAAGATATTCCTTAGCCTGGTAAAGACGATCATTGCGCCAATACTCTTCTCCACCTTGGTTGTGGGAATTGCTGGTCATTCCAACCTCAAGCAAGTTGGACGTATGGGCTGGAAATCGATTTTGTACTTTGAGGTGGTGACAACCCTCGCGTTGGTGATTGGTTTGATAGCGATTAATTTGACGCAAGCAGGAGCCGGCATTGTTTTGCCGGAAGGCTTCAATCAGGAACTACCAGAAGCCAAAGCTCAAACGTGGTCGGAAGTTATCCTCCATGTATTTCCAGAAAACATTGTGAAGTCCGTTTACCATGGAGATGTTTTACCAATCGTGGTGTTCAGTGTGATTTTTGGAATTGCACTTGCCATGTTGCCGGAAGCCAAGAAAAAACCGATGCTGGAGTTCTCAGAGAGTCTGGCCGAAGCCATGTTCAAATTTACCAACATAATAATGCACTTTGCTCCCTTTGGTGTGGGTGCAGCGATAGCTGTGACTGTTGGTCACTTGGGGGTTGACATCCTTACTTCATTGCTCAAATTGTTGTTTACGCTTTATGGATCGTTGATCGCATTCATGCTTTTAGTGTTATTGCCTATCGCGTCATTCTTGAAAGTTCCGGTACGCAAATTTATTCGTGCTGTATCAGAACCTGTGTCCATAGCATTTGCGACTACCAGCTCAGAGTCTGCATTGCCCAAGGCGATGGAGAACATGGAGAAACTAGGCGTGCCAAGAAAAATTGTGTCGTTTGTTTTGCCGACTGGCTACACTTTCAACCTTGATGGAACGACTCTTTACCTTTCACTAGCGGCTGTGTTTGTGGCGCAAGCTGCGGGCATTGACCTTACAATCGGCCAGCAATTATTAATGGGACTTACACTGATGCTTACCAGCAAGGGTGTGGCAGGCGTTCCCCGTGCATCTCTTGTCATTCTATTGGGCACGGCTGCATCATTTGGTCTGCCGCTGTGGCCCATTATGGCGATACTTGGTATCGATGAGCTAATGGACATGGCAAGAACATCAGTTAACGTGACTGGGAATTGCCTGGCAACAGTTGTGATTGCGAAGTGGGAAAAGGAATATAAGGAACCCGAGGGTGAGGTTAACTTTGATTAGCCTCCGCTTTTGATTTGATCGCAGCGAGTTCCTCTTCGCTTTTGATTTCATTTTCTGAACTGGCAATTACTGCTGCGATGGTACTGTCTCCAGTGACATTGACTGCTGTTCGTAGCATATCAAGAGGACGATCTACAGCAAGGATTAATGCAAGTCCAGCTGGATCCAAACCCACTGATTCCAAAACGATAATCAGCATAATGATGCCCGCACCCGGAACGGCAGCTGCGCCAATGGAGGCGAGTACCGCAGTCATAAGAATAGTGAGTTGCTGACCAATGCTCAAATCAATTCCGAAAGCTTGTGCAATGAAAACTGCCGACACGCCTTGATGAATACTCGTACCATCCATGTTGATGGTAGCACCAAGTGGCAACACAAAGCTTGAGACTTCTTCTGAAACTCCAAGATTTTTTTCAGCGCAATCCATGGTGATGGGCAATGTAGCTGCACTCGAACTTGTTGAGAAACCAAGAATCTGTGCCGGCAATACTGCCTTCATAAAACGGGCGTATCGCACCTTGGTAAATGCTTTCAGGATCAACGGGTACGACACAAACACCATCACCGCGAGGCCAAGCACCACGTTGAGGCTGTAGACGCTTAATGCTTTCAGCAATTCCAAATCAATGTTTAGACTGGCAAGCAAAGCGAACACACCAACAGGTGCATACATCATGATAATGTTTACAATGGAAAGTATCACCGTGTTTGCTCCATCGAAAAAACTTTTGACTGGAGCTACCTTTTCTTTTGGTGACATGATCATAGCTACTCCAAACAAGATGGAGAAGAAGATCACCTGAAGCATATTGGTGTTATCGGAAAAAGAATTGAACAGGTTATCAGGAACGATATTTACCAATATTTGAAGTGGGCCTTGCTCTTTGGTGCTGTGAGCTGTTACGATACTTGTATCAAGATCCGAAGCGAATGTTTCGCGCAAATAGTCTCTTCTATCCTCAGAAAGATATTTGCCAGGGTCAATCATGTTTACCAATGTCAAACCGATTGTAACCGCGAGAATCGTGGTTCCGATATAGAGTGCAATAGTTTTACCTCCCATGCGCGATAGCTTACTCACGTCAGAGAGATTGGAAACCCCATCGATAAGCGATACGATAATCAATGGAACCGCTATAAGTTTTAGGCAATTGATGAAGATGGTACCAAATGGCCTTATCCAATCGTGTGTAAATTCGGTAAGTCCGAGAGGTGTAGCCAGAATTCCCCAGATGAGCCCAACGCCCATGCCAATGAGAATTTTTGCATATAAGGGGAGTTTCTTTTTCATGGGCGATGATCGATTTTCTAAAATAACCCATCTGGTAAAGAATACCAGCTTATCAATGAATTTCTTGAGGTGGTCAACCCACTTTGTACTTCTTCTTCATGTATTTCACGGATTCACCGATCAATTTTTGAAGTACATTTTGATCCACGTCATCAAGTTTTTTAAGGTAGAGGCACGATTTGCCCGTCTTGTATTTGCCCAACTTGCTCATTAAGCCATCATACTTATCAAAGCCCGGCATTATATAGAGCGTTAGATTTTGGGCTCGTGGTGAAAAAGCAGTGAGAGGCCAATCGCCTTCCTTTCCTGAGGCATATGTATAATGATAGGAGCCAAACCCAACAATACTGGCTCCCCACATCATAGGCTTTTCACCAGTAGCTTTCTTCATCAGTTCAAGCACCTTAAGGCAATCTTCCTTTCGCTGCTTGTCTTTTACTTTACTTAGAAATCCTTCAACGCTGTCAGCGTTCTTTTTGGTTTTGGGCTCAGCCATTGCTATCTCAATTTTGATACTTCGTTGCGCAAGACAAAATCTGCAATCACTAATGCGGCCATTGACTCAACAATCGGTACGGCTCGTGGAACAACACAAGGATCGTGTCTTCCTTTCCCTTTCACCGTTGTTGCTTCACCCTCTTTGTTCACACTTTGCTGATCTTTCATAATTGTGGCCACCGGTTTGAAGGCGACATTAAAATAAATGTCCTCTCCATTTGAAATACCACCTTGCACTCCTCCAGAATGGTTTGTTTTAGTTCTGATCTTTCCGCCTTCGTTTACAAACTCATCATTGTGCTGTGATCCGCGAAGGCTGACGCCCTCAAAGCCACTTCCATACTCAAATCCCTTTACAGCATTAATACTAAGCATCGCCTTGCCAAGTTCTGCGTGCAGCTTGTCAAATACTGGTTCGCCAAGACCTACTGGTGTGCCCTGAACTACGCATGTTACCAAACCTCCAATTGTGTCTTGATCTTTTCTCACTTCATCAATCAGTGCGATCATCTTGCTAGCCGTTGTTGAATCAGGACAGCGCACTATGTTCTCTTCTGTCTTACTCAAATCCATGTCGGAGTAGTGGGGGGCTTTGATGTCCCCAACCTGTGATACAAAGGCGTTGATGTTAACGTTATATTTTTTCAAGAAAAGTTTTGCAATTGCTCCTGCGGCAACGCGGGCTGCTGTTTCTCTTGCGGAACTCCTTCCTCCGCCTCTGTAATCTCGAGTTCCATATTTCTGCTCATAGGTGAAGTCAGCATGCGATGGGCGAAACGACTTTGCAATGTGTGAGTAGTCTTTGCTGCGCTGATCTTCGTTTTCGATCACTATCGCGATGGGCGTGCCGGTTGTCTTTCCCTCAAAAACCCCTGATAGAATTTTGAAGGTGTCACTTTCTTTGCGCTGAGTAGTGATTTTCGACTGGCCTGGTTTTCTGCGATCAAGTTCTGACTGGATATAGGCCTCGTCAATTTTCAGCCCTGCCGGACATCCATCTATCACCACGCCTATTGCCGGGCCGTGTGATTCACCGAAACTAGTTATTCTAAAAAGCTTGCCGTAGGAATTCATAACTCAAAGTTCAACATTCAAGCTTCCGGGTCCGTTGAATTTTGAACCTTAAATCTTGAATTACTTTTTAAAAACAAGGAACACTGAAGCTCCTAACATCAGCAAGATAAAAAGATTGGCGCCAATTTTTATCCAGTTGCCATCCATTGAAGAGTGAAGAGTGTTGTCGGCAACGGCAATGCGGTCATAAAATGAACCCTGATCTTTGTTCTCAATCACCTGGTTTCGTTGACTTTCGCCTGTCACGGAGACTGAATAATTTGATTTTAGTGTATCGTATCGATTTGTTTTTGGATTGAAGAAAACCCATCGGAAGTATTCGCCTAAATCATAATCACCTGGCTCTTTAGGTATGAGGTAGTAGCTGAATGTTTTGGCTCCGACCACGCGACCATTTTCACGTTTCACATTCTGCTTCATGTTAGGCTCATAAAAGTCGAAGTTGTTGTCTTGCGAAACTTTTGGTTTGTCGATGGCGGAAATGTTGCCTTCTCCGTAAACGCTGAATTCATATGAAACACTTTGACCAGTTTTCAGATTTATAGAACCTAGGTTTTCGTTCAGATGGTAATCACCCACTGCGACAGATTCCTTCATTGGATGAGGAGGAAGTTCTTTTACTTTAATGGTTTTTGCCTTGGAGTAAAAAGTTTTGTAGTCTTCTTTTCTGTTCTGCCCGAAGAAAGAAGGGTTCTTCGCGACCTTAAACTTGATCATCTCAAGACCTACACTCGGGAAGACAATAGGTTGTGTATTGAGAGGATAAAAAGTTGCCTGATAAATTTTATATTGAGTATAAAACTTTCCTCCGATTTCGATCGATTCACCTTCTATGTTTTCAATGTTAAAATTCTCCTCCCAACAGGTAGATGGTCTTAGCTTCTTTAAAATATCTGAAAGCTGTTTGCCAAGATCATGGAACTGCATTGGGGCGCGATTGTTGTCGGCTACAAGAAACGACAATGTGGTTGTAAATCCCTCACCAACATACACTTCATCTTTATTGGTAGTTAACGCGAGGAATGCGTCCTCCTTCACATCGACAAATTCAGTATCACCACGTCCGAAAAAGTCATCCATTGGGTCACGATCAAACAGGCTGCGGAAGGGATCGCGTTGCTGAGATTGAACTGGTGCGCCTACTGTAATTTTTTTTCCTGGTGATGAAATCATTTCATCATTCACCTTGATCTTAAACGGTGGCAAAGTAAAAGTTCCCTGACGCGTGGCAATGTAGGTCATTACCACACTTTGCGAGGAACTGATCTGACCGTTGACAATGCTAGTTTGTGATTGCGTTGATGTGCCTCTTTTTCGGAATCCCTCTATGTCTGGGAAATTGTCATAGTTCTTCAGGCGTTCGTTATTCACCGTTACCGTGATTGTCCAGGCTTGATTTTCACCTATTTCATCCGGGCCTAGAACGACAGTAATATTCTGACCAAAAACGGACGAAAAAATACCCGTTGCGACAAACAAAAAAGTCGAATAAAGAAGTTTTTGGTACATATAATCTCAAATCACATTTCTCGTTTTACAAAAGTAGTTTCTTCTTCGTACAATTAAACTGTATTCGTATATTAACAGTTGCGTGATTCCATGCACATTCTTCACAAAGAACAACCACAAAACAGCCGATGAAAATGCTTAACTATGTTAAAAACGTACTTTCACGAGTAAGTTTTGATGCCAGGCTCTTTGAAAAAGAGTTGAGAAAAGCGATCAAAATGTTGATTGCAGATGAGATCCAAGAACTCAGACGTTGGTGCTATGCCAACTATGGGAACGAGCATGAAGCCATCCTCAACAGATGCTTCGTGATGGCAAGTTAGTTTTGTTACCGATTTTTAGAAGCCTAAAAGACCCCGGCACACACCGGGGTTTATTTTTTGCCAGCAAATTGAATGTTGCGTTTTAGTCCATTGAACCCTGTGCGCTTAACAGCAGAATTTTTGAACAATTTCTGGAAAACATCTTCAGTGAGTTCCTTCCAGTCCTGATTGGTTATTTTATCTAGCCCTGGCTTGGGCTCAAATTGAGGTTCGCTGTGAGGCGTGGCAAAGCGATTCCATGGACAAACATCCTGACAGATATCGCAGCCGAAAATCCAGTTCTCAAATTTGCCTTTGACACTTTCTGGAATTTGATCTTTGAGCTCTATTGTAAAATAGGCGATGCACTTGCTTCCATCCACAACATACGGTTCAGGAATTGCATCAGTCGGACACGCATCCATGCAAGCTGTGCAAGTGCCGCAATAATCTTTCATCGGCCCGTCCACCTCCAGCTCAAAATCAATGATCAATTCAGCGAGAAAAAAAAAGCTGCCAGCCTTTCGATTTAACAACAAGCTATTTTTACCAATCCAACCAACTCCACCGCGCTGCGCCCAAGCACGCTCCATCACTGGTGCAGAATCAACGAATGCGCGACCATTTATTTCACCGATACTTTCCTGAAGCGATTCGATCAGCAGCTTCAGTTTGTCTTTGACAACAAAGTGATAGTCTTCACCATAGGCGTATTTAGCGATCTTGAAATTGTCGTCTTGTCCAAGATTATTGTTTGGAAAATAATTGTAGACGAGACTCACCACTGATTTTGCTCCTGGCACAAGGAGTGTTGGATCAAGTCGCTTGTCAAAATGATTTTCCAGGTAGCTCATTTTTCCCTGGTATCCACGCCTGAGCCACTCTTCGAGTCGTGGGGCTTCTTCTTCAAGAAATTCTGCTTTGGAAATACCACAGAATTGAAAGCCTAAATCGGCTGCCAATTTTTTTACCAATGCTGATTGAGATGATTTATTCACTTACAAAAAGTAAGTTTTAATCGAAAAGCCCACCACTTTTCCCGGGCCTTGGAATTTTGAGATGCTTATAAGCAAGCTCTGTAGCTTCACGGCCTCTGCTTGTTCGTTTTACATATCCTTCCTGAATCAGAAAGGGCTCGTAAACTTCTTCTATCGTCTCAGCTTCGTCACCGACTGCTGTTGCGATAGTTGACAAACCAACAGGGCCACCCTTGAATTTTTCGATGATAGTTGAGAGAATACGGTTGTCCATTTCATCCAGCCCATTCTCATCTACATCAAGTGCTTTTAGTGCCATCTGAGAAATTGACATCGTGATGGTTCCATCACCCTTGATTTGTGCAAAGTCCCGTGTCCTTCGAAGAAGATTGTTTGCAATCCTTGGCGTTCCTCTGCTTCGCCTGGCAATTTCATGTGCGGCATCGCTATCGATTGGCGTGTCCAATATGCCCGCAGACCTCTTGACAATTTTTGTTAGTAGGTCTGAGTCGTAGTATTCAAGTCTGGCATTGATACCGAATCGAGCTCTCAGTGGAGAGGTGAGAAGTCCGGCTCTCGTAGTCGCGCCAATAAGTGTAAATGGATTCAATCCGATTTGCACCGATCTGGCATTTGGACCGGAGTCCAGCATAATATCAATTCTAAAATCCTCCATCGCTGAATAGAGATACTCCTCCACTATTGGATTCAGACGATGGATTTCGTCAATAAATAATACGTCTTGCGGTTCAAGATTGGTAAGCAGGCCAGCGAGGTCGCTTGGCTTATCTAAAACAGGTCCGGATGTCACTTTTATGCTTGAGCCGAGTTCGTTGGCGATAATGTGGCTTAATGTTGTTTTACCTAAACCAGGAGGGCCATGAAGAAGCACGTGGTCAAGCGGCTCGCTACGCTTTTTTGCAGCCATTACAAAGACTTTGATATTGTCCACTACCTTTTGCTGCCCGGTAAAATCAGTGAAAGACAGCGGCCTCAGTGCCCTCTCAACCTCTTTTTCCGCAGGGCTTAGCCCCTCACTATCGGCACTTAAATAATCTTCGCGCATAGCTCAAAAGTAATGAAAAGTCGGGCTGGAAGCGGCCAGTAATATTTTCAAATCATTCTTTTTATGCCTTTTTCAGGGCCGAATACCTATTTATATATATTTGCAACATTATTGCAAAAAGATGAGCCCGCGCTGGAAAAATGCTGCATATTCATTGGTATTGCTGTGTGCGATTCTAATAGTATGGACATACCGACAGTCTAAATCGGAGAAGCCAATAAAGATTGAAGGCGAAACGATGGGCACGACTTACCATATCACCTATTTTGATGACAAGGGTAGGAATCTCAAGGCATCGGTTGACTCGCTGCTTCTGGTTTTCAATCAGTCGCTCAACACTTACTTGCCTAATTCCGAGATCACTCAGTTTAACAATGGAAAATCGTGGTCATTTGAACTGCCATTCCTTTTGCCAGTCCTTAAAAGATCAAAAGAAATTTCAGAGCAATCTGAGCATGCTTTTGACCCAACAGTGATGCCGTTGGTCAATGCCTGGGGATTTGGTCCGGGCAAAAAGATTAAACCGGATAGTATCCAGATTGATTCGATCAGAGAATTCGTAGGCTTCGGCAAAATTTTATTTAATAATGACAGTCTTTGGAAAGAAGATACTCGCGTGCAACTGGACTTTAGCGCAATCGCGAAGGGATATGGTGTTGATGAAGTAGCTCGATTAATTCGATCGAAAGGAATAGAAAACGTGTTCGTAGAAATTGGAGGAGAGATTTCGGCAACTGCAAAGAATTTGCAAACCCAGAAACCTTGGGAAGCTGGTGTTCTTGACCCTTCATCGACATATGCAAACCAATCGTTCAAGGCTTATGTGTCGCTGAGTGATAAGGCGATGGCGACATCGGGCAACTATTTCAATTACTACGAAGAAGATGGAAAGAAATTCTCCCACACCATCGATCCGTCAACCGGCTACCCGATTCAGCGAGAGATTTTAAGCGCATCTGTTTTCGCGGAAGACTGTATGACTGCCGATGCCTGGGCCACAGCATTCATGGTGATGGGTCACGAAAAGGCTATTGAGACATTATCGAAACATCCCGAGTTGGATGCATTCTTGATATATTCGGATGCAACTGGCATGGCGACTTACGTAACAAAAGGAATTGAATCACAAATGAAGATCAACCCATGAAAATGATGGTGCTATTTGTCGTGCCACTGCTGGCCGGGCTCATCATTTTTGCTGCACCCAAGACAAGAACGAGCAATTTTAAATTACTCCTTGTGTTTGCCGGCTCTTACTTGTTTGCCATCACGGTCATTCATATCCTGCCCGAACTCTATCGTCAATATCAGGAGGTCGAGTTGATTGGCTTATTTGTGTTGATGGGTTTTTTCCTTCAGCAATTTCTTGAATATTTTACTTCTGGTGTTGAGCATGGTCATATTCATCACGATCATTCTGGACATTCTCATTCGCATGTGCAAAGCGAAATCTCTGCTTTGGTATTGTTGTCTGCCCTTTGTGTTCATGCCTTTTTAGAAGGCGGAATGGTCGCTCAACCCGCGCAAGCCTCATTCGACTATGATGTAAATGCTATTCTTTTCGGAATTGCTTTGCACCGGGCGCCTGCTGCATTCGCGCTGATGGCAGTTCTGTCAGATCAACTGAGATCGAAAAAAAGAGCTGTGCCTTATCTGGTTGTTTTCTCGTTGGCCGCTCCCCTTGGTTTGTTTATTTCTGAATACCTGATTGAAATAGATATCCTGTCTGATACCGGACTTATTTTTCTCTATGCTCTGGTCAGTGGTAATTTCCTTCACATCTCAACCACGATCGTGTTCGAAAGTAGTCCCGAACATCACTTCAATGCAAAGCGCCTGGCTGTAGCAATCGTAGGTTCACTGATTGCCATTGCAGTCGAATACATTCTGTAGCTCTTAGCCTCTCTTTTGGCCTGATATCTCCAATTCGATTGAAATTGGTAGTAAATGCCAGTATATTTCTAGATATACATTCAGGCTTATGAGTTATTCAATCAAAGATTTCGAGGAGTATCAGAAAGTTTATAATCAAAGTGTTTCCGAT
>JAGQYM010000030.1 GCA_020436085.1 Cyclobacteriaceae bacterium
CCATAAAGATTTTGGTAACAACGATTTCTCAACCATAGCCCCAACCCTTACGCTCAAGATTACAAAAGGCAATATGGCCTTGCTTTTTGGCAACCTGGAAAGCAGCTTAAATCACCACTTAATTGAGCCACTTTACGATTTTGAACGGGTAATGAATGACAGGTTGGAAACGGGAGTGCAATTTCAGACAATAAAAGATGGGCTATTTTTTGACCTGTGGCTTGACTGGCAGAACATGATTTATAAGAACGATCCCGAACAGGAGAGATTTGTGTCTGGAGCATCACTCAATAAAAGGGTGATTAACGGGGAAGTAGCGCTTCACCTCATCGGGCAGGCATTGGTAAGTCATCGCGGTGGACAAATCAACCTCAATTCACCACCGCTGGAGACTGTGACAAACTCAGCAATTGGAGTAGAGGCAAGACGAGAGACAAGCGGAATTGTGAAAGCGTGGACAGCAAGCGGATTTTATAGCACCTACAGCAACCTTAGTGACGGCAACGAACGACCATACAAAGATGGTTCAGCCATTTATTTTAATGTAAATGCATCAACGAAGTGGGGCCTTGACGTTATGATGAATTATTGGCAAGGCCACGAGTTTATTTCAATTCTAGGGAGTAAGGTGTATCCTTCGGTTTCTGAGTTTAACAACACACACCAGCGAGAAGACATGAAGCTAATTATGTGGCGTGCACTTTATCACAGAGAAATTGCTGAGGGATTGGTTCTTGGATTGCGGTTTGAACCTTACTACGACCTTGGTTTCCAATCCTTCCAATACGCCTATGGTTTTTATCTTCAGTTCAATGACAGGTTTTATCTGACGAGTCGGAAATGAAACGAGTAGCGTGGGGACTTTTGTTGGTGGTTGTCGTTGCTCTTCTTTGGAACTGGTCGCTGGTTATCTATGGATTGAATCAGGGAATCGGGCAGATGAAAATAGTATGGGGTGCGCGGCCCATTGCTGAGGTAATGGCGGATCCCTCTTTTCCAGATTCATTGAAAGCTAAACTTCGAATCATCGATGAAATAAAAGAGTTTGCTATTGATTCTCTTGGACTGAAGGACTCGAAGAATTATCAGACTGTTTTCGATCAAAAAGGAGAGGAGCTAATGTGGGTGGTGACCGCCAGTGAACCGTTTCAATTGAAGCCAAAGACCTGGCATTTTCCTGTGGTGGGCACGGTTCCATACAAAGGTTATTTTGATAAAGACAACGCTGTGGCTGAGATGAGACGCCTTCAAACGGAGGGATGGGATGTAGGAGTGCGCAATCCGGGAGGTTGGTCAACGCTGGGTTGGTTTACCGATCCAATTCTTAGCGGTATGCTTGAACGAAATGAGGGCGACCTTGCTAGCCTGATCATTCATGAAATGGTGCACGCCAGCATCTTCATCAAGGATAGTGTTGAGTTCAATGAGAACTTCGCTTCATTCATCGCTGACTCAGCAGCCTATGATTTTCTTGCCTGGAAGTATGGAAGAGATTCTCAAGAATATGAAACCTACCTCTACGAAGTGATCGATCACCAGAGATACAGCAACCATGTGATGAGAGGTGCAAACGCGCTCGACTCAATGTATCAATCGTGGAATGATTCGATGGGGATGGAAGAAAAAAAATCATTGAAGGAATCAATGATTAAAAGGATTGTTGAAACTATGGATACGATAACGCTCTTTAAATACAAGATTCCTCGCGAGCGATTTCGAGAACGTCTCCCCAACAACGACTACTTTCTGGCCTACCGTAGATATCAGTCGAAGCTGTCGGTTTTGAAGGACGAATTAGATCAAAAATATGGTGGCGATCTCCGTGCGATGATCGAGGCGTATGAGAGCCGCTATCCATTTCTTTGATTGTGATCCACCGATTAAGGAATTGTTAAGATGGTAACATCAGCTTTTAATTAGCTTAATTTCATGCTACTTTTGAAGTGTAAAAAATCGAGCTTTCTATGGCTAATAAGCCATCGCACAAGGTGCTTGTCGTTGATGACGAAGAGCCTATTTTAGAGTTATTAAAATACAACCTCGAGAAAGGGGGATACGAAGTTCGCACCGCCAGCGATGGCCAATCAGGTGTTGACTTAGCCAAGCGTTTTTTGCCCGACTTGGTTCTGCTCGATATCATGATGCCGAAGATGGATGGGGTGGAGACTTGCAGATTACTGCGCGCCATTCCTGAATTGCAGAACACTTACATCGTTTTTCTTACAGCACGCTCAGAAGAGTATTCGGAAGTGGCAGCATTTGACGTTGGGGCGGATGACTACATCACTAAGCCGATCAAGCCGCGAGCGTTGATGAGCCGTATCGCAGCCCTTTTCAGACGAGAATCAAAAAAGAAAGGATCGTCATCGCAAATCAAAATGGGCGATCTACTCATAGACAGAACGAGCTATACTATAAAAGTGAAAGACAAAGAGATCAGTCTTCCGAAGAAAGAGTTTGAGCTACTCTTCTTCCTTGCTCAAAATCCAAACAAAGTCTTCAGTCGTGACGATCTATTGCAGAACATCTGGGGAACCGATGTTTATGTTTTGGCCAGAACGGTTGACGTGCACATCCGAAAAGTGCGTGAAAAGATAGGAGATGACTATATTACCACCGTAAAAGGAGTGGGATACAAGTTTCATCTAAACTAAACTGTCATCGTGTATAGCGCCAGAGTCTTGGCATTGCTTCTAGCGGCATCCATTTGCCTCGTTACCTCTCTTTTTCTCTCTCTCGTCAATGATGCTACTGCTCAAGTCTTGATTGTTGCGGGAATCATAAGTTTTTCTGTTTCCTACATTCTTGTTTTTATAATTCTTGAATACCTGGTCTTTCAGGAAATCAACCGGATTTATAAAATGCTTGACAAGCTTCGGAAGTCTGAATTGGTGGATCTTGAAAAAGCCAAAGCCAGCCAGCTGAATCCGTTGAAGAAGATAAACGAAGAGATCCACTCTTTTGCAGCGCTCAAACAGAAGGAAATTGATGAACTAAGGAAGCTGGAGACTTTCCGAAAGGAGTTTGTGGCTGACGTTTCTCATGAACTAAAAACACCGATTTTCGCTGCACAGGGATTTGTGCACACGCTCCTTGATGGTGCGGTGAATGACAAAAACGTTCGCACAAAGTTTTTGCGCAAAGCAGCCAAAAGCCTTGATGGGTTGGATGCTCTGGTTCAGGACCTTCTAACTCTTTCACAAATTGAGACTGGAGATATTAAGATGAAGTTTGAGAACATCGACCTCTATGAGCTATGTGTGGAGGTAATGGATCAATTTGAACAGCGTGGAAAGAATAAAGATGTGGGCGTAAAACTGGTAAAGCCGGATGAAATGATCATCGTTTATGCCGACTGGCTTCGCATTTCGCAGGTGATGACCAATCTGATTTCAAATGCAATAAAGTACAATCGTGAAAATGGCAACGTGACCATTCACTTTGAAATTGGGAAAAAGTATGTGACGACCTTTGTGACCGATACCGGGGATGGGATTCCGGAGAATCACCTCAATAGAATTTTTGAGCGATTCTATCGAGTGGAAAAAAGCCGGAGCCGTGAAAAGGGAGGAACGGGCCTGGGCCTGGCTATTGTAAAACATATACTTGAAGGGCACGGCACGAAAGCGGAAGCGACAAGTCAAGTTGGGAAGGGGTCAACCTTTAGTTTCAAGCTCCCGTTGGTGAAGGCCGCGCCCAAACAATCTGCTGAATCAAAAGCTTAGCTACCTTTGCGGCTTGAAAACTCCAAAGTTCAATCTGGCGAAAGCCATCTTGTTTCAAAATGATGATTATTTGGTGGTCAATAAGCCACCTTTCCTCTCCACGCTTGAGGACAGAAACGAACCGATTAACCTGCTGCAAAGTGTACGGGAAGTGGAACCTGATGCTCAGGTTTGTCACCGATTGGATAAGGAGACTTCGGGTGTGCTGGCTATCGCCCGGCACCCGGAAGCCTACCGGTCGCTAAGCGTGCAATTTGAGGAACGCACGGTAGAGAAGGTATATCATGCAGTGGTTGAAGGCATTCACAAATTCGAAAACGAGTTGGTTGACCTTCCCATATTAAAACAGCGGGACGGAACCGTAAAGATTGATCGCCTTGGCAAAAAGGCCCAAACCTATTTTACCACACTACAGCCTTTCAAAAACCACACGCTGGTGGAGTGTAGACCTATCACCGGGAGGATGCATCAGATCAGGCTGCATTTGGCCAGTCTGCAGGCCCCCATCTGTTCTGATACCACTTACGGAGGAAAAGTATTTTATCTGTCGTCCGTTAAGCGGGGATACAATTTAAAGAAACACACGGAGGAGGAACCGTTCATTAGGCGGTTTGCCTTACACGCTCGAAGACTGTCTTTTTTAGGCTTAGATGACGAAAAAATTGAGGTTTTGGCACCCTATCCCAAGGATTTGGCGGCCCTTCTAAATCAATTGTCTGCCAATCTCAGGTAAAAAGAAATCGCAGCTTGGAAAATAGCCTTTTTGGGTCTACTTTTGTGTCCCTTTTTGGAGGGGTGTATAGTCAAAAACAAGATTTTTAAAGGGATCAAAAGTGGATCATAACAGTTATAAAACAACCAACACCAGCAAGTTAACAGCCGAGAAAGGCTGGGTATTGGTGGATGCGAAAAACCAGGTATTGGGTCGCGTAGCGAGCCAAGTGGCAAAAATCCTTAGAGGAAAGAACAAACCTACTTTCACACCGAATGCGGATACAGGTGACCATGTTATCGTGATCAACGCTGAGAAAGTGAGAATGACAGGAAAGAAGTGGAACAATCGCATTTTGCTTTCGCACTCTGGTTACCCAGGAGGTCAAACAGAGCGTACGCCTGCGATGATCCGTTCGAAGCATCCTGAGAGATTGATTGAGCATGCAGTAAGAGGTATGCTTCCAAAAAATAGAATAGGTAGCGAGGTGTACAGAAGCTTGCACGTTTACGTGGGCGATCAGCATCCTCACGAGGCACAACAACCAAAAGCAATAAAGTTCTGATAGATGGAAATCACCAATAAGACAGGAAGAAGAAAGACCGCGATCGCCAGGGTATACGTACAGCCCGGAAAAGGAACCATCACGGTAAATGAGAGAGAACTCACAGACTACTTCAAATCTGAAATCCACCAGACTACCGTTATGCAGGCTTTGGATCTGTTGAAAGTAGCTGACCAATACGATGTAAATGTGAACGTTGAAGGCGGTGGTATCAAAGGTCAGGCAGAAGCGATCAGATTGGGTATTACCCGTGCATTGGTTGATATCAATGGTGAAAACAAACCTGCTTTGAAAAAAGAAGGACTTACCACACGTGACTCACGCATGGTAGAAAGAAAGAAGTACGGAAAGAGAAAAGCAAGAAAGAGATTCCAATTCAGCAAACGCTAATAGTAGAATGGCTAATAAATTGACAACTCAAGAATTGATGGAAGCTGGCGTTCACTTCGGGCACCTTACCCGCAAGTGGAACCCAAAGATGGCTGAGTATATTTTCATGGAGAACAACGGTATCCACCTGATCGACTTGAACAAGACGATCAAATGCCTGGATGAGGCCGTTTTCTCACTAAAGAATATTGTGCGCTCCGGACGTAAGATCATGTTCGTAGCCACGAAGAAGCAAGCTAAAGACATCGTGAAGACGCAAGCAGTAAGGTTGAATATGCCTTATGTGACTGAACGTTGGCTTGGTGGAATGCTTACCAATTTCGCTACAATCAGAAAGTCGCTTAAGAAATTGGCGCAGATTGATAAGATGATGAAGGATGAGAACTTTGAAAGTATTGCGAAACGTGAGCGTCTGATGATCGGCCGCGAGAAGGCAAAGCTTGAGAAGTTGTTGGGTGGAATTGCGGATTTGAACCGCCTTCCTTCTGCTCTGTTTGTGGTGGACGTAAAGCGTGAGCACATTGCAGTAGCAGAAGCGCAAAAGTTGAATATCCCCGTGTTTGCGATGGTAGATACCAACTCAGATCCAACGGATATTGATTTTCCGATTCCTGCAAACGATGATGCTTTCAAGTCTATTTCAATTATCGTAGACCATGTAGGTAAAGCCATCGAAGAGGGGCTGATGGAGCGTAAGAAAGACAAGGACGATGCTGCGATGAAGAAGGAAGAGGAAGAGAAAAGAAAAGTAGACGAGGCCGTAGAAGAGACGAAATAATTCAAGGTTTCCGGGAGTCCGGGCCTTATAATTAAAACGCTAAACATCGGCCCAAAGCCGGTGTTTAGTTTTTTAAGACCAATTCAATTTTAGAAACAGTAACTATTAAATAACACATACAATGGCGATTACAGCTCAAGACGTAAACAAGCTGCGCACCATGACCGGTGCAGGAATGATGGATTGTAAAAAAGCGCTTACCGAGGCAAATGGTGACTTCGAAAAGGCAATAGAGATATTGAGAAAGAAGGGACAGAAAGTATCTGCATCTCGCTCCGACAAGGAAGCGAAAGAGGGATCAGTATTTGTAAAAACCAGTGACAACAATAAAGAGGCTGCTTTGATCGCTTTGAATTGCGAGACTGACTTTGTGGCTAAGAATGAAGAGTTTCAAGGATTAGGTGAAGCCATTGTAAACGTTGCATTTGCCAAGAAGCCAGCAAGTACGGAAGCTTTGCTTGGTGAGAAATTAGGTGACCTAACCGTTCAGGAGAAAATCACTGAGTTGGTGGGTAAGATCGGTGAGAAGATCGAGATCAGCGAGTACGTACAGATGGCTGGCGAAGCAGTTGTTCCGTATATCCACGCGGGCAGCAAGCTCGGTGTTTTGGTTTCTCTTAAAGGTGTGAATGGAAAGGATGTCACCGAAGCAGGTAAAGACGTAGGCATGCAGATCGCAGCTATGAACCCTGTAGCGGTTGATGAAACGTCCGTTGATAAGAATGTAATTGAGAAGGAACTTGAGATTGCCAAAGCACAGATCATCGCTGAAGGCAAACCACAAAACATGGTTGAGAAGATTGCCGAAGGTAAGCTGAAGAAATTTTACAAAGAGAACACGCTTGTACACCAGCCATTTGTAAAAGATAACAGCAAAACTGTCGCTCAATACCTCGATGGATACAGCAAGGGGTTGGCAGTCGCTGACTTCAAAAGAGTAGCCATCGGCTAATTCGAATCATAGAGCATATGTAAAAAGGAGCCCTTAGGCTCCTTTTTTATTGTCTGCTTACCTCGATTGCCTTATTATTGACATTGGGTAAAATGCATCCAGCCGAAAAATGTCAAAGTTTGACTCGTTGTTGAAAGTCTATGAGGCGCATCGCTCTTATCTGGGAAAGAAATCCCTTCCACCACAGAAAAGAGATTTTGACAACTTCGCGGCCACCTTTTTTTGCCCAGGTCCTTTCTATTATTATGTTATTGACTCGCCCACACTTACGCTTGATTACGTTAGTCCCTCAGTGGAGGAATTGTTCGGGATAAAACCGGAAGATTTTTCGTTTCAGAAGTTTATGGATTTGGTTCACCCTGATGAACTCGACTACTTTTTGAAATGCGAAGACCGGGTAGCCGACTTCCTGATGAATAAAATAGAGCCACGACAGGTGGTAAACTATAAGATCACATACTGTCTTCGACAGAGGACCATTAGTCAGGGCTATCGGCTGTTTTTGCTACAAACGGTAACGCTGCAGACAACGGCTGAGGGCTCTCTACTCAAAGTATTTGGTTTACAAACCGACATTACCCATATCACCAAGCATAATAGTAAACGTCTTTCTTTTGTCGGACTCCAAGGCCAGCCCAGTTACCTTGAAATCGATGTATTTTCAGATGATGAATCGTCCAAGAGTCACCCAGAGGTTAAATTCACCAAACGTGAGTTGGAAGTTATCCGACTCTTAGGGGAAGGGCTGACTACCAGTGAAATTGCAGCTCGTCTTTTTGTATCCGATGAAACGATCATCTCTCATCGAAAAAATACGCTGTCGAAAACTGGCTTTAAAAACACTTCTCAAGTCCTAGCATACTGTATTCGCAAAGGGCTTGTATAAAAATCCCCATCTATGGGGATTTACATTTGCATGTTCATGGATGATGTTTGAATTTGATTCTAAACTCATTTCCAATGAACTCAGCGTTTTCGCCAGCTCTCATCAAGATCAATTTACGTTTGGTTTCTGTTTCGATGTTGATTGCCCTATCATTTCTGAATTTTTCGTGTGAAGAAGAAGGTTCATGTGAGATAAGGATAGATGTGGGTGGCAGCTACTACATCTACAGCTGCAGGGAAGGTAGTACGGAGGATACTTGTGATTCGAGCGAGGGAGTGGACCGTGTTTTTCACGAAGGCCTTTCGTGTGCTAATCTAGGTTACCCGTACAAGGATAATTCAGGTGGCTTTTCCGCCAACCCGGACGACTTCCGTTCGCCTGGTGACAATGGCTATTTTGCTAATCTTCCCGGTGGTCCGGTGGGTGGATGCTCTGGCTCATATGATGGACCTACTTTCGATATCCAGATTGACAGTCAATGCCAAACGGCTTACGCCTACAGTTGTTCGGGGGTTCAACAGGGGGTAGATGCAGCTTGTGCGATTTACAAGGCCTACCAGAAAGACAATCCCAAAATCCCAGACTGTCCTTATTGCAAGTAAGCTTTCGCGTTCTTCTGTGTCACTATTACCCCTTTGTTAACACAACTGTTTTCTCTGTGGAAAGGGAGTGACCCATTTCACACACGCTTGTGAAATTTTGAGTGTTCCAAATTCGGTCATTTACCCGTTTGTATGTAAGATTTTTGGATTAAAACTCATTAATCACTTCAGAATGCAATTAATTTTTTTGAGTTCATGTAAGTAAATCTTTGAATCAGCATGTTCCTCACTTTGGCCATTAGCTATCTTTCAAAAAGAAAAAGCCTATTCAATGGTTTAAAGATCATCCCCCGAAGTGGGGTATTATTAAACCATGAGGTAATGATAAGATAACTTCCGTCATTTCGCCTGGCCTGTTGGCAGCGTGATGCAAGCGGCTTAGATTTTGGCTCAAAAAAAATCGTACCGCTGTTGGTGCCTTTTTACGGTTGAGGAACCAACGTGCTGAAACTGCTTTCGGGCGGGCAATGGCGAAGTTGTTAGGTTCCGAGAAATCGATAAACCAAGTACCCCATTCCTGAGAACATGGTTCCAAGAAATCCGAGGACTAAAACCAATAACCAACGTTCCCAGAAGTCATTTATCAATATGGAGTTTGGATCATCAGGGTCAACGAGAATTTCCACCTTGTCTCCAATACTATAGTCCTGAGCGGAGCTGCTCGTAGTGCTCTTATACTTGTACTCCCTTCCATTAAAAGAGTAAGCATATGTTGGTGTAAACATAGTTGTAGTACCACCATCGTCATTGGAGCTTTCATAGCTGTCGTAGTTCACGACCTCACCCATCACAGGAATGGCTCGTTTGACAAATTGATTATTTGAGTATATGATATACAGCACAATCAACAGCATGATTGATCCGAGCGTCATGAACAATCCTCCGACAAGTCGCGGCATCTTTGTGTCTTTGGCAGATCCACGAGTGTTGTTTAGTTCTGCTTCAAACTCCGCATTGATCTCTTCTTCTAGTTTCTCTGTCAGGCTGAGCGCTTGATCCGCCCCCACATTGAGTTGATTTTGAAGGTATCGGACTGCTTCAAGTTTTTGACCTGAATTAATGAGGCTCTTGGCATGTTGTTTCTGATTTGGTGACAGCATAGTTATTTGAGCCGGTCGGAGATATAGAATGGCTGATATTAAGTTACACAGTTTTCTTGTTACCCTTTCAGCAACTCCTTTAGTTCGGGGTGATATTGTGAAGTAAGAAACTGCGTGATAGTAAACTCTGCCAATTTATGTGAATAAAAAGGATCTTCCTTCAGGATGTTTTCAATATCCTCTTTAGAGTCGGCTAAGGCGAGAATGATGCCCCCGGTTCTGGGCACCTTCCTACCCGAGGCCACAAACACATTTAGTTTGTAGTATTTTCTCAGAAACTTAACATGGTCAGCCATATAGGCGTCAAGGCGCTCTAACGGTACTATATAATTTAGATCTATTATAAACATATTACGGTTTTGGTTTTAAGTTGCTTAGTTACTAACTCACTACGATTTTCACTAGGTAAATTAGTACTTTAGCCGCAGGTAATCCAACGACCTAATTGTGCCTATGCCAAACAATCACGCGGGTAGCCCTCTCGAAATTCACACACTCTCCAATTTACAAAACGTAAAAGTATCCATCACCAATTTTGGTGGTAAAGTGGTTTCCATTTTGGCCCCAGATCGATACGGTAACTTCAAAGATATTGTGCTTGGTTATGATACGGCTGAAGAATATGTAAAGGGTAATCCATATTTTGGAGCACTTATCGGCAGGTATGGTAACCGCATTGCTAAAGGACAGTTCTCACTAAACGGAGACACCTATCAGTTGTCAATCAACAGTCGCATAGATACATTACATGGAGGTCCTGCAGGCTTTCATAACAGGATATGGAAAATTGAAAATAAATCCGCTTCTGAAATAGAGTTATCATTGGTAAGTGCGGATGGAGAAGAGGGCTATCCAGGTGAACTTTCTGTTAATGTGAGATACTCACTCAATGATGCTAATGAACTAGCAATCGATTATTTCGCAGAGACAGATAAGACTACTATTGTAAACTTGACCAACCATCCGTTCTTCAATTTGAAAGGAGAGGGTAATGGCGATATACTTCAACATGATATAAAGATATTAGCGGATCGATTTACACCTGTTGATGAACGACTGATACCCACAGGAGAGATTTGGAGTGTAGAGGGGACTGCGTTGGACTTTCGAAGTTTTGCCACTATTGGTACGCGAATAAATGCCAATGAGGAGCAGATCACTTTCGGTCGAGGGTATGATCACAACTGGGTACTAGACAAGAACGACCGCGAACTTTCATTGGCTGCTTGTGTAAGGGAAACTTCAAGTGGGCGTGAGTTGGAAGTATGGACAACAGAACCGGGCCTTCAATTTTACAGCGGAAATTTTTTGGACGGCACCGATGTGGGGAAGGGGGGAAAACCATATGGCTTTCGCTCTGCGTTTTGTCTCGAGGCACAGCATTTTCCGGATTCACCTAATCATCCCAACTTTCCTTCGACCATTCTCAAGCCAGGGGAGAAATACTTGCAAAAGACGGTTTACAAGTTTGGTATTTTTAGCTAAAGGAGTTTGCGACCAGTTCACCGAGTGCTGGACCGTGTTTAAAACCATGACCTGATCCGCCACCAAGGAACCAAACATTTGCTGCTTCAGGGTGAGATTGAAATATAAAATTTCCATCGGGTGAGTTTTCATACGGACAAACCCTGTTTTCAACAAGGGGTGCACCTCTCAATCCGGGGAATCGATGTTCAATAAACTTTTTTGCATTAGATAAGACATTCGGATTTGCTATTCGATCACCATCAGTAGGATCGAAAATCTCACCTCGTTTGTCAACACCGATTTTGAACCCGCGTTGTTGATTGCCAGGTATTCCATAATAGAAATCTTTTCCATCCACGTCTATCCATGCTGGCAGCTTGTCATAAAGTTCGGACTCATGTTTTGGTGTGCCGAAATAATAAACTTCCTGCTTTGTGCAAGTGATTACGTCTCCTAGTACCTCTGGAAATAATTTACCAAGCCATGAGCCACAGGCAAATAGAAACAGATCGCTCTTGATCTGTTCACCATTTGACAATTCGATGAACGACATGCGATCGCTTTCTGTCGAGCCAGGTCTGACGTAGGCTTGAATGTAATTGCCACCTTCGCTCAGGAAAGCATTATGTACTTGTTGCATGCTTTCACGAGCTTTCAGATATCCGCCAAACGGATCAAGATAGGCGTGATGGAGATCACCAGTATGTACAGCCGGGAATCGTTTGCTCAGTTCATCAGGTGAAAGATATTCGTACTCTTGTTTGTGTTTTTTAGTGAAGGGAATGGAATCGTCTAACTGCGGTGTATCTCTTTCATAACAAAACCAGAGCACACCCACATTAAAGAAAAGTTGTTTGTTCCAGCGCTCTTGATTCTCCTTCCAAAGACTCAATGCACGGACATTCAAATCAAAATAGAACTCATTACCGCCATAAGTTGATCTGATCACCCTGGTTTCATCGCCAGAACTGGACCTTGAATTACCTGCTCCCCATGCATCAACCAATGTCACATCGAATCCTTTTCTCAATAAGTATAGTGATGACCATCCGCCAAACGCACCAGCGCCAATAACTGTGACTTTATTTCCTTTGGATAGCTTGAAGCCATTTATACCTAGAAGATTCCTGGATTCGGGTGCAAAAGTGTTGGGATTCGTTGTGTTCATTCAGGGTAAAATTACTTTATTTTCTCGTACTAATATCCGCAAGATTTGAACGCAATGTTTTATAAACTGGTATGCATGGTTATTTTCGTTGCTCTAAAGATACTGTGATGGATTGGATGACAATTGTGCATAAAATACCGATACTGACTACCATTTTGTCGGGCGTGTTTTTCACAATCCTCTACCGTCATTGGAATACCAAAGGGAGGCCATCTTATCTGATGTGGTGGACGCTAGGTGTTCTTTGTTACGGTTTGGGAACACTTACAGAGAGTATCGTTGGGATTTGGGGATGGAGTGCACCCGTGTTTCGCTGGTGGTACGTACTTGGAGCTTTGTTGGGTGGATTTCCTCTTGCTCAAGGTTCTGTTTATTTAATGTTTAGCAAACGCACGGCCGACATTATGTGTGGGGCAGTGGTGCTTATAATAGTTGTTGCATCGGTTTTAGTTTTCTTGTCGCCAATTAACTATGATTTGGTTGAACATGGACGCCTTACTGGGCGAGTGTTAGGTTGGAGTAAATTGCGATTGGTTACACCGATAGTAAACATCTATGCGTTTGTTTTTTTGGTAGGAGGAGCCTTTTACTCTGCATACAAATACAGTCGCGACAAAATTTATCGCAACCGTTTTTTGGGCAATCTGTTTATCGCCTTTGGTGGACTATTGCCGGGAATAGGCGGATCTTTTACCAAGTTCGGCTACACAGAGGTGCTCTATGTAACCGAACTACTTGGGATATCTCTTATTTACCTGGGATACGTGACGATCAGAAAGGATAGAACCCTCTCGATTTATTCAGTTCAGAATAAGGATTAGCTGGCCTTTCTCATTTCGGCAATCAACTCAAGGTCTTTTTCAGTGAAGGCATCGTTAGTTCTGCCTTTGTCCTGAGAGGATATAAAGGCCTCCAAACTTGGGTAGAATTCGATCCGGTATTTCCAGATCAGTTTTGCCCCTATTGCCAGCTTGAATTGCCTCAATTCCACAGACTTGTCCAGCCAATACATATCGTGGTCATCTGCCCCAGCAGTTGACCCGATGTATCCAGGCATAAAACTCAGGTCGGAGCTTTCCAGCTTTCTGGCGACCTCTTTTTTATACCCTGGTTGACCAGTTATATATATGTTATTCCATTCCATTTTTACTTCCTCCATTCTTTCTTCTGCTCTTTCTCTAAAAACACTCACTTTATTTGGTGGCATATGGTCGAAGCGTAATTTGCTATTTGTAGCTTTTTTCTTCTTCGTCCAACACCACCATTAATACGTTTAGACGAGCCTAAAGATTCAAAGCGATGAATCTTTTCCGGCCAGAAAAGGTAAACAAGAGGTGAACAGTTAATTCCGGTAGGTGAATCTACTTCCTGCTTTCGAATTCTTTCTTCGCTTCGAGGATGTGGCTCAGCGTTAGTTCCCTTCCGGTCTGAGTAAAGTAGGTTTGGCGGCTTGCCGACTCATAGATCTTATCAATCCACCTGATAAAGAAATCTGCATCGCTGCTCGATCGGATGGGTTTGCTGTCTTGTATGATATATACAGGGTTAGTAGTGGCATACGGGTAAAAATCCTGAATTAGCTCATGGTCGGTGTCGTTCCAGGCGCGAAGAAGGAGCCAGCCACTTTGGTCAAGCGTTAATGTTCCTTCCAGGTCGGCAGTCGTCTTATCTCCGGTTAGTTTTATTGCTTTTACAACTTTTCCATTTTGGATAATCTCAAGATGGTCCATTGGAATTATCGAACGCATGAAACCTTTGTAAGTGAGTTTCGCTTTCTTTCCCTTCACTTGTACTTCGCTTCCTGGCTGTTGCCCATTTACTTCGAAGTGGAGAATCGCGCTATTGGTGGCGAGCGCGTTACCTGACTTTAATCCATTCAACCATGCATCTCTTTTTTTTGATGGATCAGAAATTGCACCATCTATCTGTACATAAGTTCGATCCATTCCAACAGGGCCTCTCAAGGAGGCATAGTTCGACATAGCATCGGTGCCACCTGCAGCAGTAATCTTGAAACCACAATTGAGCAACCTGTGCCACACTTCGGCACTTGGCAAATGATAACTGAATCCTACGGTTTCGTAATAGTCAATTTTCCCTGTGGCAACGTCAACTGGTAGTGCGTTGTGTATATCGTCTTTAGAAGGATCGGGTATTTCGTAAAATGGATGAACATAGCCGACAAGAGCACCTTGCTGGTGAGCGAGATCTGCCACAACTGAGTTAGAAGGATGAGGACTCGAAATTGCCGTGTTTGGATAACTCGTGTAGCCAGGCATGATGTAGTGATCTTTCAGTCCAAGTAATCCCATATGACCCCAATAGCTTGTGTGATGTTCTTGTGAATGAACAAGCAATGCATCATTGGTCGATGCTGGATCGGGGTCTGCTGAGAAATAGTCAATGTCTGGTATACGAACTTCTTTGTTAACTACTGTATTGAAAACAATGTCAAGATCTTCCGCTCGCGCTTGTCTCAACATTTTCTCCGGTGCGTTTCGATAGAGCCCGCCATAATTCATGTGAACATGAACATCGGCACTCAGTCGATTATTCCAGGCAGGAGGGAAGGGCAAGCGCGTCATTGTAATTGTTACTGAAGCTTGCTCTCCCGTTACCTGAACACTTTGCTTTTTGACGGAGTATTCCAAACCTCTCCAAACAGTTACTGAAACATTTCCTTGCGGCACAGTGACAGTTGATTCGCCATCGGTGTGAAAGTAATAGGTCTCATATTTTTGTTTTGATCTGTTGAATGCATCATCCCCATGCATCCATGTATTGCCGGGAGCATAACTTTTTCCATTTGCTGCTTTGATCGAAATACGTGCTGGTAGTAACTGACCATTTTCATCAACGATTTTAATGGAAATATTCCCCGAAGGATTCATATATCTCCTTTGGCTAATCTCAATTTTTTTCTTTTTTCCGCTGAGAACTTCGAAAGTCCAAAGTTCTGTATTGCCACTTTCGTTGGAGATGTAGGCGATGCGTTTTCCGTCAGGCGACCATCGGGGATTTGTTGCATCAAACTTTCCGAAAGTGAGCGCAAATGGATCACCTCCACCTTTGGATGTTGTGGCCCATAGTTGGTGCCATTGTCTGCCAACGAAGGAACCATAGACGATTCGGTGTCCATCGGGTGACCATTCGGGATGTGTGCGCCATGCGGTCTCTTCTTTTTGAATCAAAATCAACTTGCTGGTCTCGTCAACATCTACTTTATATATTGAACCGGTTCCGTAAATCTGATCCGGATTGCTGACCATTGCCAATTCAGTTCCGTCAGGCGACCATGCTGGGCTTAGTTGATGATCATATTCACTGTAGTAATAGCGAGGATTTGATTTTCTTTCGGGTGATAGCGGCTTAGCATTTAATATGCCGTTTTGAATGTTGCCTGTCCAAATTCTGAAATGACCGGTATTTTGTGTTGTAACATAGGCGATCATTTTGCCATCCGGTGCAAACCGTGGATCGAGGTTAACCTGGCCATTGCTCGTAAGTGCTTTTACTTTTCCCGTTGCAAGATCGAGAAGATGCAGTTCCAACGCATCTCCGGTATATCTTGTGAAAATCACTTCGTTACCATTCGGTGACCAGTCCGGTTGATAGTCGTAGCCATCGCCATCGGTGAGTTGTGTGGCAACTGTTTCTCCAATCTTTTGACGCCAAAGCGACCCAGCCATGCTGTAGATTACTTCATCACCATTTGGAGACCAGGTGGCGCTACTCGGTCCGGTAGTTAGCTGCGGCAAGTACATTTCACGAAAGTAATAGTCGTGTGGTACATCGATTTGCTTAAGCACTGCCTCACGTTGCGCTAGCACGAGATGTGAAGTCAGGCAAAAAAGAAAGCTGAATAGATAAAGGAATGACAGTTTCATAAATGGAGGTGTCTTACCTAAAAGGTAGAAAAAGAAACGTCAATTTGCCAGCTTGCTCTTGCAGTTGGTGTATCGCAGCGATTATAGCTTTTCTGTTAGCGTGGCCACCATGGTAGCAATACCATCAACAAAGTTACCGAGCCGTATATTTTCATTGGGGCTGTGGATACTGTTATCAGGATTTGGAATGCGAACTGAAACAGCTGGGATAGATAGCGTTTGAATGAAAGGAGCGATTGGCTGTGAGCCACCCGTGGTCCGTACTTTTACAAATTGATCACCAAAAGCCCTTTGGTGCGAACGTGTTAACCAATGACCCAACTCGGTGTCAATATCTGTACGAAATGGATCCGATCCCAGGTTGGAAGTGAAAGAAGCTAGCTTAGTGTATTGACTGCGTTCTGCCTCAGTAGGTTCACCATTTACTAAATGAAAGCCCTGTGACTCTACATAATCCTTGAGAAGATCGACCAATTTTTCTCCTGACGATTCAGGTACCAGTCGCATGTCTATTTCAGCAACAGCATCCTGTGGAATTATGGTTCGTACTTCTTTGCCAACCCATGCAGCACGCAAGCCACGTACATTCAAACTTGGATATTGCATTGCTTCCTGATAAGTGTCTCCGACCGATTCAGCTTTTGCAATACCTAGCGTGCGGTTAATTTCATTTTCATCCTCCGGAATTTTTTTTAGCTCTGCCCTGTCCGAATCGCTAAGAGATATGCCATCATAGAAGCCGGGAATGATGACGCGTCCCTGTTCATCTTTCATTCCCGCGAGAAGTCTCGAGAGGGCAAATACTGGATTCGGAGCGTAGTTGCCATACTGTCCGCTATGAAGTGCATTTCTTGGTCCGTATACTTTGAGCGTGACGGTAGCGATGCCACGCGCACCAAAGCAAAGGGTCGGCAGATTGGATACATGTCGAGTACCGTCCATTATTAAAACCATATCAGCCGCCAGGAGTCCTTTGTTGTTCTTCACTACCCACTCTAATTGAGGTGAACTCATCTCCTCCTGAAAGTCCATGATCACCTTGATATTGAAGTTGGGTTTGACTTTGTACTTATCCAGAATAGACAAAGCGGAGAGGAAACACATGGCCGGACCTTTGGAGTCTGACGCGGAACGTGCATAGATGCGCCAGTCGGGGTTGATGTTCGTATCTAATTTTGTCCACTCCAGAGTAGTCCACTTGCCATTTACATTTTCTTTGAGCGTTGCTTGAAACGGACTTGACTGATCCCAAGCGGAGCTGTCAACTGGCTGACCATCGATTTGAAGATAGAATAGTACAGTCTTTCCTTTCTTTGTAAACTTCCTTTCTGCGAATACGTGAGGCGCGCCTGGTGTTTTTAAAACTTGAGTGGTAAATCCACGCTTCGTAAAAGCGTTAATTGCCCACTGCATATTCGCCTGAATTTGCTCTGGATAATGCCCATCGTTGGGGATTGCAAGACACTCCTTGAACTCCTGAAGAGCCGGTCTTATTTGGCTTGCCACAGCCTTATCGATTTCAGCTTTTGTTTGTAGTTGAGCTTGAGCAAAAAGATTTGAAGTAAAACAAAGGAGTAGAACAAAATATTTTGACATGGTGATGATTTTTCAATCCTGTTTATAAGGTAATCATAGGATAGAATTGAAACAATGAAATACTTCCGAAGACTGACTCTCTGAAATTCCGCGGTAGCCAGAACTGATCAGTACGCCCAGTGTTGGCAATTAGTTTGCCTTTCCGCTATAACTATCTTTTGTGCCCTTGATGAGCAGGTAAAGAGCTAGCTCCACCTCTCCCAATGCCGCTGAAAGCCCCACAACCCAGGCAAGCCATTCCTCATTTCCAGGAAAGAGAAAGTCACCAAAGGTTTCCATCAGGTATCCGCCAGCTGCAACCATCATCATGAAACCAAAAAAACCGGGAATCATTTTTGACCTAATCAACAACAGTCCAAGGAAAAAGCAATGAACGCCAAAAAGTCCACCAGCAATCAAATAACCATATCGATGTGCATCCATAAATAGCAGGCTTAATGACTCAAGTTGTGCTGAATCGAAAACGGTTAAAAAATCAGCGCCACTTAAAACATGATAAGCCATATAATGGTTGAGTAAGTTCAATGCACCGATGGCTGGATGGGCGAGCAGTCGCAGACCCGAAGAGATCATTGCCAGAGTTTTTCCAAAAGGTTTTAACATCTGATACAAGAGCACCGAAATAATCGCATCCAAAATGAATGCGATCAAGTCAGCAGCCAAGCCAAACCGAAACAGCTCGATGTTGGAGAGAATGTTAGTTGCAGTAGTTAATGCATCACCAGGCACTACAAGGTTTGCCCTAACATATCCCTGACTGAAGCCAGCAAATACAATTACGGCCATATAAAGTAAGCCGATAAGCCTCACTTTACTTCTTTGCATCAAAGCCGACTCTGAGTTCATCATGATCAGGGTAGTTTATTTTAAAGACGTAGTGATTAATGTCTGATAGCTACTCATAATAGCCAATTCAGAGGTTAATTCAAATTGGAATTTTGGGGTAAGGTAGCTGCAACCTTAAAAGCCACCAAATCTCTCAGAGTGGGAGCGCAGAATAGGTGGACCCTTCTCTCAAACCATTCCGTTGATCCAATGTACCTTGGGCGTTACTAAAATTTACTGGTAAACTTTGAGCCCTAAGCGCTGGAAAACCTCCAAAGTTTCGCGATCTAAAGACATCGAAGTGCAGGTGGGGACTTGTAGTGGCACCTGTTAGCCCATTAAGTCCAATAGGTTGACCCTGCGTTACGCGTTGACCCACATCTACCAGCACACCGTTTTTTGTCATGTGTACATATCGTGCAGCGGTTTTGTCATCGTGCTCCACTATTACAAAATTTTCTTGCCCTGGCACCTTGTTGCCATCGACAAACGACTCTTGCACGAACATTACCACACCGGAGCGCGCAGCCCGAAGTGTGTCGAACATGTTCAAGGCAAAATCGTACGCAAAGTAACCTATATGCCCACCAGTGCCACTTCGACAATAGCCCTGTATAATTCTGGAACTGGTACCTACGTCAAAAGGGAGAGCATAAGGCGACTTTGAGGGTTCACCGAAGTTCACATCACAGGTGAATTCCGCGCGTACAACTTCAAGGCTAAAATTTTGAGTTATTATATTTTCGCCATCAGTAGCTGTGATACTGATTTTATAGTCCCTATTTGAATGCTGATATAAAGGTGTTCCTTTGATCTTTAGAGATGCCTCATCGTGAATCATCCAGTCCGGTAGCTCTACCTGATAAGTCACAGGCTTACCTGAGGAACTCACTGCTGTATATTCGTATTCAAATTCTTGGTTGTAATCCACAAATAGTACTGGACTAAACCGAAAGAACAACGGTCCAGGATCATCCTTGGCACACTTTAAATTTGTTAGTAAAAAGAAAAGGGTGATCGATGAGAAAATTAACGTTTGCCTTATCACTTGGCTCGGGCTATTGGTGTCCTTCAATGTATAAGCTTGTGATCCGTTTGACAATGAAGCGGCCGTAATAGGCAACAACTGCTAAAAATCAGTACCTTATATCGGGGTAAGTCTCCTGAGAATAACGCGATCGTAAATAGATTTAAGAATGCATTCCGACATCCGATTTCAGACCATTGACTGGTCAAAAATTGAAAAAGTTGAATACAAGGGTGAGACAGGCACAGCGATATGGCAGACCATTCAGTTTCCTGGGTTGAGAATAAGGGTAGTTGAGTACTCAGCTGGATATCTTGCAGACCATTGGTGTCAGAAGGGACACATTGTTCATTGTCTGGAGGGAGAATTCGTCAGCGAACTTGAAAATGGAGAATTGTTTCATTTGACAAAAGGGATGACTTATGTAGTCTCCGATGCGTTGAGCTCGCATCGTTCGACAACGGAAAATGGAGTTAAGGTCTTGATTGTCGATGGTGATTTCTTGCGTCAGGTTTAGCCGTCAAAACACAGATTCTTCTGCTGTGACCGTTCAAACCTATCGTTACTTCTGTCAAACTCATTTCTTCCTCCAGAAAATCACTTTAAAATAAATACTCTACTTTTGCATCGGTTTAAGGATAGATGAATGCCCTCAAGCGCTGCACGACCGCAGCGTAAAAAATGTAAGGTGAATCGTCTGACCTTACATTAACATAAATAGCAAAAATGAAATCATTTGAAACCCTCGGGCTATCCGGGGAGTTGGTGGAGTCTATCCGCCAGATGGGTTTTGAAACGCCCACACCAATCCAGGAACAAGCGATTCCTGTTCTTCTTAGTGGTAAGTCTGACCTCGTGGGTCTGGCACAAACGGGAACCGGGAAGACGGCAGCATTTGGACTGCCCTTAGTAGAACTCGTGGACGGACGAAACAACAACACACAAGCGTTGATTGTGGCGCCAACACGCGAGCTTAGCGTTCAGATCACCAACGATCTGGAAAATTTTTCCAGATCGTTTAAGTCGCTCAATATCGTAACCGTGTATGGAGGTGCAAGTATCTCCGAGCAAATCAGAAAAGTAAAACGTGGTGCGCAGATCATAGTAGCGACACCAGGTCGGTTGATCGACTTGTTGGGGCGCAGGGTAGTTGATCTCACATCCGTTCGCTTTGTCGTGCTGGATGAAGCCGATGAAATGCTGAACATGGGTTTCAAGGAAGATATTGATGAAATCCTGTCGACAACACCAGAGTCGAAAAAGGTGTGGTTGTTCTCAGCCACCATGCCAAAAGAGGTACGCGCAATCGCCAACAACTACATGAATAAGCCAGTGGAGCTCACTATGAGTGCGCAGCAGCAGGGCAATGAAAATATTGATCATCAATTTGCGGTTGTAGCGGAGCGAGATAAGTATCTGGCCTTAAAAAGATTTGTTGATTACAACCCTGGCATCTTCGGGGTTGTGTTCTGCCGCACAAAAATGGATACTCAAAAAGTAGCAGAGCATCTGATAAAAGACGGCTACAATGCTGATGCACTTCATGGCGATCTGTCTCAGCAGCAGCGTGATCGCGTAATGCGGAGCTTTAAAAACAAAGCCCTTCAATTGTTAGTTGCTACCGATGTGGCAGCTCGCGGTATTGATGTAAGCAACATCACTCACGTGGTGCACATGAATATGCCTGACGAAATGGAGTTTTATACTCACCGCAGTGGCCGTACGGCCAGGGCTGGGAAAAAAGGAATTTCTTTGGCTATTGTTTCCAAGCGTGAGGTCGTTAGGATCCAACAAATTGAGCGAGCGATTAAAAGGCGATTCACAAGAGTAACCGTGCCTACCGGAGATGAGGTTTGTCAGAAACAATTGCTTGATCTTACCCACCGCATACGCGAAGTGGAAGTGAACGAAGAAGAAATTGATTTCTTTTTGCCCGAGGTATTTCATGAGCTGCAATCATTGAGCAAAGAGGACATTATCAAAAGATTTGCTTCAATCGAGTTCAATCGATTCCTGGCTTACTATCGTGATGCACCGAATTTGAACGAGACCCACAGCGAACGCAACAATGGTGATAGCCAAGCATACACTACCGGAGACCGCGTCTTCATCAACGTAGGTAAGATGGATGGACTTGATAAGGGCAGTCTGTTAGGGTTGATTTGCGATTTTGGAGAAATCAAGAAAGGGCAGATTGGTAAGATCGATTTGAAGGGGGCATATTCTTTCTTCGAGCTTGAAAAAGGCTTGGTCGAAAAGGTATTCAAGGGTTTCGAGGATGTAGAAGTGAGAGGAAGGGCTGTCAGGCTTGAGTTGACGACTAAGAAGAAAGAAAAGTACTCAGAAAAAAAGAAGGAGCGCTTTTACGGATCGAAAAATAAGGGAAGGAAAAGGGCTACTCGGTAATTGAAGAGAACAGGGCTTTCTTTTCTCCAGAATAGTCTTGATCTATCTCTTTCAAATACCGCGTGTTTTTTTCCAGAAACTCGTTGAAGCGTATGGCAATACGGTCGTAGCCTGATCGGAGTTCAGGAACCCGCTGGTCGGCTATAATTACCTTGTCTACATACTTCTGAACTTTCTCCTGTGCGATGAAGCTGGGATCGCTCTCCGCCATGCTTACAATTTCTGACACCAGTGAGTTTGATGCGAAGTCATATTCTTCGATAACGAAGGTATTAGCCAGCGATTTCTGGGTATACCTTATTCTGTCCAACTGTTCCAGACGCTGCTCAAGGGTGGCCAATTGATCTTCATCGAAGCCTTCTTCGTTATGCATGAGATGAATGAGGTTGTGCAGAGATTTGATCTTTTCTTTCTCGTCCCAAGCCATCATATTCCACGCATGAAGCAGACTGTCCTGAAGTAGTAGGTAAGTTTCAGTTAGCGAGTCCACTTTGGTAAATGAAGTCTTTTCTGCCTTGTTGCCACCTTGCCTGCAAGACCATAATCCCGCAATAGTGACCAAAACGATATAAAAAGCCTTTGTCCTCATTTTTAGCGATGTCCCACTACATACGGAACTCAGTCATAATTGTTTGGCAGAGATTACCAGAGTTTATAGCGGTTTAAATTGTTCGAATGCCTCCTTGCAAGTATGGCAATAAAATATGGCCCGGCATAGTGTAGGTCCAAAGGGGTTTTTGAGCTCCGTATTAGCGCCATTGCACCTTGGGCACGTGGCATTTTCAAGAATTTCCAGGTCTTTAAAAATTTTGGTGTGGGGTGGAGGGGCTAGCCCAAATTGCTTCAGCGCCTTTTTTCCCTTTTCGCTGATCAAATCCGAGCTCCACGACTTTTTAAAATTCACCTCTACCTCAGCTTTCAATCCTCTCTTCTCCAACGTTTCAATGATGTCCTGCTTCATGTAGTCAATCGCGGGGCATCCCACGAAAGTGGGAGTCATCTCAATCTTGACAGTGTCACCCAACTGTATGTTTGTAATCACTCCCATATCGGTGAGTGACAGCACGGGAATCTCGGGATCTTTAACGTCCTCCAGCCATTCTTTCACCTGCGCTATCGTGACAACTTTGTTCAAGGATATACGATATCAAATGATTTTGCGATGATCTGATTGATATGGTGCTTGAGGTGTTTTACATAATCCTCTGCGAGCCATTCTAGGGAATGGACAGATGGCTGCATCTTACCTGAATCACATGTCTTGCTATAGTTGTCAGGATTCATGTTATTCAGAACCTGACAAATTTGAAGGTTTACCAATCTCCACAATTCGATTACGTCTTTTGACTTCATCGACTGATAGTTGTTGGCAGACACCCAAAAGTCTTGCTCGTAAACAATCTTTGGCGGAGTCGACTCATACTGTCCAACAATGAACCTTCTCAGGTTGTTCTGGCCAGAATCGGTGAGGTGACCAATTACTTCCTTTTTACTCCATTTTTTTGGGTCTGACTTAGCAGTCATTTCCTCCTCTGAGAACTGAGCAAACTTTTTTGCGTACTCTTCGACTATCGTACTTAGTTCTTTGGTGGTTGCTCTCATATGATTACCATTCGGCTGTTGGATCTATTTTAAATACCTCACTCATCTCATCGAGAAGAGGCTGAAGATGTTCAGTATGCTTCCCTTCTCTTCCGCCAACTACAGGAGTTAACGATTCCCATGACGGCAGTCGAAGTTGAGTCTGGCCAATTAGTTCCTCCACCTTAGCTTTCCATTTCTTTTCCAGCGCGGCCTCGCCTTCAAAGATTCGATCAGCGATTAGTTTATCCTCAAACGGGGAGCGTTCAAAAATACCGAGTGAAAAGGGGAGGGCGTATTCTAACGATTTCTGTAATCGTGAAATACTTTCTTCTGTGGCGGACCCCAGTTGCTTGATCCAGGTTTGAGCGTGCATGGTATGGTAGCGTAGCTCCCCGCGAATTTTGGCTGCTACTTGTGCAAGCGGTTCATAGCTTGATTGAGTGAGCATTTCAAAACGAATTGCCTCAGCCGTATCAAAGAGAAAGTGCCTTATGAGACTGAAATCATATTCTCCATTAGGGAGTTCAGTCAACTGACAGTTATGAAATTGGTTGGCATTGCGTGTAAAGGCAACCGTATCAGGATCTTGCTCACCAAGTTCTTGAAGCATGTTGTACATGGCAAGGCTATGCCCGATCTTGTCCTGAGCCATTGATGAGAATGCGATATCCTCTTCGAGTAGCGGACCAAATCCAGTCCACTCCGAATTGCGATGACCCATGATGAGTTGATCATCCGCCATTTTGTAAAGAAGTTCTTTTAGCGCTTGCTGATCCATATCTTTTTACTTGTTCACGCTTTCTAAAAATGCTTTGAGTTTATCTCCACCTTTGTAGTCCGAAGCATCCCTGAATTTTTTCTCAGGTAACGTCAGCCAAAGGTCTTTGTCTTCGGTCGTAGTAAATCTGATGTCATCTGTGCGAATTGCCCAGATATTGAAAACTTGTTTTTCTCCAGCCAATGACGCCTTCGCACGCCACATCGCCTCATCGGGGGATCCGGCTGTGACCGACCCTACATGAATATGCTGCTTGCCGCGCTTCAGTAAATGATAGATTTCATAAGATGTTTTTGGCTCGCTAGCCCCAGAGTCATTGATGTTTTCATAAGCGTTGTTTGTGCCCTCAGTCATAGCTGAGACATGAACACTTCGTGTGTCTGTTACATAAATGGAGATGCAGGTGAATCTTCTTGTAAACGTTTCCTTCGCCAATACATATGCCATCTCAATGTTAGGCGCGTGTACGATACCTTCATGTTGAAAGGGTTTTCCTTCCTTAGCTTGAACAAATACTTCGAATGTGCCAAACTGATCCAAGGCAGCCTTGGGAGAAGAATTGGCAACCTTATCAATTGGAAGTCTGTTTACACGCGGGTCCAGAGAATTCATAGAAGTAAATAGTGTCATTCCTTTCCTTTTAGGAATGATGAAGATCAGATTTTAAATTTTTTACTTAGGCAAGTGGGGTTACGTACTGGGCCTTTGGCGCTCGCAATGCTTCGCGAACCCATTTGCCTCTTTCCTCGGCAATTCTGCGAACCTCAAGCCTTTCTTTGTTGCAAGGGCCGTCCCCGTTGATTACCCTTTTGAATTCTTCCCAATCCGGCTCAGTGTACTCCCAACGCCCGGTGTCAGTATTTTTCTTCAGCTTAGGATCCGGGATGGTGAATCCAAGTTCCTTAATTTTTGGAACATACATATCCAAAAACTGATTCCTCATATCATCGTTCGATCCCATTTTCACTTTCCATTTCATCAGCACTTCAGTGTGAACGGAGATTTTATCTGAGGGGCCGAAGAAGTGCATCATCGGTGGCCACCAGCGATTGAGTGCCTCCTGGAACATTTGTCTTTGCTTTAGAGTGCCCGCTGCCAGGTAGATCACACAATGGTGTCCATACTTAAGATGAAATGATTCTTCAGCGCAAATTCTGTCCAGCGCTCTGCAGTATGGCCCGTAGCTACCCTTTGCGTTGGCCAATTGATTTACGATCGCACCTGCATCTACCAGCCATGAGATGAAGCAACAGTCGGCCCAAGTAAAAGTGGGGTAGTTGAAGATGTTGGAATATTTTGATTTGCCGTTAATCAGGTCATCGATCATCTGCTCTCTTGATTTGCCAAGAGTTTCAGCGGCACTGTAGAGAAGTTGTGCGTGGCCCACTTCATCCTGCACCTTTGCCATCAACGACATTTTCCTCTTGAAGCCCGGAGCGCGTGTGATCCAGGTGCCTTCGGGCAAAGCTCCAATGATCTCGCTGTGTCCATGTTGCTCGATCATGCGAATGAGTTGCTTGCGGTAAAGTTGCGGCATCCAGTCGGTGGGCTCTATCTTTTCGCCTCTATCAATTTTCGCCTCAAACTCGGCAAGTTTTATGGGGTCCTCGCCCGCTAATGCATCTGGTTTAATGCCTTCGAATGTGTTTCCTCCTCCGTACATAAGCTGAAGTAATTTGTACTAAATGTAAATCAATATCGTAACCGATATCAGCGTTAAAACTAACATCTGTTAGGCATATTTAATAGTACAACAGGAATATTATGGCTTTTGTTTCTTCAAGCCGTTGACAAGCATGTCGGATAATTGCTGGCCGATGTTGAGCGAGTCGATTTTCCCCTCCGGGTCGTACCACTGAGGCATCCAGTTGAGGGATGAGAACAGGGTCATCACTGAAAGTTTCGTGTCGATATTCTCTTTGAATTCGCCCAGGCGAATCCCTTCTTCAATGATGGCTTTAAATCGGTTGATATAATTGATGCGAAGCAACAGGAAGTCGCGAAGGTAGGGTTGACTTAAGTGTCGGTGTTCGTTCATAAAAACAGCAGAAGCCGTCAGGTCTTTGGCCATTACCTGTATGTGTCCTATTATACCTAGCTTCAGTTTTTCACTGGCCGACACGTTACGAGATTCAACTTCATCAAGGGATTTTCTAAATTCTGCGGCCATGTCGAAGCACAGGTTGCGCAAAATCTCTTCTTTGGACTTGATGTGTGAGTATAAACTGGCGGCTTCGATGCCTAACTTTTGCGCCAAATCGCGCATAGAGGACGCTGCATATCCTTTTTCTCTAAAGAGTTCAGCAGCTTTGCGAATGACCTGCTCCCTACGCGATAAATTCATTACAGCTTCCATGTCAAACTACACCCTAAGATAATTATTAAATTTGATAAAAAGTTTTATTTCCCAATGGAATTCAATTCAATCAAGGAGTACTTCTATAAACTGTATAACGTTTGCTATGCAATTACCCTTGTACCTCTTGGATTGTTTATCTATCTCTATTTGAAGATGCAAGTAGGAGAAATTAACTCCTTGATTCAAGCCGATGATCAGATATTGATAGTACAGATTGCACTGTTTGTGTTTGCTTTACTGCTCCTAACGATCGTTCACTTGGTGATCAGGAATAAGCTGCAATCGGTTTCGAAAGAACCAAGTTTGGGAAACAGAATGGATAGCTACTTCGGCTTGTCCGTAGGAAGAATGGTGAGCGGTGTTGTCGTTTCAGCACTAGCGGCTGCCGGTCTTTATCTTACCGGGAGTGAGATTTTCAGTATCTACTTTTTGCTGGTGTTGTTGTGGATGGCTTACCAGTGGCCATCTCCAAAAAAAATGTGTGCCGAGTTGAAGCTGAAGGGAGACGAAAGGGAACTGATTCTATATAAAAGAGAGTCGCTCTGATTGTCCAGAACGACCCTCAAGAATTTTAGATGATCAAACCGAAGCTGAAGGCATTGAGCTTGGGCCCTTTTCCATCCGAGAACAATTCATTCATATCGTAGTTGAAGAACAGATCAAAGTCCTGAAAGCCGATCTGTAACCTTGTGCCATAACGGATATTGTTCAGGTAGAAATTGTCATGGTTTCTGTCCTTCTTCTTGTCGTTATTCTCGTTGTAAATATTTTTCGTGTAGCTGTCAATTCGATATCCTACGTAAGGACCGATACCTACTCTGAAAGAATTGGAATGATAGCTGTCGAGGATCATGGGCTTTCTTCTGTTACCTCCAAAGTCAATCACAGGAACAAACGATGCGTTGATATAAGAGGCAGTCAATTTGCTCTTTTTGAAATCCAGGTCTCTGGTATCCATCCCAATAGTCACTCCAGTCGGATCTTTGGAAATGAATGTTCTATCGTCTTGAAATTTGAAGTTGTACCAACTCACGCCTACACCCCATTCCAAAAAGAATTTGTTTGCCAGTCGCGTTCTTTGGATTGAGTTAATGCCGACATACCACGAACCAAAAGGCTTTACTGTGTATTGATCGTTGTTGCTGTCCGGAAACTTGCCATCGCTGAGAAAGTTATTTGTTCCGATATCGAAGCTTATAGAGTGAAAAGTTCTTCTTCCTCGGTGTCTCTCATTGCGGATCTTGTTTCTGTATTCCCTACCATCCCGATCACTGCCTTCGTAGGTTACCCACTCACCTTCATCCCGATAGCGATCACTGCCGTAGTCGCGATCATCTTCCTCGTCTTTCGGCCACTCATAAGTTGGCTTCGATTCTTCAGCTACAACTACATCCGCATCTTCGTCTTTCAGGTATTCTGATGGGGGTGTGTTCACCGCTGTTGCGTCCTGCTTTTCCAGCTTCACGATCATGTCGTCCATCAACGCCTGGAAGTCATAATACTTTAGTGTCTGGATATCATCTTTGTGGATGGCAAAAATGACTTTGCTTGACTCACCCACCTTGATTACTACTGTGTCAGCAGGATTTTGTTGGGCGAGGGTTTGAACCCATCCCAATACTCCGCATAACATCACAAAAATTCTCGGTCTCATATTTACCTACTGTTATTTTTTTTGTCGTCCTTTTTAAAATTCAGCGCCAGGATTTCTTCCTTCGCTTGCCTGAGGCCTACGATGGGGCTGTCGCCATTGCGTACGTCACTGGCTATCTCCCACACTTTCTTAAGGCCGTTCTTCCTTTCCGGAAGTTCTTCAAAATCGATATCGGGTTTTCTTTTCGCGATATCTTTCAACTCGTATACAATCACTATTGGCTCTCGCTTCTCATCCACTACAACATCAGCTATTTCAGTTTTTTCAATAACTAGGTTATCAGCGAGGGTCACGTTGAGTTCCTCAGTCAAATCCAAGGGCGGTAATTCATTCTGTTCTTCTGGCCTTGCCTTTGGTGTTGTGGCCTTTTGTTTGTCTGCTCTGGCTACTCTCTGATTCTTAATTATGTCATCCGTTACCACGGGCAACTGGTTTGGAACTTGCTCTTCTTCTTTGGGTTGAGCAGTCTCATTTGTTTTTACCTCTGGTTTCGTTTCTGCCACTGCTTGATTGCTTTCAGTGGTTGCGTTGATGTTATAAAACAGCCATGTCCCCATTGCAATCAACGCGAGTGCGGCCGCGGCTCTGAACCAGACTACTGCCTTATTTTTTTTTGACAGACTGCCCTCAATTCGCGACCATGCATTTGCATCTGGCGCCACTGAATGCTCTCCTAGCTTCTCCCTAAAAAAACTGTCTATTGAATTATTCATGACCGTTTGATTTTTTAACATTCACATCCTTCTCCATCTCTATCAATTTCTTTTGCAATAAGGCTCGTGCCCTGCTGAGTTGTGACTTTGATGTGTTTTCACTTATTCCTAGCTGATCTGCAATCTCCTTGTGAGAGTATCCATCGATAGCGTATAAGTTGAACACCATCCTGTAACCTGTCGGCAGATCGCCAACCAACCTCATTAGGTCGGCAGCTTCGAGGTGGGTGTCCAGTTGCGCATAATCCGGAGTTCTATCTACCACCTCTATCTCTGTTTCCAGGTACATGTTTTTGTTTCGTCTCAGGTAGGTGAGAGATTCGTTCACCACAATCCTTCTTATCCACCCCTCGAAACTGCCTTCACCCTTGTATTGATCAATTCGTTCGAACAACTTGGTGAAGGCCGTTACCAACACATCCTCAGCTTCCATTTTTGATGGGATATATCGACAACACAGGGCGTACATCTTGCCGGAAAAATGCTCATACAGGCTGCGCTGCGCACGGGCATCCTGCCTTTTGCATCCTTCAATCCATTCCGATTCTTTAGCCCGGTAAATCTGAAATCCCATTTAAAATGTTTCAAAACCAAGATGCAGGCCCCATCGCGTTGGTTGCATCCTCGTTAAATTATTTTAGTATGCAGCCTGGTAGTCGACAGTGATTGGCAGCCAGGCATATTGCCTTTCTTTTACGGCAACGGGGTTAATAGCGTTGTTTTTATCAAATCGATTGGCAAACAGACCGCCCTTTTCTTTCACAAATACAGAGTAATCCCCGGGAGGTAATTTCAGCTTGAAGGAGCCATCCGAGCTGGTGGCGATTGTGGTGATCAGTTTAGTCTGGATGTTTTCAAAAAAGCCATCCGGATTTTGACTCACCTGTGAAAGGGTTGTGAGTTCATAAATGTAAAGCTCTCGTTTCACACCAGCATGCGCAGAGCGATTGACACCAGGGCCAGGCAATTGATTACCCGAAATCCAAAGTACCTGCCCTTTTATGCCCTGCCTGTTTTGCGAGGTCGCACAAGAAGCGATCACTATGTAAAGAAGGATGATTGACCTTCTCATAATCGAAGGTACCATAAACCAGAGCCTAAAACAATCGTGTTAGTGGTATGAGGAATAGTCGATCGTAATGGTCACCCACGATTTTTTCTTGTACTCAACAAAGGCTGGACTAAGATTGCCTTTTCTATCCTGCAGGTTTCCGAAGTAATGATTTTTGTAAAAGACAAAAATGGAGTACTGACCGGGAGGAAGTTTGATTTTAAACGAGCCATTCCATTTTGCAAACTCACGTTTAACCAATGGCGTATAAATTTTAGAAATCTTGTTGTCATCGAGATCTACTTCTGCCAGAGTGGTCAGTTCATGAACAAAAATCTCAAGAGGAATACCAGAGTAGGGGATAGTCTTATCGAGATGATCTGAGTTAGATTCGGGTTGATTCCAATACAACTGTCCAGCAACTCCAGTTTTCTGTGCAAAGGATGGAATGCTGAGGGTGATAATCGAGATGAGAAAGAGATTGTATTTCAAATGGAGGAGAATAATTCAAATGACTCTAGGTAATCCGGTACAAAGCAATTCCAACCTTTTGTTGTTTTGATCTTGTCCTGTAAAACACGCGCGGTTGCTTCCTCTCCGTGTGTAATGAAGGTCATCTTGGGTGATGACTCAAATGCCGAAATCCAATTCATAAGTTCACTTTGGTCCGCATGAGCGGAGAGACCATTTATCTTCTTTATGGAACACTTGATCGGTACTTCTATTCCAAAAATTCTTACTGACTCTTTTCCTTCCAAAATATCTCGACCACGCGTGCCTTCTGCCTGATATCCAACGAAGAGAACCGTATCTTTCTTATTTCCAAGCCTATGATAAAGATGATGAAGTATCCTGCCACCCGTACACATGCCGCTGGCCGAGACAATGATGGCCGGATTTTTCAGATCATTTAACTCTCTTGAACTCTCTGGCGTGTTACAGAATCTAATGTTGGGAGCGTCAAATACGCTGATCAACTTACTTCCTTCTTTGTGAACCTCGAGTTTGTTTATCTGTCCGTGTTTTTCGTAGAGTGAGGAGACGCTGATCGCCATCGGGCTGTCAATATAGATCGGGATCGCAGGAATCCGCTTCTCTGCTATCAGCTTGTGGAAGTAATAAATCAGGTTTTGTGTTCGGCCAACCGCAAAAGAAGGGACAATCAACAGCCCTCCATTGTCAACCGTGAAGTTAGTAACCTCTTCAAGTTCTTTTTCAACCCTATCCATTGGGTTGTTACGGTCACCATAAGTGGATTCTATCAAGAGGATATCAGCTTGATTTACTTTTGCGGGAGGGTACATCAATGGATCTTCCTCTCTTCCGAGATCACCCGAGAAAACAATTTTTTTGTTTTGAGAATCACCGCGGAGATAAAACTCCACGAGTGCAGCACCCAGGATGTGGCCAGCATTTCTAAACGATATCTCAATGTTATTGGTGAGCGCTATCTTTTTGTCCATGGGATGCGCCTCAACCATTTCCAAAACCATTTCGGCATCAGCAACGCCAAATAGTGGCTCAGGTTTGCTATGCTTAGAATAGCCATGCTTGAACGCGAACTGAGCTTCCTCTTCCTGTAACTTTCCTGCGTCCGGAAGCATAATACCCATAAGGTCTTTGGTTGCTTCAGTACAAATTATTTTTCCTCCGTACCCTTCTTTTGCCAGCCGCGGAAGATAGCCCGTGTGATCGATGTGTGCATGTGTGACAACGATAACATCAATTTGTTTTGGATCGATGGGAAGTTTGCTCCAGTTTCTCAGGCGCAGTTCTTTTGGTCCCTGGAATAATCCGCAATCTACCAGTATTCGCTTGTCGTCAATTTCGAGGAGATACTTTGACCCTGTAACACTCTTTACTGCTCCGAGAAATTTTATTCTTACATCCATTTACAAGCTGTGTCTTGTGAGGCGTAAAAGAGAGGAATCTTTTAGAAATAAAAAAGGGGCATGAAGCCCCGATTTTTTTTCGCGTGAGCTATGTCAGTTTTTCGACACTCTTGCACCACCACGATGTGATATTGAGCTTGCGAAGCTTTTATTAGTCTCCAGTGATTCGGTAACGTAGACTTTGGCAGACGAGGCGCCATGCGCTTCCACAACGGCTCGGTCAACCTCATAGTCATACGCGCGGAGACCTGAGGCGCCAGCGATACTGGCATCCATAAATGATCCACGACCTGCGAGGTCCAGGTAAGAAGCGCCTAATAGATCTACCTCGAGTGATGCGGCATCGATTTTTCCGTCAGCGGCAACAGCTCCGCTTAACTTAATTTCAACATCGTTTTCCTGAAAATTTCTGAACCTGATTTTGCCCGCACCCTTTGCATCCAACTCTCGCAGGCTGGGCATGGTAATGTCAATTGAGATTTTATCATTTTCAAAGACATCGTTTTGCCAGAAGAAGTTTTCATTCCGGTTATCGTATTCGATGATCAATGTCTCATGATCCGTAAAGATGTTGTAATGTTCTTTTTGTCGTTTTGAGCCGTGAACCTCAACAGAGAATTCATCCCCTTGATCGATCCTGATGTTGAAAAGGCCAGTGAGTTCGACAGAATTGAAATCCCGCAGACCATAGGCATTGCCAGATGATGATGTCGCGGGGGACGAATATGATTCGCATGAGATACACTCCAAACCGGAGGTGGTCATTTTCCAGGTGTTTCTAGCTCTTTCTTCTCCATAAAAATGACGACCGTAGTTATCAATAATTGTCCACAGATATTCCTCGATGACAAATGGATGATTGTATGGAACGTACACGTCCACTTTCAATCGCTGCGCCCTGAAGTTTGCGTCTTTCTCGAAAGCAATGTTAGAATCGAAGGTGTAGATGCTATCATTTTTTTCGATCGTGTAGGTCACCATCTGTGCATTGTTAATCGCTGCCTGTCGTGATGGTCCTTGTGCTTCGAATCTTCTCACGATACGCAAGTCATTTCCATCATGTCCGATTATTCTCATCGTTGTGACGTCATAGTCTTCAAGTCCCACTTCGCGGATGTCAAAGACCAGCGTCTTTCCTTCAATTGGGAACGATTCTTCCACGCGATGCGTGCCTTCCTCTCTAAAGGAATATATCGTCTGCGGAATTTTGAAGCTTAGAACAGCTATGCCAATGAAAAACATCACAAACAAGGTCCAGCCTAAGATCGGTTTGAATACAATGCGCTTCACAATTACAGACACGCCAAGGAGCGTCAGGAATAAAGCGGGGATGATTGCAACGACCATTGACGCAATGGATACCCAGATCGGGAATGTGTTTCTAATGGCCTCCATCGGAAGGCTGAGACCAGATATATGGGCATCCCACCAAAGCAGTCGTGCTGACTCCACTGAAAATATTCCGAGAACGACTCCTCCGATGAAGAACAGGCAAAGGAGAAAGATGATACCAACCATTGTAATGAGCACCCCAAATCCCACGCGGAGTACATCGACTGACAATGCGAAGAGTGGCCCCAGAATTTTTGCAAGTCCATTGATGACTAAAGCAATTAATCTGAAAGGGAAGAGGATAATTTTGGCAAGCGCACTTTCGTCACCACTATCTTTTTCGTTGATACTTTTTTTTACCGTGCTCTCGATGTTGGATAGCGTAACAGGCTCTCCCTGCATCTGCATTTTTTCAGTAATCGTCTTTGCCTCAGGTAAGGCTATCCATAGAATGATATAAGTAAGGAAACCGATACCCCCTACAAAGGTGAACACCACAAACAATACCCTGATCAAAGTAAGGTCAGCGCCAAAGAAGGCAGCGACCCCAGAAGCTACACCTCCGATAACTTTCTTCTCGCTGTCACGAAACATCTTCTTAACGTCCGACTCTTCAAGTTCGTCAGACGCAGGAAGTACGATCCAAAGAATAATGTAGGCGATCAATAATCCCCCATAGCTTCCCAAGACGAGCAGTCCAAGTAACAGACGAGGCCAAACGGGATCGATATTGAAGTAATGCCCTAAGCCTGCACAGATACCACCCAGTATTTTCCTTTTTTGATCTCTGAAGAGTTTCTTGGATGTGGTCTTCGAGGAAGTTGATTCTTTCTGCTCACTGCTCTTCGTGGGTTCGATGCTCACACCTTCTTGTTCTTCCGCAGCCTTGAAGTCGCTCACGCTACCCATCGTGCTGATCAATGAGTTCACATCCTCTTTGGTGATTACCTGCTTTCCTTCGTTGAGCTTGGAAAGGAAGAGTTCCGCGATCCGGCTTTCGATGTCAGACAGGATTTCGCTGTTGTCTTCGTAAGAGGCAAAGTAGGTGTTGATCGAATCCAGGTATTTTCTGAGGATATCGTAACCGTCTTCTTCAATGTGGAAGATGATACCACTGATATTGATACTGATATTCTTTTTCATTGTCTTAAGCCTGCTTTGTGTAGTCGGTGATCTTCTGAGTTGAAAGTACTAGGTCTTCCCACGTGTCGGAAAGTCCATCGAGAAATTTTTTACCTTTTGCGGTAAGTGTATAGTATTTTCGAGGTGGTCCTGATTTGGATTCTACCCATTTATATTCCACCAGACCCGCATTTTTCAGTCTGGTCAGCAGAGGGTACAATGTGCCTTCTACCACGATCATCTTTGCAGAGGTCAGTTCTTCCAGCATATCCGAGGCATACACCTCGCCACGCGAGATAATGTGAAGGATGCAATACTCCAAAATCCCCTTCCGCATCTGAACTTGTGTGTTTTCCAGGTTCATACATCCGTTTTTTAAGTGGTTCTATTACTGTATACGGAAAAGTACTATGTATGGCCAAGTACTTGGTGATTATTTTTTATAATTCCGTTTTTAGGCCGGAAAGGGCATTTTTACCCCGAGAAGGACCGATGGGCAAGCTTGGATATGCCCTTAGTTACTTTGGTTTTTTAAACTGTATTTAACTTAATCGGAGTCCTTATTTTTACGTTTTAAGCCCTTTATATCGTCCGTTGGTGTGCGCAGATGAATAGTTCTCAAGTTTTCAAGTGCCTTTTGGTGCTGGCGATGATCTCATGCGGGCATTTGGCCCGTGGGCAATATGCCAATAGCTGGATTGATTTTAACAAAGAGTATTACAAAGTCACGCTTGCCTCGGATGGCGCGTTTCGACTGACTTACAGCGATCTGCAAAACGCAGGCTTCCCGGTCGGATCAGTTGATCCCAGGCGCATACAACTTTATCACAGAGGTGTTGAGCAGGCTATTATAGTACAGGGGCAGGCAGATGCACAGTTTAACCCTGCTGACTATATAGAATTTTACGGTAGAAAAAATGATGGTGTCACGGACACCCGATTGTATTCCGCACCAATTCTTCAGCCTCACACTTACTACAATCTCTATAGCGACACCAGTGCATACTTTTTGACATGGAGCCAAGCACTGGTGCAAGGTAAGCGAATGGCGAACTTTAGCGAGGTCAACGTGTCAGCTATTCCGAAAGATGACTACCACAACAACGAGCGACTTTCAGTATATACAAATGAATACTCAACCGGCAATACAGTGAGTGGTGTGCTTCAATATACTCAGTTCGATGAGGGAGAAGGTTGGACTGGGTCGACCATATGCATTGGAAACTCTGGATGTACCGGACAGTTGGATAATACAATATCGAATCTGACGGGAGGCGTAGTTTCTGGTGGCGATCCTCAGTTGGAGCTGTTGATAGTGGGTCGGGATGAATTAAGTCACATGGCAGAGGTTTATGTCGGACCGAACAGTGGCTCGCTTCGTTTGTTGACGACAAAAAACTTTATCAACTATCAAACTTCCAAAGTTGACTTGCCAATTCTGTGGAGTGATATCAGTGCAGGGGGGCAGTTGGTCGTACGTGTGAAAGCCTTGGGTGTTGGCGGAGCAAGAGATCGCCTTAGCGTTTCATATGTCAAGGTGACTTTTTCGCAAGACTTTAATATGGTGTCACAGGCGAGTAAAGTTTTTCAACTTATTACGAATCCGTCAAACAAATCGTACATCGAAATCACCAACCCAGCCTCGAGTTTAACATTATGGGACATCACCGATCCGGCAAACGTGGTTACAATTGGCACAGCACCCGCTGGTCCGAATAGTAGTGCGGTTGTTCCAAACACAAATACCAGCCGGAGGTTGTTTGCAAAGAATAACTTTTCAACACCCGTAATTAAAAAAATCAAGTTCCGACAAGTCAATCCATCATTAAGCAACTATCTAATTATCTCCAATAAGGCTTTGATGAAGCCTGCCCTGGGATATTCGGATCCTGTAAAAGCTTATGGTGGTTTTCGAGCGTCAGCGGAAGGAGGAGGTTATGACACATTGGTGGTCACAATGGATCAGTTGTACAATCAATTCAACTTCGGAGAGAGTTCGTCCTCAGCCATCTATGAGTTTATGAAGTTCATGGTTGAAAACGGTGACCCGAAATATTTATTTCTAATTGGGAAAGGGCTTAATGTGTCTGCTGGTTTTTTCCGGAAAACTGTATTTGGCCCCAATGATTTGAAAGACCTGGTGCCATCGGCTGGTATGCCAGGGAGCGACATGGCATTTTCAGCAGGATTGGATGGGACGTTGTATGTGCCCGCAGTACCAACGGGAAGGATCACTGCGAGTACACCAGCACAAGTAGCTGCCTATCTCAATAAGATACTAGAAATAGAAGGCTTGCCTTTTGACGAGCAATGGCGAAAAAGAATTTTGCATCTGAGCGGAGGGATACAGCCTCTGGAGCTAACCACGTTCAAACAATACTTGGAGACCTTTGCGGAAGTAGCCGAGGGACCTTACTACGGTGGTGATGTTGCTACTATTAGTAAACAGGAACCCAATCCTGTTGAACTGATCAATGTGTCAGAAGAGGTTAATGAAGGAGTCAACTTCATTACTTTTTTTGGACACTCCTCACCGAGTACGATAGACATTGATATTGGATTTGCAAGTGATCCTGTATTGGGCTACAACAATCCCGAAAAGTATCCTGGCTTCCTGATTAATGGTTGTAATGCAGGGGTATTCTTTTCCAATGGAACGGTGTTTGGTGAAGATTGGATCCTGGCGGCTAACAAAGGCGCACGAAATTTCATCGCTCACAGCTCGTTTGGATTTGTGGGAACGCTCAGAACGTACACTCAACTGTTTTACGAAACGGGTTTCGGTGACTCGACATTTGTAAGAACCGGGATAGGAGATATTCAAAAAGAAGTGGGGAGAAAATACCTTGAACTTATTTCACCCAGCATCTCGGCTATCACACAGGTTCAACAAATGATGTTGCTTGGCGATCCTGCGGTAAAACTTTTTGGGGCACTTGCACCGGACTATGAGACAAACGACAATGCGATCTATGTTGAGTCTTTTAATGGCGGTCCGGTTACCGCGCTCTTGGATTCATTTGCGATAAAGGTTATTGCAAATAATTTCGGTTCGGTCAGCAAAGCATCGATGCCTGTTCGGGTCACACGTACGTTCAGCGACAACTCATCATTTGCTTATGATTCTGTATTTACCTCACCGAGTGCTCTGGATACGTTGACTTTTATAATCAGACGTGAAGAGGGGGTGAGCGGTTTTGGTAGCAATGAGTTTTTGGTCGAGCTCGACTTTGGAAATAAAATTGATGAACTCAATGAAGATAATAACAATGGAAAACTTAGCCTTTTTATCCCGTTAAGTGGAACACGCAACTTGATCCCATCGCCATTTGGAATTGTGAATGAGACTAACGTAATGCTTAGATGGCAGAACACCGACCTGCTCTCAGACGAGCGATCTTATGATGTAGAAGTTGATTCAGTTGACACGTTCGATAGCCCGTTCCTACAACAATTCACGTTGACCGGCAAGGTGCTTAATCAAAAGGAAATCTCATTGGCGGCAGATGACTCAACTGCATACTACTGGAGAACGAAACTGACCAATCCATTGCCTGGAGAAAATGAAGAATGGAATACTACTTCTTTCACTTACATAGTCAATGGAGACGAAGGGTGGGGGCAGGTTCACTTTCCTCAACTAAAGGACAATCCGGCAGTCGGCCTCATAAAAGATCCGATAGCAAGAAAACTAAAATTTGAAGAAACCCAGGCTTCTGTATTTGTTGACAATTTTGGATCGAGTCATCCTTCTCCATCTACTACGTCTTTTAAGATCAACAATGTGGAATACAACTTATCCACTCAAGGTCAACCGTGTCGCAACAACACCATCAACTTCGTGGCGTTCGATAAGACTACGCTGGTACCTTATGCTGGCATTCCCTTTATTTTTCAAGACCCACGTACTTGTGGTAGAGAACCGCAGGTGATCAACTCGTTTCGCCTAACCGAAATGGAAACAGGATTAAATGATGACGTTATTAAAGTGATTGATAATATTAACCTGAGCGATTCAGTAGTAATATTCTCTATTGGAAATGCCGACTATCCATCATGGACTTCTAATGTGGTCACGAAGATGGCTGAACTTGGGGTAAGTGCAGGTCAACTATCCGGATTGGTAGCGGGGGAGCCTGTTGTCATTTTTGGTAAAAAAGGTGCGGCACCCGGAACTGCAGTTGTTAAACAAGCCACAGCAACTCCGCATGCAGAGCAGGAATTGCAAGTGGGTGAGGTGTTGACGGGTAAATACACGTCAGGGAAGATGACTACGCAATTGGTTGGTCCTGCTTCCGAGTGGAGTAAGTTTGTTGCCTACACACGCCTGGTTTCCGGATCGGATGACTACTCCTTTGACTTGATCGGTTTGAAGCTTAATGGAGACGAACAAACGCTTCTTAGTGGAGTTGCAGGTGACACGGACTTGTCTTCAATTGATGCTGCGGAATTTCCTTTCATAAGAATTGAACTGAATACTGAAGACGAAATAGAGCAATCTCCCGTTCAGTTGCATCAATGGTTGGTCAACTATACACCTGTTGCAGAAGGCGTGTTGCTTTTCGATGGATCACAGGAGTCTGTGGAAGTATCGGAGGGAGAAAATTGGAGCACAGCATATTCGTTTGTAAATATTTCAGATAAACTGTTTTCTGATTCTTTGCGGGTAGATTTCAACACTTTTAATAAAACATTAAGAACCGCAAGTCCTCAAGTCAAAAGGATTTTTGCGCCTGTGCCTGGTGACACAACGCATTTTACGTTTACGGTGGAAACACGGGAAAAAGTTGGGTTGAATGATGTAAATGTCCGAGTCAACGATAAAGTAATTGCTGAGCAAGTTTATGACAACAACGTATTGGAACTGAACAATTATCTGAACGTTATCAAAGATAGCTTCAGCCCCATTGCAGATGTTACTTTCGATGGACGGTACATTTTAGACAATGATTTTGTGTCTGCTAATCCGGTAATCCGTGCCAGGGTTTGGGATGACAATAGATTCGTGTTGAAGACAGACACTGTTGGTATGAGAATTTTTCTAAAAAAACCTTGCGCACAGGCATCGTGCAATTTTGAACCGATCTACTTCAGTAGTGATGAAGTGGAATGGACACCTGCAACTGCAACTGATGACTTTACGATTGAATTTAACCCGTCACTCGCTGAAGGAGAATACCAACTGAGACTTGAAATACAAGATGGCAGCAGCAACCAACCCCAAACTCCTTATCAGGCGAAGTTCAGAGTAAGCGAGAATGATGCAGTTGCGTTTGACGAGCCATATCCCAATCCCTCCTCTGACAACGTTTTCTATCGCTTTACCGCATTAGGCCAGATTGCTCCCGACTCTTTTGTGTTAAGAGTTTATACTTTGGATGGCCGCCTCGTGAAGGAATTTACACAAGCCAACATGGGACTTCACATTGGCACTAACGAACTAATGTGGTCTGGAGATGATGAGCAAGGAACTCCACAGCGAGCGGGCATGTACCTCTATCGACTGTCAGTTGCGATGTCGGGAAAGGCTTACACTCGAAATGGTAAAATAATTTTGCAGCGCTAGTGATGATGTCCATTAGGGCCATGCACGTGGCCATGCGATACTTCATCGGGAGTTGCTTCTCTTATTTCCATCACCTTCACTTCAAAATTCAACTCCACTCCGGCCAACGGATGATTTCCATCTACAGTCACACTTTCTTTACCCACTTCCGTTACTGTAACTACCTGTCCTTTTTGAGTGCTGAATTGCATTCCAGGCACCACTTCTTGCTTACCGAACGCTGTTAACGGAACTTTCTGAACCAGTTGATCATTTTTCTCACCGTAACCTTTTTCAGGAGAGATTTTCAGATCGAATTCGTCTCCTGTTTTCTTTCCCTCAAGACCTTCTTCCATACCAATGATCAGGTTTCCATGTCCATGCAGATATTGAAGTGGATCTCTGCCTGAACTGGAATCAAGAACTTTTCCTCCATTGTCGCGAAGTGTGTAATGAATTGATACTACTGCATCCTGACTGATAATCATAGCTGTTAGTTTGAAGTGAGTGTTAAATAAATAACAGAGGAAGGAAAGCTGGCTTGTAACTCGCCCACATATTATAGTTCAAAGGTATAGAAATCATCGGCAATCGAAAATGATCTTGTGCCTTCGTAGCATGTGATATGGACTTGATGGCGAAAAACTGCTACTTTTAGTGGCGATAAAAAACTTGTTCAAGTTGAGTAACCCTGCGAGAGAAAAAGAATCCAACTACCACCAGTTCGAAGCTGTATTTGACTTCGCCACCATCGGCATGGTGATTGTGAATTCAGATGGTGTGATTACCAACTTCAACAAATTTGCTGAACAGCAGTTTGGATACGGCAAGGATGAGGTGATTGGCGGGACCGTTGAGATGCTTTTGCCTGGCCCTATTACCAAAAGGCATGTAGGTCACCGTGAAGGCTTTGTCAAATCTCCAACCAATCGGCCTATGGGATCGGGCCGTGATTTGTTTGCCAAAAGAAAAGATGGAACTGTATTTCCCGTAGAGATCAGCCTCAGCCACTACACACGAAATAATGAGAGCTATGTAATTGCATTCATTATTGACATAACAGTGCGAAAGAACAATGAGATCGCGCTAAAAGAGTCTACGGATCGAATTCAGCAAATTAATGTGGAACTGGAGCAAAAGGTGGATGGTCGTACCAAGATGCTAAGAGAAACGCTGGCTGAACTTGAAGGGTCGAAAGAAGAACTGAACGAAGCGCTAAAGAAGGAACGAGAACTCGGTGATTTGAAATCACGTTTCGTTACACTGGCATCTCATGAATTCCGGACACCTTTGAGTACTATACTTTCATCGGCATCCTTGATTGACAAATATCTTAAAGAGGAAGAACATCCGAAGAGAAAGAAACATGTTGATCGGATAAAGGAGGCTGTTGGTAATATGAGAGATATCCTTGAAGACTTTCTTTCACTTGGTAAACTTGAGGAAGGTCAGATCGATGTGAATATGGAGGAATTGACCAACGAACAATTGAGAGACGATCTGTCGAGGGTGGTGGCCAGTATGGAGCAATTGACGAAGCCTGGCCAGAAAATTTCTGTCGAATGTTCGGTAACCAGCTCAGTAAAGTTGGATCGTAAGTTGACTGGGAACATTATTTCGAATCTTCTTTCGAATGCCATCAAGTTCTCTCCGGACCATTCTGAAATTTTTATTCGTTGCAAATCTGAGAAAAAACTTTTGTCAATCGAGGTACAAGATTCAGGAATCGGCATCTCAGAAGAAGATCAAAAACATTTGTTTGAACGATTTTTTCGAGCAAAGAATGCCGCCAATATTCAGGGTACCGGCCTGGGCCTTAACATTGTGGTAAAATACCTTGAGTTGATGGGTGGGCGCATACTGTGCAATAGCGATATAGATGAAGGAACTACATTTACTGTTCAAATTCCTCAATAAATTTTGATCATATTCTTAAACAAATAGAGCCTCTTTAGTAAAATTGTAACCCACTGTTCACTTTCACTGCATGAAAAATATTCTGATCATCGAGGACAATCACGAGGTAAGGGAGAATACAGCTGAGATTCTCGAACTGGCTGGCTATAAGGTATTCACCGCTGAGAATGGGAAAGTGGGAGTTGAGGTAGCGATAGACGAAAAGCCCGACCTGATTGTTTGCGACATTATGATGCCAGTATTAGACGGCTATGGCGTGCTGCACCTGCTGAGCAAAAATCCAGAAACTGCTGTGATTCCCTTCATATTCCTCACAGCCAAAGCGGAGAAAAGTGACTATCAAAAAGGGATGGGCATGGGTGCAGATGGTTATATTACAAAGCCTTTTGATGACACAGAACTACTGAATGCAATAGAGACCAGGCTGAAGAAGGCGGAGATTCTGAGACAAACCTTCTCGCAAGATCAGTCTGGAGTCAATGACTTTATAGCCACTGTGAAGTCAAATACGAATATCAGACTTCTGTCGGATGCTTATGAGGTGGTTCAATACAAGAGGAAGCACATGCTCTATTCAGAAGGTTCTCATCCAAGACATCTTTTCTTTGTCAAGAGTGGGAAGGTTAAAACTTACAAAATCAACGAGGATGGTAAAGAGCTGATCATTGAAATTGCCGGGGAGGGAAACTTTCTTGGTTACACACCGATATTAGAGGACGTCAACTACACAGAGACTGCGGAGGTACTGGAGGATGCTGAGCTAATGATCATTCCAAGAGAAGACTTTGTGAAATTGATCTCATACGACAGTCAGATTGCAGGCCAGTTTATAAAGCTGCTTGCAAAAAACGTACACGAAAAAGAAGAACGACTTCTTAGCCTTGCATACAATTCCGTAAGAAAGCGAGTTGCATCGGGGCTGATAGAAATTTTCGACAAGTTTAAAGCGCAGATGGCCGGTGATACCCGTTTGAAAATTTCCCGTGATGATCTTGCCCGGATTGTGGGCACCGCTACAGAGTCATTAATTCGAACTTTGAGCGACTTTAAGTCTGAAAAACTAATCGATATTGAGTCGGGGAAGATCGTGTTACTAAGAGAAGACAAGCTGAGGAACATGTCAAATTAACTTAGTTCATCTGCTCGGCTTCGTGATTTTGTCTGTCCAAAGACCAGTCATCTGTTAATGAGATTTCGATCCATATGTTTCCCGATTTGCGATAAACCAGGGAAGCAAATCCCAACCTCGAATCTATTATCTCTCTGAGTTCTTTCACAGATGTCCCACCAGTAATTTCCATGGGTTCAGTGTTGCCCAAAACAGTTCCAGGTTGAACTGGTGTCAACTTAATAGAGTCCTTTTTTGATGGAGTCCTTTTGAAGAAGTCAACCTTTAGGAAAGGGAAAGCAAGATTGAATTCCTTTCTAAAGTCGGCTGCTGTTTTTTTACCATCGATCTTTAGCATTAGCATGTCGTAGTGGTCGAGCAAGATGAAAAGTCGGTTTTAACAATATCAAAGATAGATGCCAGTAACGTCCTCTTTTCATGATTGCAATCAAGGTAGGGGATGATAAAAATCACACCAAAACAGGCAAGGAAAGAGCATTTACAATTTCCTGGTAAGAACATTTTTAACAAAAAAGATGACTTTCATCAGTTAATCAGAGGTGCCTAAAAGTGTCGACCAGGTCTTTAGCTCGGGCGAATTGTCGGTGATTAATTTGGCTATGGCCAGGAAGGGTACGAATAGAATCATGCCGGCAACACCCCATATCAATCCTCCCAAAATTATAGCCACCAGCGTAGCCAGTGCGTTTATTTTTAGTCTGTTGCTAACAGCAAGGGGGAAGATGAGGTTTGCTTCCAGGTATTGAACGAATGAAAACAGGGTGATCACACCCACTGGATACCAAATTGAATTGTAAGTGATCCATGCCATGGTGATGGGAAGTAGAGAGCCGACAATGATTCCCACATAAGGCACAAACGTTAAAATAGCTGCGATGTAGCCGAACAATATCGCGTGAGGTACACCGATCAGTAGTAGCCCAATGCTATTCAGTGTGCCGACCACGAAATAAACAATACCCATTCCCTTGATGAAATTGTAATAGGCCGTAATTGTTTGAGCTAGAATTTTTTTGATTCCTATCCGGCTTTCGATCGGAAAGAGCATGTAAAGGGCTTTGACTAGTCGCGTGCGATAAAATAAAATCAACACGGAGTAGATGGGTACAAGAATGACCAGAACGAGCGAGAGACTGTAGACCGAGATCAGCTGCCGGATAATTGAAATAATATCCCCACCTGATTGATTGACGAGTTCCTTCAACAGTTGATTTTGTTGTTCCCGGTTGATGCGAAAGGTGTTGAATAAGTAGGTACTCGAGTCTTCAATAGCGGCAATTAGTTTTTCTTTGATGATGGACCACTCACTAAGGAAAGAAATGAACTGCTGAATTAATAAAAAAACAATACCGAGGACAAAGACCATCAAAATTGACATGCTGAAAAGGATCGCGGTCATTCGACTCAAGCTTTTTCCTTCCAGCCAAGCACATATCGGATACAAAATAAAACTAATGAGCATCGCGAAACTCAGAGGAATTAATAGCGGTCTTCCGAAGAATAGGACAATACCTCCATATACCATCACCTGCATTATCATTAAGGCAGAGTTTCTTCCAGTTTGCCCAAATCTTTGTTTGATCATAATCCTGTGCTTATCCTGACTTCGATAAGGCGTTCAAAGGTAGAATGGGTTGTAACAAACAAATATGACTCACATCAGTTGGCGATATCCATTGAGGTGATCATCTGTGAGACCAGCAATGCGGGCTAAAATATTTTTTGTGGCCTTTCTTAAGCAAAGGCCAGTCAAGAAAAAGTTCTGTAACATAAGTCACAAAATGATAATAATCAGCTAGTTACAATTGTTTTGTCATATCGTTGGACTGCTTTTAATCGGATATTGTCAAAGAAACTAAATGAGGGAAGGCTAAAGATTTTTCACTTAAAATTTAATCCGATGAGAAAGTTATTAGTTGTGTTAATGGCCATGTTACTGACAACTGTCACCTATGCTCAAGAGCAGCAGCGAGATAGGGATCGCCTTAGAGATCATGTTATGTTAAGGGACGGAAAAGTAATTCATTTCCAGAATGGGGAAGAGCTACAGCTTCAGGAGCAGCTTCAATTGAGAAACGGGATGTTTGTAAATCCGGATGGAAGCTATAGGCTGAGGAACGAGAAGATGCTGCGAATGAGGGACGGTGAATGCATAGACATGGACGGCAAAAGATACCGTGACCGTGAGCAATTCGAGAAACGAATGAACATGCTCGAAAAACGTCAGATTCAACGCGAGAATCAAAAGCGTGAGAAACCCAATAATGGAAAACGGAAAGGTAATAGCTAGGTGATTAATAGTATACGAGAGCGGTAGCCATGGTGGAGCCACTGAATAGAATAGGTAGAATGCTTCTGGTTTGGGTGGTCTCTTCTATGGCTCTTTCATTCCCACTTCTCGGTCAAAAACAGCACCAATACGAAACTGGTGGTACGCAATCATTCGGGCGAATTGGTTTTAAATACAGGAACGACAATGTATTCTTGGGACGGTCGGATTCAATCCCAGCGCCTTATTTCACGTCACAACTCGGGTACTATCATAAAAATGGATTGTTCCTGGACGTTGCTACTTCATATCTAGCAAGATCCGAGGAGAATAGAATCGATGTATTTACGGCTTCAGGAGGTTACGACTATCTCGGAAACTCTCTTAGTGCAGGTGGGTCCGTCAGTGCTTATTTTTTTAATGAGAATAGCTACGCTGTTCAATCGACACTCAGCGGTTTCTTAAATTCCTACGTGGGATATGACTTCCGTGCATTTGAACTGATTGCTGATGGGTCAATCGCACTAAGTGAGAAATTGGACGTACTAACGGGGTTCGAACTACGGAGGACGTTTTATTTTCTTTCGGATAGATTGATGGTTACCCCTTCTTTCCTGTTAAACGCTGGCACTCAATACTACTATGAAGAATATTACTTAACCAGGAACTCCCAGGTCACCAAGGGAAACGCTTTCGGTAAAAAGCAAGGTCAAGGCAGTGCTGGCTCATCTTTCGAATTTGTGGCCATGGATGATTCAAGAAAATTTAAAGTTTTGGATTATGAGCTGAGTGTTTATACGGTGTTCAAGGCCGGTAGCTTTCGGTTGACGGCAGTTCCTACATTCGCTTTTCCTGTTAATCCGAGTACAATGAGGATTGATCAGGCTATGACATTCGAAGAGGACTTGAAAAACATATTTTTCTGGTCTGCGGGCATTGCTTATGTGTTTTATTTTGATAAGCCCTGAGGTATTGGCCGGCCGCGAACGTAACCGTCATGATAACGGTCATTGTCGCTGTGTATTTCGGTTTCTATTTTTATTTATCTAAAGCAAAGATTGAAAATGCAAGTCATAATTAAGTCTGTACACTTCACCGCAGGTTCTGATCTTGAAAAATACGCCACGGAGAAAATTGAACGATTAAAAAAGTTTAATGATCAGATTATCCGGGCTCATGTTACTTTATCATTGGAGTCAGGTTCCAGCCCAGAGAAGCGTTCATGCGAGGTGCTGTTATCTATCCCGGGAGAAGACCCCTACTTAAAAAAAACAGCTTCTTCTTTCGAGGAAGCAATTAACCAGGCTGCAGATGCATTGGAGAAAGTTCTAAGACGAATGAAACCGAGATAATCCGATCGCGATGAAAAGAATTCTGGTGCCAACCGATTTTTCTGAATGCGCAACGGTCGCGAGTGACATGGCGTTGTTGGTCGCCAGACGTCTTGGTGCTGAACTACTCTTTTTGCATCTGGGTATCGATAAATCAGGTTACACACATGTACCCGGAAAATCCATCACTCATGTAGATGCGGAATCCGGTCAGGCGCGTTATCAATTGGCTCTGTTGGTGCAGAAAGCAGAAGCTGCGGGAGTAAAGGCCAGGGCGGAATTAGTGCTAGGTAGTGGGCGCGAAAAAATTGAAGACTATATCGCGCCTTATCAAATTGACGGATTGGTCATGGGCTCACATGGGGCTACCGGCTTTCGCGAGACTATTATTGGATCAAATACCCAAAGGGTGATTCGCAACGCCACCGTCCCAGCACTGGTTGTGAAAACACCTTTTGTTAAGGCTGAAATTGAAAATATAGTTTTTGCTTCAAGATTTAAGGAGGATGTGAAAACATCAATACGACTAACAGTTGATTTTGCCAGCAACTGGAATGCAAAAATTCACCTGCTTTTTATCAATCTGGTTAGCCACTTGATTGATGACCGAATTGCAAGACTCATGATGTCAAAAGAAGTGGAGCCGTATCCAGAGACTCAATTCACAATGAGCATCACCGAAACAAATGATAAAGAATTTGGGATTACTGATTTTGCCTCGAAATCAGGAGCAGACCTTGTAGCTGTTGCCTTGGTGCCACAGTCGACCGTAGGTAGGCTCATTAACCCAAATCTGGCGGAGCAGCTCATTAATCATGCACCGTTTCCGGTGTTGATTATACCATAGGATGCTACCCTCTAGAAATCAAATGTTGAAGTTCTTCAACCAGTTCTTGTTTTTTGGTGAGTTCTTTTCTGTAAGGAGTTAATGCCTGGCCTTTCAGGTTGTCCAGTTCCAGCGAAAGCTTAAACATGTACTCTTCCAATGCCTCCAGCATGACAGATTTGAATTTTGAATCGAGGGTAAACATGGTGAATTTATTTGTGGGCAACTTACAGTCTTCACAAGCTACAGTACATGATCTTCATCAGTAATTCTCCTAACCTACTCATCGGTATTACCCGCTCCCCCTGGTAGCGTGAATTGTTATTTGACACCGGAAATTGATGACTGCGAAATAGTTGTTTGAAAGACAATAAGCTACATTAGATAGGCGTTCATTAACAAGAACATCCACTAAACCTAAACGACTATGACACTTAAGATAAGAATGACATTGATCAAGAAATTAATTGTACTTGGTTCGCTTATTATGATCACCGTACTTTGGCTTGCTTGACCAGCTCAAGTACCCCATATCCTTTCCGCGAAAGAAAAGATTGATTCCGTTGTCCAACGGGAAAAGCGCCCCCTTTGAATGAGCAGTTCATTGTCATTTGGGTGCTGCAAAAAATAGTAAAATACAAATGGTGCTGCCGGATCTTCCCATCCCAGCATTTGACCAAATCGAAGATCGTTGAATACCCATCGATTTTCATATTGACTCACCACATAGTACCCCTGCGAGAATCGAATCAGATGCTGAACATCTTCATGATCTGCAACGGGTTCAAGTAGATCATCGTTTCTTTCAAAATATTGAAATGAGATTGATTCGTTGCTGTCGAAGACGCTGCGATAACCGATATGATAACCACTATCGCTTTCGGCAACGATGTACCATAGCCACACATTTCCAGGGGTAGGCGTGGTGAAGTATCGATGATATTTTAGGTCTTGAGCTTCCAACGAAGTTTCGACTTCTTTATCAACGATTTTTTTATTGATCAAACTGTAGATCAGGTAAAAAGAACAGATGATAACTGCGATGGCGGACCATCTTACTCGCGATTTGTGACCTTCTGGAAACAGAAAAAGTGCAACCATCACAGTAATGGGAATTATAGAAAATAGTGGATCAGCGACAAAAAGCGAATTGAAGCTGATGCGGGTATGACTGAATGGCTCAAACCAAGCCGTGCCATAGGCATTGAACGCATCCAAAAAAAGATGAGTACACAATTCAATCGTGATCAACCACGCCCAGCCAGATATATTCAACCCTGATGACCATCGCCATCGAGATAGTATAAGAGCCAATGGATAAGCAGTGAGCGCAACGAAAAGAATTGAATGCGTGAATCCCCTGTGTGCTAACAGATCGTTAGCGGGATTGAGCCAGAAAGATGCAATGAAGTCAAAGTCCGGTATGGTTTGAGCGACTGCACCAGCAGCCAAAGCCTTTTTGCCCAGAGAACGACCTGCGTAAATTTCTCCAATACAAGCGCCAAGCGCGATATGGGTAATTGAATCCAATACGAGTTGACTCAGTTCGCGTAATTGCATACAAGATAGCGAGTAGCTGACATGTGTCATACCTGATAATTATTATTATCGGGAGATTTGTAAGAGCAACTAGTTCGTCATGGAGTTTGATATTTCAACCACGATCGCTGGCGTAGGTCTTTTTCTCTTGGGAATGATGTTTCTCGAAGAGTCACTTCGAAAGCTGGCGGGTCGCACGTTTAAAATATTCTTGCGCAAACAGACCGATAACAAATTCAAGGCTGTTGCAGGGGGTGCAATTGTAACGGGCGTTTTACAAAGTAGTTCCGTAGTGAACCTGATGGTGCTGGCGTTTGTAGGTGCGGGGATACTTACCATGCAAAACGCACTGGCTGTAATATTGGGAGCCAACATCGGCACGACATTAACCAGTTGGATCGTTGCTACCATCGGATTTAAAATCAACATCGAAGCATTTGCATTTCCGATTGTCGGTGTCTTTGGCATCACGATGGCATTGGCGAAAAAGGATTCTGTTGTTTTTCAATGGAGTAAATTTCTTTTTGGTTTCGGTGCGCTATTCGTAGGGTTGAGTTTTATGAAGAGTGGCTTCGAGCATCTGGTGGGTCAAATGGATTTCTCAAACTTTGGTGATCAGCCCTTGGCTGTTTTTATTTTGATAGGATTCGGCATCACTACAGTAATACAATCCAGTTCGGCAACGGTGGCAATTACGTTGACGGCATTACATAGCGGTGCGATTGGACTTTTTGGTGCAATGGCAATGGTTTTAGGATCGGAAGTAGGCACAACCATCAAGTTGCTGTTAGCTTCCCTGGGAGGAGTTGCTGCCAAAAAGCGCGTGGCCTTTGGAAACTTCATTTACAATGGCGTCATGATTGTTCTGATCATGATTGCACTCACCCCCTTACGAAACTTCATTGTGGACGGAATGAATGTCAAAGATGATCTTATCGCGCTTGTAGTCTTTCAAAGTGGTATTAACATTCTGGGCGTGGTCATCTTCTTTCCCTTCTTAAACATTTTTGGTAAATTCTTGAGTAACCGATTCGCAAATCATGATCAAGGGTCAAAGTTTATTAAGGCTATCCCACCCACGGTTGGTGGCGATCTCGGATTGGATGCTGTGGCAAAGGAAACAAAGGGACTGCTAATCCTGGTGGTAGATTTTGTGCTGAACAGTTTTGGAACCTACGATAGCACCATCAGAAACCAAATTGATCACGAGGTTCGCAACAAGTCAACGCATGAGAAATATGACTTGTTAAAGTTGATTCATGGTGAGGTGCATAACTATGTGATCAACTTCAATAAGGGAACGCTTGACAGCGCTGAAGCTGAGTACCTGGATCGACTGGCATCAGCTGTGCGAAATGGTATGTTTGCCGCAAAAAGTATCAAAGATTCAATGAATGACATCGATCAATTTAAGAATTCATCGAACAATTCGAAGTTTCAGTATTATCACAGCAGTCGTGAATCCGTCAGAGAGTTTTATCGGAAAATATCAGACTTCCTGACGCATCCAGCTACTCCCAATGTTTTTGAAGACATGGTTAACCTATACAATGAAGTGCATAAAGGCTACAATGACAGACTCAATGAGCTATACAAGTCTGGTATGGATACTGACCTCAGTGAAATGGAGGTGTCAACGCTGATCAATTACAACCGTGAGCTGTACAGTTCCCACAAAGCAATAGTTTGGGCAACTAAGGACTTCTTGCTGAATCACGAACAGGGTAAATATTTTTCTGAGCTGCCAGGCTTCATTCGTTGATTGTACGTTGTTGATCAAGCTCACTATTTCTAACTTGGTGACTTGTCGTTTTTCTGATGGTTTCAGCCGGTCAATATTCAGACAACAATTGTGTTACCTTCATTACTGGCGGAAAACATTATTTCGATCACCTGCTCCATCTGATTGGTTCAGCGAAGGAGACACTTCACCTTCAGACTTACATTTTTGAAGAAGATGAGACGGGGCAAATGGTGACAAACGCCTTGGTTGCTGCCGTGCACAGAGGAGTTAAGGTCTTTTTGCTTGTGGATGGATATGCCTCTCAGGGCTTAAGCAGGAAGTTTATTTTCAAGCTTAAAGATGAGGGAATTAACTTCAAGTTTTTCGAACCTCTTTTTAAAAGCCGAAAGTTTTATCTTGGTCGAAGGCTTCATCACAAAGTATGTGTAAGTGATCTTCGATACGCGATGGTTGGAGGGATCAACGTGGCGAACCACTATAACGATTTGCCCGACAACCCGGCCTGGCTCGACTTTGCTATGGGGGTGGAGGGTGACATCGTGAGCGAATTGTTTGTGCTGTGTCAAAAAACCTGGAACGGCTTTCAGCCCTTGAGGAAAATTCCGCCACTGAGGAATCGTCCTGTTTTCGCTATTCGTAAAGGAGATAAAAGTGCAGTTCGGATGAGACGAAATGATTGGGTGAGGAGAAAACAGGAAATATCACGGAGCTACCTGGAAATGTTCAATAACGCAAGTTCACATATTACTTTGCTGTCCAGCTACTTTTTACCGGGGCGAGTCTTCAGACGAGCATTAAAGAGAGCCAGAGACCGTGGTGTCGAAGTGACGGTGATCGTTGCAGGTAAATCGGATGTGAAAATTTCAAAGTATGCCGAACGTTTTATGTATGAATGGATGCTGGTACGCGGCATCAAAATCATTGAATACAATAAGACTGTTCTTCATGGCAAATTGGCGATTTGTGATGATGAGTGGATTACGCTTGGGTCTTTCAATGTAAATGATATCAGTACGTATGCCAGCGTAGAACTGAATCTTGATGTGAAGGATACAACATTAGTGCGCGAAATCAGGAGCGAAGTAGAGTCAATACTAACCGGGCATACCCAAGCAGTTGATGAAAATTATGTTGCAAGTCATACGTCTTTGCTGACGAGGTTTTGCAATGGAGTGCTTTTATGAGTATTAGAATACTTTTTTACTTCTTCACCTTTTACTTTAAACAAGTCGAAAAGACCGAATGATTTTTCTGCTATTTTATAAACAGGTCCAGAACTAAAACACCAAAAAGACCCAGTACTGACATGACTGATTCCATCACGGTCCATGACAAGAATGTTTCTTTAAGGGAGAGACCAATGTATTCCTTGAACATCCAGAACCCGGTGTCATTGATGTGCGAACCAAAAATGCTACCCGCTCCAATAGAGAGCACCATCAACTCGGGAGATGCTTGTGTGGCTACTACAAGAGGTGCAACAATCCCTACTGCAGTCAGTCCTGCGATGGTGGCAGATCCGAGTGTAACACGCAAAAGCGCTGTCACCAGCCAACCAAATAAGAGCGGGTTGATGTTCCAGTTTTTACTCACATCAATGATGTAGTCTCCAGTGCCGCTATCGATCAATACCTGCTTCAATACTCCACCGGATGTTATAATCAAAAGTATCATCGCTATTCCCGATATTCCTTCGGCTGCCCAACTCATTACTTGAGAAGTGGCGTAACCTAACTTAACCCCGAGAAAATAGATAGCAAGAAGAGAAGATGAGAGTAACGCAATGGTAGGATCGCCAAGGAAGAGCATAATGTCAACGAGCCACCCAGATTCAAAATACATTTTGATAAAAACAGCCAAAGTCATGAGCACGATGGGAAGTAATGCGATGATAAAACTAGTGCCGCGTGATGGAATTGACTCGTTAGTTGCTTCAGTTTTTGTACCTGTAGAGTTTTCATTGAAATGACCTTTCCTGAAAAACCAGGCCAGGGCAGGACCAGATATAATCGAGAGTGGCAGCACCAGGATGAGTCCGTAGAGTAAAGTGAGGCCCAGATCTGCATCAAGACTATCTACTAAGACAACGGGTCCCGGATGAGGAGGTAAAAAACAATGCGTGGCCGAAAGAGCGGCAGCCATTGGAATCGCAACAAAAACCAGTGGAACGTTGGCGGTTCGGGCAACCGAAAAAACCAGAGGGATAAGGATGACAAATCCGGCATTGTAGTAAAGTGGCAGGCCAACCAGAAATCCTGTGATGAGTACAGCCCATTGTACGTGCTGTTTACCGAGCCCTTTTATGAGGGCGTTTGATATTTCTTGTATCGCTCCACTTTTCTCCAAAATCTTTCCCAGGACTGCACCAAGACATAGTATGAGAGCCAGGCCACCCAACGTACTTCCTACTCCCTTTTCAATCGATGAAACCAGAGAGGCAGTATCCATACCAAGCGTCAGTCCGATGAGGATGGCGACTATTAGCAGGGAGAGGAACGGAGTGATTTTTTTTGAGGTGAGCCAAACCTGGAGAAGAATTCCGATGGCGATGATTAATAAAGGCATCAGCGAATGTTCTATTTCGCCAGAAGATAACAACTAAAAATAAAAAAGCCCTCGTAAAGAGGGCTTAGGCTTTCGTACCTGAGGCCGGAATCGAACCGGCACGTCTTGCGACACACGATTTTGAGTCGTGCGCGTCTACCAATTCCGCCACTCAGGCAGCCAATGGGGTTGCTTTGGTGCCAGTGCCAGGCAACCGGGCTGCAAATATGCTCAAACTTTGAGTTTTCGGCAATTTACAGCTCGATATATTTCTCCAGGGAGTAGGCCTGGGTGCGCTTGGAAAACAAGGTTTTGACGCGCCCCCATACGCTTCCAAACAGGGCCGACTTCCTGTAGTTTTCAAGGCTTCCGGGGCCGTCCCAGTGGCTCAGGGTAGTGTAGCTGTTCGGGTCGTCACGGTCTTTGAGCAGTTGCAGGTGCGTGCATCCTGGAAAGCTCCTGATGGCCTCTTTGTTCTTATT
>JAGQYM010000031.1 GCA_020436085.1 Cyclobacteriaceae bacterium
TCTGTTATCAAAATCATAATTGATTAATGTAAGATTCACGGTTGAATGCACATGGATGTAAAAATTACTTCCCAGTATTTGCGCTTACAGCGCATTTATGATTTTATCCGCCAAGCCAAAAGACAATGTCATACCTGCTCCGCCAAGGCCATTGACGATGTGGACTCCATCATCCACTTCGGTTGCCCAATAATTTTCATTAGGTAATTTCGCATAGATGCCATGCCAACGCTCTACAATCTCAATTTTAGGGATTGAGATGAAGGAGCTGAGATAGCTGATTATCTCTGCATCGATTTCTGTTTTATCAAACGGTTCCAATGTGTCACCATACTCATGCGAATCGCCTATGATTAGTTCACCTTCGTTATTTTGAGAGAGTAAGACGTGTATTCCATATTGTTTAAAGAATGGATTCTCACTGTCGTATCGGACATCCATCAATGACAGCGAAGGGCAATTCTTAAAAGCTTTGTAGTGTCGTAATGTAAGTCCTGCACAAAGCGAGGGCCCCAGGTCCAAAACATTTCCTGGTATTTCTGCTTTCATCATTTGAAGCTTACACTTCACAATGTCTTTTGCTTTGAAAGCGCCTGGATACAGTGTCTGGAAATCTGCACCGCTACAAATGATGACTTTGTCGACCTTCCATTTTTCCATTGATGTCTCAATCACCGGCAATGCGATTGTCTGAACCTGTTGTCCGAATCGGAGTATCAAGCCGTATTCTTGTTCCAGCCAGGCTGGGATCTTTTTTAACGCCACTCTCGAGTTGACGGTACATTCAGTCTCGCTCCAAAGCCCGCCAACCAACTTATTTGGATTAACTACTGATGATTTGAGTTCGACTGATGTTTTATCGAGCAATTGAATATCATACCCTTGCTTATTATATAAGTCGACAAACTCGTTGAGCACGGCCCACTCGTCTTCATGATATGCAAGATGGAGTGAACCATTTCTATTGATCCAGAACCCGGTTTGATCCGCTACGTCAAGCCAATGTTTACGGCTGTTGAGCGCCATCTCCAGATCGTGACCAGCCGGCTGTCCAATTGGCCATATCATACCAAAATTTCGAACAGATGCACCGATGGCAAATTGCTCTCTTTCGAATAACACTACTTTGTATCCTTTGCGAAGTGCATGATAAGCATGGGCAAGTCCAATGATACCGGCACCGACTATTGCGATATCTGCTGATCTATCCATTTGATAATTCTTGTTTTCGGCAAGTAATTGACATTACACTGCTTGCACCACATGCGATGCGTGAACCTTCTGTTAAATCCGGTGATGATACTTAACTCATCCGTTACCTTCAATCGGTACAGTTGCGCTTAAATTGCCTGCTTTAACAATGTGCAATGGAGGTTCAAGCTATTGGTGTAACCCAGACGAAGTTTAAAGACTGGCTGTCAAAACAAAACAGCGTAATTTTTACAGTAGTCGTGGCTCTCTCTTCGTTTCTGCTTTATTCATGTGTGTACACTTTTAGAAAGACGTTCTCAGTTGCCACATTCGAGGGAATGGCATACCTGAACATCAGCTATAAAGTGTGGCTGGTAACTTTTCAAGTCTTGGGCTATGCCCTTTCCAAATTCATCGGCATCAAGGTAATATCAGAGTTAACCGCAAGCGGGCGAGCGAAAGGAATTTTGTTGATGGTGTGTATAGCAGGGTTGTCGTGGCTGGCTTTTGCAATTGTCCCTCCTCCGTTCAACATTATATTTTTATTTACCAATGGTTTACCTCTTGGCCTGATCTGGGGAATGATCTTTGGCTATCTTGAAGGAAGGCAATCGACAGAAGCGCTTGGCGCAGGACTCTCGACAAGTTTCATTTTTGCTTCAGGCTTTTCGCGATCTACAGGGGCTTACATTATGCAGGAGTGGCACATCACTGAATTCTGGATGCCATTTGTTACTTGTTGTATCTTCATTCTTCCTCTCATTTTGTTTTTGTGGGTTCTTGATCAGGTGCCTGCTCCTTCCAGCCTGGACGAGCAAATGCGCACCAAGCGAACTCCGATGAATAAAGAGGCTAGAATAAATTTTATAAAATCGTTTTTACCCGGGATCGTGTTGTTTGTAGTCGCTTATATGTTGCTTACTGCTTACCGCGACTTTAGAGATAACTTCTCGGCTGAAATTTGGACATCTCTACACTACACAAACTCACCACAGATATTCACTATAACCGAGGTTCCTGTCGCCATCGCTGTTCTCATCATCATGGGGAGTATCATGTTTATTAAAAGCAATAGAGTGGCACTGGTGGTCAACCACCTGATAATTCTTTCCGGAATGATTGTTATTGGATGGAGTACTTATCTATTTGAAGAGGGTTCTCTTCAGGCTCCTATCTGGATGGTTCTCATTGGTCTTGGTCTGTATATGGGATATGTGCCGTTTAACAGCATCTTTTTTGAAAGGCTACTTGCTGCTTTCCGCTACACTGGCACGGTTGGGTTTGTCATGTATGTGGCCGATGCATTCGGTTATCTCGGAAGTGTAGGTGTAATGTTTTTTAAAGAGTTTGGGTTTGCAAATCTGAGTTGGCTATCATTTTTTATAAAAGCGGGCTACGCCACTTCCATCGTTGGAAGTCTGTTGACATTTGGATCACTTGTCTATTTTATTGAGAAAAGAAAGAGATGGCGTTATTACAGTGGGCCGGCCGCTACCCGAGGTGCGATCGACACTTCGTTATAAAATTTGACAATCATGATAATGTCGGCCATCTGAGTTGGTCGCAGATGATTTTCACGGATGTAATCTGTAATTACATCTCCGACTTCGATCTTCATTTGATTAAGTCCATCGCCATAGAAGTTTCGGAACTCCTTAATTGGTTGGGACTTGGTAAGGAAATAATAGTTGTAATCAAGGTGATCAATCTCAGATATCTCCCGATACAGGTTTGTTGGCCTTCGCAGCACCGACACTGTACCTTTTACCACAACTTCAAAAAGCTTGCGAGTTTGATGATACCCTTCGTCAACGGGAAATGAATCAAACCTTCTATTAGCATTCAGAAGTGGATCATAACATCTGATTAGTTTGATCTTGTCAACCGGTAGTGCAACTCGCTCACCCTGTTCGGTGACCGCAAATACTAATTCAAATGAGGGGAAGGAAAGATTGCCTTTGATCAACTCGCCAGACTCCAACACTACCACACCTTCATACCACACGGGGTCCTTACATTGCGCAGCATGCAAAACACTGATCGTCAAACCTAAAGCCAAAAGGTATCGCACGTCATGTTAAGTTTAGTTAACATGAATGTAACGATTCCTTAACTTAATAGCAACCTAGGCTAATCCAAGAATTGGCACCAACTCCGGAATCTGGCTGATGAGATGAGAGTGTTTCTCCTGCTGTAGTACTTCTTTTGAGAATGCTCCAGTCGTAACGCCAATTACCATTCCACATCCTGCACTTGTTCCTTCAATCAAATCGGATCGAGTATCACCAACTTTAACTACTGTCTCTGCTTTCTCTACTCCAGTCAACTTCATCGCTTTAAATATCAGATCAGGATAAGGTCTTCCCTGTGCCACCTCATCGCTGGACACACTCGCATCTATTAAGCCATTGCCAAGCCAGCCTGTTCTCCTCAATATGGCGTTTGTGATTTTTCTGTCAAACCCTGTATCAACGACCACCTTTATTCCGTTTTGCTTCAGTTTCTTAAAGGTATCACTCACTCCCTCCTTCTCAGAAAATTCCTTGTCCGTCTCGTAAAACCAGATCATTTCACACATAAATTCTTCATGCACGCGTGCAATGAAGCTATCGGTTGCCTTACGGGCTTTGCCTTTCATTTCCAGCAACTGCCGGATAGCAACAGGCTTCGGTAGTCCCATTACTTCGTTTGCTTCGTCCAGCGTGATTGAAATACCAAAACCTGCAAAGGCTCTTTGCAAGGCCTTATGAACATCACGATTATCTTTTATAGTCGTTCCTGCCAAATCACAAACTACCAGTTCAATTTTCATTAGTTATCAGTTTAATGAAATATAGTCTGCCTACACTAACCCGCAGTTACACCTATGTAAAGTCAATTTGAAATAATGACTTGTAACCTTAATACATTATTAAAAAAGGAAATCATAAGTCTTCACCGATCGCGATTTACTTTCGAAGAAAAGTAGCAATGAACAATATCGATAGCATCGTTGATGAAATTTTCGGGCTGTATGAAAAGCACGGTGATGAAGATTACATTGGTGAACCTGTGTCGCAACTTGAGCACATGTCACAAGCAGCTCAGCTTGCTATGGATTCTGGTGCGGATGATGAAGTGATACTCGCTGCCTTCTTTCACGACATTGGTCACATCTGCATTCCAAAGAACGAATCGAATGATATGGCCGGATTTGGAATCATAAAACATGAAAAGGTTGGCGCGGATTTTTTAAGAGAGAAGGGGTTTCCTGAAAGGGTTGCGGCTCTTGTGGAGAGTCATGTGGTTGCAAAGAGATACCTCACTTTCAAATACCCGGAGTATTATTCCAGCCTTAGCGAAGCCAGTAAAAAGACTCTTGAACTCCAAGGCGGTAAAATGACAGAAACCGAAGCGCTGGCTTTCGAAAGTAATCCCCTATTTCACATGATGATCTTACTTCGAAAATGGGACGAGCAAGCCAAGGCCATTAATACCCCAGTTATAGATCTTGCCATCTTGAAAGAAAAAGCAAAAGCTGTTCTTTCGTAATAACATCCTGCCAACCTTCTCTGTAATTTCTCCACCTCGTCAGAAGGATTATTACCATTAGGTTAAAAAATTAGTCATATTGTTGGGCGATATAGACTCTGCTCAACGATGACGACAATCAAGGAAGGAGAACACGGCATCACACGATGGCTAAAAAGTTCTAGCGGATTTACTTTTGCTTTCTATACTTCTGCGCTCGCGTTCCTGACTTATGCCTGTATTTTTTCAGTACGAAAGACTTTTGGCGCGGGCATCTATTCTGATTTTACTTTCCTGGGAGGTGACTACAAGATATGGATGGTCATTTCGCAGGCGGTAGGTTATATGATTTCCAAGTTTATCGGCATCAAGGTTGTTTCAGAATCGGGTAGCGATAATAGAGGTAGAGGAATATTCATGGCGCTAACATTTTCGATGTTCGCATGGTTAGGCTTTGGATTGGTGCCTCCACCTTACAATCTCGTGTTTATGTTTCTCAATGGACTGCCACTGGGAATGGTGTGGGGGTTGATGTTTGGATACCTGGAGGGAAGGAAATTTACCGAAGTACTTGGAGCTAGTTTATCGGTGAGTTTCATTTTTGCTTCCGGCTTTGCAAAAACGGTCGCCACATTTGTGATGGTGGATTGGGGAATTACAGAAATGTGGATGCCATTTGTATCGTCTCTAATATTTTATGTTCCGATGCTTCTGTTCCTGTGGCTTCTTGACAAGATTCCGCCACCAAGCGAGGAGGATGAAAGGTTGAGAACAAAGAGATTGCCTATGATGGGAAAGGACAGGGTGAAGTTTGCGCTCACGTTCGCACCAGGTCTTGTATTATTGGTTCTCACCTACATGATGCTCACAATTTTCCGTGATCTACGCGATAACTTTGCCGCGGACATTTGGGTGGAACTGGGATATGGCGGACAACCTTCAATATTTACTGCCACTGAATTACCTGTCACCATTGTCGTTCTGGTTGTAATCGGCAGTCTGATGGTGATCAAAAACAACTACACGGCAATGATGATCAATCATCTCATCGTTTTGTTTGGGATGATTCTGGTAGGTGTTGGAACGTTTGCCTTCGAACGAGAATGGATTGGCGCTCCAGCCTGGATGATCCTGGTAGGAATGGGTTTGTATTTTGGATACATACAGTTCAACAGCATTTTCTTCGATCGAATCATTGCAGCTTTCAAGTATGTGAGTACGGTAGGATTCCTCATTTATCTTGCAGACTCCGTTGGATATGTGGGAAGCTTGAGTGTGTTGCTATACAAATCGTTTGGGAAAAGTGGGATGAGCTGGTTGAACTTCTTCATGTCAACCGGCTATGTGATTTCGACACTTGGAAGTGGTTTGATTATTCTTTCTCTGTTCTATTTCAGGAAGAAGTTTAGACTTTGGGAAGCAATCTTCAGATAAGACTCATGCGTTCTGTGCCTCCGATCAAATCGAACTTTAGTTGAGCGGTCCATAAACAAAAAATCCCGACCGCGAGGGTCGGGATTAATCTTCGTGAGCCTGCAGGGATTCAAACCCCGAGTCTTCTGATCCGTAGTCAGATGCTTTATTCAGTTAAGCTACAGGCCCTCAACAAAATACGGACCACTTGAGTGGATGCGTGCGCAAATTTAAATCAAAAAGTCTACTAACCAAAGAGCTCAAAAAATCACCTCTATAAGCCAAGCGATTTAATAAAATCCCTTCCTTGACCTGTTTTCAAAAATTTCTCCCGTGCAATTGCCTCTTCTCTTGTTGGAAATTTTTCTGTGTATACAATTTTCCAAGGCCCGAATCCCTTTGTCGATTTTACCTTTCCTCCATTATGCTCAAGCAGTCTTCTTTCCGGACTTTCACTCATTCCCTTATAGAGTCGATTCGTCCTTTGACTTTTTATTATATAGATGAAGTACAGAAAGGTTAAGGTCAGTTTTGAGTGAATTCAAACCCCGAGTCTTCCCTGCCTGCGGCAGGCAGGTGATCCGTAGTCAGATGCTTTATTCAGTTAAGCTACAGGCCCTTACTCACCCCAGGTGTGTGACCCCGAGGCTATGGGATCGCAAATGTAAAAGAATAAAATCTTTCAGCCAAAGAACGTTTTGGCGGGTGTACCCAAATCCCCTATTTTTGAGGCTTTTATAATTTGACAGGACTATGATTCGAAGCGTTGCAGCTGTGTTTTTATCGATTGGAGTTTGTCTTTCAGTTTTCGGACAAGAGACCACCACAAAGAAAGTAACCCGCATCAACTTACCTGGCTCTTTTTTAGTTGACATCGGAGTAAATCGCGGCCTAAGCGCACCCAGAGATTTTGATACTGGCTTTTGGGGATCTCGCACGCTCAATCTCTACTATCAATACCCCATACGTATCGCTCACTCTAATTTCAGCCTTGTACCTGGAATGGGTCTTGGTTTTGAGCGTTTTAAAATGACCAATAATTACACGCTGACCTCAAAGCCCGGAGCAGATGGTACTTACGGACTAGTACTCGCGGATACCTCTATACTATATCCTGGCACCAAGAAGTCGATGATCGTGGCCAATTATTTTGACATTCCGGTCGAGTTGCGATTTGACTCACGACCTGATGACATTTCAAGAAGTTTCAATCTCGCTGTAGGCGGGAGGTTCGGTGTGTTGCTTGATTCCTTTACGAAAATAAAATATAAGCAAGACGGAGAAACCAAGATTGTAAAAGACAAACAAGACCACGGACTGAACGATATCCGTTATGGATTCTACACGCGTATCGGCATCGGTGGCTTCAATTGGTTTTTCATGTATAATTCCTCCAGTCTCTTCAAAACCGATGAAGGACCCAACAAGACTGTAATGAATACCTTTACTGCGGGTATTTCAATCAACGGCTTCTAGAAAATTTACTTCCCCTGAAAAGCTGGTTTGCGTTTTTCAAGAAACGCTGCAACGCCTTCTTTGTAGTCAGCTGAGCTTCCGGCTATCTCCTGGCAGTAGGCTTCGTAGTCAAGCATTTCCTCCAGTGAAGAAGAAGTGGAGCGATTCAACATTTTTTTGATAAGACCGATTGCCTTGGTTGGCGCGCCTGCATAATAGTTTGCGTACTCCGCCACAGCAGCGTCAAGTTGGTCTGCAGGTACCGCCTTGTTTACCAACCCCAAGGCTTCAGCCTCCTTTCCTTTAATGCGACTACCCATAGTACACATTTCAAAAGCTTTAGCTCTTCCGACTATTCTTGGCAAAAAATAAGATGAGCCAGAATCGGGAACGAGGCCGATGTTGATAAAGACTTCAATCAGAGTTGCTTCCTCTGCAGCAATGATAAGGTCACAGGCAAGTGCAATGGAACAACCAGCGCCCGCAGCCACTCCGTTAAGTCGGCAAATGATTGGCTTTGGCAGCGCCTGCATTTGGGTGATCAATGGATTATATCTCTTATGCAGTGACTGTAGAAATGATCTCTTCTCAGATCCAGACACGGCCTTTAAATCTTGCCCAGAGCAAAACGCTTTTCCCTCCCCTGTCAGCACAACTACTCTCGCCTCCGAGTCACGAGCTACCTGCTTAAATGCATCTTGCAATTCGTAGGTGATCGCATCATTCAATGCATTGTAAACTTCAGGTCTGTTGAGCGTGATGGTCACAATGCCATTGCCGAGCTCGTACTTGATAAACTTAAAATCCATAGGTCGGGTTTTTAGAATAGTATGATCATACCAAAGAATCCAATAACAAATCCGCTGATGCTTCCCACAAGAATTTCTCTGGGTGTATGTGCATTAAGCGACAGCCTTGCCGACATCACCAGTCCAGCACAAAGGATAACCAAAACAGTTGGGATAAGCAGGGTGTTCTCTTCAGAGACTTTATTCATGGGTAGCATCATGCCGATGGCTCCCCACATTGCCACGCTGTGAACACTTACCTTGAAAAAAAAGGTAACAATCGTTGAAAACACCACAAGAGCTGTCACGATCATCATCAATCGTAACAGGTTTGGAATGGGAAACTTCCAGTAGAACATCAACGTGACGAAGATGTAAATGATTGAAATAAAAATGAAAGGAAGAATTCTCTGTTCCCTTTGAGGCATCGTTAGGTCACGCACAGAACCTGTGAGTCTGAGCATTAGAAAATTGACTGCAGGTAATGCAAACGTGGTTACAAAAATCAACAGGATGATCCAGAGTGAAGGCCTTGCGGGCTGAAGCACCACCGGTAAAAAGTAGGTAAGCATTAAAAACAGATAGGTGGTCATCAACAATGGATGAAACACAAAAGATATTGCCCTGGCTAGTCCCTTCACGCGATTAAAGTTCTTTTCGCAAACGTGCCACCGGGATATTTAGTTGCTCCCTGTACTTGGCCACTGTACGCCTGGCAATATTGTAACCTTTGGCTTTTAGTAAGTCTTCCAGTTTATCATCGGAATAAGGCTTGGCTTTATCCTCCTGATCGATCAGGTCTTTGATAATTTGTTTTACCTCTCTCGAACTTACTTCCTCGCCTGTGTTAGTAGAGATGCCCTCGCTAAAGAAATATTTCAAGGGATATACTCCGAAATCTGTTTGCACCGTCTTGCTACTCGCCACCCGACTGACTGTAGAGATATCCATGTTGATGATCTGTGCGATATCTTTCAGGATCATGGGTTTCAACTTGGTTTCATCTCCTTCCTGAAAATAATCATACTGAAAGTCAACGATAGCCCGCATCGTTTTTAGCAGCGTGATCTGTCGTTGTCTAATCGCATCAATGAACCACTTTGCTGCATCGAGTTTCTGCTTCACAAATGTGACTGCCTCTTTTAGTTTCTTGTCTTTCTTGTCACTCTTATCGTATGCTTTAAACATTTCGGAGTACGATCTGCTGATTCTCAACTCCGGAGCATTTCTTGAGTTCAATGCAAGTTCCAGTTTGCCGTTGTTGTTGGTAAGAATGAAATCAGGAATGACATATTGGTTTTTCACCATGCCAGAAGTTGTCTCTCCTCCTGGCTTTGGATTAAGCCGAACGATCAGCTCTATGGCATCTTTAATGAAGTCTTCATCATCAAGATCAAGCTTCTTAAGAATTTTTGAATAGTGCTTCTTTGTAAATTCTTCGTAGCATTCGTTGAGGATTCTTTTGGCCACGATCACATCTACATCCTGCCCGTCATCCATGCGCTCCAACTGAAGCAGCAAACATTCCTGAAGGTTTCTGGCTGCGATGCCTGCAGGATCAAAAGCCTGAATTCGCGAAAGCAATTCTTCAACTTCTTCTAATGTAGTCTCGATCCCTTGCGAAAAAGCCAGGTCATTCACGATTGCTTCGAGATCTCTACGGATATATCCATCGCCTTCGATACTGCCGATCAGTTGTCTTCCGATGGTCAGGCGCCTGTCGTCCAGACCGAGGAAACCCAATTGTGTAAGAAGTGTTTCTTGCAATGAAGATGAGGTAGGCATGGGCATTTCACGATCATCATCGTCATCCATGTCGTTGTGGGTTTTATACCCACTGTAGTCATCATCCTGGAGGTAATCTTTGATGTCGATGTCGTCCTCTTTGGACTCCGGGGTTTCTACCTCGTCCTCGCCACTTTCCTGAAAATCGTCTTCACCATCCTCTGACTCCCCCTCCTCTAACACTGGGTTCAGCTCCAACTCCTCCTCAATGCGGTTTTCCAGTTCGGCCGTAGGCACCTGCAGCAGCTTTATGAATTGTATCTGCTGAGGAGACAATTTCTGCTGAAGTGACTGGGTAAGGCCTAATTTTTGCATGAAAACCGATTAGGGCCTAAAGTTACCAATTCACCCAGTCAGTCAAAAACCGTTTCCCTGCTCCATACTGAGGTAAATTGGGATCTTACATTCTCAACATGTTTTGCTGCTGTACCCGCGCTCAAGCTTTGATAAAAAACACAAATTCACGTTTTTTGCCTCCCGTTCAGAACCGAGCGGACGGATCAAACTGATTAAATAACAAATGAAACGTACGAAGATTAAGGATGTGCTGGCCAGCAAGCCAGAAGGTCAAGAAGTTGTTGTAAAAGGATGGGTGCGCACGTTCAGAAATAATCAGTTTATCTCGATCAACGATGGATCAACCATTCAAAACCTACAGGCAGTAGTTGAGATTGATCAACTGGAGGAATCAACGCTGCGGAGAATTACCACGGGATCTTGTATATCGGTACAGGGAACGCTCATTCCATCTCCCGCAAAGGGGCAAACGGTGGAGGTAAAAGTTTCTCAGCTGGAAATTTTGGGGGACAGCGACCCTGAGAAATATCCGCTCCAGCCGAAGAAACACTCGATGGAGTTCTTGCGAGAGATTGCGCATTTCAGATCACGCACCAGCACTTTTGGCGCTGTGATGAGGATACGACACGCAATGGCTTTTGCTGTCCATAAATTTTTTAATGACCGCGGATTCTACTACATCCATACTCCGATAGTAACAGGTTCAGATGCTGAGGGGGCGGGTGCAATGTTCCGCGTGACAACTTTAGATCCACAAAATCCTCCGAAGAACGAGGCAGGTGAAGTGGACTTTAAAGAAGATTTTTTCGGAAGGGAAACCAATCTAACGGTGTCAGGACAACTGGAGGTGGAGACTTATGCTCTCGCGCTAAGTGAAACTTACACCTTCGGCCCGACTTTCAGAGCTGAGAATTCAAACACTACCCGGCACCTGGCGGAGTTTTGGATGATTGAGCCTGAGATGGCTTTTTATGACATCAACGACAACATGCAGCTTGCTCAAGACTTTCTTCAGTATCTGATGAAGTATGCGCTCGACAACTGTCGTGAAGATTTGGAGTTTCTCGACAAGAGAGCCGCTGATGAGGAAATGACGAAACCTCAGGCGCAGCGCAACGAACTTAGCCTGATTGATCGCATCAAATTTGTTGTAGAAAATGATTTTCAACGGTTGACTTATACGGAGGCCATTGACATCCTTCGCAACTCTAATCCAAACAAGAAAAAGAAATTTCAATACCTGGTTGATCAATGGGGTGTTGACCTTCAATCCGAACACGAGAGATTTCTTGTAGAGAAGCATTTCAAAAAACCTGTTATCCTCTATAACTATCCAAAGGACATCAAGGCATTCTACATGCGTCAGAATGAAGATGATAAGACCGTTGCAGCGATGGACGTTCTTTTCCCTGGTATCGGTGAAATCATTGGTGGTTCTCAACGGGAAGAAAGACTCGACAGGCTGGTGAGCAGGATTAATGAAATGGGTCTGCCTGAAAAAGACTTATGGTGGTATATCGACCTGAGGAGATTTGGAAGCGCGCCACACAGTGGTTTCGGATTAGGCTTTGAGCGCCTTATTCTTTTCGTTACTGGTATGACCAACATCAGGGATGTAATTCCTTTTCCACGTTTCCCTGGCAACGCGGAGTTTTGATTACCACGCGACACCACAATATTCCTGTTATCAAAACACAACAGGCGAGACATATGTTGACTAATACCTTTGTGTCCGATTAACTCTTAATTGATGGAAACTATCGAACTATCAGGTATTCTCGGGTTGACGGCTCTTGCGTGTCTCACAGGTAATTTCATTGTTGGACTTTGCATTAAGTTTAATGCGCCCGTGAAACTGCCTTATGGATTGACATTTCTTGGTCTTCACAAGCTTACAGGATACTCGGCCGCCATTGCGATCATACTGCACGTTGCCATTATCCCTTTGGATCCAAAATCCGAGTTTACCTGGGGCGACCTGCTCTTACCAATTTGGACGGTCCATCAACCCGTGGCCAATACCTTTGGCGCCATTTCTCTTTATGCAATTGCTCTGGTAGTTATCACTTCTTACTTCAAAGAGAAAATGAAATACGCTACCTGGAGAATCATTCACTTTACTTCGTATTTCGCAGCGGTTCCGCTTTTTGCCCACAGCATCATCACTGATCCTTTGCTAAAGGACCGCCCGATTGATTGGATTGATGCAGAAAAGGTTTTTGTCGAGCTATGCGCCCTGGTTGTGCTTGGCTTGATTGTTTATCGCTTCGGATTAAGGAAGGCGAAAATGGCTACAGACTGATTCCTATTTTACTGGTCTTCTCTTAAACGCCAACAGCGGAATCGTTCCCTGATAAGCAAGCTTTCGAGTAACGCTTCGCGCGAATATTTTTTCAAACAGGTTAAGCTCATGAGTGAATGTGGTGAGTAACTCCGCCTTCTTGTCTTTGATGTAGTTATCAATAGCCACAGGCACGTCTTCATCAATCACGATCTCAAGTTTGATTTTATTGTAGTTGGCCTTGTCCACCAGTCGTTGTACTTCCTCACGCTTGGTATCTACTGTTTTATTAATGGCTTCTACCACGTGAACCATGTGAATAGTGGAATCGAACACGCGAGCAAACGGAATGATCGTATCTAATTCCTTCTGAACATTCTTCAAATCAGAAGCATACACTACATTCTTAAAATTGGTAAACTCTGCTTTTTCAGGAATTGCCAGGACAGGGGCATTGCAGATATCTATTACTGACACAGTGGTTCCACCGAGCACTGCCTTTTTCAACTTGCTGGCGCCTCTGCTACCCATAATAACAAGATTGATTTTATTCGCCTCTGCGAATCTCCTCACAGTATCTGCCACCGTGTGAGACTTTACAGCCTTGAAGGAAACCTTTGCTTTTCCCTTCAATGTGGAATTTGCTTCCGCAACTAACTTGGCTCCTTCTTCTTCAGCAATTGCGAACAGTGATCGTTCAATTTGCTTGAGTTTCAAATGCGACTTAGGCACACCATCCAATCGCACCACATTCAAAATAGTATATTCAGCTTCCAGCTTGCCAGCCATTTTAAGGCCGTAGTTAATCGCAATTCTGGATAAGTCTGAGAAGTCTGTGAGGATCAGGATTTTTAGAGCTGCCATAGGTTGATTTTGAGCAAGCTAAAATAGATCATTCACACCCATCATAAAAATAAAATTACGGGTGCGGAAGATGACTAAAGATGAGCTATCGCTTGAGAAATTTGTAAGTGGCCTTCAATCCGGACTCCTCGTCTTTGATGGAGAGGAAGTAGTAACCAGAAGGGAGGTCTTTCACCCTGATTCGCACTTCGTAGTCGTCCACGAATTCGCGATCGAGATTGAGAACATTACCGATAACGCTGTGCATTGCCAGTTTGGCTGACGCAGCATGAGGAGTTGGCAGTTTCACTGACAGGTATTCCGTTGCAGGATTGGGGTATAATTGCACCAGTCGATCCAATTGGCCCGATTCGGTATATAATGATCCATCAGCTGTCTGGCTGACCGCAGGTGCCGAGAGGCCCAAAACAAGCCCAAAAACCAATATATAACTGCTAATTTTCACTACTGCTATTTACGTAATACACCCAGTGAAGGGTTTACTTAAACATTAAGTTTTCACTATTTATGGCTCTTTGATGCAAATTGTAAGCCAAAGGTTTAAATAAGCGGGAGGTGATTTATGCCTGAAATTGCCGAAAGACGGATGGGATATTATCTATAATATCTGACGCAATAAGACCATGTAAGCCTTTTTCAAAGGCTGCAAGATCTCCTGCAGCCCCATGAATATAGACTCCCACCACTGCGGCATCAAAAGCGGTGTACCCTTGCGCGAGAAGTGCTGTTAATATACCGGTCAAAACATCTCCGCTGCCACCAGTTGCCATGCCAGGATTACCCGTTGGGTTGAAATAAACGCGACCATTGTAGTTAAAAATTGCTGAGTACGCTCCCTTCAGGACAACAACTCCTTCGATCTGTTTGGCAAGTTGTTTACCCTTTTCCAATTTTTCGAAATCATTCACCCAGTCGCCCGCCAGTCTTCGAAATTCGCCCGGATGCGGAGTGAGTATACTCCCTTTCGGAATAAGATGTAATAGTTCTCTGTTTGCAGAAATAATATTCAGTCCGTCAGCATCAATTACCATCGGTTTGTTGTCAGCTTTTTCCAGCAATTCTCTTACACCTTCGATGGTTGGTTTTTCAGTTCCAAGTCCGGGGCCTAATCCAATTGCTGAAAATTCACTCACGCTCTCAGTACCTGTGAAAAATTCATCCGCGTTATCAACCTGTGCCATAGCCTCCGGCACTGATGTTTGAATTATCTCATATCCTTTTCTGGGAACGTGTATTGTGAGCAATCCGATTCCTGATCGCATGGCAGCACGGCCTGCGAGTACACTCGCTCCCACCTTGCCGTAGCTTCCGGCAACCAGCAAGCCTTTTCCAAAATCACCCTTGTGTTGAAATTTTGTTCTGCTCTTTATTCTCTTCCTGATTGACTTCCTGTCGATCATGTAGTAATCGCAGTCGACCTCTTTAAGAAACTTAGAACTCAGTCCAATATTTACCACAACTAATTCTCCAACACGATCCGCATTTTCAGGCAATAAAAATCCAAGCTTAGGCCTCTGAAAGGTTACTGTAAAATCAGCTTTTACACATGATGTATTTGTTACTTGATCCGCAAACATTCCTGACGGAATATCAATACACACGCGGGTAGCAGGAGAATCATTGATCGCCTTAACGACCTGTGCGTAAAATCCCTCGACAGGTCGGCTCAATCCTGATCCGAAAACTCCGTCTATTAATAAGTCGCAAGCGCCAAACTGATTACCTGCAATCGTTCCACTCAACTCAACTGTTTTCAACTTACCGATCAGCCTCTCTTTGTTGACTTTAAAGTCGGCAGACTCAAGTACGGCACCTTTGGCAATCCAAACTTGCACGCTAAATCCCAAGTGATGGAGCATGCGTGCGATAGCGAGCCCATCGCCACCATTATTGCCGGTACCGCAAACTATTCCAATTTTCTTCGTGGCATCGAACTGCTCAGTAAACCATTGTGTGAAAGCCTGGCAGGCTCGTTCCATCAAGTCGATGGAGGCTATGGGCTCATTCTTAATGGTGAATGCATCCCATTCTTTGATTTGTGCACTATTTAGTATTTTGAGCATGCCAAAAACGAAGATAAATAATCCTGACCTGAGTTTTTGGAAACGCAATTTTTCGAATGGATATAAATACGCTTGAGGAGTTAAGAGATAAGCAACTCGTATCACAGGATCAGTTCGACAAGTTTGAGCCTGTGATTTCCGGGAAAGTTGTTTCGCTGTTTTATGAGCTACGAACGCTCCTATACCTTGGTGTCCTGCTATTTACAAGTGGAGTGGGTATTCTTATTTACGAAAACATTGGTGAGCTGGGTCACATCATCAGTATCGGCTTGTTGTCGCTGGTTACCCTTGCCTGTTTTTGGTTTGTCGTTTCCAAAGGCGTTCCTTTCAGCAAGGATCGTGTTAAACCACCAACGCCCTACTATGACTATATCGTACTACTCGGAAGCCTGCTTTTTATTTCTGTACAGGGCTATCTTCAGTTTCAATATCAGATACTCGATGAAAATCTTGGCTGGAGCACCTTAATATCGGCTGTAATCTTTCTAACAGTGGCCTACCGATATGATCACATCGGAGTTCTTTCTCTAGGTATCACAGCGCTTGGCTCTTTCTTTAGTCTTAGCTTGTCTCCACAAAAATGGTATAGTGGTGAGTTCTTCGAGACCGCCAATTTGCACGTTACTGCAATTTACTTTGGCGCTGCCCTCTGCGCTATTGCAATGGCGCTCGACTGGAAGTCAATTAAGAAACATTTCACTTTTACCTACATCAATTTCGGGTTGCTGGTATTTTTTGTTGGAGCGGCTGCTGGCCTCTTCGAAGGATTTATCTATGGGATATATATTTTGCTGATCTACGGTGGATGTGCGTTCGCTGTATTTTATGCTAATCGTGAAAGATCGTTTTTGTTTTTACTGTACGCATTTGTATTCGCATACATTGCCACCACTTACTTCCTTGCGGATTTGGTCTTTAGTGACGCTCCCGAACTCATCTTCTATTACTCTATCATTTCTTGCGGAGGATTCGTTTATTTCATTATCTCCTACAAAAAGTTTTTTAAGCGGAAAGAATGAAAAGCGCGTACGTAGAAAATTGGATTCACAGTCTAAGTCTGATTAAGGACGCCAAGTCTTTTCTCAAAGCTGAATGGATTTCTAAGGAGCAGTACGAAACGATTGCCGAGGCCTACGCCAATCCGCTTTACCATCCTAATTTTTTAGTTCGTATTCTTCTCTTTGTTGCCACGCTTCTGGGGATTTCAGGTATCACCGGTCTTTTTACGCTATTCGTTGCCCAAGGTGGCGAGACGTTTATTTCAATTGCCTGCATGGTATATGGCATTGCTTCTTTCTTTGTCGTTGATAAGCTTTTCATCAATGACAAAAAGCATTATAAAAGTGGTGTGAATGAGGCCATCATCTATCACAGCTGTGGATTCACCATTGGCGGATTTGCCGGGCTTACTGATTTTTCAACAACACCGTTCCTTCTTGTTGGCCTGATCGTGTTAACTTTTGCTGCCATCCGGTATCTTGATCTCATTTGTACGGTCACTGCCTTTGGCTTCCTTGGTTATACATTGTTTTATCACCTGTATGAATTGGGAGGCATACTACAGCAAGTGATTCCCTTCGCATTTCTCATCTGTTTTTCAATCGGCTACCTGTTATCGAAAAAATACAGAAGAAGGACTTCACTTGGTTTGTGGAACGACAATTTGCTCATTGTTGAAGCTTTAAGTCTAGCCATGGTGTACCTGGCAGGCAATTATCTGGTAGTGCGGGAACTAAGCGTGAACCTGATGGGTTTGGCGCTAGAGGGTAATGAGGACATTCCCTTTGCATTTGTATTTTATCTACTCACCGTGGCGATACCCGTATTGTATTTGTGGTTTGGAATAAAAAATAAAGATCTCGTTCTGCTTAGAGTGAGTCTGATCGTTCTTGCTTTCTCTGTTTTCACATTCAAATACTATTACGGTTTCAATCGTCCGGAGATTACACTGACGATTGCTGGTCTGGTTTTACTGGGTATCTCATTGGCGTTGTTCAATTATCTCAAGGTGATTCGTTCCGGCTACACCCGCGAAAAGCTTTTGTCGGAAAAGTGGAGCAGCATGAACGCGGAAGCGTTTATTATTTCACAAACACTGGGAGGAAATCAGGTGAAGGTCAGTGAGGGTTTTGAAGGAAAAGGTGGTGAGTTTGGTGGTGGAGGTTCAAGTGGAAGTTTTTAATTAGAGCATTGTATGACATTAGATAAAATACTCGGGATCAAATACCCCGTAATCATGGCGCCCATGTTCCTGATTTCGAATACAAAAATGATCAAGGCTGCGCTTGACAATGGAATCACCGGAGCATTCCCTGCCTTAAACTATAGAACAGACGAGGAACTGCGAGCTGCTATTAAAGAGATTAAGGCTCACTCTGACAAACCTTTTGGTGTCAACCTTATAGTGAACAAGTCAAATCCGAAGTATAAATCTCAACTCGATACTCTTCTGGAGCTGAGGGTAGGTTTCATCATCACTTCACTTGGCAATCCAAAAGAGGTGATCGACAGGGCACACGAGCAGGGCATTAAAGTTTTTTGTGATGTCGTTGACCTTAAGTATGCACAAAAAGTGGAGGCGCTTGGCGCGGATGCATTGATTGCTGTAAACTCAAAGGCCGGAGGACACGCGGGAAACATTGAACCCAAAGACCTGATTACGTTATTAAAGGAAAATTGCAAAATCCCCGTGATCACTGCCGGTGGAATTGCGAGAGGTGTTGACTTAAAAGATGCTATGCAGTGGGGAGCAGCCGGTGCATCGGTTGGCACAATATTCATTGCCTGCGATGAAGCTGACATTTCGCATGAGTATAAGCAGGCAATAGTCGACTACGGAGCGAAAGATATTGTAAGAACTACGAAAATGTCCGGCTCTGCACTCACTGTTATTAATACTCCGTATGTACAGAGCATTGGCACTAAGGCGACTTTTTGGGAATGGCTTCTTAATAACAACAAGTGGCTGAAGAAATATGTAAAGATGATCATTGCGTTTCGTGGCATGAAGCAAGTGGAGAACGCAGCAAAAAAAGCTACCTACAAATCTGTTTGGTGTGCGGGCCCTGCCATCGAATACGTAACGAGTATACGACCGATTGCTCAGATCATTAATACATTTACGCGTGAATATGAAGCCGCATAGGCAACCGTGTTCGTTTCCGTGTCGTTGGTTTATTTAAAACAAAACTGAGTAATGAAAATTTCCCCTTTCAAACTTGAACGGTATTTTGATAAATATGAGTTCTCAGCTCCTTATCTGCTGAGTAGTTCGGATTGCGAACCTCTTACCCTTGAGGAATTGTTGAGTCTGGATACTTCTGGCATTAGTGCCGGGTTTGGAAAGACAAAACTGGGATATACCGAATCGAAAGGAAACCCGGAGCTAAGAGAAGAGATTTGCAAGCTCTATACAAACTTAACTCCAGACGATATCCTCACGCTTGTCCCAGAAGAAGGAATTTTTATTAGCATGAATATACTTCTGGAGAAGGGCGATCATGTGGTGACAACCTTTCCAGGATATCAGTCTTTATATCAGGTGGCAGTCGATATAGGTTGCGAGGTATCAAAATGGGAGCCTGATGAAAACCTCAATTTTCAAGTTGGTGATCTTCAGCAATTGATCAGGCCCAATACCAAGTTATTGGTGATCAACTTCCCACATAACCCAACAGGATCAATGTTGACCGAAAAAGAGTTGACGCAAGTAGTCGAATTAGCACGTAAAAATAACATCACCATTTTTTCTGATGAGATGTATCGCTTTATGGAATATGATGAGGGTAATCGTCTTTCATCAGTTTCGGATTTGTATGAGAATTCTATTTCTCTATTCGGGCTAAGCAAAACTTTTGGTTTACCTGGTCTTAGGCTAGGCTGGCTTACAACAAGGAATCAGGAGTTCATGCAGCGGCTGATCACATTTAAAGATTACACCACTATTTGCAATAATGCTCTCTCAGAAAAACTTGGGATAATTGCTCTACAGCAAAAGGAAGCTGTCATTGCAAGGAGTCTTTCGATCATTCAGACTAATCTTGCCGAGATTGAGTCATTTGCGAAACAGAATAGTAGTTGGTTTAAATGGAGAACACCAAAAGCGGGATCAATTGCTTTTCCAAAGCTGGATATCCAAGGATCTGTGATGGATTTTTGTCAGGATTTGGTAAATAAAAAAGGGGTGATGCTCTTACCCCATAATGTCTATGACTTTAGCAGACCACACGTGAGAATTGGTTTTGGAAGAAAGAACCTTCCCGAAGTGCTTGATGTGTTCAACAGTTACGTAAAAGATTCAGCCGTAGTGGCCTAAATCCGCACGGTAGCTTAGAAATACCCAATTTTTGTCTACGGTGCTTCTTGCCCGAAAAACTGATAGTTGAGCGGAATGTACTTTTTCCACTCGTCAGGTACCTGGCTTTCTTCAAATATTGCATCTACAGGACAAGCAGGCACACATGCATCACAATCAATGCACGTGCTGGGATCGATGTATAATTGCTTTCCTGCAGGATCGAAGCCGGCTTCTTTCACCTCTTGTCCACTCCCGGTTGTGCTAACCGGTCCATGAATACAATCAACGGGGCAAACATCTACACAGGCGGTATCACAAGTCCCCACACAAGGTTCACAAATAGTATAAGGCATAATGATTAATGGTATTAGTGATCAATGTAAGTTGGCGCCATGAGCAGCGTCATTTGAAAAATATGAAATAAAATCGAAATCGAAAAAATAATAGAGGAATTCAAATTGTTATTGTGATAGACGCAGGGTAAATTTAAATAATCAGAAATCTTATGAGTGACACCATAACAAACGGTAAAAAAGCTACCGTTGAGAAGGACAAAGTCGTAATACGCTTTGCTGGTGATTCAGGAGATGGAATGCAGCTCACGGGCTCGCAATTCAGTTTTACATCAGCATTATTCGGCAATGACTTAGCTACTTTCCCGGATTTTCCAGCAGAGATACGTGCTCCTTTGGGTACAGTAGAAGGAGTCTCGGGTTTTCAAGTTCAAATTGGAGGTGTAAACATCTACACCCCCGGAGATCAGGCAGATGTACTGGTAGCCATGAACCCGGCTGCCTTGCAATCTAATTTGCGCTACGCAAGACAAGGCGGAACGATCATTGTCGACATGGACGCATTCGACAAGCGAAACATTGAAAAAGCAGGATTCAAAAACAATCCAATTGAAGACGGAACACTGGATGGCTATAATGTTGTCGAGGCTCCAATCTCTTCACTGACTAAAACTGCACTTGAAGGCATTCAGTTGGACAACAAAAGTGTCATGCGATGCAAAAATATGTTTGCATTGGGCATGATGTACTGGTTGTTTGATCGGCCACTCAGCGATACGGAAAAATACCTCGATGGCAAATTCAAAAAAATGCCAGCCATCGCTGAAGCAAATAAGAAGGCGCTTCATACCGGATATCATTTTGCGGAAACTATCGAAGCGTTGCCTTCGATGTACAAAGTGCCGGCTGCCAAGATTGAACCCGGAAAGTATCGCCACATCTCAGGAAACATTGCAACAGCATGGGGCTTGATGGCTGCATCTGAGAAACTTGGCATTAAATTATTTTATGGGTCCTACCCCATCACACCTGCCAGCGACATTCTGCACGAACTTTCAAAACACAAACATCTCGGTATAGTTACACTACAAGCCGAAGATGAAATAGCAGCAGTTTGCTCAGCTATTGGAGCAAGCTATGCTGGTCAACTAGGTGTAACAGCATCATCGGGACCTGGTATTGCATTAAAGGGTGAAGCTATCGGCCTTGCGATCATGGCAGAGATTCCTTTGGTCATCGTGGACGTACAACGTGGAGGTCCATCAACAGGTTTGCCAACAAAAACAGAACAGGCTGATATTAACTTGGCGCTATACGGCCGCAATAGTGAAAGCCCTTGCATTGTGCTGGCAGCAAGTACCCCTTCTAACTGTTTCGAATTCGCGTATACTGCAGCCAAGCTCGCGCTCGAGCATATGACTCCGGTAATTTTATTAACTGACGGATACCTTGCAAATGGATCTGAGCCCTGGAAGTTTCCCAGGATGTCTGAACTACCAGCAATCAAGATTCCGTATGCCAAACCAAATGGAGAAGCATACCTTCCATACTTACGCGACAATGAAACACTTGCGAGGTACTGGGCCATTCCCGGGATGGCGGGCCTGGAGCATCGTATCGGTGGACTAGAGAAACAGGAGAACACTGGAAACGTTTCTTACGATCCTGCTAACCACGAAAAAATGGTGCACACGCGCGCTGAAAAAGTGGATCGTGTTGCCAATTATATTCCCGATGTTGAGGTAATGGGTGAAGGTAAAGGCAAGCTATTGGTTGTAGGATGGGGTGGTACTTACGGAAGCCTTCATACTTCGGTATCAGAGTTGTGGAAGGCAGGAAGAGATGTCGATCACGCTCATTTCAATTTTATCAACCCGCTTCCAAAGAATACACGACAACTTCTGTCCAGCTATGAAAAGGTGGTAGTATGTGAACTAAATATGGGGCAGTTTGCTTCACATTTGAGAAGCAAGTTTCCTGACATCAAAATAGAGTCCTACACTAAGATTCAAGGACTTCCTTTTACAGTGACAGAACTAAAAGAAAAATTTATCAGCCTACTTAAAGATTAACATTATGGCCGATACTATAGATATTCAGAATAAACCCGCGCTGACGAAAAAAGATTTCGCCAGCGACCAACTGGTTCGGTGGTGCCCGGGTTGCGGAGATTATTCAATACTCTCCGCTATGACCAATGCACTACCGCAGCTAGGCATCCCAAAAGAAAACTTCGTATTCGTGTCGGGGATTGGCTGCGCAGCTAGATTTCCCTATTACATGAACACGTACGGATTTCACACCATTCACGGCCGTGGACCGGCTGTTGCCACTGGCGTGAAACTCGCAAATCCGAAACTAAGCGTGTGGGAGATACAAGGTGATGGCGATGCACTTGCCATCGGTGGAAATCATTTCATTCACGCGCTCAGAAGAAATATTGATATCAATATTCTTCTTTTTAATAATGAGATTTATGGTTTGACCAAAGGTCAATACTCTCCTACTTCACCTACTGGCCTGGTCACCAAGTCGACACCGTTTGGGGCGGTAGAAAGACCTTTTCATGCTGGCGAACTGGTCATAGGCGCACAAGGAACTTATTACGCGCGCACTATTGACACCAATCCGAAGTTGATGGCCGAGATTTTTGTGAAGGCTGCGCAGCATGTGGGAACTTCAATGGTTGAGATCCTTCAAAACTGCGTAATCTTTAATGATGATGCTCATGCCCAGGTGACAGGAAGAGACAACCGCGATGACTTTCAGCTTCATATTGAGCACGGTCAGCCGATGCTTTTTGGCAAAGACAAGAAAAAAGGGCTTCGACTGAACGGTCTAAAACTTGAGGTTGTAACAAAAGGAAAAAATGGTGTAACTGAAAACGATATTTTGGTACACGATGCGCACGAAGGCGATTCTACTCTGCACATGATGCTGGTTAGATTGAAGCCCCCACATTTTCCTGTCGTACTCGGAGTCATCCGCGAGGTAAAGGCCCCTGCCTATTCTGAGAGACTAGCGGCAGAAATTGAATTAAGTGGCCAGAAGTCGAGATATAAAAACATGGACGACCTGCTGAATAGCGGAGAGACTTGGGAAATTAAATAATGGAAGCTGGAGCACTGATTATATTTTTTGCTTGTGGCGTCATCATGGTGGGAGCCGGAGTTTTGGTTTCCAACCTGCTCGCGCCCAAATCCAAAAATGATCAGAAAGAGGAAGCCTATGAGTGCGGTATTCCTACACAAGGCCCTTCCATGATTCAATTCAAAGTTGGTTATTATCTGTTTGCCATTCTCTTTCTCATATTCGATGTAGAAACAGTTTTTATTTTTCCCTGGGCCGTGGTGATGAAGAAAATCGGAATGGCTGCCTTTATTGAAATTCTAATCTTCCTGTTTATTCTTGGGGTTGGTTTGATTTACGCGTGGAAAAAGAAAGCATTGAAATGGGAGTAAATCAAAACACGATAAGTCCTGCCGATCACGAGCAACTGTTGAAAGACTTTCCTGGAGAGGTAAAGCGCGGGCCGGGAAGCAACATTGTAATCACTTCGCTTGACGGTGTTGTGAATTGGGCCAGGTCAAACTCGCTATGGCCACTTGTGTTTGGTACGAGTTGCTGCGCAATCGAAATGATGGCAACAGGTGCAAGTCGTCACGACTGGTCTAGATTTGGAACTGAGGTGGCAAGGGCTACGCCTCGTCAATCAGATCTGATTGTAATTGCGGGCACGATCGTAAACAAGATGGCGCCCGTGTTAAAAAGATTGTATGATCAAATGGCTGATCCTAAGTACGTGATTGCAATGGGTGCGTGCGCTACTTCAGGTGGTCCATTTTATTATAATACGTATTCCGTAGTCAAAGGAGCTGATCACGTCATCCCGGTGGATGTGTATGTGCCAGGTTGCCCACCTCGTCCGGAGGCTTTGCTCTACGGGATCATGCAACTGCAGAAAAAAATCAAAGGAGAGTCTTTGGGAAATCCTCGAGATCCCATGAAAGACTTCGTTTGAGTCGAAAAATAGTTTTCTAATATAAACCTTAGCCATTGGTGTGGTAACTATTATTGCACCAATTAATACCGGACTATGGACAACGAAGGAATAAAGAAATTCATTTTAGATCGTGTGCCGGAGGCGGAGTGTGTGGAGGGCTCCCAATTCCTTCAAGTAACAATTCCTTCAGAAAAAATTTTTCCGCTTGCCGGAGAATTAAAGTCAAACGAATCTACCTCGTTTGATTTTTTATTTTGCCTGACTGCCGTTGACTGGCCAGATCACATGCAGGTAGTTTATCACCTGAAATCAACGGCACACAATCACCAATTAGCATTAAAATGTAAAATTGCCTCACGGGAAAATCCTGAAATCGAGACTGTGTGCCACATTTGGCGAACAGCGGAATTACATGAGAGAGAAGCCTACGATTTATTTGGAATAAAATTTTTGAATCATCCCGATTTGCGAAGATTGTTACTGACAGATGATTGGGAAGGGTATCCCATGCGAAAAGACTATGATGATCCAATCAACATGATTGAATATTAATGGAGGAAGTCATTCAAGATAAGGACCTGGAATCGAAAGAGTATTTCATCAACATGGGCCCACAGCACCCAAGCACCCATGGTGTGCTTCGCCTGGTGCTGTCTCTGGATGGTGAAATCATTCGAAAAGTAGAACCTCATCTTGGTTTTATTCATCGGTCAATCGAAAAGATGTGTGAGCACGATGTGTACAATCAGATTGTACATCTCACCGACCGGATGGATTACCTCTCCTGTCATATTAATAATGAGGCAGTATGCCTTTGTGTGGAGCAGGCGTTGCAACTAGAGATCCCTGACCGGATTAAAGTCATACGCACTATAATCGGAGAACTTACTCGCCTATCATCTCATCAATTGTGGTGGGGCGTAATGGGGATGGACCTCGGTGCGATTACCTCATTCCTCTATGGGTTTAGAGATCGCGAGATGATCACTGACATCTTTGAGGAGACATGTGGTGCCAGACTGACCATGAACTACAACCTCCCCGGTGGATTGATGTTTGACATTCATCCGAACTTTCAGAAGCGGACGAAAGACTTCATTGCTCATTTCAAAAAGAAACTACCGGAGTACGACACCTTGCTTTCCAACAATGTGATCTTCCGCCAAAGGACTAAGGGGATTGGATATTTATCCAAAGAGGATGCCATCAGTTATGGTGTAACCGGCCCAACAGCCCGGGCATCTGGCTTCTCGTGCGATGTGAGAAAACATCATCCCTATAGTGGGTATGACAAAGTTCAGTTCAAAGAAATACTCGATACAGAGGGTGACTGCTATGCACGATACAAATGTCGTATTGCCGAGATGTGGGAGTCGATGTCAATCATTGAGCAATTGATCGACAACATTCCCGAAGGTCCGCACAAAGTGCCAACGAAAGCTGTAATTAAATTACCGAAGGGTGAGTGGTACCAAAAAGTAGAGACCGCGAGGGGCGAGTTTGGTGTTTATATTATTAGCGAGGGACAAAAGAGTCCTTATCGTCTCAAGTTTAGGTCGCCCGGATTCAGCAATCTCTCAGCTCTTGACCATATGGCACGGGGCTGTAAAATCGCTGACCTGGTTGCCATCATGTCAACATTGGATTTAGTCATACCTGATATCGACCGGTGATATGAATTGGCTCTACGATTTTAATTATCTCACACGCAGTATCCACGAAAGTTTAGCTGAGACTTTTGAACCGGCCACCGTGACAATAGTCGAGATGGCGCTGGCTGGACTTTGCTTTATGATCCTGTTCGCTTTATTGGGGCTCGTGTTAGTGTATGCCGAACGAAAAGTGAGTGCGTTCTTTCAGCAACGGCTGGGCCCTATGCGAGTGGGCAAGTGGGGAACTGCACAAACATTGGCGGACGTCATCAAACTTCTGATGAAGGAGCCTTTGATCAACAAAAATGCAGATCGGTTTCTTTTTAACCTCGCCCCCTACATAATTATGATCGCATCATTTATGGCAATGGCGTCTCTCCCATTTGCCAAAGGACTACAGGCATTGGACTTTGACATCGGTTTGTTATACATCTCTGCTGTTTCTTCGCTAGGTGTGATCGGGATTTTGTTAGCTGGCTGGTCGTCAGATAACAAATATTCTCTGATTGGCGCCATGCGATCCGGAGCGCAAATTATCAGCTACGAACTTTCTGTCGGACTTTCTCTGCTTACCATTGTTGTGCTGACGGGAAGTCTGCAACTGAGTACAATTGTCGAATCACAAGCCAACGGCTGGTGGATATTCAAAGGTCACATACCGGCAGTAGTAGCATTTATAATATTTCTCATCGCCAGTACTGCTGAAACCAACAGAGGCCCATTCGATCTGGCAGAAGCCGAGTCAGAACTTACGGCAGGATTTCACACTGAATATTCCGGTTTGAAGTTTGCATTTTTCTTTTTGGCGGAATTTGCCAACATGTTCATCGTGGCTGCCATTGGCGCAACTGTATTTCTCGGAGGTTGGATGCCTTTTCACATTGGCGGCTGGGAAGGATTCAATAACATCATGGATTATGTGCCACCATTATTTTGGTTTTTTGGAAAAGTGAGTTTTCTCATCTTCATGATGATGTGGTTTCGCTGGACATTTCCTCGATTAAGGATTGATCAGCTGCTGACACTGGAATGGAAGTATCTGTTGCCGGTGAACCTCATGAATATTGTATTGATGGCGTTTTTAAGTTTAATGGGATGGCATTTTTAAAGGAGGAGCATGAAGAGCATCATTAACTATTTCAAAGAGATTTTTTCGGGACTAAAATCCCTGATGCAGGGGATGAAAGTAACCGGTCACTATTTCACGCATCCAAAGGAGATCATCACTCAACAATATCCGGAAAACAGGGAGACGTTGAAGATGTTCGAAAGATTTCGTGGTGAGGTGGTTCTTCTTCATGATGAAAACAATGAACACAAATGCACTGGCTGCTCAGCATGCGAGGTAGCGTGCCCGAATGGAACGATCGAAATCATACCAAAACGAATTGAGGTTGAAGGCCGAAAAGTAAAAGCGATAGATCAGTTCGTTTACCATCTGCAAATGTGTACGATGTGTGGCTTGTGCATTCCAGCCTGCCCTACGGATGCTATTGTGATGGCCAACACCTTTGAGCATGCCGTTTTCGATCGGTCGAAGCTTACAAAGATTTTGAATAAGCCTGGCTCAAAAATCATGGATGGAATAAAGTAATGGCAACGAGTGCAATCATATTTTATGTAGTCGCCACAATCATGATTGTGTTTTCATTGCTTGCTGTGACGTCCAGAAAGATTTTGAGAGCAGCAGTCTACCTTCTCTTCGCACTTGCTGGCACGGCCGGTATTTACTTTATGGTGGACTATTATTTCCTGGCAGCAGTACAACTTATAGTTTATGCTGGTGGAATTGTTGTGTTAATCATTTTCTCAATTCTCCTCACGTCTCACATCGAAGAGAAAATGGAAAAGCCGGATTCGTTGAAGATTATTCTCACGGCTATTCTGGGACTTGGTGGCACCGCGGTCAGTTTATATGTAATCACAAATCACCTGTTTACCCCGCAGCCCACTACAGGTGTTGAAGCAACAATGTCAACCATCGGAGAAAAACTGTTAGGTTACGGTGCTGGTGGGTATGTCCTTCCCTTTGAGGTAATAAGTATTCTTCTGCTGGCAGCTATGGTGGGTGCCATCGTGGTGGCAAAACGCAACAAACCCGAAAACCATGATTGAAAGCGTTCCATTAAATCAGGTATTGATTGTAACCACGCTTATGTTTTTCATTGGTGTTTACGGGTTCTTAACACGTAAAAACTTGATTACGATGTTAATCAGTGTCGAGCTGATGCTCAATGCAGTTAACCTCAATTTTGTATTCTTCGACAGGTATTTGTTTCCAGGCAAACTTGAGGGACACTTCTTTTCATTGTTTATCATCGCCATTGCAGCAGCTGAAGCCGCGGTAGCTATAGCAATATTTATTAATCTATATCGCAATATCCGTTCGATTAATGTAGAAGACGTAAATGAGATGAAGAACTGATGGGATATCAATACACGATATGGATTCTTATTCTGCCCATCGTGGCATTTGTCATCAATGGATTGGGTAGCGGTAAACTACCAGGCAAAATATCGGGTTGGATTGCAACTGTCGCGATTGGCATTTCAGCATTCCTCTCCTACAAGACCGCGTTTCAATTTTTTGGTAGCGGTTCACACGAAAAAATAATTGCCGTCAAGACCACGTGGCTGAGGTTCAATGAGGGTCTCCAGATCGATATGGGGATACTACTTGACCCTATTTCGATCATGATGCTCGTGGTTATCACCACAGTGTCTTTGATGGTATTTGTCTACAGCCAGGGATACATGAAGGGCGAAAAGGGTTACGATCGATATTTCGCTTTCCTTTCACTATTTAGTTTTTCAATGCTTGGGTTGGTGGTTGCTACCAATTTATTCCAGACGTACATGTTCTGGGAATTGGTTGGAGTATCATCTTATTTGCTTATCGGATTTTATTACGACAAGCCCGCTGCTGTTGCCGCGTCCAAGAAAGCATTTATCGTAACACGCTTTGCCGATTTGGGATTTCTGATCGGCATTCTGATTATATCATTCTACACCGGCACGTTTGATTTTGATATTCTGACTCGTCCGGAAGCGATGACGCTACCTGTAACTGCTACATTTTTGGGTTTGTCAACAATGACATGGGCTCTTTTACTAGTATTCATGGGAGGCGCGGGCAAATCAGCGATGTTTCCACTACACATTTGGCTTCCGGATGCAATGGAAGGCCCGACTCCAGTGTCGGCACTTATTCATGCGGCTACGATGGTAGTTGCTGGTGTTTATTTGGTGGCCAGGCTCTTTCCAACTTACTCCGTGCTTGCGCCTGATGCGCTTGAGGTTGTTGCATTCATTGGGGCGTTCACGACTTTGTTCGCAGCCGTAATTGCTTGCACCCAATTTGATATCAAGAGAATACTTGCGTTCTCTACGATGTCACAAATCGGTTATATGATGCTGGCCCTTGGTGTATCAGGTTACGGTGGCGAAGAAGGACTTGGCTACACGGCATCACTTTTTCACTTGTTCACGCATGCATTTTTTAAGGCATTACTTTTCCTTGGTGCTGGTTCCATCATTCATGCTGTGCATACGAATGACATCCGGGAGATGGGAGGTCTGAGAAAATATCAACCCATTACACACATTTTATTCCTTATTGCATGCCTTGCTATTGCAGGCATTCCGCCCTTCGCTGGCTTCTTTAGCAAAGATGAAATTTTAGCCGCTGCATTTGCCACGCATCCTATCTATTATATCATCGGCACTCTGGTTGCAGGCTTGACTGCATTCTACATGTTTCGTTTGTACTTTATCGTTTTCTGGGGCAAGTCAACCAGCTATACTCACACTCCACACGAGTCACCGGTCATCATGACTTTGCCGATGATGATTCTGGGGATAGGATCCGTTGTTGCAGGCTTGATTCCTTTTGGTTCTTACATAAGTAGTGATGGTGTTCCATTAAAAGGTCATATCGACTGGGTTGTGGCAACTATCTCCGTGGTACTGGCTCTTGTAGGAATACTTATCGCGTTCAAGTTTTATAAAACCGAGTCAGCCAAACCTGAAGCCATCTCGAAATCATTTGGAGCATTCTACAGAAGTGCCTTATCGAAATTCTATTTCGATGAGTTGTACATCGCAATCACAAAAGGTGTCATCTTCAGATTCGTTTCGAAACCACTCGCCTGGTTTGACCGGAATGTGATTGATGCCTTTATGAATCTAATTGCGGCAATTACCAACTGGGTGTCTTCGCAAATCAAAGAGTTTCAATCTGGCCAGCTTCAGAAATATGCATTCATATTTATTTCGGGGGTCATCATTATTCTACTAAGCTTCCTTTACGCCAATCAATGAATCTGTTGATACTCCATATTGCCGTTCCTTCCCTCACAGCACTGGCGATCATGTTTGTCAGTAGTCAAAGGCAGGTGAGGACGATTGCGGCAACCGGAATGAGCATTCAATTGATCCAATCGCTTGTGTTGCTGTATCAATTTTTGCAAGAGCGAATGAGTGGCAATAATGCAGAGGTGCTCTTCACTCAAAGTTTTGTTTGGTACCCAAGTTTGGGAATCAACTTCGATATCGGTGTGGATGGGATTGCTGTTGCGATGATTATGCTTACCTCGATTGTCATCTTTACAGGTGTCTTTGCAAGTTGGGAAGTCAATAATCTTTACAAAGAGTTCTTCATATCACTTATCGTGCTGGCAACTGGCGTGTACGGATTCTTCGTATCACTAGACTTATTCGTAATGTTTCTGTTTTTCGAATTGGCGGTAATTCCAATGTACTTACTGATCGGAATCTGGGGAAGCGGCCCGAAGGAATACGCAGCTATGAAACTCACGCTGATGCTGATGGGTGGTTCTGCTTTACTAGTAGTGGGCATTCTCGGTGTTTACTTTACCGCAAACATCGAAACGTTCAATATCATTGAACTCAGCAAGCAAGCATTCCCCATTGAAATGCAGCGGATATTTTTCCCGTTGCTATTTATTGGCTTTGGTGTAATTGGTGCTTTGTTTCCATTTCACACTTGGTCACCCGATGGTCATAGCTCTGCGCCCACAGCAGTATCAATGTTGCACGCAGGTGTACTCATGAAATTGGGCGGTTATGGATGCCTTAAAGTTGCCATCTTTCTTCTACCCGAGGCGGCAAATGAAATGTCATGGATATTTCTCATCCTGACTTCAATCTCGGTATTGTATGGCGCGCTAGCCACCATCGTTCAAACTGACCTGAAATACATCAACGCTTACTCATCGGTGAGTCATTGCGGCCTTGTGCTTTTCGGACTGCTGATGCTCAACAAAACGGCTAGCAATGGCGCGGTCCTTCAAATGATTTCACACGGACTGATGACAGCTCTGTTTTTCGCTTTAATCGGAATGCTTTATTCAAGAACACATACACGCATCATCACACAGATGGGTGGGCTGATGAAGGTACTTCCTTTCCTTTCCGTTTGTTATGTTATTGGTGGACTCGCTTCCTTAGGTCTTCCCGGACTGAGTGGCTTCGTGGCTGAGATGACGATTTTTGTTGGTGCTTTTCAGCATAATGATATTTTCCACAGAGTGGCAACGATTATCGCTGTGTCATCCATTGTGGTCACGGCTGTATATATATTAAGAGTTGTGGGTATGCTGCTAATGGGGCCGGTACGGTCAGAGGAATATAACAACTTCCCAAAAGCAAAGTGGTTTGAAAAAGTAGCAACCGTATCATTGATTATCGGGATACTGGTAATTGGGCTCGCGCCTTTGTGGTTATCAACCATGATTTGGGATAGCCTTGGGCCTATTGTCGATAAATTGGTATTAAAATAAATGAGTTTACAGGAATTACTTTTGATGCGACACGAATGGCTGCTCATTGCAGCGGTAGTCGCTCTGCTACTTCTGGAACTTAATTTTTCAGAAGCAAAGAAGACAAATGTCATTCCGGCAGCCGCAATTATTTTTACCATAGTCACACTAATTGGATTCCTCCCGTCAGAAAACGGACGTGCTTTCGGTGGAATGTTCATCACTGATCCGATAAGAACCTTAATGAAAAACATTCTTAACCTTGGAGTTCTAATCGTCTTTCTTCAGTCTGGTTCATGGCTTCGCACACAAAACAATTTCAACAGAGTTACCGAATTCTACCTACTGATCATCTCCAGCGTGATCGGTGTGAGTTATATGATTTCTGCAGGACACCTGTTGATGTTTTACCTGGGTCTTGAGCTACTGACGATTCCGATTGCCGCAGCAGCATCTTATGAACAATACAAAAGCAAGTCAGCGGAGGCAGGAATCAAGTTGATACTTTCATCTGCTTTCTCTTCTGCCATTTTACTATTCGGCATTTCGATGCTCTATGGCACAACAGGAACACTCTATTTTAGCGACATTAAGTTGGCGGGTGAATTATTAACGGTATTGAGCTTTGTGTTTTTGTTCTCAGGCCTTGCATTCAAAATCAGCATTGTTCCGTTTCACCTTTGGACGGCTGATGTGTATGAGGGCAGTCCAACTAGTATTACATCATACCTTTCTGTCGTTTCAAAAGGCGCAGCCATTTTTGTACTCCTTATTTTCTTTGCGTCTGTCTTCGGGCCGTTACAAGAAGTGTGGCAACAAGTAGTGTATGGTACTGCTATTTTCACGATGACAATTGGAAATTTATTTGCCATCAGGCAGCAAAATCTCAAGCGTTTCCTTGCCTTCTCATCCATCGCCCAAGCTGGGTTCATCCTGTTGGGTATGGTGGGTGGCACACCGTTGGGTATGGCCACGGTGATTTACTTTATTTTGATTTATGTTTTTTCGAACCTTGCCGCGTTCGGAGTGGTAGTGGCGGTGGAGCAGGTATCAGGCAAGATTAACATCACTGACTACAATGGATTGTATAATACTAATCCGAGGTTAAGTCTTACCATGATGCTTGCTTTGTTTTCACTTGCTGGCATTCCACCCTTGGCTGGTTTCTTTGGAAAGTTCTTTCTTTTCACGGCAGCAGCAGAGAGTGGATTTTACACATTGCTATTTATCGCGGTACTCAATGCTGTGATCTCACTTTACTATTATTTGCTTGTTGTTAAGGCGATGTTCATCAACAAGTCGGATGCACCAATCGGCTACTTTCAAAGTGATTATTCCTCAAGGATTGCCATGAGTGCGTGCGTGTTGGGTATTTTGACTACAGGTTTTTATAGTCCCATTTTTGAATTCATTAAAAAACTTTGCCTCGAGAGCTTCTGATATGTCGTTGTTGAAATTTGAACATAAAATCATAGAAATAGAGGAGAAAGCTCATCGCATCATCGAGGAGGGTGTAACGCGAGAACGCGCAGAGTTTTTAAAAAATCTGCTGGCTATCAATCATCATGCTTCCGTTATTCAGGAGGTTCCAGCTAAAGTCGAAGGTCAGCCCTCCACCTTCACCATTGCCACTCCCGACATTACCCTAAACCCGATTGTGAAGGTGTACAATCGAGAACTGAAAACTGCGGAAGGAAAAAAGGTCACACCTGACTATTGGAATCAAAAGACCACTAAGCTTGAGCCCAACTACTGGGACAAGAGCAAAAAGGATTTTCTTTAAGGAAGACCTCAAGATCTGTAGCTATTTCCATACCACTTAGTGCGGTATTGCGCCCTGGTGATCTTGTCACGACCTACCACCCATTTATCAAATAAACCTTCTATTAATATCCAACACCTTCCGCCCGAAACCGCACGTAGTTACTTCTATCACCAACATTAACCTTCCAATGAAATCTTTTTCTATCAAAACTTTCATAGTCGTATTGCTCTCGGCAGGAACGCTGGTAAGTAATGCGCAAATCACAACACCTCGAACTCCGAGTCCTGCAGCTTCTGCATCTCAAACGATCGGGATATCAAATGTGTCGGTAAACTACTCGCGTCCGTCCGTGCGTGGCAGAGAGGTATGGGGAAAAATGGTACCCTATGGCTGGAACAAACAAACCTTCGGACTTGGAAATGATGCTCCCTGGCGAGCGGGCGCAAATGAAAACACAACTATAGAATTTTCTCATGATGCAAAGTTCGCAGGCAAGAATGTACCTGCTGGAAAGTATGGATTGTTCTTCGTTGTCAACGCTGACAACAGTGGCGAAGTCATTCTATCAAAAGACAACCAGTCATGGGGAAGCTTCTTTTACATCGCCAGCAATGATCAGATGCGCGCACCTATTCAGCTGCGCGACATCCCTCACGCTGAGCGCTTAACCTATGACTTTATTAATATCGATCAAAACTCGGCAGAGCTGGTTTTGAATTGGGAGAAAAAGCAATTCCCTGTTAAGGTAGAATTTGCTGTGAATGACATTGTCATGGCGAATGCCGCGGAAGAATTAAAAGGCGTGAAAGGTTTCAACTGGATTGGGCCAAACAGCGCTGCTAACTATGCACTCCAAAATAATACTCACCTTGAAGAAGGTCTGAAGTATGCCAACCAGGCTGTTGCAGCAAACAACAGCTTTACAACTAACAGGGTTAAAGCAGGGCTACTCACTGCTACAGGAAAGGGTGCAGAGGCTGAGCAACTAATGAAAGGATCTATTGATCTCGCGACAGAAGCTGAGCTCAATGTATATGCTTACCAACTGATGGGCCAGAATAATGATGACAAAGCCCTCGAACTGCTTTTGCTGAACGCAAAAAAGCATCCTGAAAGCGCTAATGTTTGGGATAGTTTAGGCGATGGCTACTTAAAAAAAGGAGATAATAAGAATGCGATTAAGTCTTATAAGAAATGTTTGACATTAAATCCTAATCCTGCCCTTAAGGCTGTGTCTGAACAACACCTTAAAGATTTAGGGGTTTCGATTTAAAACAAAATAACGCCAAGTGAAAGGCAGCTACGATAGCTGCCTTTTTATTTAATCAGTTCTATTTTCAGAATCATGGCATCGGAGGTCATGAAAAGAACGGACTCATCTTCATTGAGTGCGCAATTCGAAATGGGTGCACCACTTATTATTGTACCGAGATGCTCACCTTTAGGAGTGAATACAAAGACGCCTCCCGGTCCAGTCGCGAAAAGAATTCCTTTCTTATTTACTTTCATTCCATCGGGTAATCCATTGTTTTCCTCAACCATAGATGTGGCATCAAAGAAAACTGATTCATTGGTTAGGTTTCCATCCTCATCGACATCAAATACCATCCACACCGCGCGCTCCGGATCAGAATTAGACACATAGCATTTTTTGTAATCCTTACTGAACGCGATGCCATTCGGGCGGGTCAGATTCTTTGTCATTAAAAAAACTTCTCCTTCAGGCGAAATACGATATACTCCCTGAAACTCTGTTTCCTTCAATGAATCAGCCGCTTGTTGTTCCAACCCATAAGGAGGGTCTGTAAAATATAAATTGCCATTGGGGCCAAATGCTGCATCATTAGGGCTGTCAAATTTCATACCTTCAAAATTGTCGGCAAGCGTAGCGAATGACGCTGTTGGAGAAGACAAGCTCGCATCCATTCTAGCTATCCTTCTGTCACCATGCTGACATAGCACCAAACGGTTCTCTGCGTCAAGCAATAATCCATTGGATCCCATCTCTCCTCCTCTCGGCTTAGATCCAGTATAACCTGACGGCTCGAGATAAACCGAAACGCTGTCTCCATCCCATTTATAAATTTTGTTGGTCGGAACATCAGACCAGATCAGTAATTTTTGTTCGCTCAACCAAAGTGGTCCCTCACTCCAATCAAAACCATCCGCAATTAATTCGGGTCTTGCTCCAGAAGAAATTATAGTGTTGAGTCGATCATCTACCACTTTCACATCCCCTACATATGTCTTCTCTTGCTCAGGTTCCTTCTTTGTCGAACATGATGCTACAAGTAGCGTAACAAAAGACGTTAGAATTATATACTGCTTCATTATTTCTTATTTCCAATTTGTGTGATGAGATGAACCGCTCGGGTCATCGGTTCTTTGATAACCATGTGCTCCAAAATAATCTCTTTGCCCTTGAATAAAATTTGCATTTGAATTGCCGAGGGTGATTGACTGCAAATAAATTAATGAACTGGTCATCGCAGGAACCGGAATATTTGATGATACTGCTGCTGATATCAGCTGACTTGCATTTTGGATCTTGTTGTTGATCTTCTTTTGCCAGAGTGAATCATTCAAAATCAACTCATGCTGCCTAAAGGTTGTTACCAATTCTTCCATCAAATTGGAGCGAATAATACATCCATTGGTCCATATTCTTGCCAACGCAGAAAGATTCACATTCCATGAATATTTTTTGGAGGCTGCCTCGATTAAATGAAACCCCTGATGATGATTGCTGATTCTGCAGACTTGATATACTTCTTTCAATTCGTCAGCGGACAAATTTAATTTTGCCTGGCCTACTGATACTTGCTTAGCCAGTGATTCTCTCACATCCTTGAAGGCTGATAAATATCGGGCGAACAACGATTCTGCGATAGTCGGGATTGGAACACCCAATTCAGCCGCAGTTATAGTTGTCCAACTACCGGTGCCTTTGTTTTCGGCTTTATCCAAAATCTTATCAATCAACCACCCATTGTTCTCCTTCTTGCGAAGAACATCACAACTAACTGCGAGTAAATAACTATCTACTTCAGTTTCTGACCAGCTCTCAAAAATATCTGCGATCTGATCCGGATTTAAGTTTTGTCCGAAACGTAGAATGCTGTAGACCTCGGCAAGCAACTGCATTTCTGCATACTCAATTCCGTTGTGAACCATCTTCACAAAATGTCCCGCTCCTGAATTACCTATCCAGTCTACGCATGGCTCATTGTTCTTGTCTTTTGCGGCAATCTGTTCCAATAAAGGCGCGATCGTACCGTAAGACGCCTTGTTACCACCAACCATAATGGAAGGGCCATTCAATGCACCTTCCTCCCCACCGGAAATTCCAGCGCCAATAAAGTTAACACCTTGTTTTTCAGCTAACGCCTGTCTTCGTTCGGTTTCCTTGTAGTGCGAATTGCCACCATCCACAATGATGTCTCCTTTGTTCAATAATGGAAGAAGTTGTTGAAGCATCATATCCATCGGCTCTCCGGAAGGGATCATGCAAAGGATGATACGAGGCATTGAAAGCGAAGCAACAAATTGAGAAGCATCTTCAAACCCCGATGCATTTTTCAACTCACTGTAGGATGAAATTGACTTCAACGCAACGCCCTCCTCCTTGCCTTCTACTCTCTGGTTAAATAAAGAAAGTTTAAACCCATTTCTTCCGAAATTTCTCGCAAGGCTTCGACCCATCACGCCCATGCCAACTATTCCTACCGAAGTTTCCATATTTTGAAAATGCAATAGCATTAAATCTAATATTTTCTCTGGAGACAAACTGACATCAAACGAAATTGCATATGAGGGAATTTCAAGAATATCAAATTGGGATTTCAGTAATGAGGCTGGCATATAATGTCCTTTGCGCCCCTCCATTCTACTGATAATACAGTCAGAAGAACCGTTAAGTAGAAACCAGACGCAATGACTTTCAATTCCCGTCATTAGTTGTATCCGATAACTCTCTTTTAGTGCTGAACATGCGATTACAGCCGAGCCCCTAATCAATTGTTCTTTAGCCAGCTCGTGAAGTCGCTGCAACCAACCTTGTCTATCCTCATCATTAAGTGGAGTTCCCGCGCGCATTTTTGCAACATTTTCTTCGGGGTGGTAATCATCTGCATCAAAAAATGGAATAGCCATTTTGTTGGCAAGCATCTGTCCAAGGGTTGTTTTGCCGGACCCGGAAACGCCAAAGATGAAAATGATCTTATTTAGAGAGGGAGTCAAGGAAAGGTTGAGTTCGCTAAAACGTGTTTACTAAAAATAGACAAAATTGATTATATTGATAGACACCGCCTCCTCCACCTGAAACAAACGTTTGCACCATGGTTCAACTGATATTTGAAAACGAATATGTTGTCTGCGAACTGGACGATTCGCTACCCGTGTTGCGACATCGATGGAAAAAGGAAACCCCTGGAGAAGTTTTCAGGGATAATCTGGTGGCTATTCAAAAGCAATATCTGAAACTCAGTAAGGTTTATGATTACCTCGCGTGGCTGGCAGATACGCAAGCACTGGGCGAGGTGGACGAAGAAACAGAGAAGTGGTTTAAAGAAGCTTGGGAGGACTTGCTCTTCAACGAAGCGCAGGTTAAAATTCATGCAGTTGTATTAAGTGAAGACTTCTACGCTGAATATCCAATGGAGAAATTCAAACTTGACGCGGAGGACAAATTCAAAAGTCAAGGTGTGCAGCTCGGGGTATTCGAGGAAGAGGAAGAAGCCTACGACTGGATCAGAACAAGATAGCTAGTCGATCAAACTAAACAACCTACGCCATCTGATCTTGTGTAACAAGTCAGCCTCACTGTCAATTGACATCCAGATAAAAAGAGGCTTACCCAAAATATGATCTGCGGGCACAAAACCCCAGAATCTTGAATCGAGGGAGTTGTGGCGATTGTCACCCATCATAAAATAGTAGTCTTGTTTGAAAGTGTACTCTGATACCAGCTCGCCATCGATAGATAGCTGGCCGTTGCTCACAGTAACATTTTCATTGCCTTCATATTCTTCAATTAGCTCTCCGTATCGGTCGAGCGTGGATGCATCAACTTTGATTGTCCAACCTTTCGCTGGAACTTTGAGCGGTCCATAGTTTTCAGCATCCCACTGTCCGTTCATCAGTGATGGAAACAGTGGCGCGCCTCCTGCCTCGTTCAGTTTACTTCCATCTTCAATCGAGATGATATATGGTGCCTGCTTTAGGTCGGACAATTGATCAGAAGTAAGCAGCATTCGGTACACTGCCTTTGCGTCAGATGTTCTGCCCAAAAATGAGTAATCATCGCTGTTCATATCAAGGGACGAAAAATTTCGTTGGTGTATTTCATCTTTTGCTGTTACTACATAGCTCAACTTCATTTCCGGTGGATTTTTCGAAATTGTACCGTTGATAAACAACTGGTTATTCTTTATTTCTAATTCATCTCCGCCAACCGCTACACAACGCTTGACGAGGTAAGTTTTCAAATCAACGGGCCGTTCAGTTGGGTCTAATAGATCTTTTGGCACATTGAAGACTACGGACTCTCCCCTTTCGACAAAACGGAAACCTGGAAATCGATATGACGGCAATTGAATCCAATCGAGATATGACGGAATTTCAGTGCCCCAAATTTTTTGATGTGTTAAAGGAATTTGAAGCGGGGTGCGAGGTGTTCTACTTCCGTAGTGAATTTTACTAACAAAAAGGTAATCACCTACAAGCAGTGAGTTTTCCATCGATGGAGTTGGTATCACGAATGCTTCCACTAATGACCACCTGAAAAGTGTGGCTACAACTACTGCGAATACGATCGCTTCCCTCCACTCACGGAGCTTTGATTTTGGCTTTTGTTCTACCTTTTTCTTCTTGAAGATGTTGAATTTCATAGTGGAGTTAGACAGCCTCCACTATGAAATATTACAGGTGAAATCTCAAAAATTTCAGACCTTTTTCATCACCACAGTAGCATTGTGGCCTCCAAAACCAAACGTGTTGCTCATGGCTACTTTGATCTCTTTTTTCATCTTTTGGCCTAGAACCAAGTTCAGCCCCTGGGGCATTTCGGGGTCAACTTCTTGCGTGTTGATAGTTGGAGGAATGGTACCCGTTTCAATTGCTTTTAAACAAATTATCGCCTCCGCAGCGCCTGCTGCTCCGAGTAGATGGCCAATAGCCGACTTCGTTGCGCTTAGATGCAAATGATCAGGTCGCTCACCAAATACTTTTACCACAGCCTTCATTTCGCTCACGTCACCCAATGGTGTTGATGTAGCATGAGGATTCAAATAATCGACATCTGTGGGTTTTAGGTTTGCGTCTTGAAGCGCCCATTGCATTCCTAACATAGCTCCAAGCCCTTCCGGATGAGTTGCGGTGAGATGGTATGCATCGGCAGACATTCCTCCACCTGCTACTTCAGCATAGATTTTCGCGCCTCTTTTTTTCGCATGCTCATATTCTTCTAGCACCAGCGCTCCGGCACCTTCACCCATTACAAACCCATCGCGGCCGACATCAAATGGACGTGAAGCTGTTGCTGGGTCATCGTTTCGTGTTGACAGGGCCTTCATCGCGCTGAATCCACCAATACCTGCTTCGTTTACCGCGGCCTCTGATCCACCTGTAATTATTATATCCGCTTTGTTCCAACGGATATAATTCATTGCATCAATGATTGCCGTATTGGAGGTAGCACAAGCTGACACGGTAGTGAAGTTGGGCCCCATAAATCCGTATTTGATGGAAATCCAACCAGAGGCGATGTCAACGATTACTTTTGGAATAAAGTAAGGGTTAATCCTTGGCGTTCCGTCACCGCGCGCAAAGTCTACCACTTCGTTTTGAAAGGTTGTGAATCCACCCTGACCGGAACCCCAAATCACACCTACTCGCGTTTTGTCAATTGACTCGAGATTGAGTTGTGAGTCGGTTATTGCTTCGCCTGAAGCCACCAGTGCATATTGTGTGAAGGGGTCAATCTTTCTTACCTCGCCTTTTTCAAAATAATTGAGCGGATCGAAACCTTTTACTTCGCAAGCAAACTTCACCTTGAACTTTGATGTATCGAACTTCTTGATATTGGCCGCGCCACTTTTTGCATCAATCAAGTTATTCCAAAACTCGTTGACCGTGTTCCCGAGAGGCGTGACAGCTCCCAATCCAGTAACTACTACTCGTCTTTGTTCCATGTTGGTTTTATTTACTTATCTGATTTAAAATTTTTTCGCAGTGGTTGACCACTGCATCCATTGATTTACTTGAACGCTCCGCACGAGAAAACATAAGTGCGCCTTCCACGCTACAGAAGAAAAGATAGGCCAGTGACTTTGAATCAATATCTGATTTAAACTCACCAGCCATAACACCCTTATCGAGAAGTGATTTGATAAAGTTCACAGTTGAGTTCAACTCAAGTGCTACTCTTTTCCTCATGCCTATGTCATGATCATCCGCTTCGATGGCCGTGTTGAGTAAAGGACATCCACCTGGGATTGGTGGAGTCAAAACATATGAAGCATAAAAATTAACAACTGCAATTAGTTGCTCTTTATAGGTGCTTGCACCCATCATATGCTCACTTACCAATCCCCTGACCTTTTCCATCGCATAATTAAAGGCCTCTTTACGGATCTCTTCCTTGTCAGAAAAATTGCCATAGATCGCCCCTTTGGTAAGTCCGGTGGCCTTGGTCAAGTCGGACAAGGAAGTTGCCTCAAACCCCTTTTTATTAAAGATTGGCGCTGTTTTCTCGACTATGAACTGCCGTGTACGATCTGCTTTGCCCATTTGCAGGGCAAAGATAATAAATAATATACCGATCGGTATATTTTATTTTAACCCCTCCCTCTTCCTTTCCATCTCAGTCTTTATTGCCAGGAGTCGTTTCACCCCATCCATCGCCTGGGAAGTTGGCTTTACATCTGCATTTTGAAGCACCAGTTGCATGTGTAGAAATTTATCTTGCAGCCCCACAATGGTTTCCTTATCCGCAGGCACTTCAGTAATGCTGCCATACATAATATCTGGATTTTCAGGAGCGCCTTCTCCAACCATATCACGCAGGGATGTGTACTGCGTTTTTTTCAATTTCTTTTTTCCATTTAGTTGCGCCTCAATAGACTCTCTCATCTTCTGCAGGTCGTGATAGGCATTATAACTCTGCATAGAATAATCAAACTGTGATTGAAGATCTGCCGCGGAAATATTCACTCGTGGGTCCATCTTCACTTCAAGTGGCTGCTCCATTGACTTGCCATCTACAACAAGACGCACTGTATAATTTCCTGGTGTTACCAATGGGCCTTGAGGGCCGGTTGGTGTATTTTGATAGACAGCTGAAATCGAATGCTGACGAGGAGCACCAACTGGTGGAGCATACTTTAAATCCCAGATAAAACGATGGTGGCCGGCAGCTGTCGAGATTTTCTGTGCAGGTCGGAACCAGTACGTTGGATACTGCATTGATGTCGTATCAAGCACTTCAGGTTTGTCTTTGCTGGAATAAGTTCTGATGACTTGTCCGTCTGCTCCAACTATTTGTAAAACAACTTCACTGGCGGGTTGCGCCAATGTATAATCCAGGATCGCACCATCTGGAGGATTTTTTCCTGTGGGCTCTTCGGGAAGTATTGGTGTATCCAAAAACATATTGTCGCGCACACGAATGGCTACCGGAGGTTTGACAAGATGAGTCTGGCCGGACTTCGCCAACTCACGCAGCGGGTTGATGTTGTCCATGATCCAGATTGATCTGCCATGTGTACCTATCACGAGGTCATCTCCATGAATTACCAAATCACGAATCGAGGTGGCTGGCATATTCATGCGCAGCGATTGCCAGTTGGCGCCATCGTCAATAGAGAAGTATACTTCACGTTCTGTCCCTGCAAACAACAAACCTTTTTGCTTGATGTCTTCTCTTACCACATTTACCGGCCCCATTGGGTTCATGCCATTGGTGATCTCAGTCCATGAGGCACCACCGTCATGCGTACGATAGATGTGTGGTTTCATATCATCCTTGCGGATAGCATTGATGGCCATGTAAGCAGTGTTCGCATCAAAGTGACCCGCATCCATAATTGATACTTTGTCCCACGACTTCAACGCTGAAGGTGTAACCTCTTTCCAGTTCTTGCCTCCATCTTTGGTAATGTGCACCAGTCCGTCATCTGTACCTGCCCAAATTGTATTTACATCCAGCGGTGAGGCACTCACGGCATAGATCACCGCGCGTTGCCGCATGGTCTCCATCTCGGGAGTTTTGAAATCACCAACACTTGCCGGCACTTCAGGTTGTTTGCGTGTAAGGTCCGGACTGATGATTTCCCACTTGTCGCCTCCGTTCATTGTTTTCCACAATACATTGGTACCGAACAGCAACATGTTTGGATCTTTTGGGTGAAAGAGCAAAGGCAACGTGCGCAACATTCTGTACTGACCTGACCTGAGTGCTTCGGGTGACACACTTTGTGACTGCCCGGTTTTCTTGTTGAATTTCATCACACGACCACCGTAAATGATGTCAGGGTTTTTTGGATCGGGAACAATGGTTGCGTATTCATCGTTGCCTACACCAATCCAGTCTCGCATGGAAATCTGTCCCCCGTTTCCGCGGCTGGCTACTCCGATTGCACCACTTTCCTGCTGCCCACCGTACACCCAGTACGGAAACTGATTGTCTGTCGCCACGTGATACATTTGAGAGGTGGGTTGATTCAACCATGTGCTCCAGGTTTTTCCACCGTTCACACTAATGGTTGCACCCTGATCAACTGCGAAAAACATGATATCCGGATGTTCAGGATTAATCCACAGCCGATGATAATCATCTCCACCGGGAGCGCCCTTAAAAGACCACCACGTTTTACCACCGTCAATTGATTTGTATGCTGCCACATTGGCTGCAAAAACAACATCCGGATTTTCCGGATGAACTCTTATCTCAGCGAAGTCTCCTCCTCTTCCCCAAATTCTTCTATCGGTTGTGATCAGTGACCAACTTTCGCCCGCATCATCGCTGCGATAAATTCCTCCGTTTTGTCTGGCATCTACTGTGGCGTATAATCTTTTTGGATTGCTATTCGAGATCCCAAAACCAATTCTTCCTAAGCCTTGTGCTGCACCTGGCAATCCAGAAGTCAACTGCCTCCATGTAGTGCCACCATCGGTTGATTTGTACAGACCACTGTTAGGTCCAGAGAAGGCTGCATTCTCCCATGGTCCTTCCTGATGTTCCCACATGTCAGCATAAAGAATTTGCGGATTGGTTGGATCAAATTCAATTTGGATTGCCCCGGTGTTGTGGTTGATGTAGAAAACTTTCTCCCATGATTTCCCTCCATTGGTCGTGCGAAAGATGCCACGCATTTCATTAGCACCGTACGGGTGACCAAGTCCGGCAGCAAAAACGATATCGGGGTTAGTTGGATGTATGATTAGTCTGCCGATTTGTTGCACATCATTGAGACCTACATGCGTCCACGATTTCCCACCGTCTGTTGATTTAAAAATGCCATCGCCCACGCTGAGGTCTGGACGATGAAGGCCTTCTCCACTTCCTACATATATAATGTCAGGTTGTGTGGGAGACACAGCAATATCACCTACCGACCCGGTCGGTTGATCATCAAAAATTGGGTTCCAGGTTCGCCCGTAGTCATCGGATTTCCAGACACCACCATTATTCACACCCATGAAAAAAACGTTGGGTTGAGATGGGATTCCCACGGCACCCACTGTCCGGCTGGCTCTGAAGGGGCCAATACATCGGTACTCAAGATCCTGGTAAGAGGTTTTAGACACAGACTGTGCAGCACACACAAAAGAGGCGACTGCAAATAGCGCAACAACAAAAATTCGCATGGAGTTAGGATTGATTTGTTTCCGATTTTAGGGAAATAATCAGCGTAAAGCAACCTGAGATTAGACAAGACCGCCAATGGTGTGGGGAACTTAGCCGTTTAGCCAACAGTCTCTTCTCATTGGTATTACCGATTCGTATTTTGGGTCATTACATAATCCTGATAAACTCCCTGTAATATGATATCTAAGCGCGTTCTCTTGCTATCAATCGCGGTACTGAGTATCCTGACTTCCATCGCCCAAGACAAACAACCGTTTTCCAGAATGGATGTGTTTGAACTCGAATGGGTTACTGATCCCCAAATATCGCCAGACGGTAACCAAGTAGTGTATGTGCGAAGAGGTATGAACATCATGACGGATAGAAGAGAGGGAAATCTATGGATCGTAAACGCCAATGGGACAGGGAACGAGAAATTGACGCCACATGATCGTGGCGAATCAAGCCCTTCGTGGTCACCGGATGGAAGCAGAATTGCCTATGTAAGTAGTACTGACGAAGGTGCGGAGATTTTTGTGTTCTGGTTAAGAACTGGTCGGTTGGCTAAGCTAACACAGTTGAATCGTTCGCCACGGGGATTGGTATGGTCGCCTGATGGAAAACAAATCGCTTTTTCTATGCACGTGCCGGGCAACGAACTCTCATTGGTGAAGCCTCCTGCCAAACCTGACGGAGCAAAATGGGCAGATGCACCACGTATCACCACAAGATTAAAACACGAAGCGGATGGCTCGGGATACATGGAACCTGGATATGCACATTTGTTTGTAGTGCCTGCTGAAGGCGGAACTGCAAGACAAGTAACAAATGGAAACTTTCAACATCGAAGTTCGCCTGTGTGGTCGCAAGATGGCAAGCAATTGATTTTTTCAAGCAACAGAAATGAGGATTGGGAATATGATTTTGATAACTCTGAATTGTATTCTGTAAATGTGAATGATGGAAAGGTAAATACTCTTACAACACGTAAAGGTCCGGATCACAGTCCGGCAGTTTCACCTGACGGAAAGTCCATCGCGTATTTAGGATTTGATGATCGTACTCAAACGTATCAAATCACCAGACTCTACACGATGAATCTTGATGGATCGGGCAAAAAAGAAATTGATACTAAACTAGATAGGGACGTCTTTTCACCTACGTGGGACACTGACGGAAAGGGACTTTACTTTCAATATGATGACAAAGGCAACACGAAAATTGGTTATGTAAGTCTCGCTGGCAAGGTCACTACACTTACAAACAACCTTGGTGGTGATGATCCAAGTCGGCCGTATGGTGGAGGTTCATTCTCCATGTCCTCGAATGGGAAGTTTGCATTTACACACACTACACCTGAGCACCCAAGTGAGCTTGCCGTTGCAGACAAAACTGGAAAAGTAAATCTTGTCACTAATCTCAACAGCGATCTGTTGGATTACCGTCAACTTGGTAAGGTGGAAGAAATATGGTACAAGTCGACAGTTGACAATCTAGACGTACAGGGCTGGATTGTGAAGCCACCTTTTTTTGAGCAAGGAAAAAAATATCCGTTGATAGTTGAGAATCACGGTGGACCAACTGCAAATTATGGTGATCGTTTCTCACCAGAGATGCAATTGTTGGCTGCTGGTGGTTATGTGGTTTTCTATCCTAATCCGAGAGGCAGCACCAGTTATGGTGAAAAATTTGGAAATGAGTTGTATCACAATTATCCTGGCAACGACTACAATGATGTAATGGATGGTGTGGATGCTGTAATCAAAAAAGGATATGTTGACGATCAGAATCTTTTTGTAACCGGTGGAAGTGCCGGAGGTATAATGACTGCATGGATGATTGGAAAGAACAATCGCTTCCGTGCTGCCGCTGTGGTAAAGCCGGTAATGAACTGGATCAGTAAAACGCTGACGGCTGATAATTACTATGGCTATGCCAATTCAAGACTACCTGGACAACCGTGGGAGAATATGGATGTGTATATGAAGTTTTCACCAGTGTCGTTGGTGGGAAATATTCAAACGCCAACACTTGTGATGGTGGGTACTTCCGATATGCGAACTCCGCTTTCTGAGGCCAAGCAATTGTATCACGCACTCAAGATTAGAAAAATCGAGACTGCACTGGTGGAAGTTCCAGGTTCGTACCACTATATAGCGAATAGACCGAGTCAGTTGATTACCAAGATTGATCATATTTTAGCCTGGTTTGATAAGTACAAGAAGTAACATCTCATATGACAGTTGCTATTCGCTCCGTCAATGCTGGCGACTTTGAGAAGATTTATGAGTTCGTGTGCGCCTTGCAGGACAAGCTTTTTGATAAAGCTATCATGCAGCGGGTGTTTAATGAGAACATTAACTCTGAGAACAACATTTATCTCATAGCGGAGGTAGGCGCTATAGCTGTGGGCTATGCGAGTTGCCATATACAATCGCTTCTTCACCACGCAGCGCGGGTTGCAGAAATTCAAGAGATGTATGTGATGCCTGAATATCGAAGTTCGGGTGTGGGAAAAGAACTAATGAAAACCGTCAAGGCAAAAGCAAAAGAGAAAGGTGCAGTTCAGCTAGAGGTGACAACTCGAGTGATCCGGAAGGAGGCCATAAAATTTTATGTGAGAGAAGAATTTGAAGATACGCACAAGAAGCTTGTTCATTACTTCAAAAACCAGGAAGCAACTTCACTCACGACTTAGTTTCCCAGCCACTGCTTAAACTCTGCTGCTTTCTCGCTGCTAATGGTAATAGGCTCATCGGCTGGTCGCTCCATCTCTACTAAAAGTTTTCCTTTGTGGTATCGATGTGTCTTTTTAATCGCATCGTATGCAATTAGAAACTGCCTATTGGCCCTGTAGAATTTCACTGGGTCAAGTTGTTGCGCAAGCTCATCCAAGTTAAAGTCGACCAAATACGTATTTCCCTTTGTGCCGAACAAATGAACCACGCCATTGCGGCTTTGAAAATAGGCGATGGAATCTGTTTCTATGCTGATTAGCTCCTCTCCTTTCCTTACCAGAAAACGGGATTTATATTTTTTGTCGTCAAGTCGAATTTTGCTTATCAACGCGTTTATGTCCGGCAATGCAGTTCCCTCACCAAACGACTTCTTCATCTCTTCATATTTCTGAAGGCTTTTGGCAAGATCATCTTTCTTGATGGGCTTCAACAGATAATCTATACTACTCACCTTAAATGCTCGTAACATGTACTCATCAAAAGCCGTGGTGAAAATTATGGGCTTGGAAATTTTCACTGACTCGAATATCTCAAAGCTCAACCCATCACTAAGCTGGATATCCATAAATAAAAGGTCGGGGTGGCTATTTGAATTTAACCATTTGACGGTATCTTCAACTGTGTCGATAACCTCAACGATTTTTATTTCTGAGTTTATCTCCTCAAGAACCTTTTGTAGTCTACGAAAGGCTGGGGCCTCGTCTTCAATGATCAAAACTGTCATACTATCGAGGCTGAAACAGAGGTTTCTCCTTTAATATGAAGAAGTGGTATTGAAACGACAAAGGAGTCGTCAGTTGAGTCGACTTTTATAACTTCCTTTCCGAAGTAAGCATAACGGTTCCTTATATTCATCAAACCTGTCTTTGTTGACTTCTCAATAACATTCTTCCGTTGGAGATTGTTTTTCACAACCACCGAGTTGCCTTCGATATAAACTGAGACATGCAGCGGATGAGTTTTGGAGATGACATTGTGTTTAATCGCATTTTCCAATAAAATCTGAATAGTCAAAGGAGCGATGCTCATATTCATATAATCATCACTCACTTCAAAATCTACAGACAAATTTTGTGGATATCGAATCTTCAGCAGGAACATGTAGTTCCGTGCAAACTCAAGTTCTTCTTTCAGTTTTACTACTTCCCTGTCCCTGTTCTGTAAAATATAGCGGTATACTTCTGATAACTTCTCCGTGAATTCAATCGCTGTTTTGCTATCCTCAGCAATCAGTGTAGATAATGCATTGAGGCTATTGAACAAAAAGTGTGGACTCATCTGGTTCTGCAATACTTCAAATTGAGTTCTTATCTGCTGATTCTTGAGTGCCTCATTCAATTGAATGGATTTTTTCCACTGTTCGAAAAAGTAAACGTTTTCGTAGATAGACCCGATAACTAATGCAACTACCAAATTGATAGTCGTTTTGGTAACCACATTATCAATGGCCAGAATTTGATCAAGTGTTTGATTATTGAGCACGTAGCACAGAATCGGGTCGACAACCACCATTAATGTAACAAGGGACAAGACGGTTAGTAACAGTCTGCGTGGAGTCTGCTTGATTTCCGGAAATCGTTTCCTGTAATACATGAAGAGCATGAATGCTCCATTCCAGTACAATGTCGTGAAGACAAGGGCCACAAAATACCGATGTACAATCGTTTCCCCGGGATCCAGCGGATGAAAGAACGTCATCACATAGGCGAGAATTGGTATTCCAAACCATCGGACATAAACCTCTCTGATATTGAACAACCACATCGGAAATAAATTGAATTTCAAATTTAACTATTGTCTGGCTTCATGAACAGTTACGAACGCTGAAGCCGGAATTGACATGGGTGAAACCGGAAAAAGAACAACTGAAACTGAAGCAGGTTCAAAAACAGCTCGTATTCGGCTCAAATCACCTATTTGAGGGTTGAGCGCAGTAAGATCAGGTCTCGCAATGGTTCTGGTTCATAGGTCTTTGAGCTACCAATAGTTTTGGTGAGATAACAAAAAAATCAGCCCATGAAAAAAATGATTATCCTCTGTTTGAGCATTCTGTTGGCAGCGACTGCATTTGCCCAAACACAAACCATCAAAGGAAATGTTTTGGACGCACAGGCGGCTTACCCTTTGATTGGCGCTTCTGTCATCTTAGTTGGATCGGATCCGATTGTCGGAACCGTAACCGATGTGGAAGGCAACTTTGTATTGCTAAACGTACCAGTGGGTCGCCAAACTTTGGCAGTTCAATATATTGGCTACAAGAGCATCACGCTTCCAAACGTTCTAGTGACTTCAGGCAAACAAGTTGTACTGAATATTCAACTTGAAGAGTCGATCGAAAAACTGGAAGAGATTGTAGTAACAGCCAAAGCTGACAAAGATCTTCCAATCAACGATATGGCCAAGGTGAGTGCACGCACGTTTAGTCTGGAGGAAACGACCCGCTTTTCCGGAGGAAGAAATGACGTAGCTCGTCTGGCAACGACTTTTGCAGGAGTAAGTGCACCGAACGATTCACGTAATGATATCGTGGTGCGAGGAAATTCTCCTGTAGGTCTTCTATGGAGAATTGAAGGAATACCGGTCGCAACAACTAATCACTTTGCTACACTGGGCACAACCGGAGGTCCCGTGAATGCGCTCAATACTAACTTACTTCGTACATCAGATTTTCTTACCGGTGCATTTCCTGCTGAATACGGTAATGCGAATGCAGCAGTCTTTGATGTCAATTTTAGAAATGGCAACACTGATACTTATGAGTTTACCGGACAACTAAGTGCCTACAGCGGACTTGAGTTTATGGCAGAGGGTCCAATCAGTCGCAAGAACAATTCATCTTTTGTTGCCTCTTATCGATATGGAGTAGCAAGCCTGGCGGCTACGGGCACAAGTGCCATACCTTACTATCAGGATTTCTCCTTCAAAGCCAATCTCGGTGAAGGCAAAATTGGAAAGTTTGAGTTATTCGGAATGGGCGGATTGAGCAGTATTGACTTTAAAGGCGCGGAGGTGGATGAAACGGATCTGTTTGCTAACCCTGATCAGGATGCTTACATCGATAATCAACTCGGACTCCTGGGTTTAAATCACACATTGAGAATTAATCAAACAACTTATTTAAAGTCTTCGTTAGGCGCATCTACCAACTACAATGAGTATCTGCAGGACAACATCATAGCGGATAACAGCGGAAATCCGACAGGCTTATTCCGAGCCACCAATGTAAAGAACCGTGAAAACAGATATACCTTCTCCACAACACTGAACAAGAAATTCAATGCACGTTGGAGCATGAGAGCAGGGCTTATCAATGAATATTACGATGCAAATCTATTCACCAACGATAGAGACAATCGTGTAAATATTCCAGATTCTGACAATGACGGAGTTCCGGATTATTTTATAACGATCAGAGATTTAAATGAAGGCTACAATGTTTCGCAGTTGTATGCTCAGGCTGAGCACAAAATCACCGACAATGTAAGTGTGACAGCAGGACTTCATTCATTGCATCACGATTACACTAAAAAATCTATGGTCGAACCTCGCGCTGCAATAAGCTGGCAGGCAAGACCTAACCAAAGATGGAGCGTGGCCTATGGCTTACACGGACAGGCAATACCATCACCTATTCTATTCTTTGAAGAAGAGACCTCACCAGGAGTATTTACCAAAACGAACAAAGACCTGGACTTCATGAAGAGTCACCATTTCGTGTTGGCATATGATAGAAACCTGGCACAAGACTGGAGATTGAAGGCGGAAACCTACTATCAAATGTTGTTCGACATTCCCGTTGAGCAGACACCCAGCAGCTACTCGATTGTCAACGAAGGTGCAGACTTTGTCTTCGATGAGGCAGGCTCATTGGTGAATGAAGGAACAGGCACGAATGTCGGGATTGAACTGACGCTGGAAAAATTCTTCAGCAAAGGATACTACATGATGATGACCACATCGCTTTATGATTCAAAGTACAAGGGTAGTGATGGCATCGAAAGAAACACTGCCTACAACAATCACTTTGTGTACAATGTGCTATTTGGAAAAGAATGGAAGTTTGGTGAGGGTGGCCGCAACGCTTTTACGTTTGATACCAAGATGACAACGTCTGGTGGGAAACCATTCACACCTGTTGACCTTCAGGCAACAAGGCTGAACGGAGGACGCGAAGTAACCATGGATAACATTGCTTACAGCTCACGCTATGACGATTATTTCAGATGGGATGTGAAGTTTGGCGTACGGGTAAACAGTCAAAAGAAAAAGATATCGCATCAATTCTTCGTAGATCTGCAAAATGTAACAAACAGAAAGAACGAATTCGTGAGACGCTACAATGAAGTTACGGATCAAATCAATCGCGTTGATCAAATCGGATTTTTTCCAGATGTGATGTACAGAATCCAATTCTAAGAAAATGGATATCATAAATAATAAAATATTGATCACCGGGGGCAGCTCAGGCATTGGGCTTGCCCTCGCGATCAAGCTGGCAAATCTGGGCAATCAGGTAATCATCACCGGAAGAGATAGAAAAAAACTTCAATCCATATCCGCAGAACACAATCTGTCAACCTTCTGCTGTGATCTTACAAAAGAAGATGACATCAGAGCGCTTGTGGCAGAGGTTAATGCAGAACACCCTGATCTCAATATCCTTATCAACAATGCGGGAATACAGTACAACTATTCTTTTATCAACGAAGCGACCAGTCAACGAATCGATGAAGAGACCTCGACCAACCTGACCGCTGTAATGAAACTTTGCGCGGCTCTGATTCCTTCATTTTTGGGTGGTAAAGAATCTGCAATTGTCAATATTTCTTCGAGCCTGTCATTTGTTCCCAAAAGATCAGCGCCTGTTTACAGTGCAACAAAGGCCGGAATTCACATTTTTACTAAGGCCCTGCGTTATCAACTTCAGGGGAGCAACATTAAAGTTTTCGAGGTGATCCCACCATTAGTAGATACACCAATGACGGAAGGGCGAGGTCGAAACAAAATGAGTCCTGCGGAGTTGGTAGAAGAATTTATCCAGGGATTAGAAGACGATAAGTTTATCATGAACATTGGAAGAGTTAAAATCTTAAAAATGATTCATCGTATCTCACCTTATTTAGCCGATAGCCTAGTCAAAAATAATTGATACCTTAAGCGTCCAGTTTATGCATGGCTGGCGTCTAACCTCGAAATACTCAAATGAAAACAATTGTCCTAATCGTGGCCCTTCTCAGTTTGATCAGCTGCTCAAATCAGGGTGAGAAAAAGCAGGAAATAAAAAACAATGGTGTTGACATTAACTACACTATCAGTGGAACGGGTGAAAAAACACTTTTTTTCGTGCATGGGTGGTGCATAGATCAAAACTATTGGAATAGTCAGGTTTCTTTCTTTAATAAGAACTATAAAGTAGTCACGGTCGATCTGCCAGGTCATGGTGAGTCCGGCAAAAACAGAGATTCGTGGAAGGTGAGCGACTATGCTTCTGATGTGGTTAAGGTCATCGATGATTTGCAGCTCAAACATGTGATACTAGTTGGACATTCCATGGGAGGTGATATTGTTTTGGAGGCAGCACTAGCCCGACCTGATGTCGTTGATGCTATTATTGGAGTGGACAACTTTAAAGATGTTGGTGTACAGCCTGATGAACAAACTCGTCAGGCAATTGGTCAGTTTTTTGACATGCTCGAGGCTGATTATTCAAATACGGCAGCGAGTTATGCCAACGAATACCTTTT
>JAGQYM010000032.1 GCA_020436085.1 Cyclobacteriaceae bacterium
GGGAAGCCATAGTTGCGTAAAAAGACATTGTAGAACTACCAACCGGTGTTTGGGTTGGGGCCTCTTCATTGGAGGCAATAGTGCCGTGCTGGAAACTTAACATACCAACGCCTTCAGAGGATTGCGGTAGTAGTACGAGCCCTGATGCTGTAATAACTTCACCATTCAGGTGTGATTTATACGTTATTTTGTATACATCCACCCCTGTTTTTATTGTTGCGGTTGAGATAGGAAACGATGACCCCTCAACAAATGAAATAATTTGTTCCTTAGATTTCGACACTATCAGTTGAGACTCAATTAGAGTCTCAGGAACTAAGCTTGGCTCATTGTTCTCATCTTGGCATCCGATTAAACCTGCAAATGAGAGAACAGCGAAAAGCCAAAAGTTCTTTGATGTTACCATGACAGCTTATTTGCGGAGCAAGTCATCAAATGTGATTGAGGTGTAGTATAAAGCTCCGATATTTGGCCCGCCAAGACTCTGAATATACTTCTGGTTAAATAGATTTGATCCGCCAATCTTAAGTTGTGCTTTCAGGCCGGTTAATTTCACGGATACTTGTGCATCAACTGTAGTGTATGAAGGTACCTTTCCGTTGGCTGGTAGAGTGAAGGATGATTGCCACTCAAATTCAGACTGCCAGCGCATGTTCACATTAAATCCAATTTTTTCTGTGAGTTTTCTGTTTCCGAAATTAAAATTCATTTTATGCTCAGGTGTATTAAACTCACTTAGAAAATTTGTGTTCACTGTATTCAATACATTCCAGTTGTAGTTTCCGCCAACAGTGTAGCCCTTAGGTAGATTATAGGTTAGACCAATCACTGCACCTTGTGAGGTAACTTGCTCATCGGAGTTAGAGTAGATTTGGCTAGTATTTCCACCGATACTTCCATTTGAATTTACAATATGTGCGGTACCGTTAAGCATTGACGCATAGTTGGGACTGCCATCTGGAAGTTCGGTTGCAGTTACAATTCTAATTTGAGTAATGAAGTCATTATAAATATTGTAGTAATAGGTAAGGTCAACTAAAAGGTCTCCGCCTATTATTCCTTTGTAACCAGTTTCTATGGACTGAATTACCTCAGGCTTTACTTTGTTGAACTCGGTATATGGAGTTAGTAAGGCTGTATTTGCTGGATTAAATATTTGTGCCTGACTAGCACCTGCGTTGAAAACAGCTGTCCTGTAGTTCTGCACGGAAAATCCTTCATAAGCAAGCGGCTGCCCTGTGGAGGAACTCCTCACCAAATTGTATTTCTCTGCATACCTTGGTAGTCCTCCTAAAAGCCTTGCTGAAATAATGTTCAAGTCAATGTGCTGCCCTTGTGTTGTGGGCAGACGGAAGCCAGTCTGATAGCTTAATCGAATATTATGATCCCTTCCAGCCTTCCACACCAGGGAGATTCTGGGGTTAAGCCTGCCTTTAAAATTTTCGTTTTTGTCGTACCGTGCCGACCCCGATAATTTGACTTTGCGGTCACCGAGCCACTTTCCAGCTTGCACATAGGCTCCATACTCCTTTATTGTGATATTTTCGTTTGCATCATCAAAAATGGTCCCGTTTGAATTAAGGTCATACATTCTAAAACTTCCACCAGCCTGAAGTTCAATACTTGTAATTTGATTTTTGAAGTCATATTGTCCTTCAATATGGTAAAGATTGCTCGCGTCCTTGAACTTTGGCCCGTCAGGAACCACTCCATTGAGTGCCTGTTTTTTTGCGTTCTCGAATTCTGCAGTACCTACAGGAAGAGGAAAACGATTATCAGTTTGCGTTCTCGCGAAATTGTGAGCCGCCTCCTGTACATTTAGGGGAATACTCACGTTATTCCCACCAACTGATGGGTCCGGATAGCCATTATCATAAAGGTATCTAAGGTAGTATATGCCATAGGTCCCCAACCAGTTAGATACATTTCCCCCGCTTCTTATGTCTTGGAGTCGTTTTGACAAAAATTCTGTAATGTAAGAGTCTCCAGAATTTTCACGAGTAGTGTACGCTCTCACATAGAAATTATCGGCACGGATTTGTAGTCTGTGTTGCTCGATTCCAAAATTCTTCAATGAATAACGTTGTGCTCCAGTGTAGATACTAGTTCCGAAACCTCCATTATATAGGTAGCTCAATTCTACTCTATCATTAAGGCGATAGTATAGTCCTGCATTGAACTTAATGTTCTTGGCACCGTAATCGATCAAATCAGCTTCTTTGTACGGAGTCACAGAAACTACGTGCCCTGGAAGCCAGTCATTTTGCGCATAATTCCAAGCTGTTACCCCTGGAGCAAAAAGACCAATCCCGGAACTTGCTAAGGCTTCCCATCCAGGACCCGCAGGTGTATTTGCGCTTAATCTGAAGATTGATAATGGGATTGATGCTTCGTCCCCCATTAGATGCAAGCCATCAGAACCTGGATTAAAACTAAATCCGCTGGGTGTTCTGGCTATTTCTCGGTCAGTAGCATCAGTACCATGCCAGTCTTCCGCCTGCATGTACGCGGCATTTAACTTAAATGCAAATTTGTTATTGAAAGCTTTTGCATACCGGATAGCCCCTTCCCATACAGGCGATGGGCCATTGAAGTCGGCATCGCTTCCTATATGATTGAAGCCGGTCTTTGCGAATGCGCTTAACCCTTGATATTCAAATGCATTCTTACTGTTTACCAACAAGATTCCGTTAAAAGCATTTGGTCCGTATAGGGCTGAAGATGCGCCAGGAATTAGTTCAACGCTTTCCACATCCAGCTCCGAAGGTCCGTTCAGATTTCCGATAGGAAAATTAAGGGCGGGAGCCTGTGTGTCCATCCCGTCTGTCAATTGCACAAACCTGGTATTGCCTGTTGACCCAAAACCTCGTGTATTAATAATCTGAAAATTGATGCTACTTGTGGTAACATCGACCCCCTTTAAGTTGGCAATACCTTTGTAATAATTGTCTGAGGGTGTCGTCTGTACAGCAAGAATATCCATCTTTTCAATTGATACCGGAGACTCCATTATACTCTCTTCGACTCTCGAAGCTGACACCACAACCTCCTGACCAAGGAGGGTTTCCTCTTCCATACTAAGGTCTAACGTTGTACTCGCCTCGGTAATGTCAATCTCCTGAGTTCGAAACCCGATAAACGAAACCACCATTTTCATCGGGGGAACGTCATTAACCGAAAAGTTGAACTTGCCGTTTAGGTCAGTGATCGTTCCGATCACCCTGCCTTTGATGACAATATTCACTCCCGCAAGTGGCTCACCCTTGTCGTCCTTGATTGTTCCGGAGATTTGAGTTTGCGCGAATGAGGCGGCCGAGATGAATAAAAAGATGAAAAGAAACTTGAGACTCAAGTAACATTGCTTCATGTTGGAGAAATTAAGGTTCTTATAAATCTACAAGAATTTGCTTAATTCCTAACGTGAGTCTCTACGCTTTTTTACGAGCGGGGAGGCCTTTCCCGCCTCAAAATTTTGAGGTGCTAAGCGTGAATTTTATCCGTTTTCCCGGACGTGTTTGGCCAGTTTTTCGCACAAATTGTTGATCTCGCTGGCCATCTTTTCATCACCTGTAGCGGTAAGCGCGCTCTGTGCAATTCCGCCAAGGCAGTCGATATAGAATCTTTTCATTTCGTCTACCGGCATGTCTTTAGTCCACAGGTCAATCCTGAGGGTATTTTTTTGAACGTGGTCCCAAAGCGACAGGCTTATAGATTTCGTTTCGCTGAGCTCTTCTGGCTTATCGCTGGCATCCCAAATAATCTTTTCGGGTATGTTCTTTTCGTCCAGATCTATTTTGAATTGTATGATTGACTGCTTCATGATTTAGGTTTCAAGCGTTGATTGTAAAAATCAATATAAAATTTCATTGAGTCGGGGTTTCGAAGTGCCCCTTTGTTCACCACTTTTTCCGGGTCCCTACCCATAAAGATTTTCTTTATCGGTGCTTCCGTTTTTTTGCCGCTGATTGTGTATGGTATGTCGGGTGTGATCAGTATTTCATCCGGCACGTGACGTGGGCTGTATGCGTCCTTGATCGCTTTCTTTATTTCGGTTTTTAGGTTATCCGAAAGTATTGCTCCTTCTGCAAGCATAACAAATAAAGGCATATAGAATTCGCCCTTATCCCGCTCGATGCAAAGAATGACGCTGTCTTTAACTTCTTTTATCTTATCTACGGCCCTGTATATTTCACTCGTACCAATCCTGACTCCTCCTCGGTTCAGGGTTGCGTCCGAGCGTCCATAGATAATGACGCCATTGTTTTCCGTGATCTCAATCCAATCGCCATGCCGCCAGACTCCTGGAAACATTTCGAAGTAGCTTTCAAAGTATCTCTCGAATTTTTCATCATTCCAAAGAAATATCGGCATCGAGGGCATGGGCTTAGTGATCACCATTTCACCCACCGATTGATTAACAACTTGACCGTCTTCGTCATAGGCGAAAAGTGAGCACCCCAACGTACGACACTGAATCTCTCCCTCGTGAACTGGCCATAGTGCATTGCCACCTACAAAGCCACTGCACACATCTGTTCCTCCGCTCATTGACGTTAGCCAGATATCAGACTTCACTTCATCATAAACCCAAGCAAAGCCCTCTGGAGGCAGTGTACTTCCAGTTGATCCGATCGCGCGAAGATTGGATAAATCAAACGACTTGCCTGGCGTAATCCCTGCCTTCATGTTGGCAAGCAGAAATCCGGCACTCGTACCAAAGTGATTCATCTTGGTGTCCTGAGCAAACTTCCAGAGTACATTGAGGTCAGGGTAGGCGGGACTGCCATCATACAGAATCATGATGCCCTTGCACAGCAAGCTTGCTTGAATGTGGTTCCACATCATCCACCCTGTAGTGGTGTACCAAAAACAAGTTTCTCCCGGTTGAAGATCCTTGTGGAATGTCAGGTATTTTAACTGCTCAAGTAAAATGCCTCCGTGGGAATGTGTGATCGCCTTAGGCAATCCCGTGGTTCCACTTGAGTACAGCACCCAAATTGGATGATTGAAATCGACCCTATTAAAAATGAGTGTGCCATTGGAATCTTTCATGATGTCACTCCAGTAAACACAATCAAGATCAGTGGACTTATTCTCTGAAATCAGAACGATTTTTTCAATAGAAGGAATGGCTTTCGCTACTTCTCTGACCACGTTCGTCTTGTCAAACTCCTTTCCGCCATAAAAATACTTATCAACCGCTACGAGTATTCGAGGTTCAATCTGTGCAAAGCGATCAATTACGGACTGTGTGCCAAAATCAGGTGAACAACTGGACCAAATGGCACCCTGGCAATTGGCACCCAGAAATGCAACGGTAGCTTCCGGAACGCAAGGCAAATAGGCGACCACCCGATCGCCTTCGCTTATTCCAGATTCCTGCAGGAACTTTTGAAAGGCAGAGACATCGTTTCGCAGCTGGTCCCATGTGATTTCCTGAGTTGCCTTTTTTTCACTTGCATGAATGATGGCGGTTTCTCCTGATGCAAAATTTCGAAAGACATGTTCAGCGTAATTCAGCCTTGCGCCATCAAACCACTTGATGCCTGGCATCTGATCGGATGAACGAACAGCCTCGTAGGTTCCTTCTGATATGATTTCAAAATAATCCCACACGCATTTCCAAAAGTCGTCTATCTCATCTACCGACCATTGCCACAGTTCATCGTAGTTCTTGAAAGTGAGATCACGATGGGCTGAAAGCCAGCTCATGAATTTGGTGAGGTTGGCATTTTCAATCGACTGTTGGGTAGGTTTCCACAAAACTCGACTCATATCAACTTCTTTTCTTTTAGAATTTTAAGCGCAGATTCTTTGTCGGCAAACAACTGTTGCTTAAGTGCCTCCAGGTCTGCAAAGTGTGAATCTTTTCTTATCGGTGCCAGTATTTTCAATGTCAGGCTTTCACCGTAGATATCTTTATCAAAGTTGAAGATGTTTACTTCAATTGATCGTTTTGTGCCTCCCACCGTGGGCCGGTTGCCGATATAAAGCATTCCACCGTAGCAATCTGATCCGTGACATACCATGACAGCATAAATTCCCTCCGCGGGAATCAGTTTGTGGTGTGAATCAATGTCAACATTGGCGGTTGGAAATCCGAGAACTCTTCCCAGTTTGTCCCCTTTGATCACGCGTCCCGAGATAGAGTAGGGGCGGCCAAGAAAATGAGTTGCTGTTTCTATGTCACCCTCCAGTAACGCTTTGCGAATTTTGGTTGAGCTGACGCCAATATCATCAATGTCTTGTCGCGGAATCTCCTCTACCTCAAATCCATATTGAGGCCCGTTTAGTTTTAGTTGCTCAAAACTCCCCTCTCTATTTTTGCCAAATCGGTGATCATATCCAATTACAAGTTTTTTTGTGCCGATCTTGTTTACGAGAATATGGTCAATAAACTCCTGGGATGAGATTTGCGAAAATTCTTTCGTAAAAGGTATTCGCAAAAGATGTTGAATTCCTTGTTGCTTTAGTAGCTCTGCTTTCTCTTCAAACGTATTTAGAATTTGCAGACTGTTGTCTTCAGGGTAGAGAACCAGGCGCGGATGAGGCCAGAAGGTGATGACCACCGTTTCACCCTTATTTTTCTCCGCGATTTCCTTCAGTCTTTCCAATATTCGCTGATGGCCGATGTGAACACCATCAAAGGTGCCGCTGGTGACAACACCATATCTAAGTTTCTGAAAGTCGTCTACACTGTGATAAATTTTCATTGGGCCAGCTCTTCCAGAGAAGTGGCATCTTTCAACGTAAAATCGCCAATTCTGGTGCGGCAAAGTTCAGCCAGATAGGCGCCAACTCCAAGTTCAACACCAAAATCCCTTGCTAAACTTCTTATGTAGGTACCTTTTGAACATACCACCCGAAAGGATACCTCTGGGAGGCTAATAGCTGTGATCTCAAACTTAGATATGGTCACCTTTCTCGATTTCAGTTCAGCTTCTTTTCCAGCCCGAGCAAGTTGGTAGGCTCTTTTTCCATCCACCTTTATCGCAGAATGAAGTGGTGGCACCTGATCGATTTCGCCTTCAAATACTTTTGCAGCGGCAAGAATTTCTTTGTCGGAAATATGAGAGTAGCTGACGGGTTCAGTCGGTTCGGTTTCAAGGTCATAGGAGGGCGTGGTTTGTCCGATAATCATTTTGCCAGTGTATTCCTTTTCTTGAGCCTGAAACTCTTCAATCCGCTTCGTCATTTTGCCGGTACATAAAATGAGAAGCCCTGTGGCGAGCGGGTCAAGAGTGCCCGCATGACCGACTTTTTTCATCTTCAGAATACCTCTCACTTTTCGAACTACGTCAAAGGAAGTCCACTCGAGCGGTTTGTTGATTAACAACACACGGTCTTCTGAAGCATTTGTCACAATATAGAAAGCTCTACACCTGAGAAAACAAGAATAAGTATGATGATACCAGCAATGATTCGATAGTAGCCAAACCATTTAAAGCCGTGTCGGGTGAGAAAGCTGATAAATGATTTAATGGCGATCATAGCCACGACAAATGCGACAACGTTGCCAATGACTAACAGCGTAATTTGGTCTCCACCGAATTGATATCCTTCCAGGTAAAATTTCAACAGTTTGTAGGCAGTGGCTGCAAACATGGTGGGCACGGCCAGAAAGAATGAGAACTCAGCTGCGGCTTTTTTATTCAGCTTCTGTGTAAGGCCTCCAATAATAGTAGCCGCAGATCGTGATACACCGGGGATCATTGCTATGGTTTGAAAGAAGCCAATGTTTAAGGCCTTCAGGTAAGTCGGTTCGCTTTCCCCAGTTTCTTCGGTTGATTTAAAGATGCGATCTATAAACAAAAATAAAACGCCTCCAATGATGAGTGTTACAGCCACAACCTCTACTCGCTCTAGTAGTGCATCGATGTAGTCATTGAAAAGGAAGCCGATGATCGCTGCGGGGATAAAGGCGACTACTAGTTTAAAATAAAACTCAAGTGACACAAAGAATCTTTTCCAATACAAGACAACGACAGAAACAATAGCACCGAATTGAATCGCCACAGTGAACGTCTTGGTAAACGGATCATCAGCTATACCCATTATTGACGAAGTGATAATCATGTGGCCGGTAGAGGACACGGGTAAGAATTCCGTTAGCCCCTCAACGATGGCTAACAAAATAGATTGAGCAATTGACATTGACGACTATTTCTTTTCCTTCGGAGTATAGAGGATGGCAAATATCTCTATTACAAAACCAGCCATCACAACGATAGGACTCAAGGTAATTCCAAGGAAACCAAAGCCGTGCGGCTGATCATCCATTGCCATAATAAAAAAGCCAAGTGCTACCACCAGCACTCCGATGATCATGAGTTGGTAATTCTTCTTTGTGAAAGGAAGTTTGCTCATTCTAGTATAATTCGTCCAGGGAGAGTTTGAGATATTTATTAACAGCGCGGAATGTACTCAGCAGCGCTACCAACATTCCGGTAAACAAGAGCACCGCGATGAGCAGTACCAGTCTTTCATTATTTTGAATCAGTTGAAGGTCTTCAATCCGCTTGTTGCCAAATGAAATCAAGGCAATCAAAAATCCTGATGCGATAACACCCGCCAATAGGCCGTGCGCGGTGGCACGAAACAGAAAAGGTCGTTGAATAAACCACCGTTTAGCACCTACCAGTTGCATACTTCTAATGAGGAAGCGTTGGGAGAATAAGGCCAATCTCACAGTATTGTTGATCAACAAAACAACGGTCGAGAGTAGGAGCACAGCGAGTCCAAGTAGTATCAGGCTAATTTTGGTCACGTTCTTATTGATCGAGTCAATTACGTTTTCAACATAGTAAACCTGAAAAACTCCGTTCACCTTTTCCAGCTCGGATTTGATTGCCGCCAGACTCTTTGAATCATGAAACTCCTCGGCTATGCTTACAAGGTATGCGTCTCGCAATGGATTTTCACCCAAGAATTGTTGAAAGTCTTCACCCGTTTCCTGAATGAATTGCTTGGCAGCTTCTTCCTTGGAGATGAATTGGATGGGCTGCGCCTGATTTTTTGCAGTGTAGGGCTTTGACGCCAATGACTTCTGAATTTGGAGTCGCTGAGCTTCCGTAGCCCGGCTTTGCAGGAAGACCTGAATTTTTACATTTTGCCGCACTACACGCTCCAGCTCCTTTGAGTAAATGATTAGCGCTCCAAATACGCCAATAACAAAAAGGGCCAGAGAGATGCTGAAGACTACACTCAGATAGGGGTAACTACCCAGTTTCTTTTTCTTGACCTTGAATTTTGGAGCCTCCGCCATAATACAAGCCCCAAAGATAAGTAGAATGATGATTTAACCTACCTGAATACCGATGGGCTTACTTCTTGCCATTGTGGTACCTCTCCAAAACACTCAGAAGTTCTGAGTCCCGAATCATGATAAGCGGCACGATCAGATGCTCCTTTTCGTCAAGGTGATAGAAACTATCCTTGTAATACAGGAACAGGTTGTGCTTGCCTCCATTGATTTCGATGATCTCGTACAGGCTGGTATCGAATGGTCCATACAGCACCAACTTATCGTTCTTAAATTGATAATGGAATGGATAGGTTTTATTGGTATTGTCAGTCTCTACCTCAACGGAAGAAGCTGACACTACAGGCTTTGACGTGTGAACAGGAGGTGCTGCTGAGGTCTCCTCGTTGTCTTGTCCCATTTCTGTAGTCAAATCCATCACCTCGATTTTTGGTGATGCTGGTTTAGTTGCATCAGACTTTACACCAGCTGAGTTCTTCTTTTCAACAACTGGATTTTCACTTTCAACTACTTCTTCCTGCTCAGTTGCAAGTGTCGTTTCTTCGATAATCTCAGGTTCAGTTGCCGGAGTTTCAACTGCAATTGGTTCTGTTTCAGTTATAGTCTGAGGCTTGTCGTCACCTTGAAGCGCGAAGTACAATACAGTTCCGAGAATACCTGCTGACAAAGTAGCCAGCGCGATCTTTCCGGTCAGCGCTCCTGAAGTTCCTCCTACAGGTACATTATTTAGCATGGTTTTCAGTTCCGCAACACGCGCCTGTTTCACCCCTTCAATAATCCCCTTCTGTAGCGATACTTCAGCCTTCAATTGTGAATCTGCCTCCATCCGCTGCTCAAAATTCACCCTGGCTGCTTCGTCCATGCGGTTGGTCAGGTAGTCATCGATTAATTCAAATTGGCTCATGCTCTTCTAGTCTAAAAAGTCCTTTTCTGAATACTGTGCTTTAACTAGTTCATCCAGTTTTTGTTTACACTTATATTTTTTCGTCTTGGCAGTGTCTGTATTGGCAAACCCTAGTTTATCCGCTATCTCCTGCATTGACATCTCATCAAAATAATAATACATCAAAACCTTCCTACAAGTTTCACCCAGTTGGTTCAGGCACTTGGCCATGATTTTTTCCCTTTCCGGGCTGTCCATGTCAATGGTCTCCGATGAGTCCTTTGACTCATTGGTGAGGCGTTTTTTTCGATCTAGTTCCTTTCGCCAAAGATTCTGACATATGCTGTATACGTACGTACTGATCTTTGAGGTTAGTACCAGCTTTCCTGATCTGGCCTTTTGCCAGAATACCACAAGGGCATCCTGGTAAACGTCTCTTGCCTCGTCTTCAGTTCCACTATTGGTAATGACCAACTTGGTCATCATTCGATAGTACTTTTTGTAAATGAACTCCAAAGCCTTCTCATCACCCTTTTGGATTCTTTCGAAGATCTCTTTTTCGTCCATTTTAGAACCTGAGTTGAATACTCTGAATGACACTGCTGGTAACCCTATTTAATGGTAAATGGAAGTATTACAAGTTAAAGATCAATTAATCCAGACAAATGGTGTCAGTTAGACCTATGCCATACCTGAGTACGAAAAAATGGCCCCCAGTAACCCCTGACTTTGAGATTTTCGCCATCAAGCCAGAGACGACACCGGTAGACACGTCCCACTTTTGGGTCAAGAATAGTCCCATCACTGTATTCGTCACCGTCTGGCTTCATATCTCGGATAATTTCCATGCCGATCACCTTCTTAATTAAATCGCTCATCATCCTCCGAGCACTCGCTACAGACTGGGTCGGGATCCTCGTCTGGCTTTCTGAATAGGTTGGTAATCGTTCCGTATAGTTTTTCGCCTCTTTGGGTTATCTCTACTACCGATTTCTTTTCACCTGTCTCGTCATCTATGGTTACCCATTTTCCAATTATTGACTGCCCTGACACAAGAAGGGGAGCAGTCAGCAGACAGATAAGCAGAGTGGTTTGAATCACATTTCTCATACCCCAAAATAAACAAAAAAGGTCACGCACGAGGCATGACCTTCTTATTGATATACCGTTGATTACTCAGCGTCTTGTATCATATCTGATGCTTCTGTAATGATTTCGGTTTTAGGCTCCTGATTTTCCTTTAAAGCCGTTGAATCGTCTGACTTAGCTAACAACGGAGCGATTACCAAAGCAACAACTGACATCAATTTCAAAAGGATGTTCAGTGACGGACCAGAAGTATCCTTGAATGGATCCCCTACAGTATCACCAACCACTGCAGCTTTGTGTGGATCAGACTTCTTGTAATACATCTGTCCATTGATATCCACGCCTTCTTCAAAGCTCTTTTTGGCATTGTCCCAAGCACCACCAGCATTCGACTGGAAGATCGCCATCAATACGCCACACACCGTTACTCCGGCCAGCATACCGCCCAGAGATTCTACTCCGAAGCCCGGAGTGAATGCGATAATAACTGGGACCACAACTGCCATTAGGCCCGGCAGCACCATTTCCTTGATCGCAGCCTTGGTTGAGATTTCAACACACTTTCCATACTCGGCTTTGCCATCAGCTTCAGCGAAAGTCTTCTGGTCTTCTGATGGCCAATCTTTCAATTCTTTGTCGCCATTTCGCTTCATTGCATCAAGTGCAGATTTCAATGCAGGGATGTTTGCAAACTGTCTTCTTACTTCCTCAATCATCGCCATAGCAGCACGGCCTACCGCGCCCATTGCCAACGCTGAGAATACGAATGGCAACATTCCACCGATGAACAATCCGGCCATCACGTTGGCTTTAGAAACGTCAATAGATCCTAGATGCGCGGTAGTCATAAACGCACCAAACAAAGCGAGAGCGGTCAAAGCAGCAGATCCAATCGCAAAACCTTTACCTATAGCAGCAGTTGTATTTCCTACTGCATCCAATTTATCAGTCCTTGAACGTACTTCACTTGGTAGCTCTGACATCTCAGCAATACCACCAGCATTGTCAGAAATTGGTCCGTAAGCATCAACAGCCAACTGGATACCAAGGTTAGAAAGCATACCAACTGCAGCGATCGCAATACCATACAATCCACCGAAACTAAACGCTCCAATGATTGCAAGAGCAATGATCAGAATAGGAATCGCTGTAGACATCATACCTACACCAAGACCCGCGATGATGTTTGTTGCAGCACCAGTTGATGACTGCCTTACAATTGACAGGACAGGCTTCTTGCCCATACCAGTATAATATTCAGTTACCAAGCCGATAAGCAAGCCGGCTACGAGACCAATTACTGTTGCAATAAAAATTCCTGTTGAAGTGTACGCGTTTCCTTTTTCAGGATCTGCCCACGAATACAAAGGATCTTTAAACCACCATTCATTTGGCAGCATATTTTTAATGATAAACCATGAAGCGATAATCATGATCACCGCTGACACGATCTCACCTGTGTTAAGTGCTTTTTGAGGGTCACCACCTTCTTTCACTTTCACGAAGAAGGTTCCGATGAATGACATCACGATACCTGTGCCTGCTAGTACCAGAGGAAGTAATACAGCTGAGAGCCCTCCGAAATTATCTGCAAAACCAGGCACCATGAATGCAGCACCCAATACCATTGTACCGATAATCGATCCAACATAAGATTCAAAAAGGTCAGCGCCCATTCCGGCAACGTCACCCACGTTGTCACCCACGTTGTCAGCAATTGTCGCTGGGTTCAAAGGGTGATCTTCAGGAATACCAGCTTCTACTTTTCCAACAAGGTCTGCACCAACGTCAGCGGCTTTGGTATAAATACCGCCACCAACACGCGCGAAAAGTGCGATAGAGGATGCTCCGAAGGAGAAACCTGTGAGTATGGTGATAACCTGTGTAAGGCTTGCCTGACTATCGATACCGTAGATGTTGGCATAGATGATAAAGAGAACACTCAATCCCAATACTCCGATTCCTACCACACCCATTCCCATTACAGATCCGCCAGTGAAGGCAACCTCAAGTGCGCGGCCCAGACTGGTACGCGCTGCATTGGTAGTACGTACGTTTGCTTTTGTAGCTACGCGCATTCCAATAAAACCAGCGAGTGCTGAACTGAAGGCTCCCAACACAAAGGAAATACCTACGAGCGGAGAGGAGGTCTCGCTATTGGCGGTAAAAGCCAGCAACAAGGCAACACAGATTACGAATATGGAGAGAACTTTATATTCCGCTTTCAGGAACGCCATCGCACCTTCCGCGATGTGACCTGCGATTTTCTTCATCTTATCAGTACCGGCATCCTGCTTGGATACCCATGCACTCTTCCAAATCACGTACAACAACCCCATTACTCCGAACAGGGGCAAAACATACAATACAGTCTGCATATGGTTAGGTTTATTAAACAAACGCCAGATTATGGCCTGGCAGGGCTTTCAAAAGCTCCGCAAAGATAGAATAAGCTTCAAAAAATTAAAATAAAAGGGAGTGCGTCAGGCAGCGGTAAAAAAGAGCTGTTTTAGGGTAAGCCAAAGCTTCTTTTTTAGAGCGTCATCATCCTGTAAAACGGCTAACGCGTCAGCCAAAACCATGCGGGTTTGAGGCGTCACAACGGGTTCATATTTGACTACACCTGGCATCTCAATTCCAAACCCCAAAAGATGGGCAGGCTTTTCCGACCATTGGGAAAGGTCCAGTGCTTTTGTGTTCACAACCTTAACACTCGCCAAACTTTGTCTGACTGCGGTCAGGATTTTAGAAAGCAATTCGACCTCCTCAGGTTTCAACTCTTTCCAAGGTGTAGCGAGCACAACGGTTACGGGCGAATTGATTTTATACAACGCTTCATCGTAGGTGAATTCTGTCAAATCGTTGCTACTCATCCTTCGGAATATCAAATATTGACTTTAGTTCGGTAGCATCATTAGGACTCATGCGTCCAGAAAGTATTAGCCTAAGTTGCCTTCTACGGAGGGCGCCATCGAACTGCAACTTTTCATCGTCTGTTTCAGGCTCCACTTCGGGCACCGGAGTCGGGTGTCCGTCTTTGTCAAGGGCTACAAAAGTAAAATAGGCGGAGTTGCTGTCGATGCTTTTGTCAGATGGTACGTCTTCTGCCTCCACATCAATTTTTACTTCCATTGATGTATTGAAGGACCGTGTAACCTTAGCTTTCAATGTAACCACATTGCCCAATTGAATGGGCGATTTGAAAGAGATGTTATCGACCGAGGCAGTTACCACTACGTGGTTGGAATGTTTTTGTGCGGCTATGGCGGACACGATGTCCATCCAATGCATCAAACGACCACCCATCAGGTTATTAAACGTGTTGGTGTCGTTGGGTAAAACAAGTTCGGTCATATTTACCGAAGACTCACGAGGAAATTTTTTCTTTTTAATCATGAAAGATTGAATAGAGGGCCTATGCGCATGTGCGGTAAAATTCATAAAAAATCCTGTAAGTGGTGTGAGGATAGAAAAGTATCTTAGCGACCGAACTCTTTTAATTTGATCATAGAATGATTACAGCATTTGCGCCAGCCACAGTTTCGAACGTCAATTGTGGTTTCGATGTACTTGGATTTGCAATGGAAGGACCGGGTGACGAGGTGCAACTTGCTCTTAATGACCTTCAGGAAGTTCGCATTACCAAAATCCTACCTGAAACCGTGAAGCTTTCAACTGACCCGATGAAGAATACGGCTGGAGTTGCCATTCGTTCCTATTTAAAGGCGATCGATTCGAGCCAGGGAGTAGATGTGGTGTTGACAAAAAATCTTCCATTAGGGAGCGGGATGGGGTCAAGCGGAGCGAGTGCAGCTGCAGCCCTTATAGGAATCAATAAACTGATGGGTAACAAACTGTCCAATGAAGAACTGGTGCCTCACGCGATGGAAGCAGAGCGCATTGCATGCGGATCAGCACACGCAGACAACGTGGCTCCATCGATTATGGGTGGATTTGTGCTAGTGAGGAGCTATCATCCTTTGGACATTGTGAAGATTCCATCTAAAGCGAATTTATGGTGCGCATTGGTTCACCCTCAGATTGAATTGAGAACAGAAGACTCGAGAAAAGTACTTCCTGAAAAAGTAGAAATAAAAAAAGCCATTTCGCAGACAGGTAATATCGCTGGCTTGATGATCGGACTTATGAAACCTGATCTTCCGCTGCTTTCCCGATCGCTTGTCGATGAGATCGCAGAACCGCACCGAATCCAATTTATTCCCGGATACTTGGAGATCAAGAAACAGGCTAAAGCTGCTGGTGCAACGGGCAGTGGAATTTCGGGCTCAGGCCCTTCAATATTTGCGCTTGGAGAGACCAGGGAGGTAGCAGAGCAAGCCGGGGAAAGAATTCAATCTGTTTTCAAAGTCAACAATGTGACCAGTGAGGTTTACGTATCACCCATCTCCGATGTCGGAGCAAGAATCCTGAATTAGAATGAAGTTTTATAGCACGAACAATTCGCAGCACAAAGTGTCGTTGCGGGAAGCAGTTTTAAAAGGTTTGGCACCCGATGGTGGGTTGTATCTTCCGGAACAGATTCCGGTACTACCTAAGAGTTTTATTGGTTCACTATCAGAGCAATCTAATGTTTCCATGGCGCTGACGGTCGCCAGAAATCTATTGGGCGGGGAGGTGGAGGAAAAAGAGCTTCAGCGCATTGTGGAGCAAACTGTCTTCTTTGACGTACCAGTCGTTGAAGTTGAAAACAATGTTTATTCATTAGAGTTGTTTCATGGACCGACCTTGGCCTTCAAAGATTTTGGTGCTCGGTTTATGGCATCGCTGCTGGGCTATTTTTCAAAAAGTGAAAAAGAGGAAATTACAGTTCTTGTAGCTACTTCAGGAGATACAGGGAGTGCAGTAGCACATGGCTTTCATAAGGTTCCGGGAGTCCGCGTTTTTGTCTTGTATCCTTCAGGGAAGGTGAGCGACCTGCAGGAGAAACAGTTTACTACACTTGGCGATAATATCACAGCGCTGGAGATTGATGGAACTTTCGATGATTGTCAAAGACTTGTTAAGACGGCCTTTCAGGATGCTGAATTAAAATCAAAATTGGTGCTGACCTCCGCCAACTCAATCAACATCGCCAGACTGATTCCTCAGTCGTTTTATTATTTTTTTACACTGGCCCAACTCGGACTGAAAGAGCCGGTGGTATTTTCTATTCCTAGTGGCAACTTTGGTAATCTCACCGGAGGTATCTTAGCATGGAAGATGGGTTTACCGATTTACCAGTTTATTGCGTCTACCAATGTCAACGACATTGTGCCTTGCTACCTTGACAATGGAAAGTTTAACCCACGCCCCTCGATTCAAACCATCAGCAACGCCATGGATGTTGGTAATCCTAGCAACTTTGCCAGGATGCTCACGCTCTTCCATGATGACTATTACGAGATGACACAAATGATAAAGGGTTATTCTTTCACTGATGAAGAGACCCGTGAGGGTATGAGAGCAGTTGACAAACAATCTGGGTATACGCTCGATCCGCATGGAGCTGTTGGTTATCTCGGTCTTAAGAAGTATCAGACTTCACACTCCGTGAAAGGTGTCTTTTTGGAAACTGCACACCCCGGAAAATTCAGAGAGGTGGTAGAGGAGACATTGGGAAGAAAGATTGAATTACCGGAAAGGTTGAACAATTTAATCACACGACAAAAGAAGTCGATCGAAATGAGTTCTACGTTTGATGAATTTAGGGAATTCCTATTGAAGTATTAATCACTTCCAACCCTGATCTCCCAGCAAAGGGACAAATGCAAAATTGTCGAACTCATCTCGCACAGGCTTTCCATTTTTTATGATGATGCGAACCATTTTTTGGCGCTCCCTATCGCCCACGGGGATCACGAGTGTTCCACCTTCCTTGAGCTGCTTTATCAGGTCGTCAGGAACGACTGGCGCCCCAGCGGTCACCAGAATCTTATCAAATGGCGCCTTTGAAGGCATCCCTTTTGAGCCGTCTCCAAATGCGAAATAGGGGTTGTAGCCAAGCTTGGGTAAAAATGCCCGGGTACGCTCAAAAAGTACCCTGTTGTACTCAATAGTATAGACATTGGCGCCCATTTCCAGGAGCACACACGCCTGGTAGCCAGATCCGGTCCCGATTTCGAGAACTTTGTCTCCAGCCTTTACTGCCAACTTCTCAGTCTGAAAGGCTACGGTGTAGGGCTGCGAAATGGTCTGGCCCTCACCGATGGGAAAGGCCTTGTCCTCATAGGCGTGGAGGAGCAGGGCATCATCGAAAAATGCGTGTCTGGGCACCCGTCCGACAGCCTCTAAAACCCGCTCATCCTGTATGCCCTTTAAACGCAGTTTTTTGACCAGTTTGTTTCTCAGGCCTCGTTGCTTGTAGTCGTCCTTTACCATGAAAATTTGTCGCAAAAAAGGCCAATTTTTCAGGTTAAACAAAGTTTTAGATTTTTTGTAGGAAAATTGAAACCGAAGCGGCTATCTTAGGGTTCTCTTAAAACACAGTCAATAAGCTTTTTGCCATAGCGTTAAACTGTGTGAACCTGACCCTTCACAGTAGGAGTGGTATCCCCACTAACTACTGGATGGTCAGGTGAGAAATCAACAAAAAACCTCAAAATCAGCTTGATTTTGAGGTTTTTTGTTTTTAGACCTCTAGTAACCAAGCACTACGAAGGGTGCCCAATAGTAAGGCGCAGCGTATGTTTTTTCCTGGATCATATTTCGCTTTGCAGCACGCAAAGCACCAGCGAAATCACGGCTATTTCCGCTTAATAAAAAGCCATAAAAATCAGTCATTAATTTTGATGTTGACGCGTCTGCAACGTTCCAAAATGATACGATAATACTCCGTGCCCCAGCGTATACTAAGGCTCGGGAAAGCCCTATTACTCCTTCTCCTTTTGATATTTTTCCGAGGCCTGTTTCGCACGCTGAAAGGGCTACTAAATCTGCATTTAGTTCAAGGTTATAAATCTCACCTGAATAAAGATTTCCATCTTCACTATCACCCTGGCTCAAGAAGATGCGAGAAAGCTCAGGGTTCTCTTCGTCTACGATGCCGTGAGTAGCAAAGTGCAGGAATTGATAGTCCTTTATCGAACCTGATTTAATCTGATCTTCATCCGCCTGACCTTTCAGCAGTTTTTGAGTCTTCAAGTTACGAGCTGTAAAAAGCTGCTCAATTTCATTAACCTCGACCTCGGTCCCTGGTAGTGTATTAAGGTTGGTAGTTGGATTAAACTCAACAGGAGCGCATAACAGAATTGATGGGTTGGACTGAGCACTCTTGTTGTCTATATTTTTCTGCAATATCAATCCGGCTGAAAACTCGTAGCTAATACTGTACTGATTGAGCATATACGGTAGATGGTTATACTCGTTGATGTCTTTGACTGGACCGGTAAAGAGTACTTCAAATGGTATTACACCCATTCTTCCCGTTGGAATGATCACCAGGTTGTTAATTCCTTTTGGGATCTTGGGTACGATTGCGTCTGACAGTTTTTCAGCTGTTGATTTGTAAACATTGATCTCATTGTAGAATAGACTATTACGCAGCCCGGTGATCTGCTTGTCAAAGTCCTCCGGGATGGTGCGATCTTCGATGTTGTATTTATCACGTGTAATGATGAAGGTGTAAAGTCGACCATTCTTTTCATCCATAAAGTAACTAATCACCGCAGCTTGTGGTGCGAGCTTAGACTGAATTTGTGAGATAGTAGGCGAGGTGGAGTTGAACTTCAGGTTGTAGTATTCGGGGAATTTCTCTTCCAGATTTTTTACGAAGACCTGATAATCCCTGTTGACTTTGAAAAGAATGTCTCTGAACGATTGCTCTTCTTCTGGTGATGGTTTTTGCGCGAGCTGCTGATTGCAGTAGGCAGCCAAAGCTTTCAGATATCGCTCTTCTTCCAATAGTTCATCAGGGATGCCTGCAAAGGATTTTGCATTGGAATCCGAGATAGCATCCTGTAAAACAGCAGATTTACTTTTTTCAGCAAAGTAGAACGCCATCTCTCGATACGGTTGTTTCTTCCACGCATTCTCAGCCAACGTGTAGGCAACACGCACACCATCTGTATACACCTCGTTTGCAACTACACCTAAGGCGATCTTATCGCTTTCGTTTGTTATTTGATTGCGAAGATTCTCAACCAGGGTGTCACACTTTTTTATGGCTTCCATGCTGGACAGCAGGTCCGCAAATTTCAGCGTTTTGCCAAAGTGCTTTGACTCGAAAGCCTGCGCTTTAAAGAGCAGGGAGTAGAGGAGCACATTGCCATTATAGTAATTGTCGACTGGCGGATTGACCATTACGTCACTTGTATCAAATCCGCTAATGTTTGCCTGCATGGCTTGCTGATATAACTGCAACGCTTCATCATACTTTCGCTGCGATACTTTGATGTTGCCGATTGCATTCAGCGTGGAGGCGATGTCGGGGTGTCGTGCCCCGTAGCTGTCTCGGTACATTTTCAAAGCTCTGTTGTAATACCCCTCAGCTGCCGTTGGATCACCCATGCTCAAATACGTGCGACCAAGGTTTGACAACACAAACGCCTTGGAGGGGTGAGGTTGTGTATATACTTTGTCCCAGATGGCCAAAGCAGTTTCCAAACTATTCACCGCATCGCCATAGAATTCGAGTTCCCGGTAAGTCACGCCAAGGTTTGTATTGGCAATAGCGATCTTGGGGTGCGTAGATTCATGAAGAGCCTGATACACTTCAAGTGCCTGATCGTAGTAGGACAGCGCTTTATCAGGATCAATGTTGGTATAAACCAGACCCAGATCGTTATAAGAGGCGGCCATCAGCTCGTGGTTCTCTGGCAGCTGTTCTTTTCTCAAGGAGAGGGCCCTCAGAAGTTGTTCCTCCGCTTGCTGCGTCTTGCCAGTCACGTTGTAGATAATGCCAAGCGTGGCAATGGCGTCTGCGGCATCCAGTGAGTTGCTGTTGCCAGATCGTTCGTAGGCTTCAATAGCAGCTTGGAGAGCCTCAAGCGCCAGATCATTCCTACCTTCGTTAAGACTCACTGCCCCTTTAGCTGCCAATACCCTTGCCAGTGCAAGATCTTTTTTTGTTGTTAGCTGATTTACGGCCTTCTCTAATTTTGAAACCAGTGTTTTGGCTTCATCAAGATTTCCCACACGGATCAATGCCTGTGCTCTTTTGCATTGGATATTAATGTCTTCAATGCTATTGAGTACAGTCTCGCCAGCAGTCAACTGAATTACGCGATCATAGTTCGAGTTAAGGAGAAGAGAATCCAGCGTTTTTATTTTTGCCTCCTGAGCATTTGCTCCAAAGCAGATGTAAAGCAGTGACAATATGAAAGTGAAACGCATCTTCATCAGAACCTGTAGTAATAGCTAACTGTAGAAACCATATTTCTGGTAAGCCCATCCGGATTGACCTTTCTGTCTGTTAGCTTAACGCCCATCAACAGCCGAACCCCTGACCTTACATTCAGACTATATCCAAACGTACCAATGATAGATAGTGCCATACCAGTAGTGCCATCCAGTTTTTTTCTTAATCCAGTATCAGGATCTTCGATTTCATCTTTTGTGATTCGAAAAATTGGCAGTGCGCCAAGTGAGAAATTGTATTGTGCAAAACGGAAATTTCGTTCTACTCTTAGCATTACATCAGTGCCTCGTTTTAGTTTGTTAGATTCAAAATATGTTCGAACATATAGTGAATCAGGGTAGATATCGGGTTCGGGCCATTCTTTGAACTTAAACGTGTTTTCGTTTTCGTTAAACGGATGTTGAATCCCTGTGGCGAACAACCAATCCCGCGTTTTCAAAGAGATACCAGCAATCGCATCATACGTGCCAAGGCTGGTTTGATAATACATGGGGAAATCGATATTGTTTCGAGTGGGGTCGGATAGGTCGGCATTGTTTGATGGAATCTTACCACCTACAGTCGCGTTGATATCATATTTGTCGGTTGACTTAAGAGTACGTGTGAGACTGAGCGAGATATCGCTGAGACCGTTAGTGCTACCGAAATTTCCATTTACGGCCTGGTAGGGAAGTTTTACCTGGAAAAACGTATTACGGTTTAAGCTGAAACTGAAGTCTGCAGTGGCAACGTAAACGATAGGTGAAGTAGTTGTAGTGCCCCGGTAAAAACTGAACTCCATGGAGCGCAGTTTGAACTCAACTTTCTTGTTGAAGGGTTGATCTGGTTTCATGGCACCCATGGTACAAAATCCCGCATCGCTGCAACCTTGCGCGTTAACCTGAATAGCCAGTGCGGTCAAGAACGCGCCTATGAGAAATCGAATCATGGCGCAAATTCAAGATTTATCCTCCAATATTCAACCTTGTCTCTAATTAACTGGAAGTTACCGTCAGGTTACATTCCCAGCGATTGGTTCTCCACAGAAGCCAATTCAACTATCTTCTCGTATTCTTCAGGATTAAGATCGTTAAAGAAGTAGTGCACAGGGTTTACGTGGCGGCCGTTGATGAATACTTCGTAGTGAAGATGGGGCGCGGTGGAGAGTCCCGTGTTTCCAACATAGCCAACTAATTCGCCCCGCTTGATTTTTTTGTTTTTACTTACCGCAAATCCGTGCATGTGTGCATACCGGGTGCGGTAGCCAAAACCGTGATCAATCTCGATTACTTTCCCGTATCCGCTGAAGCTCACATTTACTTTATCAACTACGCCATCGGCCGTGGCATAAATGGGCGTACCAATAGGGGCAGAGAAATCGATGCCAGGGTGCATCTTCTTCACTTTATAAATCGGGTGGAACCGCATGCCAAAACCTGATGATAGCCTGATTAGTTCTTTGTTGGCCACAGGTTGTATTGCTGGTATAGCTGAGAATAATTTTTCTTTGTTTACCGCCATTTGCACTACCTCATCCTGGGACTTTGATTCGATATAAATTTTTCTTCTAAGCCTGTCCACTTGCTCATTCAGCTTGACGATGACGTCCTCGTGGATGATATCTTTATCACGAATGTCCTCATAGCGATCTGCACCACCGATGCCGGCATTTCGGATCGAGCTTTCAATGGGCTCTGCCCCGAGCACAGCCCGGTAGATATTATCATCGCGATGCTCCATTTCTGTGAGCAGAGCATCCAATTTTTTTACTTCACGATCCAGGTTGTCGTAGTAATATTCAAGTTCTCGCACTTCATTTCTCAAAAGCAATTCTTTCGGAGATTCGAAGTATGTGGTGTAGAGCAAGAGAAGCCCCACCGCCATAATCAACGTCAGTGATAAAATTCCCAAAGTATTGAGAATGATATCACCTGTGGTAGTCTTTACACGCTCGTATTTACAAGTCTCTGTATCGTAGTAGTACTTTATCCTTGCCATAGCAGATTATACTTTTGCCGGCCTGAAAGGTTTTATAATATCCTCATTACACTCCAAAAATGGCCCCTCCAAAAGGTCAATGCAGTAGGGGATTGCCGGAAACACTGCATCTAAACACTGTCTGATCGCTTTTGGTTTCCCTGGCAGATTTACGATCAAAGTCTTATTTCGGATGCCCGCTGTTTGCCTTGATAGAATTGCTGTTGGAACATATTGTAAACTCACAGATCTCATTAGTTCGCCAAAGCCCGGCATCATCTTTTCACAAACAGCTTCAGTGGCTTCTGGGGTTACGTCACGCAAGGCTGGCCCTGTTCCTCCTGAAGTCACGATCAGGCAACAACCTTTGTTGTCTGCCATATCAATCAAAGCTTCTTCAATCAGATTTTGTTCATCGGGAATAATAGCGTACTCTTTTTCCCAATCACTTTTCAAATACTCATTGAGTGTTTCGACAATGGCTTTGCCGGGAAGGTCTTCGTAGATGCCTTTGCTGGCCCGATCTGAAACATTGATGATACCAATTCGGGCAGTCATTAAGCTTTGACTTTAAACAATATCTTTTCCGATCGGCCTTTCTTAAATACTTGCCGACCTTTGTTGATTCCTTTCCTTAATTCTTTCTGTTGCTCTTCTGGAAGGGCAATAATTTCTTTGCACTCATCAGAGCAGCAGCCATTTAGCTTGGCCGCGCATTCCTCACACTGAATAAAGAGGAGATGACATCCATCATTCTTGCAATTAGTATGTGTGTCACAAGCTTTTCCGCATTGATGGCACACACTGATAACGTCTTCAGAAATCCGCTCGCCAAGACGTTCGTCAAAAACGAAATTCTTTCCAACGAATTTGTTCTCCAGGCCTTGCTCATTTACTTGTCGTGCGTATTCGATGATGCCCCCATTTAATTGGAAGACATTTTTAAAACCGTTGTGTTTCATCCATGCACTTGCCTTCTCACAACGGATACCACCGGTGCAGTACATGATCACGTTCTGGTCTTTCTTTTCCTCGAGCATTTTCACCACAACAGGCAACGACTCGCGAAATGTATCAACATCGGGGAGAACTGCATTTTTGAAATGACCCACTTCACTTTCGTAGTGGTTGCGCATGTCAACAATCACCGTTTCAGGGTCACTTGCGAGTTTGTTAAAAGATATGGCATCCAGATGCTGACCGGAATTGGTGACATCAAAAGTGTCATCGTTTAGTCCATCAGCCACTATCTTTTTCCGAACTAGAATTTTCAATTTGAAGAACGACTTTCCATTATCCTCTACCGCAATGTTTAGGCGTACCCCGTTCAGAAAGGAGATACTATAAAGCAAATCTCGAAAGTCATTCAAGTTTTTTGAGGGAACGCTGATTTGTGCATTGATCCCCTCTTTGGCCACATAAATTCTTCCCCACACTTCTATCGTCTCCAGCTTTTTGTACAACTCATCTCGAAATGCAGCTGGATCGGTGATATGATGATATTGGTAAAATGAAAGTGTAGTCCTCTCATAGGGGATGTGCTGCATCCTTTCCTTAAGTAGTTTCTTATCAATGCGGTTATAAAGCGCCATAGTGCTAATAATGTGGCAAATTTAAGAATTTTAGTCGGTTGTTTTGGTATCTAACTGATTACCAATCAGTGTGTTGCTGGTCAGGGGTTTGCGCGGCCTGGCTGAAGTTCACCTCTCAATAGCAGGTTATATTGTTCGCATTCCAGGTAGCCGTGTTTGTTGCAGTAGGGGCAAGTCCGGTAGGTATCTTCGATGTACCCTTTTTTGATTATCACGGTAGACCCTTTGCATACTGGGCAGGTGACTTTACCCGTTGGGCCACAGTCGATGTCATAGTCTTGAGAAAGGACTTGCGCAGCGTCTTGTGATTGTTTTTGTCTTTGTTTTAATACTTCCGCTTCGGCTAATTTCAACCACTCCACAGCAGGTTCAGAGAACTGTCCGGTTGTTCCTTTTAGTTGGATGTACTTATTCAACCAGTCGATGCTTTGTCTATAGTTACCGAGGTGGTAAGAGTTCCTTCCGAAGTAATACACAAGGTCAGAAGGAATGCTTTTGTAGGCTCTCAGCAGTACTTTAAACTCATCATCAGCACGCTTGTACTCCCCTCGCTCTGAAAAGAGAATAGCGGAGTCCATTTGAACGCTGAGCTTCCGCTGATCGGCAGCTTGTCGCTGGAGTTCGTACTCTCTAATCTTTTCCTCCTGCGTCTGCGCTAGCGAAACAGATACCAGACCCACAACTCCAAACCAAATCAACAGTATTGTTCTCATGTCTTTACACAAATTGTGACTTCGGTATATCTAGCCACTCTAAGGTAGAGTTGCAAAATATGTCCTCTTTGCTTTGCTCGCTGATATCCATCTCTTCAATAAACTTGCCAATCTCCAAATCTCCTAATGGAAAAGGATAGTCGGATCCGAGTGTAATCTTTTTCGTTCCCTGCAGTTTAATGACGTAGTCCAACATCATTGGATCATGTGTGATGCTATCGACCCAAAACTTTCCTAAATAATTGCGTGGGTTTACATTATTGTCAATGGCCACCAAATCAGGGCGACAATTAAAGCCGTGTTCGATTCTGCCGATAGTCGACATAAAAGATCCCCCAGCATGGGCGAAGTTTACGCGAAGCTTTGGTAGTCGCTCGAAGATTCCCCCAAATATCATGGAACACATGGCGCGGGAAGTTTCTGCGGGCATACCGACCAGCCAGGGAAGCCAGTATCGCTGCATGTTCTTTTGTCCCATCATGTTCCACGGGTGTACCAATACAGCCATGCCGAGTTTTTCACAGGCTTGAAAAATGGGGAAGAAGCGCTCTTCGTTAAGGTTTTCATCATTGATGTTCGAGCCGATTTGAATTCCCTTTAAGCCGATCTTTTTGCAACGCTCTAATTCTTTGACCGCAAGTTCTGCATCCTGCATTGGCACCGTAGCCAGCCCGACATAGTGTTTTGGATACTTTTCAACAACCTCTGCGATATGATCGTTGAGGAAAACAGATACCGAAAGACAGTCGAGGGGCTTTGCCCAATAAGAAAACATCACTGGAATGGTGCAAACAACTTGTACTTGCGTGCGAAATTGTTCGTATTCCTTTATGCGCAAATCCTCATCCCAGCAGTTCTCCTTGATTTCTCTGAAGAACTGATTGCCTCTCATCATCTTTGCCATCCCCTTTTTGTGGTGCTGCAAATAGATGAAGTCGCCATAGCCAAACTTCTCACTCCAGTCGGGAAGCTTTTTTGGTAGGATGTGCGTATGTGAATCTATTTTCAGCATTTGTGAACAGGGCAATCCACAAATTTAAGAATAAAGTGTAAAGCGAATGGGCCAAAAAGCGCCTGCGATTACTTTTGAAGGTCTTTTTTTGGAACGGGATCGTAACCGCTAGTGCCCCAAGGATGACATCTTCCAATTCGCTTCATGCCCAACCAAATTCCCTTGGCTGGTCCCCATTCGATGATCGCTTCAATGGCATATTGTGAGCAGCTCGGTGTATGTCTGCAATGCGCCCCAAGCAGGGGAGAGATCGTAACTTGATAGAATCGGACTGGTATGATGAAAATTCTTCGAACTATCGAGATGTTGTTTCCCATTTATTCTATCACGTAGTCAATTGTGCCGTCTTTGCCGTCTTTTAGCTGAACACCCACCTGCTTTAAATCATCCCTTATTTTGTCCGACAAGGCGAAGTTCTTATCCAGGCGCGCTTTCTTCCTCAATTCAATCAATATTTGAATCGTGCCATCCAACAGATCATTGTTCTGTTCATTTTCTTCACGAAGACCCAATACGTCCTTTACAAAAGATTGATAGGTCGTTTTGAATTGATCGAAAACGTCTTTGCTCACCTTTGAGAGTTGGGTATTTCCAGATTTGAAATCATTGATTCTCGCAGCCATCTCAAACAGCACTGCCAATGTCTTGGCGGTGTTGAAGTCATCGCTCATGTTCTTGTAACACTCTTCTATCAGTCGAAGCAGATCTTTTTCAATCGAATCATCTACCTCCTTCTGCTCGTGTACAAGGGCATTAAGGGCGGCCAGTGCGTTGATGATTTTTTTATAGCCCTTTTCAGCTGCACCCAATGCATCGTTGCTAAAATCTAACGTGCTTGAGTAGTGGGACTGTAGCATAAAAAATCGAACAGTCATTGCGCCATAACCGCGATCAAGCAGAGCATGGTCCCCGGCAAAGAGTTCGCGTGGCAAAAATGAGTTTCCTAACGATTTGCTCATTTTTTGACCGTTCACCGTCAGCATGTTTGAATGTATCCAATAATTGACTGGCTTTTGGTCGTTGGCACCAACTGCTTGTGCAATTTCACATTCGTGATGAGGAAACTTTAAATCCATTCCACCTCCGTGAATATCAAAGGTGTCTCCAAGGTATTTCGTACTCATCACTGTACACTCGATGTGCCATCCAGGAAATCCATCACTCCATGGCGATGGCCATCGCATAATGTGGTAAGGTGATGCTTTCTTCCAAAGCGCGAAGTCAATTTTGTTTCTTTTCTCATCCTGACTATCCAGCTTTCTACCGCTTTCCATCAACTCTTCGATCACGCGACCAGACAGGATACCATATTTATATTTTTCGTGATACTTGGTTACATCAAAATAAACTGATCCATTGGCCTCATAGGCAAAGCCATTGTCGATTAGTTTTTTAGTAATCTCAATTTGATCTACAATGTGACCTGTGGCAGATGGTTCAATGCTAGGTGGAAGGATGTTGAACTGTCGCATGACCTCATGAAAACCTTCGGTGTAGTGCATCACCACTTCCATGGGCTCCAACTGCTCTAGCCTTGCTTTCTTTGAAATCTTATCTTCACCCTCGTCTGCATCGTTTTCGAGGTGACCGACATCGGTAATGTTTCTTACATAACGAACTTTGTAACCCAAATGCCTGAAGTATCGGGTGACCACGTCAAAGGACATGAACGTGCGAACATTTCCGAGATGCACGTCATTGTAAACGGTAGGACCGCATACGTAAATACCAAGGTGACCGGGATTTACCGGAACGAATAATTCCTTTTTTCCAGATAATGAGTTGGTGAGGTGAACTGGGTATTTTTCAATTAAAGACATCAGGTCAAAAAATTTGCCACGAAGATACTACTATTCTATAGTTTATGACACTAAACGTAACACCCGCCCAGTTGGTTGACGAAAGGGTAAGCGTTAAGAGAACAGTTTTCCGCTGCTTGCATCCGAAACAAATTTCGGTTCTGGAATCGCAGTTCCACAGACTTTATTCAGTTGCTGAATGACATAGCGACTAAGCTCTGGCGAATAGATTTCCTCATGCTGGTGCATAAAAAAGTACACTCGCTCTATTCCCTGGTTCATCCATGTTTTGATTCGCTGAACCCAGTCGTCTACTCTGGTATAATCAGTAGGGTGGAGGCCGTTGCCCACAAACCTGATAAAGGCGACAGGAGTTGTAAGTCTCATGTGCACGCAGTCTCTCCTGCCTGAAGCATCAGTGATGATTGATCCGATTTTATTTGTCTCCATCACGGAGAATACCGTCTCAAAATTTTCTTCGAGGAACCACTTGGGGCTACGTAGTTCGGTAAACACTTCAATGTCTTTGGGAAGAGTCTCTAGATAGTTTTTGAGCGCATCAAAGTTTTTGGGAGTGAAGTTGGGGGGTAGTTGAAGGAAGATAGGTCCGAGAGCATCTTTAAAAGCCGACACGCCTTCGAGAAACCGTTCAGTAAGTTCTTCCGCATCTTTTAATCGTCTGTAATGGGAAATTTGATCTGTGAACTTGGGACAAAATTGAAATCCATCACCGACTTTTTTTCGCCATCCTTCCACTTGTTTTTGTGTAGGCATGCGATAGAATGTAGCGTTCAACTCGATACAGTTGAAATGCCTGGCGTAATGTTCGAGGAAGTCTGCTTCCTTGGTCTTTTCCGGATAAATTTTTCCAACCCAATCTTTTCTGCCCCACTTAGCACAGCCCACGAAGACTTCTGGTTTCTTTTTTGACTTTGTCTTTTTGAATAGCGAAGTGGTTCCAGGGGCATCTGGCGGAAGAGTGAAATCGATATTTTCAAGGCTGTCTACTTTACCAAAATCCATAACTTCAAAGGTGTTGCACTAAGGTAGTAAATGGCAGACAGACTTGGGATTACGGCACGAGGAAGAATTCGTATTTGTTACAGGGATTGAAAAGCCTGAAAAGTTTGAATCCGTCAACAGGTTCATCAAACGCATAGAACTCTCCACCCTGGAATATCTCATCGGTTATTTCCATCAAACTTTGTTCGGTGCCTGCTGGTGGTGTTGCAGTGTAGTAGTACTGATCGAGAAGGGTCATCTGAACAAGATTCACTTTGGTGCTGGTAGGTTGAAATTCTCTTACGTAGAGTTCGCCATCATCCATAATGAAACCAACAGAATAGATAGGAATATCTGGATTGTTGAGTTCCACCCCATAGACGAAGATAAAGCCGGATGCGTTTGGTAACTTTTGACCGATACTGCCATTGTCAAGAAGTGAATTACCATCTGCATCGAAAACAAACTGGGCGTTGACTGAATAAAGCGTGTTAGTGAATTCATTTCCTCTATTGCTCAAAAGGGTGTTCACCATGTTCACGGTAATGAGATTGCTCGACCCTTCATAAAGAGGTGATTCATTCAGTACGGACGAAGCGCACAGGTCAGGTGCCGTCATGCTGAAGTTGGTTAGTGCCACGCTACTTATTGTGTTTTGAATATTGTTAAGGACAAACTTAAAAGGCTCCTCGAGCACGAGCTGTCCATCGCGATAGGTGAATTTTGTGGTGTGGTTAATATTAACTCTGTTGCCATTAATCACCTCGTCACGTGTAGTGCCCGTTCCGGCAAACTCGGCAATAAGATTTCGTTTATCCAGATCGATGGTCCAAAACATCGAGACATTACGTTCAACAAGAATGAGCTGCTGACTTGGAAGAATCGGCCCAAAAATCTGAGGATTGCTCATCTTAAAGTTCTCAAGGTTTTCTGGAAGCTCCCGTGCAAAATCATTTTCTTCACCAGCAGAAGCAGGTGTAAATGTTAAGATTGTTGGATTTGTAAAATCAGAAATGCTTTCGAAGATGAGGTTCTCACCTTCCTTGCCTTTATATAAAAACTCAAATTCCGCACCAAACGTGGCTTGGTCTAGCTCGAAGAGATGATGAAATACGGCATAGTTCTCAAGTATCAACTCTAGTCCCAAAGCAGCGTCAATTCGGTAGGTGATATCCTGATCATAAAATTCTCCGCCACCACCAGGTACATCTGATTTGATGTTAAGATTGCCGTTGGCGTCAAATTTCATTAGAATAAAAAATGATCCTGACTCTGGGGTTGGTTGGTATTCGAGGTGCCAGCCGTTCGCGGGTGCAACGAGGTCGCTTCGTAGTTCTTCCTTAGCGACCGAGGTTCTTTCCTCAACGGAAGGAAGATCGTTGCCATCGTCTTGGCACGCCATCAATACTATTCCAATTATTCCGATATAGAGGAACTTCTTTATCATTTAGTTTAATCTTGCCTGCACTGCAGCTCTTACGCTATTTAAATCCACACTTACCACCTTTTTATAGTGTTCTATAATTGTTGTTAGCTTCTGCCTGATCAATTCCCGACCCTGATTTCTCTCTTCGCATTCTGCTGTTGCACAGCTTGGTTCGTCAGTCATAAAGTTTGCAATGAAATCCGGATCCTGAAGGAACACGGCAACGGTCTCAGCAAAATCTTCATTTGGTGAACTGGTCGCATAGGGTGTGACAAACCCTCTCATTAATGCCTCCTCGTCCGAAAGTGTAAACCATGATCCAGCGCTGGTATAACCAGTTTGAGCAATTTTTTCAAAGTCTGTGGGAAGTTTGTGCTTCTGATGAACGATGTGAGCAAATTCGTGGTAGACCGTTTGAAGTTGCAAGGAGCGCCAGGCGTCATCATTCGGGTCAATACTGTTCACGTCAGTAAAGGTGATTTGAGCTCCAGCGTCAGCAGTTCCCAGTGTTACGGTACCATCGTCATTAAAAATCAATCCGCCAAGAAAGACTACTTCAGCAGGTACATGTGCCCTGAAATATGCTTCTCCATTTTGAACTTCAAGGAACGGGTCGATCCAAAAGTTCTGGATAAAATCCAGCATGGGGTCAACGACTGAAAGTTTTGGAGGAGCAACGCGTTGAGTTGGCTGAATGAAACGGTCCACAAACTTGTAGCGGATTGCCATTCCATACTCCGCTCTAAACTCCTCATCAATTCTGATATCGAGTGCTGTAGTAAGTTCCGCATCCGAAGGAGTGATCGGGACATTGAGTGTCTCGTCAGGATAGCAACCACTCACAACAAATACAAATGATGTCGCGAGTGATGCAATCATCAGCGAATGTAGCCTGCCAAATATTTTATGTGCCTTCATCGCGGGTTAGGTTTTAATCCAGCCACGTCTATTGCCGATGTTGGTATCTGCAACACTTTTCTTAAGTCGTCACCTTCCAACTCAATAGTGCTGCCATCTACTAAAACATGCTCTACAGGAATTTCGAAACGTTTGATATCATACCATCGCATGCCCTGAGTGATAAATTCTCTCCGTCTTTCATTGATCACATACTCAATCACAACTGCTCTGTTGCTAATTGTTGGAATTGTACCCACACCATAAAAATTACGCAATTCTGTTATCGTGATGGTGCTAATGTTGCCGCTGTATCTTTTATTCGCCAACGTTTGAATGTCAGTAATCGCCTCAGTGATTCTATTTTTTTGAGCCAACGCTTCGGCTCTGTTTAAGAGTACTTCTTCACCGCGGAACATCAGTCCTATGTGATAGGGTAGGCCCACGTTGGAATTGAGGCTGCTTCGCTCGAAGAGACTTTCATACCATGCAGGGAACTGACCATTCTGACCTTTCACGAAGGATGGGTTTTCGCGCTCGTCAGTGCCACCAAATGGATTTCCACTGAATACTTCATCATATACATCACCTGTTGGTCCGTGGGCAAAATCTACGCGCTGCACGAGCGAAATTTTCCTCATGAGAAGAAGATTACTTCTCTGTTGTGGGGAGGAATAAAGTTGAGGATATGCCTGCACAGAAGAACTGGCGGCTTGAAACTCTTCTGATGTCAGATCTCTCACGAACGATCCCGGGTCAGCTCCCAATAGGAGATTCGCGTACTCGATAACTTTATCATAGTTGCCCTTGAAGAGATAGAAACGAGTGGCGAATGCAAGTGCTGCGTTTTTATTGAAGTGATATTTTCCGGAATTGGCAAAAAAACTATCATCAACCAGTTCAATACCTTTCAGCATATCTGCTTCCACCTTGTCGTATACTTCCTGGACTGTATTCCTTTTATAAGTTTTGATGAACACTGTCTCTGGCGTTTCAACATACGGCACGCCCTGGTCGCTATCAGCGGTACTCGCGTCATAATGTTTTCCAAATAAATTGACGAGCATAAAGTGGCCGTAGGCGCGAACCAATCTCGCTTCTGATTCTACTGCTCTTTTTTTCTGCTTAAGTGCTTCTGTATCGGCAGGTAGAGAGGACAGCACGGCCAATACTTCGTTTGCATGGGCTATTGCATTGTAGGTTTGAAACCAGAAGAAGGATGGCGAGTCGCTTTCGTTGGGATCATCAACAAAATCTTGCCACTCAAACGCGCGCTGATGTATTTGCCGTATTGTAACTCCACGTGTGTAGGCTGTGTTGTCAGTCATCCAATCGGTGAATGCAGGCGATGCAACTGAGTAGGCGTTGGTAAGTAGTTGAGCGGCCTTGTCAAGGTCATTGAGTGCAACACGATTATCGGGTGCTTCGTTGAGGAAGTCGTTGCAGCTGCCCACGAGTGCTGCTACCAACAGCAGCGACACTTTCATTATTCGATTTGATATTGGCTTACTGTTCATCATAACCCAATATTTAATGAGACGGTGATAATTCTGGTTTGCGGCAAAGCAACGCCACCAGAACTAAAAAATTCGGGATCTTGTCCTTTCAGCGTTGCCCTGTCTGCGTAGAGTAGTGCCAGGTTTTGCCCTTCGACAGATAGATTTGCATGAGATAATCCAGCGCGTCTTGCCCAGCCGGAAGGTAGTTGGTAGGACAGCCTTGCGGTCTTTAATCGAACATAGTCTCCGTTGGCTACTCGAACAGAACTTTTGTTGTAGAGATCATAAGCGAGCACGGCATCTGAGCTCACCTGCGCCACGCCCTGATCCAAAATTACCGGGATGTTAGTGATGTTCTCATCACCGGGAACAGCCCAACGATTGACCAAATCTCCAGGCAAGGCATCAATGTCAGAGTAAGTTCCGAAGAAGGCATCGTTCAAGCGGATCTTGTAATCGTATTTGAATGAAAGTAAGAAGCTGAAAGTGAAATTCTTGTACGTAAAAGTGTTGGTCAACCCACCTGCCCCGCGTGGTTCAGTGGGGCCTTCACAAATAAGTGTTTCAGCAAGTCCATCGCGTTCCTGCAAGTCAAGACTGAACACGGTTTCGCCATTGCCGTCCAGGAAAGTCGGAATACCGCTGTTGTTAAGACCAACGAATTTGCTTGAGTAGAGTCCTCGTCTAGGGCCACCCAGCACAGACGCTCCTCCCTGGTTTATTGCATCAACTAGTCGTGGGCCAAAGTCGAGTCGGGTTATTTTATCTCTTGTGTAACCAAAGTTAAAATCTGTTCTCCACGAGAATTGTGGTCTTTTAAGGTTGACGGTTGAGATGGAAACCTCATATCCCTTCGCTTCCATGTCCGCAAAATTTCCTGTCTTTAACCCTTGACCACCAATACCACTGGTTTGAACGACACCGATGAGGTCAAAAGCATTTCTGATGTAGTAGTTAAGGCTACCACTAACGCTCGCTTTCCTCAGGCTGAAGTCAAGACCAACGTTAAATTCTTTTAGCTTCTCCCACGATAATTCGGTGTTAGTTAGATCAACGATGCCAAGAACTGGTTCAACATCCGTTGGTCGAATAGTGGCGTCAGCCTGTAGATTTAGAAGTGCGCTGGCGTTAGGAGGGAGGTTACCGGAGATGCCGTACGTACCTCTGAGTTTCAGATTTTCAAAAGCATTTAAAAAAGGTGTGTTATCAAAAAAGTTTTCGTTGTGCAGATTCCATGCGCCACTCACATTCCATGTAGGTAGGTAACGAACAGCATTACTCTGGCCCAGTTGATTAGATCCATCGTAACGAGCAGTGAAGTTTCCTACGTAACGAGATTTGTAGGCGTAACCACCGTTAAAAAATAGGCCGACAAACCGATCCTTTTCATTTACTCTTGAGTAGTAGTCGATATTCTGAAGGTTGAAGAACTCAATGATCTTTGGATCAGTAATTACGATTCCACCACTTTCATAAATAACACCAAGGCCTGTTGTACTTGTCGTCAAGCGATTAGTAAATCTGATCTCTTCTCCGGCTAACACATTCACCTCATGGTTGTCACCGATCTTTTTCGACCAATTCACACTCATTCGGTTGAAGAAGTTGAGCAGGTTATTTTGATCGAGGTAGTTAAAACCTCCTTGCGGAAGTACAACTTCCGGATTCAAGCCTGGGTTATTGGGATCTCTGAACAACAGATTATTTGCATCCTGAATAAACTGTGTGCCATTTGCCCGATACGCTTCTGCCTGATTGGAACGTTCATGAACAGTATGGTCACGTTTAGTAAATGCGTAACGAGCCTGTAGTACTCCTTTGAAAGAAAGGTTTTCTTTTGGTTTTACTTCAAAATCTGTTTGTGCAGAAACGTCCGTTACGTTAATATCCATATAATTAAGATCGAGTTCTTCGAGGATATTAAATGGGGCAAAGTTTCTTCTGAAGAATTCGCGGCTACCATTATCGTCAAATGGACGGATGGAACGCGCGGTATTCAAAGCATAACTAAATGGGTTGATGTCAAATCCACGACTGAATCTACCAGTTATTGGGTCGAACTCACGGTTCCTTGTTCCGGGCACTAGCTGGTCGCGATAGCTTGCCGTCAGTTTTAAACCGAACGTGAATACATCAGATAGAAAGTAGGTGTTTCTCGCAGTTCCCGTAAATCGTTGAACCTTATCTGCAATGGTTTGTCCCTGGTCAGCCAGATAGCTGAGTGAGTAGTAACTGTTTGATTTGTCATTTCCACTGGTGAAACTTAATGAGTGCTGTTGCTGCAGTCCGATGTCGTGAAACAGAACATTAAACCAGTCGGTGTTAGCATTTTCATATTTGTTAAGAAACTCTTCATTCAATGTGCTGCCAACACCCCAGTTGAGTTGCTTGTTGGCAATGAGGTCAAACATCTTGCCCATGGCACCATAGTTAGAAGAGCGCACGGAGGTGCTGATATCCACGATTCCTTTTTCATACAATTCGCGATAGACGGACATTTCTTGTGCGGAATTCAGCAGGTCGAATTGGTTGTAGGTAGGTCTTAGTTTGCCTGAGAAGTTTGCTGTGTAGTTGACGCGAAGAGCTCCACTCTTTCCTCGCTTTGTGGTAATGACGATCACACCATTGGCCGCGCGCGCTCCGTAGATAGCAGTAGCTGAGGCGTCCTTTAAAACCTGGAACGACTCAATATCATCGGGATTAAGGTTGGCAACAGAAGAGCTAATTAAAGTATTGGTGTTTCCGGAGATTAGATCATCGGTGCTTACATTTGAAAGGTCCTCAAGGATTACACCATCCACGACAAACAAAGGTTGGTTGTTACCGTTGATTGATGCATTACCACGAATCCTGATTTTTGGGGATGTACCAAATGTGCCTGATACGTTGTCAACACTCACTCCGGCTATTCGTCCTTCCAACACGCGGCCTGCATCGGCCAGTCCGTCCATTTTGATTTCGGACATCTTCACATTTTCTGAGGCACCGGTGAACAGTTTTCTGTCGACTTCCTGAAAACCAGTTACTACAATTTCATCGAGCAGAGAAGTAGCCTCGTTGAGTGTGACATTGATAGTGGTCCGGTTATTCACTTCTTGCCGTACATACTCCATGCCCACCATTTGGAAAAGAAGCACCTGATTGCTGGCAGCGCGAATAGAGTAGGTACCGTCAAGATTAGTAACGGTACCCGTAGTGGTATTTTCTATGATAATGGTGACCCCGGGAAGTGCAGCGCCTGAATTGTCAGTTACGGTGCCAGATACGATAATGTCGGTTTGGGCAAGAGCGCTGGATGGAATGGTAAACCACACCAGCCAGCAAACAATACTTCGTAGAACCCACGCCCATCTTCCAACACACATACACCACGGCCTTATGGAAATTGATTTAATAAAAATTGCTATCGTATTTCGAAGAAGATATCTACATCAAGCAACAGATTCCCATTATCATCTAATGCAATGACTCTGATATAACCTTCATCACCAGCAGTACTTTTTACAGCGAGTCGTGTTACTGGATTAAACGTTGTTCCAATAATGTCTTCAAATGGGTCCGCAAGAGTAATATTCTCAGGGTCAGAACCGTCCCAATCAGAGAGTACGATAGCCCAGGTTTCGTTTGTTAATATCACGTCTTCAGAAGCGCCTGAATTTATTGAGCCAGGCAGGGCATTGGCAAATATTCCATCCAATACAGAATTGGCTATTTCATCATCACTCGGATTAGATTTGTTAACAATCATAGTGACAAGCACGTCAGCACGTTGCTCGTCTTCATCTACTTCCGCTTCGTCCCAAGGCCCACCATCCTTCTGATCGATAAAATAGTTGACGATATATCCAGTAAGATATCTCTGTTTTACAGTAATGGATTTTGTGATTGACTGTTCCTGACCGTCTTGAGTAACCGCCTTTAGCACTACGTCATAAGTTCCAGGCGCATCGTATGTGACCGCGGGGGAAATTTCTGTTGATGTTTCTCCATTACCAAAGTCCCACTCATAGCTATTTGCATTCAAAGAAAGATTGTCAAACATCATCTCAACGCCAACCTCGACAACTGCAGGGTCGGTCTTAAAATCTACAGTGGGCAGGGGCAAGGGATCATCTTCACTACATGCAAAAACCACCACTAAAGCCATGATCCACAACTGTCTAGCTAGCTTCATCATACATTTAAGAATTGAATTGTATTCTATTTTGTCCAAAATCGCACGGACACACTTTCCATGTCTTCCCTAAAGTTAGAATTTCTGGTTTTATTTTTAGCCTGCCAGATGAAATATACCCCACAATGGAAGAGAAATTGGGCGGTATTAGGGGGATGCAAAGTGGACGCGCATTTTTGCCGAAATTAACCTATTGCGCACTCGCTGATTTTCTCACTCTAAACCACTTGAATTTCAGCCGATTGAATAACGCAATTCCGATGATGGTTACTGCCACAGAAGCCAATATCACCATCCCTGAAAAGGACTGACCGGGTATTCGTGTAAGCACCTCCGAAAAGAAGGCTGCATATAAACCGACAACTGAATAGTACATAAATGTGCCATGGAGTCGTTGCCACGATTTTATTTTCTTTCTAAAGAAAACGGGAATCATTCCCCCCATTAAGGTTAGCAAGCTAAAAATGGCTGCTACATGAAATGGACCGAAGTGACCAAGTAATCCATACAACATGAAAGAACTCAGATTCATGGTGAGCATGCAAAAGAAATAAGTGTACCCAATTGCCACATGCAATCGGGTGCCCTTGGTTTTAATTATTACAATTGTTCCGGTGAACATCGACATTAAAGCCATGATCACATGAAACAGACCGGTGGTGCTGTGAATGATTGTTTCCATTTCGTCTTGCTAGATGCTTACTACAGTGCTACTTCTTGACAAGGTTGAGTTCAATGAATTTCATCCAGGTGTTACCGTCTCTCGAATATTCACCTACTTCATTCCACGATTTCTGTTTTGGATTCAACAATATCGTGTAGCGGGTTTTACCTCCGGTTGGTATGTCAAATCCCCACTCGAACTTGTTGTCATCAAGGATACGGAAGTAGGCATCAGTTGAATAACCTTCCTTTGCGTAGGACCTGAATTTGTACTGCTTTGTGAAGGGATCGAAGTTCAACACAGCAAAGGCCTGAAACTCAGTTTGACCATTTGCCTTTCCAGTTCCCTCGATCGCCAATGTGAGCCCATCAAGTTTCCACTCGATATGCTCAGTCTGATCGAGTTCTCTTTCACCTTGCTGCGTAATTACTTTGGCTTTACCCGCCCAGTCGCCTGCGAGGTAAGCAAGTTTCTGCATGGCCTCTTTGCATTGTGGAGAGAAGTCTGGACGCTGTGCCCAGACATTAGCATTAAAAGCAACTAGTGCTCCGATTATCATGATTATTGTTTTCATATTTATAAACTGGTTTATTTTATAAACTAAATGGATAAAAAAAATTATTTATTGATATACTGTTTCAATGCGTTCACGTAGTTTTCAAAAGCACTCAATCCTTTCTTAGTAACAGCGCATGTGGTGAGTGGCTTCTTTCCTTTAAATGATTTTGTCACTTCAATGTATCCCGCCTCTGAAAGCTTGTCTATTTGTACGCTCAGGTTTCCTGCAGTGGCACCCGTCTGCTCTTTAATGAACGTGAACTCCGCTGAATCGACACTCATCAACAATGACATGATGGCCAGCCTCAATTGTGAATGAAGTAGTGGATCGAGTTCTTTAAACATTTTTTTCGCGCATGTTCTTTAATAAATAACCTGGAATAAGGTAGCCACAACCGATAGCAACCGCTCCAACCAGATATTGATTTAGAGGACTCACTAAAAAGCAGAGAATTCCGAAAGCATAAAAACTAATGCCCCCCATCATCAATGGTCTGAACCGTAATATGATTCCCGTAAGGAATGTCGGCACTGAGGTAATCACTAGCACAACTGGATTGACATTGAATCCAATGTTTTGCATAAATATTATAAAAGGAAGGATGCTGAAGCCATAGCTGATCCACATCCACATATTGATTTTATCCAAGTGTGTTTTCTTGCCAGCCTTACGACCTTGCTTTGATCCATAGATCATGGTTATAATCCAGGCTGGGATTGCTATTAACCACACAGCATATGGGTAGGGGAAGTCAGTGAACTTGTATAGGCCATACATTCCCAAATTGGCTAACAGAATGGCCCAGCCCCAAAGGATAAAGTAGAAGCTATTGTTCAGCAGATTGCCCTGTGCCTGCCTGATCATGGTCTGAATCAGGTCCAGGCTCTGTTGAGGGGAAAAATCGTTGGTTTCAGTGCTCATATTTGTTTTGATTGATTTTTGGCCTCAAAAACCCTGTTTTCGAGCCTCATTACTCCCTTATACGGAACAAATATAAAGTAGTTTATAAAATAAACTAAAATGTTTTAAAGAATTATGAATTAGAAATGTTTCTAGATGGCAAAAAAGAAGGTGCCATTGGCACTTTCTTTTTATGGTCAAATCAAACAATTTACTTCCAATCAAAATTTAGAGCCCTGGCTTTTTCCCGAATGGCTTTGATCATAGCGGCATCCAGCATCGAGTCATCATTTTCGTTGGTGCTATGAGAGGCGATATATTCCTGACGCTTCTTATTCAGTGCTTGAATTTCATTTTGAATTTTCTTTCGTTCTTCAGCCTTTTGAGCCACGTACTTTGTGCGTTGTTCCGTAGACATTCCCTGCATTTCTGGAGGAAGCTCTTGCGCAGGTGCAGACGCGATGATCTCTTCATCCTCTTTCGCTGCATCGACTAAATCCCATGAAGAGTTTTTATAAGCATGCGAACTTTTTGAAACAGCTCTCTCCACTTTATTGGCCTGGCCATAACTCTCAGCATTTCTGTCCTGCGTAGCCTGGGCAGCTTTCTTTTGCTCGCCTGATGCACCGTAATAAAGATAAGTCTTGTTGAGACGCTCATTGCAAGAAGCGATCTGATCGTCATAGGGTGTAGCGATATATACAGTTTTACGATTCTGCTCAATGCTCATGTAACTTCCACCCGCGATGTCGGCACCATCTTTCCAACTGGTTCTCATTCCTTCATCAAAGTTTCCGCAGAAGATCGTGTTCACTACGACACCTTTTTCTTTTGCTACACCACATGCCAGGCGATACGAAACTGATCCTTGTGTGAATGGTTCGTTCCCAGCAATGAAAATCATTTTCAAATCGGCAGGAGAGGTCGACCATGAAAGCTGGTTAAGTGAAGTTTTGATCACCTGACCGCAAAACTCGTTACCTCCGTTGGTTGACAATGCAAACAGCTTTTCTGAGATAAGATCTAGGTCATCTGTTAATCCACTAACCTGCCGAATGTAGCCTTCAGAAGAGGGGAGCCCGTCATTGCCATATTCATACAAGGCAATTTTGATACTGGGTCTCGATCCATCTCCGCATTTTGCCGCTGCCAGTTCATTCACAATTTTCCATAGCTGAGATTTGGCCTGGTCGATGAGGCCGTCCATACTGTTGCTGGTATCCAACAACAAAGCCAGCATGATTCGCTGATCTTTTGCGGGGCTCTTTACCGGTAAACACTTTTCTGTGTGAATGGATTTGAATCCCGTTCCGATGATGACAGCAAACATCACGAAGACTAGCTTCACTATCCTTGGAATCATTTTGTTTCTGGTTTTCATAATTCTGATGGTTTGAATTTTGACTATAGGATGCAACCGCCAGTCAGATTCCATACCGTCAAAGCAGAAATTTTGAAAATGGGCCGTTGAGACTAAAAAAGGCCTATTTTAATTAACAAGAGATGTAGTGTTCTAGATCAGTTTTTATAAACGACCCCGCCCTTAATCACAAACTCCACCTTTTCAAACTGTTTGAGATCCCCCAGTTCCTTTCCCTTCACCGCAATGATGTCAGCATATTTGCCCTTTTTGATAGAGCCGACTTTGTCATCCCATTTCAAAAGCCGGGCTGCGTCAATGGTGGCCGATTGGATAGCCTGCATCGGGGTCATGCCATACTTCACCATGTAGGGGAGTTGCTTTGCATTCCACCCGTGGGGATAAACTCCACTGTCAGTGCCGTAGGCGATCTTTACTCCAGCCGCCACCGCTTTCCTGAACCCACTGCGTTGTGCTTCTGTAGTTTCTTCATTTTTCGTAAGGTACTCCTTTGGCCATCCTTCGCGCTGGCCCACTTCTGTGATGTAGTCTCCATTATAAATATCGGCCACGAGGTAAGTGCCCTGCTTTTTCATCATTGCAATACCCTCATCATCAATAAGTGATCCATGCTCGATAGACTGCACTCCGGCACGAATTGCATTTTTGATTCCTTCTGCTCCGTGCGCATGTGATGTTACTTGTGCTCCATACTTTGTCGCTTCGGTAACTGCTGCATGCAATTCTGATTCTGAAAATTCTGGCACTCCAGGTTTTGTTCCGCTGGTAAGTACCGCGCCTGTTGCCATGATCTTAATGAAGTCCGCACCGCCATTCAAAAGTTGACGTACTTTTTGTTTCACCTCATCTTCAGAATCGGCAACACCAAAACGCATGGTAGACGGTAACTCAATATCGTGCGCGATGCCGGTGATGTCACCACTTCCGCTTGTTGTAGTAATGTAAGTGCCTGCCACTTGCATCCTCGGTCCGGGCACCAGTCCTTCGTTGATGGCATTGCGCAAAGCAACATCAGTAAACACTCTCCATGTGCCGACATCTCTCACTGTTGTGAATCCAGCCATTAGAGTCTTCCTGGCATTTCGTACCCCGGCAAAGGCGTATTCAGCTTCCGACTTTTCTAGCGGTCCGGCAGGACTGGATGATTGATTATCCACGAGATGTGTGTGGCAGTCGATCAGCCCGGGGGTAACAATATAACCGGACAAATCTATTACAGTTGCATCTTTTGGTACGGCAGTGTTAGCGGGTTTCACGTCAACGATTAACTCACCCTGAACGAATATGAGTTGGTTCGAAGTGATAGTTCCTTCTTCAGTATTTACCAATTGTCCCGCTTTTATAACGATGAGAGTTGGTAATTGCTGAGCAAAAGTGAACTGGGTCAGGAAACAGAATAAGGCTGTTCTTATGTTCATTGAGGTTTGATTTGAATCGTGATGGCGAATGGAATCAAGTTAGCCAAAGGCGATGTAACTTCTCTTTTGACGCCCTCCAAATTTTAGTACTTTGAGCTTCCTTTTACTATCCAATACAATAACTATGAAATTATTCAATCGACTTTTCCCATTGGTATTATCTGTTTTGATTTTACCATTCTCGGTGTTTTCGCAAGCAAAAAATGATACGATTCCCAAAGGCGAGGTTTCGACCACGAGCCAGTCTGTAAGAATTGACGGCAAGGTGATCACTTATAAGGCAATGGCAGGGACCATGCTACTGCGTAATGACAAGGATGAACCGATCGCATTACATGGATTCACAGCCTATTTCAAAGATGGTGTGACCGACTCAAGAACGCGACCTATCAGCTTTGTTTTTAATGGAGGTCCAGGCTCATCGTCCATTTGGTTGCACATGGGTGTGATCGGGCCGAAGCGCGTTGTAGTAACCGATCCTGGATTTACTCCAGCTGCACCGTACACGCTTGAAGACAACAACTCTTCTATTCTGGATGTGTCAGACATCGTAATGATGGATCCTATCGGCACCGGCCTTAGCCATGCCGTTGGAAAAGCAAAGAACAAAGACTTCTGGGGTGTAGATCAGGATATTAGAATGATCAGTCAATTCATCAAACAGTTTATTACTGAGTATGATCGCTGGAACTCTCCCAAGTATCTCATTGGCGAAAGCTACGGTACGTTTCGCAATGCAGGTGTAGTTAACTATCTGCAAGAAAATATTGGAATGGCGATGAATGGAGTGGTAATGGTTTCTGCCGTTTTTGATTTGCGAACACTGGTGTTTGCTGCCGGTGACGACATCTCATACGTAATGAACTTACCCACTTATGCAGCCACCGCATGGTATCACAACAAGGTGCAAAACAAGCCCGCTAGCTTGGATGCATTTCTAAAGGAAGCACGTGAGTTTGCCAAAGGAGAATATACTACTGCGCTAATGGAAGGAGATGGTTTGACTGGAGCAGCGAGAGAAAAAGCACTTGATCGCCTTTCGTATTTCACTGGCTTGAATAAGTCATATCTTGACAAGGCTAACTTACGCGTGACTGAACCCGAATTCACGGAAGAGTTGTTGAGAGCAGAACGGAAAACCGTAGGACGATTAGACGCGCGCTTCACAGGCATTAATCAAGACCCTCTTAGTCAATACTCAGTTTACGATCCACAGAGTTCTTCCATCAGCCCTGGCTACACCGCGTTGTTTATGGATTACTTCTACAATACGTTGAAAGTAAACAAGGCCAACACTTACTTCACCTCTGCTTATGCCAGAGAAGGATTTGATTGGGACTGGGATCATGCCTTTGGTGGAGGTTTTGGTTTTCCAACGCCACCGAACACTGGACAAGACATGGCGCAAGCAATGTCAAGAAATCCTCACCTGAAGATTTTAATTCTGAACGGACTTTATGATTTGGCCACGCCTTTCTATGGTGTTGAGTATTCAATTGATCACCTTGGATTGGAGAAAGAAATAAAATCCAACATCATCATGAAATACTACGAGGCGGGTCATATGATGTACACACATCGTCCCTCGTTAGAGAAATTCAAAAAGGAAACCGCGGAGTTTATTCTCCAAACCAGCAAGCGCTAAAAAATGACTTCAAGGCGGAGATTCATTACACGCAGCGCGCTGGCTTCGCTTGTTGCAGTCATAGGAACAGACATAGTCTTCGGAAAGAACCTTTTCGAGGACTATGTTCCTTTATTTTTAGATCAGCAAGATCCTGCATCTGCTTTTGGTAAAGTGAAGGATATGATTGTGCTGAACGATCGGCCGTGGAATGTTGAAGCATTGGCGCATCATCTTGACGATGCCGTAACTCCTGCCAGCAAGATGTTTATTAGGAATAACGGACTAATTCCAACCGATGTTGATCCTGCAAAATGGACACTTACAATCGATGGTGAGTCCGTTGCACAAAGCAAGATCTACACGCTGCAAGACTTAAAAACGAAATTTAAACCTTCCACTTATCAACTGACGCTGGAGTGCGGAGGAAATGGCAGAGGAGAATTCAATCCACCGGCCAGTGGAAATCAATGGGGCGTAGGCGCAGTTTCGTGTGCCCGATGGACAGGAGTTCGAATGAGAGATTTGTTAAATGACGTGGGTTTAAAGAGCGATGCAGTTTATATCGGTTACTATGGTGCCGACTTGCATCTCAGTGGTGATTTAAACAAAGATTCAATTTCTCGCGGTGTGCCCTTGGCCAAGGCATTGCAAGACGAAACGTTGCTTGCCTATCAAATGAATGGTGAAGACATTCCACTAATACATGGGTTTCCCCTCAGGCTAGTAGCAGGAGGGTGGCCAGCTTCCGCATCAGGCAAATGGGTAAAGCGAATTGTCGTGAGAAACAAAATTCATGATGGAGAGAAAATGGGAGGCGATTCGTACAGGATGCCTTGTAAGCCGGTAGCGCCCGGAGCCGAAGTGTCGGATGAAGACATGTGTATCATTGAGTCGATGCCTGTGAAATCAATCATTACTTATCCAAAATCCGGTGCGATTATCAATGGTGGAAAAAAGCTAGCACTTCGAGGACACGCATGGGCTGGAGAACTGGAAGTAAAAGAGATGCATCTTTCGTTCGACTTTGGGGCAACATGGAAACAATGTCGGCTTACATCACCCGCTAATCGATTGGCCTGGCAGCAATGGGACATTGATATTCAACTTCCCCAAATGGGATACTATGAGCTTTGGGCTCGCGCCACTGACAGCATGGGAAATGCACAACCGATGGTTGTTCCTGGTTGGAACCCGAAGGGCTACCTCAACAACGCTTGTCATAGAATCGCAGTAAAAGTAGTGTAGGGTGGAAGACAGATTTATCAAATTAGTCCGACTGGCCGTTCAGGCGGTTTCATTGGTACTTGCTGTGTGCGCGCTGATGACAATCGGACTCATTTACTTTCAGGTTTTTTATCAACCGTCACATTTTGAGTTTGGAGAGACAAAGCAACTTGGGGTTGTTACCTCTATCGATGACGTAAAGGATGGAGTTCACCTGCCAACGGGTCTAAAAGTCGATGTGAATTTTGAATTGGTGGTCACTAACTGTACAGGATGTCACTCTGCAAAATTGATTACGCAAAATAGAGCAAATGCTGACGGATGGAGCAACATTATCACCTGGATGCAGGAGACGCAAAACCTGTGGGACCTCGGTGAAGACAAAAGCTTAATTGTAGATTATCTCTCAAAAAATTACGCACCCGAGCAACAGAGCAGGAGAAAGCCTCTGGCCAATGTCGAGTGGTACGAACTCGAGGATTAAGCTATTCGTCTTTTAAGCTATTGACAGGATTCGCTGTAGCAGCTCTTATCGCTTGATAGCTGATCGTAGTCAACGTGAACAGCAATACAATTCCTCCAGCCAACAGGAAAGTGTCTATCGACAAGTTTATTCGATATGCAAATGACTGAAGCCACTGATTCATTGCTATCCATGCGATAGGAGCCCCGATTAAGAACGCCATCAAGACAAGTTTTGCAAAATCGTTTGAGATCATTTTCACGATGCTTACCACAGTTGCACCAAGGACCTTGCGAACACCAATTTCTTTTGTGCGCTGGCTGGCTGTGAATGCAGCAAGTCCAAAGAGGCCAACGCAGGCAATGACAATCGCTATCATACTAAAGGTAGTCAGTAATTTACTTGACGATTGTTCGGAAGAGTAAAGGCTGGCCAGTTGATTGTCCATGAAATAGTAAATGAAAGGTTCTTCCGGTATCACTGTTTTCCATGTATTTTCAATAGACGCAATTGTTCCTGTAGCATCTTCTGTGCTCAGTCGTGCAATCAATACGCTTTGAAAATTCATCTGTCCCTCAGTACTCATGATGAATAGCGGAGTAATCTCCGTATGCAATGACTCGAAATGAAAGTCTTCGACTACACCCACTATGGTGTAGGATACAGGAGTGTTGGGGTCTGCATTATTAACAAGCACGGTTCCAATCGGATTAGACAGATTCATCGCTTCAACTGCTTTTTTATTGACAATCAGAGAAAGCGAGTCATTGAATTGGTCGCTAAAGGATCGCCCTTCAACGATGTTTACATTTAGCGTTGAAGTAAAACTATCATCAGCGGTCATTCCTTTCGGAGTGAAAATCTCAGACGTGCCAGGCTGTCTGAAGGACAATCCAAAAAAATAGCCACCGGGAGTTGAATTACCGGAACCGATGTTGACAACGCCTGGTACTTTTTTTATTTCCTCTTGCAACGCAGCAGACTGCTCATCGATGCTGTTGTGATTGATGACCAACAAGTTTTCCTTGTCAAATCCCATCGACTTCTTTTGAACGAAGTTGAGTTGATCGTAAGTGATGAGCGTGGCTGAGATGAGAATGATAGATATGGTGAACTGAAAAACCACCAAACCATTGCGCAGCCATCTTCCTTTTGAAGATGATATCAATTTTCCTTTCAATACCTGAACGGGTCGCATGGCAGATATGTAAAAAGCAGGATAAATTCCCGCCACTAAGCCTAGAGCCAGGGTGACACCAAATAGCGCGATGATGAGGGTAGGGTTGGTGACAAAACCAAGTTCAAGTGGTAGTGTAGACAGGCCATTGAAGTAACCAAGAGAGAACTGAATCAAGGCGATTGCAATCAAAATTGCAACAACGCTTATTAGCAGAGACTCAGAAAGAAACTGAGTTACCAACTGTTTTTTTCTGGAGCCCAGAACTTTCCGCACGCCAACTTCTTTTGCCCGCTCGGCCGAGCGGGCGGTGGCCAAGTTCACAAAATTGATTCCAGCGATGACGAGTATTAATACACTTATGAATCCCAGCACTGTAACAGTCGTTTTGCTTCCATTGATTTTAATCTCGTTGGAGCGATGAGAAGTCAGGTAGATGTCGGCCAATGGCTGTAGAAAATATCGATAGCCATTTCCGGCCTCGATGTATTTGTCATAAGGGATCCCCAAATCACGCTCTATCTGACCGGCTGCATATTTATCCACCAGTCCTGGTAGCTTTGAATTCAGTGAACTTGCATCAGCACCTTCGTGCAACTTGACATAGGTGAATGTGCCAGCGATGTAAAAGTTTGGTTCCGCCAGAAATTGAATGCCTAGTGAGGGAGTGAGCGCGTCAAATTTCATATGCGAATTTTCTGGTACATCCTCAATCACCGCCACAACGCCTTGATCTATGTTATTCAGCTCGATTGTTTTTCCGATGGGATCACTATCTCCAAAGTATTTTTTGGCAGTTGATTCAGTTAGAACGATTGTATTGGGGTCACGAAGAGCTTGATCAGGGTTTCCTTTAAGAAATTTGAAAGGAAAGACTTCAAAAAAATTAGAGTCAGCAGAGAAGAAGTAGTGTTCTGAGAAAATATTGTCTTCATACCTCGCTACCTGCGCAAAGTTTGGAAAGCCGATCAAACGAGTTGATTTCTCCACTTCCGGGATTTCTTCAGGAAAAATGGTTGAGAACCCTCCGGGAATCATCGCAAAGTGCGAAAGATGATCGGGGTATATCCGATCTTCAACCACCCGATAAATATTTTCGTGATCCGGAATAAATTTATCAAAAGAGAGCTCCGCCTGAACGTAGAGAAAGATGATCAGCGATGCGGCCGCGCCAACAGACAGACCGACAATGTTGATAATGGAGTATATCTTTTGCTTAACGAGATTTCTGAATGCAATCTTGAGGTAATTGATAAGCATGGTGATGAGGTTTAGATTTTAGTCTATCATGTCAACCATTATGCCAAATGCCGAAATCACGCCAGACGGCTTTTTTTATGTTCGCATCACAACATGAGGTGTGCGATTTTGGAACTATTCAGGAAGGTACTTTGCCGGGATGGGGTTGCTCGTTCGCTCACTATCGTAGACCCAATTTAATACCCACCATCGTTCGCCATCATTGTACAGTTGAATGCTATTAATACCTCTGCCTAGTACTGGTCCACCAGGAGTGTCACGAAATTCATACGTGCTCCAAACGTGAGAGATCGAACCGAATTGTTCCGTTACCCGATGAATTTCGTTTTCGTAAAAAGCGTCTGTTGGCGTGTTGGCATGAAATTCCTTCAGCGTCATCGTGCGAATGAAGGGCTCTCCGGTTTTTGTAGTACCCGTTATCATCACGTTAGCAGAAGGATGATGAAGAGATTTATCGCGCTCGGTTTGTTTGGGGCCTTCGGGACCGGATACTACTTCGTAATACGCATTGATTATACCATCCAGCGTTGCCACGTCTTCTTTTAAAGGATACGGATTTTGCGCAAGCAAGGTAGTCACAGTGACAGTCAACAGAACAACGACAGAAGATCGTAAAAACATATTCGAGGGATTAGACAGGTTGCTGAAGTTTTAGAACGTAAATGTAAGGCCAGAGTTTACCGGTTACCAGTAATGATTGAGTTCCTTCATGCCACGCGATGCCATTAAGCACGTCAGCATTTGGATTAAGCTGCATGGCCTGTTTGACCAGCGGATTTAGATCAAGGAACCCAACGATATTACCCGTGTTGATGTCGATTTTTGCGATGAGACTTGTTCGCCATACATTGGCGAAGACGAACCCGTCAATAAATTCAAGTTCATTCAATTCGTTTACTGGTTTGCTCTCATAGGTCACTTCAATGTTCTTTACAATTTTCAGCGTGGCAGTGTCGAGAAAATGTAGTGTAGAAGTGCCATCGCTCATAATTAGGTTTTGATTGTTGTGGGTGATTCCCCATCCTTCGGAATTGTATGTGAATTCTCGAATCTGATCGAATGATTCCAGATCGTAAACAAAACCTTTCTTATTCTCCCAGGTCAGCTGATAAACCTTGTTGTTCAAGATTGTGATGCCTTCTCCGAAGTATTGTTTGTCGAGCGTTACCTTCTTATCTGCCTTGCCGGTTTTGATATCCACAATTCCTATCCAGGAATTGTCCTGCCCCGTGCTTTCATAAAGTACTCCTCTGTGAATCACAAAACCCTGAATGAACGACTCACGATCGTGCGGAAATGAATTCACAACTTTGTAGTCGATGAGCTTTGGGTTTTTGATGTCACTTCCCGTTTTGTCTGATCCACAACGAATCAGTAACGTAGTGATAGCGAGAAGGACGAAAATTTGATTTAGTACACGATTCACTGACTGCAGGATTTATCCATAAATGACTATACCAATACCATTCACCACTGTTGTCAGGGGCTGTGATCGTGTAAAGTGTTCTTCTTGCGCGAGCAATTGACGATTCACTTTGGACGGTAACTCGAACAGTTGAGTCTGACTCTGGAGTCACCTTCAACTTACATTTGCTCCCCTGAATGAAGCAATTGAATTGATCGGTAATTAACTTTTGCTTTTTAATCACAAGACTGAGAGTAGGTCTGCTATTTTTTCTTGGCAACATGTGACTTTCAGGCTGTTTTGCTGTAACTGACATTGCATGCATTTTTGCTTTTTCCTCAAACATGTCTGCGTAATTTTCAGACATGGGGAATCTTGGCAGTTCAAACAAGTCTGTGGTTGCATTGATTACTCCTGAGTTTTGCGCAGCAGCAGACTTAAACCCAAGTGCTTTTACAATCATTTTCATCTCGGGATCAAATTCTCCGTAAGGGTACGCAAATACTTTTGGTTTGTGTCCAAGTTCCTTTTCGATTAACTGTTGACTATTCTTAATTTCCCCCTCAAACGTTGCATAACGATTCGTCTCATCTATGTTAAGAAAATACGAATGAGAATGCGTATGGTTTCCAATTTCAACTCCTGCTGCAGTAGCACGTTCCAATTCTGACCAATCCATGTAGTCATCAGAGCCTACCGTTTCAGTGTTTATAAACAGTGTGGCTTGAAAACCGAATTTCTTTAAAAGAGGGAGTGCATTTTCAAAAAAACTTTTGTATCCATCATCAATGGTAATGACAGCAGTTCTTACATGGGCTGAGCCGCCTGCCTGGTTTTCCAGTGCCTGCGATAGCGTCACGACTCTGTAGTTATTGGCCTTTAACCACGAAAGATGACTTTCAAAGTCCTTCGTGCTCACGTTTGTACTTGGATACCGTGAGTCACCAAATCGGTGGTACACGAAGCAAACTACTTCGTATTTTTCATTCAAAGCACTGGAATTCGCGGCCAGAGTCTGTTCCTCAACAGTTTCTTTTTTGGAATCTGTTGCGCATCCAAAAAAAACCAACAAAAGGGCAACAACTGACAGCCTCATTCTTCTTCTACCAGATACTTGGGATCAATTGCATATTTATCGTATTGCACCAGGTTATTCTGGTCGATCATTTTTTTCAACTGGATAACATAGTCATTTCTGCGCTCGCTATAAAATCGCAGGTGGGGAAGAAGTTGGTAGGGGTCATTGGTTTCTTTTAATGCATGTCTGAGTTCTCGATAGGCGCGGGCTGTCCCCAGTGTCTTAAAATAGTCATCAATCGATCCGGAAAAATTCTCGTACACCCTTAGGTGAATTCGCTTGTCGTCTCTTTTAAATTTTGCCGGGATTCGCGGCTCATTATCATTGTACGACCACATGCCAAAAATATTGTTTCCCTCTTTAAAGAAGCGTGATTGACCCCATCCGCTCTCGACCGCAGCTTGTGCCAGCACAATGCTATTTGGCACCGTTGCCATCCTTAGCAATAAGTTTTCAAGGTCAGTTGCTTTGTATCTTGCTTTCAAATCGTGATAAAATAAACTGTCAACATCTGACCAATCACTTTTGTCTTTGAGTTGGTGAAGTTTCAGCCGTTGCTCTGCAAGATGATACTTTGCAATAAGTACGGAAGGAAGAATGGCTGAGATGAAAAGCTTTTTAGCTCTGGGTACGGGTTGATCTTCAAGTCCTTTAAGATGAGTGTAAGTTTTTGGCGCAACTAGTGTATCATCTAACAGAACAACCTGCTCAAGCGAGTCCACCTGGATCACTTCCGTCCTTAGTACAAACTTCTTCTCCTTGCAACCTGTTGTCAAAAATAGCACAGCCAGGATCACTATCAGGCCTCTTTGCATGCAGACTCAAAGATAAGATTTGTCTCTCAATCGTTGGAAAAGAATAGAGAATGCAAAAAATTCAGAATAGTGATTTTATTTAATAGGCATCGTGCCAATGGCCGTGCTCGTAGGACCAAACCTTGCCGGCAGGTGGATCACCAGCAGGCGGTGGTCCTGGCTTGAATCCTGTGCTTTGCACTTCTGTTGTCTTGTTTGAATTGACTATGTATCCCACAATTCCTACCGCAATAAGCGATACGAATATTCCAGTCAAAATGAATGCCTTGTTCATACCCCTACCAGAAGATTCGTTTTTCATATGGCAGTTTTTGTATTTCTTTCCACTGCCGCAGTGACAAGGATCGTTTCTGCCTATTTTTTCCATGGCCTCAGGTTTAGCGTTGAAATATGAAGTTATGAATTAATCCTCGAAGGGTACAGCCATCGGTCACAAAATCGCAATCCTGTTGTAATCCATATTTTTTAAAACCCAGTCTGAATCTATTTCATAAAAATGATTGAGAATTTCAGCGTACTCCTTTTTGTCAAAAAACCGAACACCTCTTG
>JAGQYM010000033.1 GCA_020436085.1 Cyclobacteriaceae bacterium
AAAAACCTGATGGCGGTGACTGCGCGATATTGATTGTTTTCTGAACTGAGTTAGAGCATCCAAAATTAGTGATCACATCAAGTTGAACATCATAATTACCTGCGTTGTCATAAGTATGCAGCGGATTCCTCGTCATTGAGGTACCATTCGAGGGATCACCAAAACTCCAGGTCCAACCCGATAAGTTGCTATCGGTAGGATTAGGAGTCATGTCATTAAACTGGGATGGAGACCCACTGCATGAGAATGGAGGAAGATCAATTGAGAAATCTGGTTGAGGTTTGGAGTATACAGTAATAGGTTTCGTAGTCGAATTGTTACACCCCGCAGCATTGCTTGCTGTTAAGGTCACATCATATTCTCCAAAACTCGTGTAAACGTTCGAGCCGTTGGTTTGACTTGATGTGTTTGTGTCCCCAAAGTCCCATGTGTAGCCAATTACAGTGCCCGCAGTCGTGTTGATAAAATCTATAGATGTCTCAACGCAACCGTTGTTGAAAGTGAAATCAGCTAGGGGGCCTTCTTCTACAGCCAGGATTGATTTCGTGATTTCGTTAGTGCACCCCTGTATTGACGCGATCAACTTCACATCTTGCTGGGTCGCGGCAGTAATTGAGTGATTGAGGTCTTGATCAGTTGAGACAGGATTGCCATTCACTTCCCATTGCCAAGATGGATTTGAGCCGGGATCAAAAGTGGAGTTGTTAGTGAAAAGATACGCCTGGTTGGTACAGATGGGAGTTGTTGTCGGCAAGTCAAAATCCGGAACCGGTTCGTTATAGATCGTAATGATTTCTTTTGCCAAGTTATTACACCCATTCGATGCAGTGACTGTTAGTGATACTTCATAGTCGCCAGCAGCAGCGTATTGATGAGTGGGGTTCTCAAGCATTGAGCTGTTAGTGTCACCGAAGTCCCAGTTGTAGTCTGTGATGCCACCGGATACGCTCTCAGATGTAAAGTTAATGTCGTGGTTGGCGCAAATGTTTTGAGAGGTGAAAGAGATATCAGGGGCGGTGAACGAAGAAACAACTAGCTGATTAGCGGCTACAGAGTAGTGTGCGGAACTTGTATTAAATGCTTTAAGTTCAATTTTCTTTAGTCCGCTGGAAACATAGTTGATTGATTTCGGATTCATCTCATCAGAAAAATTAACGCTTGCCCCACACGATGCCTCAAAAATCATTTGCCTTAGTTGGTTGTTAATGTTTCCGACTCCCTGTACAATGCTTTTACCGCGATACCTAATAACATCGACCGCAAGAAGTTGTGGCAGCCCACCAAATGAAATTTCAGATGGTAGATTTGTGATGTTTAAATCTTTCATGTCAATGACATCGATCACTGCTGACTGATTAGTGACTACTGCGAAATAATTATCTCCTTCCTGAGTCACTTTTACCCTGAAAGGGTTTGTTATTCCAGGGAAAGCATAGGAAGCGTCAACAGCGGCTGAGCCCAAAATATTATTTCCAAAACTTATCTGATAAATTTTATTTGAACTAGATGTCAGGAACGCGAACCAATCGGTGCCTTTCTTCACCACATCGATACCCGGAGTCAAAGCTGCGCCTGAAATTGGACCCGTATTAAAGACATGTGTGGGGATTGATATTGCGTTCAGAAATGAGTCCCTATAATTAACCCTTACAATTGACCCAGTGTTTCTCTCTATTATAACAAGGATCAAGTCCGCAGACTGTTTAATGATTCGCAAATCCCAAAATCTGCCTGTTACACCGAAGTTTCCAATATTTACGCTAGTAGGTGTATTAGTCAAATCGGATCCAAAATCTAGTCTTACCAAACCATAGTTATTGTCATTGAATCCCACAAAAGCAAACCATGCCCCATTGTTCTTGTACAAATCAATGCCTTGAGGAAACAACAATGAGTTTCCCGGATTACCGAGGTTTACGACACTTGGTGTATTGGTAGGAGCATCGCCAAAATCCAGTCTTATAACAGAGTGAGTTGACTGACTTACGACAAAACCATACCACGAGCCATTGTCCTCCACAATTTTATAACCAAATCCACCGCTAAGTCCTGTTATAGAAGTGAGACTACTATTACTATTTAATGTTTTAAAGTCGTCAAGACAGAAATCCCATTCAAATCGGTCGGCACCAGTTGAGTTGTTGATCACATCAATATCTTGCTGAAGACATGGTGCAGAGTTGACGGAAAAATCAGCAATGGGCGATTGGCCATTCACACAAACAATCGCAAAAATCATTAAAACAAATAGACTATTCCTGATCAGGGTATTTGAAATTTGGGCCAACACGTTTATACACTTTATTCCAAATTCGTAACAGTGTAATTGTCTAAAAATTTAGTCGCTGCGTATTTTTAACAATATTCTTATACGCGTCCTCTACCAACTCCATACGTCTATATTTGAATGCCAAAGAAACAATTGACTCCCCTAATTTTTCCCTTCCAATTTTTAATAGACTTTGCATGGCTTCAAAGGCTGTTTTAGGGTTATCAATATTCAGTATAACCCCCCCGCCCTCACGGACGATAATATCGGAATCATCCCCAATACCCATCTCGGTCATGATGGGCAGCCCATTTGCCCAATACTCTCCATTTTTGATTGGTGAACAATATATTCTTGTTTGCACTGGCTTGATTGTACTAAATGCAAAATCTGCAGCTGATAGAAAATCTGGCACTTCGGAATGAGAAACTGAATCTAGTACAACATTACTCACGGAAATTCCATTTTCCTTTAAGCGCTGCAGTATTTTATCATGATCATCCCCGGACAGTATAATCAACCTAAAACGACTCCCAAAAAAGTCAAATGACTTCTTAAAAAGATGAAAGGCAATTGTGTCATGGTATATGCCGCCAAATTTGCCAACATAAATACCAACTATTTCCTGTTGTTTGAAGCCCAATGACTCCCGCTTCCGTATTCTGGCATTTGAGTTGAATTCGAATTTCTCCGTTTGTACACAGCAAGGCATTGTATACAAGCGACTCTCGTTGATACCTTCCTGTTTTAATCTGTTAAAATAATGCCAAGAAACTGGTAAGATTTTTCTTGCGGTTTTTTTCTGTCTCGTTTCAAAAAAATGTTGAATCCAAAAACGTGGATCGTACCATGCCCAAACTCCAGATTCCCTCATGGAAAGTGCATGCGGCTCAAAAGACTCAACAATGTAAGCCAATTTTGTCTTTCTCCAGACCAGGTAGCCGAGAGCACCGGCCATTGGTGATCGACATATCATAAAGTCGATTTCAAATTGTGCGCAAAGCTTAGTAACAATTTTTGGGAATTTTATGAAGTCCGATAACTTATCAAGCAAGAAAACGCTGGATCCCCTGGACAACAGTGGAACATGCTCGACCTTAGGCAACGTAAGCGGCTTGATGTCTGTCTTTTTTCGTTCGATCGAACAAAAAATAATTTGGTCAACAGAATTTAGCTCTGATAGTATTCTTAAGTGCGGTATAACGGTTGCCGAAGAAAGTCCTTCATCAATTCCCCAGTAACTTAAAAATAAAATTTTCATGAACTAGATATGCCCTAACATAACAAACTTAAAAGCCTTTAGGTATTCCTCTTGGCTCCAAAAAGTTAGAAACATGATCTTACGCGACCTAAATAAAATAAGTATCCTATCGAGCATACTCAGTTCAGTATAATAGAGCCTCCAAATTGCTGAGCAAAGATAGCTATATCCATTGGCAAGGCCGTCAAAATTACTCATTGCGGAATTAGAGTTTGATCTATAATGAAGAATGCACTCATCCGTATAATCATAAATCCCTTTTTTCGCGATTGAGACATAAAAAAGTAAATCTTCTCCATGAGATAACTTCTCATCAAATAGCGATTCTCCAACACTCTCGGACTTTACCATCCATGTAGGCCCAAAAAAACAACGACCATTTAGTCGCACCAGTTGATAAAACGGGACTCCTTTGAAAGTCGGAACCCATTCTGATTGTGCTCCCGTGAGGGTCGAATCGAAAATGCGCACCCTTCCATCAACAAAGGAGATATCGTCACTGGATTGAAACACGTTTAACCTGCTGAAGATAGAATTCGGTGGCAAAAAATCATCTGCGTCTAGACAGCAAAGGTATTTGCCCCTCATTTCGCGAATTCCCAAATTTCGAGCTGCGGAAACACCACCATTAGGTTGCTCAAAATATCTAATTCTTGTATCGGAAAAATCTAATATGACTCTTTTGGTATCGTCCGTGCTTCCGTCATTTATTACAATCAATTCCCAATATTCATAGTTCTGGTCGACTACAGATTGGATTGCCTCTGCGATAAACTGCTCACCGTTGTACACAGGCATTATAATGGACACAAGATCGGTAAAGCGTGTCACTTCAAACTTATTTAATAGCGCTGGTAAGCTCAATTGGAACAAAGAGATAGTTGCTATCCTCAATCCTATTATGAATTCCTATCTCAGAAAGCAAAATCAGGTCGCCATTCTTCGAAATTCGATGGATCTGGTAATTTAGACTCGTAATAATATCAATCAACTGTTTTTGGCGATCCAATCGAAAAGTATTATCGTTTGAATACACAGGTAAGATCTCACATATAATAAATGGGCGGTCCCTTTCCACAAAAGGTTTGAGATTTCGGATGACTTCCAATTCAGCCCCTTCAACATCGATTTTGATAACTCCCAATGTGCTATTCCCAATAAATGAAAGAAGATTTGAAGAGAAAGTAACTATTACCTTTTGAGCCAGATTACTAACGTCCCTAAACTCGCGAACGATTGACGCGCTACTGTCTGTTCTATTATCAAGGGCATGATATAAGACAGATTGTCCATCAAAGTCACTTATACCGACTGGCAAAATCGTGACATGCCTAAGGCTATTTACTTTAACAAGTTTCTCTATATAGGCTACACAAACTGCGTTTGGCTCGAATCCTACATAAGGAATTTCAGTGCTTAGGCTTTTTACCTTCAACAAGGTCTGACCAAGGTTTACCCCGACATCAACAAAAGTTGAGTTTAATTTTAAACTCAGTATTCTCTTTAGAATTAAATTCATCCAAATTTCCTTCTCAAAAAGATTATCACCACCAACCCCTCCCTGAAGAGGAATTAAAAATGTTACCTCATTCACTTTATTAGGAGCTTCAAAATTAAGGAATCGAAGCAAGCCCAATTTGTTCAGTACTCTATATAATATTCGGAACATTGACAATCTTATCTAAGATGTTATCAATATAAATCACATGATTGCGATAAGAATTTGATCTCGCAAAAGTCATTCTTTTTTGTATCAGCTCATCTGTATTGAAATCCTGAATCCTTTCGACCACTTGTGCAAAGAGTACTGGGAGTTCACTGTTACTATTTGACATGACAACAAGGTCCTGCTTATCGCTATATTCATTTGTATAGTTCATTACAACAGGCTTACCAGTTGCGAGAAATTCGATAATCTTATGATGATTCGAATTGACCGCCCTATTACTTCCGTCATAGCACATCAGAAAAAAATCACAACGGTTCAAATGGTCAGGCAATGCCGATGAGGGTACCTTGCCAATCAACTGGCAATTATTAAATTTTTTCAAGCTTGATACGATCGGAGAATCGGGCTTATAAGGTCCAATAAAATAGAAATCAACGCCAGGGTGCGATTCGACAATATCCAACAAAGTCGATTTATCAACACACCAGTTGTCAAGATTTCCAATGTACCCAGCGGTTAGCCGCAGCGGAAGACGTCCTCGAATATTAGGTTTGATGCCTGACAAAAAGTGTGATGCCAAACCATGATTCACCTTGAATTTAGGTTTCCCGGCAAATTCGAATCTTTCCAATATTAGATCAGAGACGGATAAAATTACATGGCATGATATTGCGGTCATCCTCTCCAGAGGGCTTTTGTGAATATCCACCGCATGATAAATTTTTATCGCTGGGCCAAAGAGATTCAGGTTCTGGAAACGAAATGGATCAAATGTCCAAACAATATCAAAACCTCCTCCGCACATCTTTAAAATCTTTCTTATCAATACCTGATTTAACGGACTACTCAGGCTAGTCGGCAGCCTATTTAGGCCTGGAAAACCACGATAATTAATGATTCTTAGATTCTCATGGTCGGACGGTGAGCTGATACTATTTTCATTTGATGGAGGATTCAAAAAAAATATCAGATTCCCCAACGAAGCCAATTCAAGGCTATAGTGATGTTTGGAGACTGGGATATGATTCCATGGCTCCGGTGAAATAATCAAGATTCTCTTCGCCTGTAAAACTTTGAGCTTCACTGGTTAACGGACTAATTTTTCCCTCAAGCCTCTTATTAGCCTCCAAATCGGGCTTATTAATTTAAGTATAAGGAATCTATCATATATTGATGAGTCGATAGGATATTCCTCATGTCGTATAATCGGAGCGTGCATTAGCCTGTCAAACTCATGTGCCGATAGATTTAATTTTTTCAAGACAAATTCATAATCGACTTCAAACATTTCAGGCGGATAAGGTGGATTCTCGAGCTCCTTCAGTGCTTCCTCTCTTGTTAGTTGCCTTGAACATATCAAATTTGACAAATGTGCTCTCCTCTTATCAATACCAAATTTTGTCGGAAGAATATATCCTTGATAAAATCTGGTGAATACTGATTCATAGTGTTTTCCACCATAATCTCTCCAGCCCAATCGATCTATCAAGGTCTTTTTTACGGCTTTTTTGTTGTAATCCAAATAATTGAGCAGTGTGACACTTCTTATCTGACTCCACACAACACTGAATTTCAGCCAAGAATTCAGCAATGGATAGGTCTTCAGCGGGACAGTGCCAAATCTCTGATTAATTGCTCGAATGTGAATATGATCTCTCTTGTCGAAGTACCAATGTTTTGGCAGAACTTGTTCGGAAACCACGTTATGCCCACTGAGAATGTATTTTACTTTTTGGTCTAACGCGGCTTGATACAAAGTGGCCAGCATGGCATGATCGGTTGCCAACTCTATGTCAACGACTGATGCTTTGAGTAGAGCCAATTGCAAATCACGAAATTCGCTCCAATCTACCACGAACGTGAACAAGTCAATTCCAAGTTTGGCTAACATGGTCTCAATATTTTTAACTGCCAATTCGGAATTCCAACCATTGTCGAAATGAACCGCTAATACGCGAAGACCCAAGTCCTTTGCAATAAGTGCAAGATAACTACTATCAACACCGCCACTAACCCCTAGAATACAATCATACCGCCTTCCTTCTCCAGATTTTCTAATCTTTGACACGAGAGCAGCTAACTCGCTCTTTGCGGTTTCACCACTTTTTACAAGCTGCTTTTCCGCCAAATCATAAGCCAGGCAATGATTACATACGCCTGAAGAGTCAAAGATAATCTGTGGATCATCCTTATTATCAAGAACACACCTGACACATTGCAAGTAATCCACATCATTACGCTCCACTTCCTAACTGTAGTTGGTTTAATTTCTCAGCAAAAGACTCATAGTTCTTCTTAGCATCAAAGTTAGATCGAAAAAAATTGCGAATTTCATTTCTATCCAAATTGCCATTAGATAAAATGTGATGTAAAGCTTGGCAAACTTCGATTTCGTCTACCGATATGTTCACCAATACACCAGTTTTTTCCGTAACGATCTCCGGAATACCATTTACTGCAGTAGCCAATATCGGAATGCCAAAACTTATTGCCTCCATCATCGAAACGGGAAGCCCCTCAGACTCACTAAGCGAGATAAATAAATCTACATAATTGGAGCCATAGAATTCCAGCACTTGAGAATTGGTAATATGTCCATAAAAAGACGTCTGAATATTTGGAGGTAACGTGAGGGCCGCTTGCTCTAAGCTCTTACGCAGAGGTCCGTCACCAAAATGAACCCAGCGAATATTTAGTGTCGTTTCTCTTAAGGAATCAATTATCTTATCAATTCTTTTGACGGGAATCATGGATGAGCAGGATACAACCAAATATTCGCCCAGAACCCTTTTGTCGGGATCTTTGGCGAAATTCGTTGTCACACCAAGATAGCTCAACTCAATATTGCCGCTTAGAGATGGTGACACTCTATTCTTAAGATAATCGTATCCATGTCTGGAAATTGTGAAAATTTTATCCAGGTGAGCAACTCGATATTCAAGAAATGGAACTCGTGATTCAAACTGACGATCATCATACAAATCAAATCCATGAGTACGGGAAATCGCTTTCTTAATTACTCCTCTTTTCTTAAGCGCAATCAGCGCAAGCGTTGAGTCTACCAGCCAATAGTCATAAAATATTGCGTCATTTAATTTGTTCTCACTAATGTAGCGAAGTAGGGGCTGTATTCTCTCTGCTTCAATCAAGAGATAACCAATAAAGCTCTTATAGTGTTTTAAGTAAAATGATAGGTTACCTTTTCTGATTATGGTATACAAGTAAACACTAACCACAAATCGAAAGTGTTTTAATACCAGCCTAAATGTTTTCGGGAAATCCGGGTTCTGAAATAATTTGACCGGCTTAATATTCTTAAAAGCCAACTCCCTATTGGAAGTCTCTATGGCATAGAGAACATAGACCTTATCAAAGGCCGCTGCCAAGTATGGTAGTTCTTTATCCAGTAAAGGATCAGGGTAATCAATTGTAAGAACGACCAGTGTTTTACTCACGTTCGCAGCAAGTTCAAAAATGAAACATACTGTTCTGCTTTTGTCTTATAATGAATATGGCTCATAGCAAAGGCTCTCATCTTAACTGACACCGCTGGGTCCCGGTATACAGAATCGGCAAATTGAATTACCTCTTCCAGGTCAAAATGACTGTCGGTGTAATTTTTTGGAAAATAATAGAAAGCTTTCATTTCTTCTCTACCGACCAGATCGACATCGTTATATCCAATCACAAATGGTAGTCCACGTGACCAATATTCGCGAGTCTTTAAAGGGCAAGCCTCTCGCAGGAAACTAGCCATCCCGAGTGGCCCTACGCCAAGATGGCATTTGTCGATTAAATCATCAAGTTGCTTATCCTGTTGCGTCGGCAACACGGTAATCCGAGAATTCCCTTTCGCTGCAATTCTATTCTCCTCACTGATACTCCCTGTTATGAAGCAGTGAATTTCTACTTTGCCATTATAAAGATTGATGCTCCGAATCAATTTGTCGACTCCGTGCCATGGCGCCTCAGAACCGGCCAAAAACAACAGATTCAAAATGGAACCGTCAAAGGGTTTGCCCACCCTCAGGTTTACTCTGTCGACATTGATTCCATTGCTAATGGTAGTGTGGAGATGATTGCCTTTAGATAAGCTCGTTTGCCACTGTGTTATCTCGTTGGTTACTCCAATAAATCCTCGCACATATTTTCGTACAATTGATCCGAACCACTTTTCGCTATAATAAAAATATCTATACCAAAATGACTCTGACTTTCTTAGTCGCAATTCCTCCAACTCAATGGAATTATGCTCAAAGACAACTCTTTGCCCGTAGACAATCGAGAATATCCACAAAAAAAAATCTGCACCTGGATATCTAAAAAGGATTAAATCAAATTCTCTATTTCTCAAGTATTTCAGAATAGCCTGATAAAACTCCCATTGCTCTACGAACACAGATACTCTCCACAAAATCCGTTTTTTCCCAAAGAATCTGGAAAATGAATCGTTAACAATAATTCGTTTATAATCCACTTGAAGTTGAGCAAGCTGACTCGAAGTCACACAAACCAAATCAATATTGCATCCCTCCGACCTAATGAAGTCAATCTTATCTTTTAGTTTTTTTCTAACTCCACTTGAGGAACCTTCTATCGCGAGATATAAAATTTGCATATGATGCGGTCAGTCAACTGAAGAACAAAATTTTAATCCCATGTAAGGTTAATGATGCTATTATTACAAGACTTATGATGCGCATAAGGTGTTTCCACCAGCTTAACTCCAAAAGTCGCAAAACATAAGACAATTGTCCACAGTACAATACTGCATTGATGATCACCAGTAGTTGCACGCTCCTTTCTAAAGGAAACGATCCCAAATACGAAACCAGTAAAGCTAAGAAGCGTGCCAAGAACGTGATTAATTGAAAATGGAATAACCTCTTCTCCTTCCGAAGAACATAGTATATCGAGTCCATTGATATATATAATAGTTCTACTACAGAATAGAGTGCAATATATTGCGCCAAGGTTCCGCTTAAGGTCCATTCAGCCCCAAAAACAAATGAAAACAGTTCTGGCCCAAATACGATAACGATTGTATAGGGAACCAAACTCAGGGCAAGAAATGAGTATAGCATCTGGCTTACAAATTTCTGAAGACCATGATCTGATTCACGAGTCAATTCAACAGCCCGCTTATAAAAGATTGAGGAGACTGAATAGGCCAGCAATCGTTTGGGCAAGTCAAGCATACTGGTCGCCAAGGCTAGAAATCCGATTGTCTTGAGTCCAAACTGATGCGAGAAGAAAAAAACAGGTAACTGGTCTGAGAACATGCCAACCCAAACACCAGGCAAATTATAAACTGGATATTGCCTGTATTCAACGAGTGTTTTTCTAAGTTGACTCCACGATATCGGTTGGAATAGAATTTTAATCCTCGTTCGAATGATAAATCTCCAGCTTAGAATACTACCAATTGTTTTCCCCAAAATATCTCCAGCAACTAGACCGATCGAAACGCCATTTGATACCCATCCAAACACCAGATTAAATATTCTCACTCCAATTAGAACACCCGTATCAATTGATACAGCCTTTTTAAACTCATTCAGTCTGTATTGCCATTGACCCAGCACTTGATTTAAGGCAATCAAAAAAACTGCTATTGGAATGAGATAAAAAAAATCATTTAAACTTCCCGCCTGAAAAAAGGCCAACACAGAATTACCAAATAAAAAAAGTACAATGAACAGCAGGACACTTACTGTGAACGAGCTCAACAGAGACAGGCGCATCAGTGAATTAAAATCAATTTCTTCTTTGGGCAGAAGTAGTGCCTGCGGGAGGCGCAAAGTTGCCAATAACGCGAGGTTTGTACACACTGCGTTGAAAATGGAAAAAATACCGTATGCTTCTGGTCCGTATATTCTAGCTAGAAGTGGCGCCACAACCAGCTGAACCATAATATTTAATCCCGTACCTGATAGGACAAATGCATAATTCTGCACAAAAGACCCTTTTGTCCTGACACCTGTAAACGCATTCTTGATTAGCTCTTTAATCAAGGTTATTATAGAGATGTGTAATCAACGCCTTCTGATCGGGGTAATTTACCAAGACCGCATCAAAACTCCCCTTAAAGAAAAACATGGCCCCAGCTGCCACCGCGGTCGCCTTTCCAACACTTACAGCCGAGAAAAAATCGGAAATACTTGATGCCCCCCCGCAAGCGATCAGCGGCACATCAATACAAGCGGCAACTCTTCTAATTAGTGGAATATCGTATCCCTTAAGTGTTCCATCATGGTCAATTGAGTTGATCAATATCTCGCCAACATTAAGTTGAGCTATCGTTGTCAAAATACCCTCGATATCTGTCCCAACTTTGCGATTTCCATTCAAAGTCCTTATGTCGTAGGTCCCCCAGAAATTCTTTTTAATATCAATTGAAGCGATTGTACTTTGGCTTCCAAATCGCTGCGAAAATTCTCTCACTACCTGCGGATGACTAAAAAGTGCAGAATTAAAGCTTATCTTTTCTATTCCACTTTTGATAATCCTCTCTGCATCGGAAACTGACTTGACGTGACCTCCATATGCCAACGGCATAAAGCTTTCTGACGCCATTGTTGCAATCAAATCAAAATCTGGAGCACTCCTTTTTCCTTTTTTTGTGATATCCAAAATGATCAACTCGTCAACCTCTTTGTCATTGAGTATTTTAATCGCGTTAATTGGATCTCCCACGTAAATTGGCTTCCCAAATTTCTGAGTGATTACTGCCCTACCCTCGTCCAACAGAATAATCGGAATTACCCTTACTCTTCTCATAAGGCAATAAAATTCTTAAAAAGAACCATTCCATACCTGTGGCTCTTTTCTGGATGAAATTGTACACCAAAAATATTCTCGTGCTGGAAGGCGCACGCAAACTCATATCCAAACTTTGCTGTACCAAGAACTTGGGTCTGGTCTTCGAATACGAAATGATAGGAATGCACAAAATAAAAGCGGGCATCGTGTTCCAAGTCCTTTGTAAGATCCGACTTACTAAAAATCACATCAGCCCAACCCATGTGAGGTATAATTGGAACGTGCGCTCTATCAAATCGTCTGGTGGAGGCACGCAGCCAGCCCAGTCCCGACATTTTGCCTTCCTCGCTCGTCTTTGTCATTAATTGAGCTCCAACGCAGAGGCCCAGAATATACTTCTTATGGACAAAAACTTGTTCTTCAAGGATTGGAATTAGACCGCGATGTTGCAGTTGATTGGCACAATAATCGAATGACCCGACACCAGGAAGTATCAATTTTTTGGCACTCTTAATAATTCCAAGGTCTGATGAAATGATGGACCTACCCCCTACTTTCTTTATAATATTCTGGATAGCCATCAAATTACCCACACCGTAGTCAACGATTACTACCACCGAGTATCAATTTTAATCGGCATATATAATATCCCTAAAAATCTCAAGACTCTTATTGGAACGAACATAGCTAGTCGAAATAATACAAAGAGGACTTTGTGTTTGGCGTCATTCTCAGTTTCATAATCCTCGTGACTCACTTCCGATGCAGTCATAATTTGTTCCCATTCGTGCTTTGCAAATCCAAGTTTTTTTACAACATAATCGAGATCGGTGTCCTTTTCGGATTGTGAATAAGTTGGCTCGATTAGTTGGCGTATAGCAGCCTCTCTGGTCAGTTGTCCAGACAATATCAAATTTGACAAGTGTGCACGCCTTTTATCAAACCCAAATTTTACAGGAAGATAGTAGCCCTGATAAAATCGTGTAAATATTGACTCGTAATGTTTCCCTCCATAGTCCTTCCAATGCAGTTTCTCCTCGACCAACTTTTTTACGTCTGCCTTCTTGTAATCAATGAGGTCAAGAATGTTCACTCGCTGAATACCTGCAATAACTTCGTAGAAGTATCTCTCATACTGACCCAACCTGGGAAGTTTTTTTAGTTTCCTAGAACCAAATGCCTTATGAATAGATTTCAAATTGATGAGGTCCAGTTTGTTCTTATAGACCCATCCGGCAGGGTTAATTGACTCTGTTGCCACATTGTTGCCAGCTAGAATAAACTTGATCTTATACTTGAATGCGATTTTATTGAGTGCGGCAAATATCAATTGGTCGGTCGGGACTTCAACGTCCACAACCGAGGCTTTAAGATAGGAACGCTGTAGATCCTTAAATTCCTCCCAGTCCATTACATAAGTGTGAAGTTTGTATTCAAGAATATTAACAATATTCTCAATGTTCTTTACCGCGAGTTCAGAATTCCAGCCGTTGTCAAAGTGAACTAATAGCGGTCTGAGCCCTTCCTCCTTTGCAAGCAGAGCGAGATAAGTACTGTCAAGCCCACCACTAACGCCTAGAACACAGTCGTATTCTTTACCTTTTCCCTCTTGCTTAATAATACCAACTACTTTATCAAATTCTTTACGTTTTGTAGCTGGATCCCTATTGATCGTCCGATCAGCTAACGCTTGGTAGTAATCACAAAAATTACACTCACCATTTTCATTGAATGAAATATCTGGTACGGTAGTATCCAGCACAGTCTTTGAACAGATTTGATAATTTAATTCATCTTTCATTTCTGAAATTGCTTACTCAATCCCTTAACAATTGCTTACTCAATCCCTTAACAATTGCTTACTCATTCCTTAACAAATGTATGTCAAAATTCAGAGCTGAAAATAGATTATTGATCCACTGCCAATTTCTGAATGTTCATTTTTTTAATTTAGTTTTTGTCACTCTGTCTAAATAAGTATCAGCCATCGCAAACCCTCCCACAATAAAAATGTAGTAACCGCTAATCCATAATGGCACATATGATTCATTAAGCACAGCAAGGCTAACTGAAAAAGCTCCACATATGATGTGAAAAATCACTCTAAACAAATTCGAATTCCGGTCAAAGCGAATTAAGTCTTTGGAATCCATATAAGTTATTGTTCTAAATAAAACGTAATGCAAAAATACGGGAAGTACCCAATTGATGTTGGCAAGACCAACAAGCAAAATGATAGGAGAAAAAAAACGGGCAAAAGCCAGGTAAGAAAATGTGATGATTTTCAACCTGTCTTGATTCAAGATACTATGAATACCAAAAATCATCAATAATAAGACATACCAAATCCACCACCGGTAATCAGTAGTTTTGTCTAAGTAGAAGGTAATTGCCAAAAAGGAGGATAACCGAACGACTACAAAACAAAATGACTCAAGTTTGCTGAAGACTTTGACTCTTTTTCTTCCGTGCGTTTGATAATTGGCCAGTTGATCGTTAAGCAAATACCCTAATTCATAAACTGATATGAATGCTAAATAGCCTACCAATAACTCTGTAAAGAAAGTATCTAAAGAACTGCTATACGCTAGCCAAACAATCGGCACCCATTCAAAAAAAAAATGAAATAGGATTGCCCTACTATTTAAGCGGGTTCTGGCGAAATAAATAAATGGAATTAATAACGTTAAGATCATCGCTCACAATCACAATACTACTAGGGAATTATTATGAAGTCAGCCATAACATCTTTCCAGAAGACTTTATCATTTTCCGATTTGACGACAATATGACTTTTATCCGCCATCTTTACCAGTAATTTGTCCGATCTGTTATCGGTTATAACAATCAGTTCATCAAATTTTTGGTTGAGCATAATACCTTGGACGTACTCCTGTTTTTTTCCTGTAAGGTCTGTAGAAAGATTTCCAGTAGACTTACCCTGATTGGTCTCTAATCTCGAAGCCACGAAATGATTGAAACGATTGCCTCCTGCCACCATTTGCACAACCGGATAAATACTAGAGGATGCAAGTATAATTTCACTATCGTGCTCATACTCTTTCAAAATGTCAAAAACCTGTTCGTTCCTTCGAGTGGATAGAAATACATTATAAAACCTTTGAGCCGCTATCAAAAGGGTGCTTTCGTGGAAACCTGAAATAAGCTTTAAACTGAACTCTCTGTTGAAATCCCTACTGAGGATTCTATTTATTATCGTTAAAACAATAAAAACGGGCGACCATTTTTTGATGAGTAAATTGAAAATCAATAATCTAGTTCTTGATTTCCCTAGTAGAACGAATCGTATAAAATCATAAGTGGTGTTCGACTTGTAAAGAGTATTGCAGAGATCACACACTACTAATCTACTCGCCATAAACCTTTTTTTCACTCTTGCCACCTTTCCACAGCAAAACCAACGCAACTGCATAGAAGGGCATCAATGGTATTTTATAGCGCGACAGCGTTCCAAAATTGTATGAGGAAACACCTACTGCAAATGCAAATATCATAGAGAAAGCCAAACAGAAAAGCACTTCGGGCTTAATCATGTATCTAAAAATATTGTGCCTGACACGCACTAAAATGATGGCAGAAATCACTAACATAATCGCGGACTCTATTGCGGATAATAACATAAGAGGATTTGACACTTCCCAAAAATAGGGCCTAAAAAGCGAAACATTAATTGCCTGGGGCGCCAATCTGATCATGCTTTGCCATGACCCGTCTAACTCACCTAGCGTGTAGCCTGAGCCTTCACCCATCCTCGCGCCCCAACCGTACCTAATGTCATATGCCGTAATTTTAACAGTTTGTGCAAGCCTCGAAATGTTGTACCGCGGGTCATCCTCACCGACCTTTAGAATGGCAAAGTACCCCAAGCTAATCACTAGCGAAACTACTATAGGAAGCAACAACGCTTTGGCAATAGTCGATTTTACATAGGTAACCTTGCGGCTAAAAAACCAAATAAAGAGAGCTGGCAAAAAACTCAATAGCACATACTTCTTGATGGCATATATCACAATAAATCCGACTATTAAAAGCACTACATATTGAAAGGCCGGTTTATCCCTTAGGAACAATGCATCAAAAGAGTAGGTGATAAAACCCAGAGCTGCCAGTGTTACCGTGTCTTTGAATATGCCGGATCCCCAAAAAGCGACAGAAGGAATAAAAAGACAGGCGATCGCCAACGGATAATGAAGTGTCGGAAACATTCTATAAAATGTTAAATAAAACATCCACATCCCGGCAAAACTTAACATTGCAAACATAGCCGCAGTGGCAGTGTAAGTCGAAAAAGTAAACAAATCGAATAAGGTGGCTAGGCGAACAATTAAAAAAGAACTCCAGTCACGATAAAAAAGAATTTGGGAGCTATATTCAAACAAGTCACCTGAATGGACACCATTCGAAAATAATAGTCTGAAGCCTTTCTCAGGACTATCCACGAATGCATTCCAAATTATCCTGCTCCCGAATGTGTGAAAATTGAATGTATCGCCTCCTGAATAATAAAACTGGTAAATGAAACCAACCAGTATTGCTCCAACAATTTTTACTGTAAGACCCGGAAGAAAATACCTCCTGATTTGCGAATCCGATGCAAGTGGCCTTATCAAATAGGCTCCCACATAGATCAAACCAACAATAATCGGGGTAACAATGAAATCGCGAAACTCCAAATCAATAAGCTTTGATCAAAATTAGTCTATAATCTTATTTCGCCAGTATTATATTGCCATCCAATTATGCTGTTCAATTCTTTTGAGTTTCTGCTTTTCTTCCCTCTTGTAACATTATTTTATTTTCTCATACCTCACAAATTTAGATGGATTCACCTTCTGGTTTCAAGTTGTATTTTTTACTGTGCATTTATACCTGCATACATTTTCATTCTATTCGCCACGATCATCATTGACTACATAGCAGGCCAATTAATTGAAAAATCAGCTGGGCCAAAAAAGAAGAAATTTTTAATAGCAAGCATTGTAGCCAATCTCGGGGTTTTGGGCTTCTTTAAATACTATAATTTTTTTGTAGAAAACATCAATTCAGCATTCGGACAACTTGATATCGAAATACACAACTTACCCTACCTAAATATTATTCTACCTATTGGCCTTTCATTCCACACTTTTCAGGCTATGAGTTACACTATTGAGGTTTATAGAGGAAATCAAAAAGCAGAAAAGCATTTCGGGATTTACAGTCTTTATGTAATGTTTTATCCTCAATTGGTTGCAGGTCCGATAGAGCGCCCTCAAAATATGATACATCAATTTCGTGAAAAGAAATATTTTAAGTTCACTGAATTCGTGTCTGGATTGCACCAAATGCTTTGGGGTCTGTTCAAAAAAATTGTTGTGGCCGATCAACTCTCTATCTATGTTAATTCGATATACAATCATTGGGAACTAAATTTTGGGCTCACCTTGATAGTTGCCACATACGCATTCGCCTTTCAGATTTATTGCGATTTCTCAGGATATTCTGACATAGCACAGGGTGCGGCCAGAACGATGGGGTTTCAACTGATGGACAATTTCCGACTACCCTATTTCTCAAAAAATGTGACCGAATTTTGGAGGCGTTGGCACATATCATTGTCCAGTTGGCTTAAAGATTATTTATACATCACCCTTGGTGGTAACAGGGGCGGGAGGAAAAGAACCTACTTCAACTTGATTTTGACAATGCTTCTGGGTGGCTTATGGCATGGGGCCAGTTGGAATTTTGTAGTGTGGGGTTTCTTAAATGGTGTGTACCTCAGCCTCGAGAAATATGTTCGAGAGTTAAAGTTATCACTACCCTCTCCGGCAATTCGACATTTGAAAATGTTTGGAACCTTTAATTTGATCGCCTTGACATGGGTCTTTTTTCGGTCAACAACCTTTGAGCAGGCCGCTGGTATTTTGCACAATATAGTAACTGCAAATTCATTTTGGAATATCAGAATTCAGGACACGGGCATATTCGCTGGGATGATCTTTGCACTGACACTAATGTTTACGTCAGAGGCAATCTTCTTTAGAAAAAAAACAAATCCAGACGTGTTCACCTTTAGATCAATGAACCGGTCGGTTATTTACACTACATCAATGATTGTGCTGATTATACTTTTCGGTGTATCGGATGGTGATCAATTTATTTATTTTCAATTTTGACGTGAAGAAACTATTTCAATATCTCATTTTTTGCATGTTCGCTTTACTGGTTACTGACCGTGGACTAAGTTTTATCTTGGACTATCTTTACGTAAAAACTAAAACAGGACAGACGGGCGGCAAAATCAACTATTACCTGACTTCTACAAAGCATGTTGATTTTCTGATCATGGGAAATTCAAGATCTCTATATCAAATAATCCCGGATAGTTTAGCAGGAAATGCCTATAACTTAAGTCATGCTGGCATGGGACCGTCATTTCAGACAGGCCTTCTGAGCGTATTGATCAAACAAGCAAAATTACCCAGCATCATCCTCCTACACATTGAACCCTATGATTTCATAGGTGATCATGAAAATCGAGATATTCAAAACCTAAGATACTACTACGGAAAAGACTCAATTGTTACACAATTGATAAACAAGATCTCGACCACCGAGAAATTCAAATTCACATTTCAATTGTATCGATATAACGGCAAGGGATTTTCTTTACTAAAAAATTTTGTTCAAACTAGTAGCTCTGCGATTGATAGCAACGGCTACGAGCCACTCCCTCCGCAACCAACCGATAGTATCAACACCCTTTATTCAGTTCAAGCGCATGAACCGATTCCAGCGGCCTCACTTAACCCGGAGCAAGCGGAAATTTTGAGTGATTTTATTCAAATGTGTCGGGTCAAAAATATAAAATTAATTTGCTTTACCTCTCCAGTCTATTACGAATCAGATTCCAATTTCACTGTCGCACTTGACTCACTTGGTGCATTTCTCGCCAAGATGAATGTGCCTTATTTGAATTACATAAAATCCCCAATTGAATCACTCGAAAATCATCCTTCGCTGTGGCGAGATGCCAATCATTTAAATCATAAAGGCGCACAAATTGAAAGTCAAAGACTAAAAAAAGACCTAACAGGATTGCTTGAACAAGAGTAGCTGTCCAAACCGCCTCAATCCCCCTTCTCCAAAGCCTTCAACCTTCGTTTGGCATCTTTCCAGGCTTCGTCTTTGCGGTTGGATTTCTTCTTTACTTCTGTGAAATAACGCTTAGCTGTCTCTTTGTCGCCTTTACGCTGGCTGATTTCGCCCAGCGAGATCAGTGAGAACAGATAATACCCGGTGTCGGTGGCATCAATTTCCTCAGCGAATTTGACCACCCTCTCATAGTAATTCTGGGCCAGGTCGAAATCTTGCCTTCGTTCATACAACTGGCCCAAATAAAACGCTGCGTACCTGCCGCTGGTGGCTTCGTAGCCGACCATTCCACTATCGATGCGATGAATAATCTCTTTGCACTCGGTCTCCAGTTCCTGCGAAAATCCTCCGCGTGTGTAAAGCATCCGCGCATAGTAGCGATGAAAGTATGGATTGTCAGGATAGGTTTGGTACAGGTATTCTGAAATCTGAAAGGCTCTCGTGGGATTATTTTCATAACTATTTAATATCCGCATCAGCCAGACCATCGCCTCAGTACGCGTGTAAAACGCGTTATAAGAAACTTCGGTCAGTTGATCGAGACCCAGTTTCTTATCTCCTTTTTTGAAAAAAATAAGCAGTGGCTTCAGCATCGGATAGTTTTCAGGGACCCATACTGAAAAGTAATTGTAAAGTGCATCGCCAAAGAGAAGCTCTACGCTCAAATCCTGCTTCTGCTTGCTTTCGTCCAGGTAGTTCAACGCAGTCTTACCAGCCGTTGCTGCCTTTCGCCAACTCTTTCTCTCTTCATCGGCATAAAGCCTCCCTTTAAATCCATAAGACGCGGATAAAAAAAACGCGGCTTCGGTTCTATATTCTGGTGATTTCTTATGAAGGTTTTCGGCCACCCGAATTGTACTATCCATATAAGCCAAAAACCGATCATCATGGTCTGTGTTCTTGGTGTTGGGCATGATCTTCCACCATTCGCTCAACCCCAAAAGAAAATAAGGAAGTGGGTGCCATGCATACCTTTGCTTAAACCAACGAAACTGTTGCTCCGCCTTTTCAAACTTGAAATTATACATGTCGTTAAGCGCCTGCGTGGCTTCTATCTGTACGCGAAGGTCATTGATCAAAATCAGCGTGGTGTCTTTGTGAATTGACTGCGACATCGCTGGAGTAGACCACAAACCCGCCATCCACACTGATACCAACAGGATCAAAGTCCAAGGGGCCTCTCTCTTACCACGGTGATATTTCAAAAGCACTTATCTTTAAACGACTTTTACAAACTAAAACTAAACAAGCGTCCTGCCAAAATCATTCAAATGCAAACGGCCGCATTCCTAGACTCATTTTATCAGGCCAAAAAGCGGCTGACGTTTATTTTGCTATGCCTCATCGCGTTCCTTCTTCTCTTCGCAAAAAAGAATTTCATCGAGGCGGAAACTGCCGCATTTGAGTTCTTGCAAGATCGGCCCGAAGGTAGCTTTTTTCAAATTATCAATGCGCTTCAATACCTCTCTATTCCAATCATCTACCTGTGGAAAGTCACAGTAATATCTTTCGTGGTTTGGGTCGGCTGCTTCACGTTTGGCTACCGGGTTACTTATAGCAATTGCTGGACCATTGTGCTTACCGCAGAATTCATCTTCATTATCCCTGAACTGATAAAGATCATTTGGTTTCTATTTATTGAAACAGATCCCACATTTCGTGAAGTGCAGGTGTTCTATCCTTTCTCTATTCTGAGCTTGACGGATTATGATTCAATCTCAAGCCGATACCACTATCCCTTAAAGGCACTCAATATTTTCGAAATTGGTTATTGGCTGCTATTGATTCGGGGAGTGCATGCCTTTGCGAAAAAGGAGATAAAAATAGCTGTGCTTATTGTGGCTTGTTCTTATGTTCTCCTATTCCTTCTGTGGCTTGCGTTCTATATCGCGGTGTACAACTAGTGCTTGCTGAAGAATTCTTTTATACTTGTCACCACCCATTCCTGCTGGACTTCGCTTAGGCCTGGCCAAATGGGCAGGCTGAGAACAGTTGCCGCCAATTCCTCGGCTATTGGAAATGTCCCTTTTTTTAAATTTAATTCTCGATAGGCGTCCTGAAGGTGAGGAGGAATCGGATAATGAATCATAGTACCTACTCCTTTCTGAAACAAATAAGTTCGCAAACTCTCCCTTTGTTTCGTTCTAATTACAAATTGGTGAAACACCGAGTTGTCATTAAGTGGCGGCAATGTCAGATCTCCCACACCTGACAACTCTTTGGCATATCTTTTTGCGATGGATAATCTGTCTGCGTTCCATTCGTCCAGCCGCTGAAGTTTCACCCGAAGGATTGCAGCTTGCAGTTCGTCAAGCCTGGAGTTGAAACCTTTAATCGGATTAATAAACTGTTCCTTCGACCCGTAGTTCCGAAGTTGTAGCACTTTTTCAGCAAGGTCCGGATTGTCTGTAGTGATCGCTCCTCCATCTCCTAGTGCTCCAAGATTTTTAGTCGGATAAAAACTGGTGGCATTACAATCTCCAAAACTGCCAGTCTTCATTTTTCCAGATCTGGCCCCATGGCCTTGCGCGTTGTCCTCAACAACAATAAGGTTGTACCGGTTGGCCAGTTCAACAATTGCAGACATGTCACATGCATATCCATACAAGTGCACAGGCATAACTGCTTTTGTGCTCTTGGTAATTGCTTCCTGAATCTTTTCGGATTCAATTAACATGGTGGATTCATCCACATCTACGGGAACAACCTTAGCTCCCATCTGGCTTATCGCAAGCCACGAAGCAATGTATGTGTGAGCCGGCACGATTACTTCGTCCCCAGCGCCTATACCCGATGCCTTTAGGGAAATTACTAGTGCATCAAGTCCACTAGCAACACCCACACAAAACCGAGTTCCGCTATATTTCGCAAAGGCCTTTTCAAACTCAACAACCTCAGACCCCAAAATGAACTGCCCACGGTTATACACCAAAGCAAAAGCCTTGTCTATTTCAGGCTTCATCTGGTCGTGCATGTATTTAAGAGAGCAAAAAGGAACCGATGTCATTTTTTCCCGTTCTAAAGGGTAATTTATCCAGCGAGTGCCATATAAACCACAATTGGCATTCAAAAGACTGTGGACATAATTCGTTATTTTCGCCCCTTAAAATCGAATTTTTGACGTAGGATGATGAATTTTCAGAAAATCAACAATCTGTCAGGCTGGTTCACGTTTGGTGTTGCTCTGGTCGTATACTGGCTCACATTTGAGGAAACTGCCAGCTACTGGGATTGTGGAGAGTTTATCGCTGTGTCCTACAAACTAGAAGTGCCTCATCCTCCGGGCGCGCCTTTCTTTCTTCTCTTGGGTCGATTGTTTTCGTTTCTGGCGCTCGGTGATGTAACCCAAGTGGCTTACTGGATCAACTTCATGAGTGTGCTGGCCAGCGCGTTCACTATCCTGTTTCTGTTTTGGTCGATCACTTTGTTTGGCAGAAAAATTATTGCAGCTGACAACGGCAATGAATACTCCCTGGAAAAAATTATCCTACTGATGGGAGCTGGCCTTATAGGCGCCCTCTCTTACACATTCTCTGATTCTTTTTGGTTCTCCGCAGTTGAGGCTGAGGTATATGCAATGTCTTCATTCTTCACAGCATTTGTAGTGTGGGGAATTTTGAAATGGGATGTGATCGAAGATGAGAGCAAAGCCAATCGATGGCTGATCCTTATTGCTTACATGATGGGATTATCTATCGGAGTGCATATGCTAAACCTTGTCACTATTCCCGCACTTGGATTGATCTACTATTTCAAAAAATATAAACCGACAAGGTGGGGAGTGGTAGCTGCTTTAATTATTAGCGGTGCCATAGTTCTATTCATCAATGATTTTATAGTGCCAGGCCTTCCTACACTGGCTGGAAATTTTGAAATATTTTTCGTCAATACACTTGGCCTTCCATTTGGCTCCGGTGTAATCTTCTTCTGTTTGCTGATCATTGGCGGGCTTGTATATGGAATAAGATACAGTCAACTCAAGAACAAGACCGTTCTAAACACGTTCTTGCTGTCCACAACTTTTATCCTTATCGGTTACTCGTCTTATGCCACGATAGTTATCAGATCAAATTCAAATCCGCCTATCAATGAAAACGCTCCTAAAGATGTAATGACTTTTGTGAGTTATCTGAAGCGTGAGCAATATGGAAGCCGTCCGTTGGTTTTTGGGCCCTATTATACCTCGCGTCCCATTGACATGGAGTACGGAGCTCCTGTATATAGAAAAGGGAAAGATCAATATGTGATTGTAAACAGGCAGACCGACTATGTGTACGACAAAACACATTTTTTGCCAAGGGTTTGGAACTCCGATCACGCTGAAACCTACAGATCTATTCTAGGTCTTCCGGAAGGTCAGGAGCCAACGTTTGCTCAAAACCTGTACTTCATGTTCAAGCACCAGATTGGCACTATGTTCATGCGCTATTTCATGTGGAATTTTGCTGGGAGAGAAAGTGATGAACAGGGAGCTGATTGGATGGGTCCATCGGGTTGGTTCGAAAAAGTACCATCACTGATCGCCAACAACGGTGGAAGAAATAACTTCTTTATGGTTCCTTTCATTCTCGGCCTTATCGGGATGTTCTTCCAGTTTGTAAAGGATACCAAAAATTTTGCTGTAGTGGGTTTGCTATTCATTATGACAGGTGTAGCAATCGTAGTATACCTAAACTCACCGCCAGTCGAGCCGCGTGAGCGTGACTACATCTATGCTGGTTCAACTTATGCATTTACTTTTTGGATAGGCTTTGCTGTGCTTGCTATTGCCGACTCACTATCGAAGCTCATCAAAAATGCCAGAGTGACGGGCATTGTGGCCATTTTGATTTGTCTTACAGGGCCAGTCCTTATGGCCGCGGAAGGTTGGGACGACCACAATCGTTCCGACAGATTCTTCTCACTCGATTCCGGAAAAAATTATCTCGCATCGTGTGCCAAAAATGGCGTCTTGTTTACGGGAGGAGATAACGACACTTTCATGCTGTGGTATGCCCAGGAGGTAGAAGAATACAGAACTGACCTCCGCGTAGTGGTATTGAGTTACTACAACACCGACTGGTACATCGAGCAGTCAATGCAGAAGATGAATGATTCAGAGCCATTCAAATACACATTATCGCTGGAAGACTATCGACAAGGCGGGCCTAATGACTATCTCCCTTTTGTGGATCTTAAAATCCCAGCCATCGATGCGAAACAATATCTCGAATTGTTAAAGAAAAATCATCCGCAACTGAGAAGTGACGATCGCAATATCGTGCCTAGCAGAATCATCACAATTAAGGTGGACAAGGAAGCTGTACTTAAATCAGGAATCATCCCGGAAGGAATGGACAGCCTGGTGGTAGATCAAATGCAATTGAAGCTTATCGGAAATGTGTTGGAGAAAAAAGATCTCGCGTTCCTTGATTTGCTTGTAACCAACAACTGGGAGCGACCTGTGTATATCAATCACACCTCTCAATCACAATTGAATCTTGAGTTGAGTCCTTATGCAATTCAGGAAGGCAATACAAGTCGAATTTTGCCAATACGGAACCCGAATCCACGGATGGACTTTGTTAATCCGGAGCTAAGCTTTAAAAATCTAACTGAAGAGTGTTCTTACCGTGGGCTTCAAGATTCCACAATCTATTATTCAGAAGACTACAGGAATTTTGTACTCAACCACCGTAGCTCGTTCAATTCGGTAGCGCAAGCCTTTATCAACAAAGGCGAACCGGATATGGCGCGCAAAACTTTGTTGTTCAGCATTGAAAAGATGTCAGACAAGGCGATACCCTATGACCACACCGCTGCTGAGACGGTCAATTTGCTGTTCCAGGTGGGTGAAAAAGAAAAGGCAATCGAGATAGCCAACACCGTGGGGGAAAGAGCTGACGAGATGGCTGCATACCTTATACGCAAAGGCTACGGCTTAACGCTTGACCTGAGAAAGAATATCTACATCCTTGGCGAACTTCAATCCATTCTATTGGAGAATGGTGAAACAGAGCTCGCGACAAAATTCGAGGATATGTACGATCGTCACATTCGCGACCTGGAAATTCGGGATACGAGCCGGCAGAACTACTAGACTACTTTCTGGCGATCAGGAAAAGATCCAATGCACTGGTACCTTCAGCTGTAACAGGATAGTTCTCGTGATTGATGGCTGCGACCAACTCATCGTGAGCGCCTTGCAGTTTATTTCGATTCCAGCGATTCAGCAACTCATACGGAATTCTAAGCAAAGAAGCCGGAAGCCTGTGCTGCAGATTGAATATGTCCAGTCGCGCGATACGCTCCACCGACTTTTTATTCCTTTCATAATATTTCATTACGAGTTCGTCTCCTCCAATACCCTTCATTTCCGCAGCACTAAAACATTCTTTTGCGAGGCTCAACAATTCATCGGCTGTATACTCACGAATGTGCCATGGATTTCTCGACAAGCTCATGATGCGATTAGGAGTAGTCAAATAAGCAGTGCCTCCAGGCTTTAACACCCGGTTGATTTCTTTTAAGAAAGACCGATCATCCTTGATGTGTTCTATCACCTGAAAACTGATCACAGTGTCGAAAGAATTGTCTTCCAATCCATGAAAGGGAGGAATATTCCCGCTCAGAAATTTTCCCGAAGGATACTTTTGGCGAAGCCTTTGAATGATGCCTTCTATCTTGTCGATAGCAGTGTACGACTTCACCTTTTCAATCATAAGGTCAATACCTCTACCCTCTCCACAGCCGACCTCGAGCAAGTCGCCCTTCACCAAATCCTGCACAGCAACATATGCCTTTAACAAACGTTGATGAAGAGGATTGTCGGAGGGAAGTTGGTCGGAAGTGATTTCGGTCGTGTAAACCTTGGCCATTTGTGCTATTTGCGCCCAAAATTAAGGCAATCTGTTATAATTATCGTTGTAATTTTGAATAGCAAAAGGAGAACCATGCGAAGAGGATTGATTAGCCTTTTAATTGTAACTACACTAAGCCAGCTAAGTGCCCAGTCACTATCTAGTGAAAACCTGGCCCATCTTTACCGCTCAAACGAAATTGGATTTAGATGGCATGCTGTGAAAGAAGCGAGTCAAATGAAAATCTATTTCGCTCTTTCTTACACAACGAAAGACGCTTCACCTGAAATGTTCACCATTCAGTGGGAAGATCGAAACTCATACTCCCAGCGGCAGGGTGACATTCTGAGAACCGATTCTATCAAACTTTCTCCAAATGAAACTCATCATGGTGAATATGCGGTAGAGATCAAAGAGGACTCATGGTTGCTGGTGATGAACGTGACAATGGTTTCCTCTTCCAGAAACAGAATGTTCACACAACTCATCGAAAGCAATTATCCGGTAAACGGAAGGGTCAGTGATGAGGGGCAAACAATTTTTGATCATTATCTGACAGAAGGAAAAAATTATACCATTGATGGCCCGACAAAAAATGATCGGCTATTTCTTTTTTATTACGCGAAGGACTTCCCATCGCCTTTTCCCCCTTTCTCAAAGCAAACTGGTGCAGTTGATCCTTTACTCTTGCCTGACTCGTCATTCAACATTGCCAATCATGCAACTGTTACATTTTCTAAGAAGGGGCTGTATCTGGTGCAGGCCGACACCAATTCTGCTGAAGGTTTCTCGTTTCGGGTTGAGGCCAACTCTTTTCCAAAATACACGCGAATCGAAGACCTGGCTGACCCAATGGTTTTTGTAAGTACACAACAAGAGTTTGACGCTTTGAAAAAATCTGGTGGAGATAAACTAACCTTCGACAAGACTGTGATGGGCATCACGCGTGATAAAGACAGGGCGAAACGATTTATGCGCAGTTACTTTAGTCGTGTTGAGGAAGCCAATCAACTTTTTACGTCCTTCAAAGAAGGCTGGAAGACAGATCAGGGTATGTTGTACATCATCTTTGGGCCGCCCGATGAGGTTCGGGTGGCAAGCCAAAACGAGATTTGGTACTACAAAGACACTCGGACGAAATTTGTTTTTCTGCGAAAGGGAAGCGTCTATGATCCAAACTACCTCACCATGATGCGCGATGATAAGTACACTGACTTGTGGTTTGGCACCATCGACCTCTGGCGAAAGAGCCGGTTCTAAGTATTACAATCTTTTTTTTCAAAATCCATTTGCTGAACTTGCTCCCCGATGAAAAAAGAAGAAACCATCTTCGGAACAAGGGCAGTTATTGAAGCTATCAAGGCAGGACGTGAGATCGAAAAGATTTTTATCCAAGCCGGCCTCAACAACGATCTTATCAAAGAACTTATTTCCATTGCCAGAGACAACTCAATACCTCTGTCATTTATCCCTCAACAAAAACTCAATAAGCTTTCCAATAAGAATCATCAAGGTGTAGTCTGCATGCTCTCGGTTGTGCAATATTCCAAATTGGAGGATTTGATTGACAAGGCATATAGTGATGGGAAGGAACCCTTCTTTGTGATACTTGACAGAATTACAGACGTAAGAAATTTCGGGGCCATTGCGCGAACAGCAGACTGTGCGGGCATCACTGGTATCATCATTCCTGACAAAGGAAATGCTCCTATTACAGGTGACGCGATGAAAACTTCCGCAGGTGCTCTTAGCTTTATGCCTGTTTGTCGAGTAAGCGACCTCAAGAAAACAATCGCTAACCTTAAGTCAAACGGCATCCGAATTATGGCTTGCACCGAGAAAGCAAGTCAAACGATTTATGAAGCAGATCTACAAGGACCTGTTGCTATTGTCATGGGTTCCGAGGAAGACGGCATTTCTCAGGCACTGATCAAGGATGCAGACCATCTGGTGAAAATCCCGATGTATGGGAACATCTCGTCTTTAAACGTGTCTGTAGCGGCTGGAATAGCGCTGTTCGAGGTAATCAGGCAAAAGAACTATAAATAGTCGTTGCCGTTGGGTTTTGCTTTTAAGTCATTCACAAACACCCGGAACAACTCCTCCTTGTCCTTTTGACAAACGATGATCACGTTGCCAAATTCTCCAACCAGGTACCCATCCAATCCCTGAACAACAATTAGCTTATCTGATGATCCTTTAATCACTGAATTGCGGGTCTCATACACCATGGCATTAGCCTGCACTACGTTGCGGTCACTATCCTTCTCTTTGATTTCATGAAGTGAGCCCCACGAGCCAAGGTCTGACCATGCAAAATCACTTGGGTATACATACACGTTGTCAGCCTTTTCCATTACGCCATAGTCGATGGAAATATTTTTACTCTGCGCATATGCTGACTGAATTGCTTTCGGCTCCTCATCAGTAAAAAACTTCTCCGAGGCTTCTTCAAATGCTTCTGCGATTTCAGGCTGAAATTTCTCCAATGCTTTGATTATTGAGGTCGCGCTCCAAACAAAAATCCCTGAGTTCCAAACAAAGTCACCACTGTCGATAAATTTCTTGGCCAACGCAAGTGCTGGCTTCTCGGTAAAAGTCTTTACTTTTTTGAGCTGACCGCTTCCCGGAAGATATTGGATGTATCCATACCCTGTCTCAGGACGAGTAGGCTTAATACCCATCGTGATCAGCTTGTCTCCTTTAGCATCAGCCACCGAACGCTTTACCGTATTCTGAAATTCTACTTCATTGAGAATAAGGTGATCAGCAGGACTAACAACCATCACCGCGTTTGGATTCTTTTTCGCAATCCGGTAGCTCGCATAAGCAATACATGGTGTAGTGTTCTTCCTCATTGGCTCCACCAGCACCTGTTCATCTCCAAGTTGTAATTGCTCCTTCGTAATATCAGCCAGCTCTTCGTTGGTCACGATCAATATGTTCTCTTTTGGACACAAGGGAACAAATCGATCGTATGTGGATTGAATCAACGTTTTCCCAGTACCCAGTACGTCAAGATATTGTTTAGGCTTCGCATTTCTGCTGTAGGGCCAGAAGCGAGTACCAATGCCACCCGCCATTAAGACCACGTAAAGATTTTTATCCATTCTTGGTTAGTAAAAATTGGAATTAGCTTAGACGATACCTTCTTTAAGAAGGTCGTGCAGATGAACAAACCCCAGTACTTTGCTTTCCTTAACTACTACAAGTTGTGTGATACTATTTTGCTGCATGATTTGCAACGCCTTCACGGCAAGTTCCCCGGACTCCACAGTCTTTGGGTTTTTAGAAAATACATCTTCTGCTTTTGCCGTTTCAATTTGAATTCCTTTTTGCAGCATCCTTCTCAGGTCACCATCTGTGATGATGCCCAACAACTCCATCTCCGGAGTTGTAACGGCTGCCGCGCCAAGTCGTTTCGATGATATCTCAATAATCACATCCTTCAATGGCGTTTTAAGATCAACTACTGGTAGCTCTCTGCTCGCCATGATGTCATCTACACGCAAATAGAGTTGTTTGCCCAAAGCACCACCTGGGTGAAATTGGGCAAAGTCCTCACTCGAAAAATTTCTTAGTTCCAACAAACATACCGCAAGCGCATCTCCCATCGCCAGGTGAGCAGTCGTACTTGTTGTTGGCGCAAGGTTGTTGGGACATGCTTCAGCGTCAACGGTTGCATTGAGCACATAGTCGGCTTGCTGAGCAAGATATGAATCAATGTTGCTTACTAAGGCAACAAGTTTGAATCCTCTCCGTTTCACCAGCGGCACCAGCGCCTTAATTTCCGGTGTATTCCCACTCTTGGAAAGGCATATCACGATGTCTTCATTTTGAATCATGCCTAAATCGCCATGAATGGCATCTGCAGCATGCATGAATAAAGAGGGAGTTCCGGTAGAATTAAGAGTAGCTACAATTTTATTCGCAATGATGGCACTTTTGCCTATACCAGTTACTACCACACGACCCTTTGATTGGTTGATTTCTTTGACACAAGCTTCGAAATCATCATCCACAAATTGGGTGAGTTTTTCTAACGCACGTGCTTCATTTAGAAGAACTTCGGTGGCAACTTTTCTAATATTTTTTGTTATATTCAATGCTCTTACAATAGTTATGAATAGCGGGATGCAAAGATAATTATTTCAAGCATTATTATGTTTTGTAATTTATGATTGTCGCAGAAGAGAAAGATACTTTAAGAGAGAAACTCAAAGAAATATTTGGATATACTCAGTTCAGGGGAAATCAGGAAGTTGTAATCAAGAATATTTTAGAAGGAAAGAACACCTTCGTCATCATGCCTACTGGCGCTGGCAAGTCACTTTGCTATCAATTGCCAGCCATGGTAAAAGACGGACTTGCCATCATCATCTCTCCATTGATAGCGTTGATGAAAAACCAGGTCGATCAACTCAATGCCTACGGAATTAACGCTCGCTTTCTCAACTCCACCTTAAGCAAGTCAGAAATCACAAGACTAAAAAAAGATTGCATTAACGGTGAAGTAAAGCTGCTCTACGTAGCGCCTGAGAGTTTAAACAAGGAAGAATACATTGAGTTCCTGCTCAAGACGAATGTTTCATTCGTTGCAATCGATGAAGCACACTGTATTTCAGAATGGGGTCACGACTTTCGTCCTGAATACAGGAAGATAAAAACGATGATCGCGCAGTTAGGAAATCTCCCAGTGATTGCGCTTACGGCTACTGCAACACCCAAGGTTCAAATTGATATTCAGAAGAACCTTCAGATGGAAGACGCTGATGTGTTCGTGTCTTCATTTAACAGAAAGAATTTATTCTACGAGGTTCGTCCTAAAAAAGAAACGAAGAAACAGCTCATCAAATTTCTGAAAGATAATAAAGGCAAGTCGGGGATTATCTATTGCCTCAGTCGAAAGAAAGTGGAAGAGATCGCTCAACTCCTCAACGTAAATGGCTTTAAGGCGGCTCCTTATCATGCGGGTCTTGATCCGGACGTACGGGTAAAAAATCAGGATGACTTCCTCAACGAAGAAGTTGACATCATCGTGGCGACAATCGCTTTCGGAATGGGTATAGACAAACCAGACGTTCGGTTTGTTATTCACTACGATGTTCCAAAGTCACTGGAAGGTTACTACCAGGAAACAGGTCGCGCTGGTCGCGATGGACTGGAGGGTTTCTGCCTGATGTTCTACAGTCATAACGACTTGAGTAAACTTGAAAAGTTCAACAAAGACAAGTCTGTACAGGAAAGGGAGAACGCAAGAATACTTCTTCAGGAGATGGAGTTTTATGCGGAGTCTCCTGTATGCAGAAGAAAACAGTTGCTTCATTATTTCGGTGAAGAGTTTACAGAAGAGAACTGCGGGGCATGCGACAACTGTGTGCACCCAAGAGAAAGATATGACGGCACTGAGTACGTGAAGTTAATCCTTGAAGCTGTGCAACAAACTAATGAACGCTTCGGATTAAGTCACCTTGTGAATGTAGTGAGAGGAACAGAAGACGAATATGTAAAAAGTTACAGTCACAGTGAACTACCCGTATTTGGCAAAGGTGCCGATGAAGGTGCTGATTTCTGGAAATCGGTTATCCGCCAGGCGTTGATTTATCAGTACTTAGAAAAAGATATTGACAGTGTAGGTGTGCTTAAGATCAAACAGAAAGGAATTAAGTTTTTGAAGCACCCTCATCCGATCGAATTGGCACGTGACCACGACTTTACAACTGCGATAGACGAAGAGGAATCAAGCGAACGAACTCCAATCAATTCAAAAGCTTATGACACCAAGCTTTTTGAAATGCTCAAGACATTGAGGAAGAAGATCGCAAAAGAAAAAAATCTTCCTCCTTATGTCATCTTCCAGGATCCATCATTGGAGGAGATGGCCACCACCTATCCAACCTCCAAAGAGGAACTGGCTTCCGTGAATGGCGTGGGTATGGGTAAGGTTCAGAAATTTGGAAAGAGTTTTCTCGAGCTGATTAAGGGCTATGTAGAGGAAAATGATATTGAAACTGCGGCTGATGTGGTGGTGAAGTCGTCTGTCAACAAGTCCAAGATCAAAATATTTATCATCCAGCAGATTGACCGAAAGGTGGATCTGGAAGAAATAGCCGAGTCGAAGAGTCTGAGTTTCGAGGATTTGCTTAATGAAATTGAAAACATCTGCTACTCGGGCACAAAGCTTAACCTCGATTATTACATCGATGACATGCTCGATGACAGCAAACAGGAACAGATCTTTGATTACTTTTTGAATTCTGAGACAGACAGTCTTGAGACTGCATTGCAAGACGAAGACATGTCCGACTTCTCCGAAGAAGAAATTCGACTCATGCGAATCAAATTCCTGTCGGAGTACGCAAACTGATCCGAATCACAACTTCGACTTTGCCTCAAAGACCCTATCTTTGAGGCTTTTAATTTTAAGGACGTTATGAATATTCTCATTGTCGGCAGCGGTGGACGCGAACATGCGCTGGCTTGGAAAATAAAACAAAGCAAACACTGTGAAGACCTTTGGGTAGCACCGGGGAATGCGGGCACTGCAATGGTTGCTAAAAACACCCCCATCAACGGAGAAGACTTTGCGGCTCTTGGGAAATTTTGCGTCTCCAATAAAATTGAATTAGTAGTTGTCGGTCCGGAAGCGGCATTGGTCAGCGGTATCCGCGACTATTTCGAATCTCACAGTGACTTAAGTAGAATATTGATTGTAGGGCCCGGCAAGAGTGGCGCACGATTAGAGGGAAGCAAGGATTTTTCAAAACAATTTATGTTGAGAAATGGAGTACCTACTGCCAAGGCAGCCACTTTTAATGCCTCGCAGCTTCGTGATGCGCACGCTTACCTCGATAATTGCCAACCTCCAATTGTTTTAAAAGCGGATGGGCTTGCTGCCGGAAAGGGGGTAATCATTAGTCCTTCGATTGAAGAAGCTAAGGCAGAAATCTCTGACATGCTGGAGAATAAAAAATTTGGCGAAGCAAGCAGCAAAGTGTTGGTTGAGGAATTCCTAGATGGAATTGAATTGTCCGTGTTTGTTCTCACGGATGGGAAAAATTATGCGTTGCTACCGGAAGCGAAAGACTATAAAAGAATTGGCGAACAAGACACAGGTCCCAACACCGGAGGAATGGGTGCCGTATCTCCCGTGGTTTTTGCTGATGATGCTTTCATGCAGAGGGTAAAAGACAAAGTAATCGTACCAACGATTCAGGGACTATCAAAGGAAAACATTCCTTACCGTGGCTTTATCTTCATCGGTCTGATGAATGTAAACGGTGAGCCTTATGTAATAGAGTACAACGTGCGCATGGGCGATCCTGAAACGCAAGCTGTATTGCCTCGCATAGACTCTGATTTTGTGGAGCTATTGATTGCGACCGCAAAAGGTGAATTAAAGTCGCAGACTGTGCCAACGAAAAAGGAATTGACAGCAACGGTTGTGATGGTGGCAGGTGGCTATCCGGGCAGCTATGAAAAAGGTAAAGTCATCACAGGGTTGGACAAATCAGATGATGCTGTCGTCTTTCATGCAGGCACTAAAGAAACCGGATCAAAGGTTGTGACCAACGGGGGCCGTGTGATTGCGATCACAGGGAGTGGTCAAACAATCAGCGAGGCAACGGCCCAGGCATATAAAGCCATTTCAACAATCCATTGGGATGGAGTATATTTCCGGAAAGATATTGGTGAAGACCTGACGAAGTGGGCTAAAACCCGCTAAAAAACGCTTTTCTATATGGGATGTGCATGTGGAACGGAGCGGACCGAAGCAGGTAAGGTCAAAGGATGTAACAACAACGGAGCCTGTCAAACAGGCGGATGCAATAAGATGAATGTTTTTGATTGGCTGTCGAATATGGACATGCCAACCAACGACAGATTTGATATCGTTGAAATTCGGTTCAAAGGAGGTCAGAAAGACTTCTACCGAAATGTTGACAAACTAAGCCTTACCACCGGAGACGCTGTAATAGTTGAGATACCCAACGGGCATCATCTTGGGCATGTGTCTATGCAAGGGGAATTGGTACGTCTGCAAATGCAGAAGAAAAAAGTGGCCAACGACAAATCAGTAAAGAAGATTTACAGATTGGCCCACCAAAAAGACCTTGAGAAATATGAAGAGGTGAAGAAACGTGAAATGCCCACGCTCTACCGCACGAGAGAGATCATTCGCGATCTGAAGCTGAACATGAAGCTTTCTGATATTGAGTATCAGGCCGACAATACAAAAGCCACTTTTTTCTATTCCGCTGAAGATCGGGTCGACTTTCGTGAATTGATAAAAATACTCGCATCAGAATTTAAGATCAGGGTAGAAATGCGCCAGATTAGTCTGCGCCAGGAGGCCGGACGGCTTGGCGGCATTGGCGTGTGCGGCCGCGAGTTGTGCTGCTCTACCTGGCTTGGTGATTTCAAAAATGTGGCCACCAGTGCCGCACGATACCAAAACCTTTCTCTTAATCCCAGCAAACTCTCAGGACAGTGTGGCAGGCTGAAATGCTGCCTGAACTACGAACTGGAAACATACATGGATGCGTTGGAACACATTCCAAAAATTGAAGCTCCATTGAAAACCGAACAGGGCGATGCCATGCTGCAGAAGACCGATATCTTCCGCAAGATCATGTGGTTTGGCTACAGCCAGGAAAACACCTGGTTTCCAATCAACGTGGATCGTGTGAATGAGATACTGCGCATGAATAGAGAGGGGAAAAAACCAGCCAGCCTTGAAGAAAATGTTGCTGCAGAAAAAGTACCTCTCTCTACACTCAACAGCGACCTTGAAAGCTTGGATAAAAAATTCAGCGGCAAGTCAAAAAAGAAAAAAAGGAAGAACAAAAAGAGGAAGAACAAAAACAAACCTCACCAAAACCCACCTACGCAGCAGAAAGGATGAGGTACGTCTTAATTTTACTTGTTGTACTGCTTTTTGCGTCATGCGATTCCAGCCGTGTGTATGAGCAACAGGTCGACTTTGATCGTGCCTGGATTGTAACCGATAAGCCACGCTTTGATTTTGAAATCAAGGACCATACGCAGGTCTACAGTCTGTACTACACGGTTCGCAATTCATTGGACTTTCCATTCTCACGCCTCTTCGTCACTTACACCCTACAAGACTCAACAGGGATTCAACTGCGTCAAGAACTGGTATCCAACTACCTTTTTGATCAAAAAACAGGAGAACCTCAAGGGAGCAGCGGATTGGGCGACCTTTATGACCATCGCTTTCCGCTGGTAACTAATTATCAATTCGAACGGCCAGGAAAGTATTCCATTACGCTTGAGCAATTCAATAGAAGAGACACGCTTGACGGAGTGCTGGCAGTTGGCGCGAGAGTGGAGTTAGCCAAAAGATGACCTAAGTTAAAAACAAAAAAAGGCGACTCGTTGAGTCGCCTTTTTTGTGAGGAGCATCGCAACTAAGCCACGCCTGGCTTTAGAGCATGTTTCTTATCCAAATCGTAAACCACCGGAGCAGCTACGAATATGGATGAGAACGTTCCCACCAGAATTCCAACGAACAAAGCGAATGAGAATCCTCTCAATACTTCACCTCCAAATAGCAGCAACACGATCACCACGATCATGGTTGTGCCAGAAGTAATTAATGTTCTGCTGAGCGTGCTATTGATGGCATCATTAAACAATTTGAAGCGATCATGTGACGTGCCTAGGCCAGTGTACTCCCTGATCCTGTCAAAGATGATCACCGTATCGTTAATAGAGTATCCTATGATTGACAACAATGCAGCGATAAACACCTGATCAATTTCAAATGAGAAGCCTACTGCATTGGCTATTCCGAAGATCGCGATTACAAACAAGGCATCGTGAGCGGTGGCTACAATTGCACCAGTACTGAACTGCCACTTTTTGAATCGGATGAGGATGTAAAGGAATATCGCAATCAAGGAGAACAATCCCGCTTCGAAAGCAGAATCCTTGATATCATCAGCAATGGTAGCACCCACCTTAGACGATGATAAAATCGAGAAATGTGTTTCATCCACTTTTGCATCGTTTTCAATGTACTGAAGACCGGTAAATTGTTCCAGGCCTGAAACAAGAGCATCTTTTACTTTGTTGTCTGCCGCATCCGATTCATCTTCTACCAGGTAAGAGGTAGTCACCTTCACCACGTTGCTGCTTCCATACGTCTTCACTTCTGTTCCTTTGTTTTCGAAAGCAGAGGCAAGTGACAGCTTCATATCAGTCGCAACCACCGGAGAGTTAAATGCCACCACGTATGATCTTCCTCCTCTAAAATCCACACCAAGGTTCAATCCTTTTACAATGATCAGAATGAAACCCAAAGCAGTGATAGAGCCCGAGATCGTGTATGCCAACCTGCGGTAACCGATGAAATTAAAATAACCTCTGTCGCGAATACCTTTAGCAATAAACGAGTCGAAAGAAACTTTTGCTTGATCACCTTTCCTTGTCATCCACTCCACCACTACCCGTGAAATGTAAACAGCAGAGAAGAATGATGTCGCGATACCAATCATCAAGACAATAGCAAAACCTTTCAACGGTCCTTGCCCTAACACGAATAGGAAAATTGCCGTGAGCAATGTTGTCACGTTTGAGTCAAAAATAGTATCGAATGCGCGGCTGTAGCCTTTGCGGATAGCCTCTTTCAAAAGACTTCCCATTTTTAGCTCTTCCTTGATACGTTCGTAAATCAGTACATTCGCATCAACGGCCATACCCATAGTAAGTACGATACCAGCAATACCTGGCAGCGTAAGTGCAGCATTGAGCTGTGCTAAAATTCCCAGAATGAAAAAGATATTGAAGAGCAATGCAAGATTAGCAACCCAACCACCTTTGGAATAGTAAGCAATCATAAACAACGCCACGATTCCCAATCCGCAAACCATAGAAATCAATCCTTGGTTCTGGGCCACTTTACCCAACGTTGGTCCAATGATCGCTTCTTCTACAATTCGCGTTGGCGCTGGCAGCGACCCTGCTTTCAATACGTTGGCCAAATCTTTTGCCTCTTCCAGTTCAAAGCTTCCGGTGATCTGTGAGTTTCCGTTTGGAATTTCACCCTGTACGGTTGGTGCAGTGTACACGTAATTGTCAAGCACGATTGCGATCCTTCCCTGGGGTTGTTTGCTTGCTGCTGCAGCTGTAATCTTCGACCATGCACGTGATCCCGCAGCATTCATTGTCATGCTCACCGCAGGCCTGGCAAACTGATCATAGTCCAGGCGAGCATCATTGATCACTTCACCTGTCAACAATGGTTTACCATTCCTGGGTACGTTTACAAAATTCAGGCGCAGGTCTTCCACACCTGGTGTGATATCTGGTTCAGCTTTCACATCCCAGAAGTAACCAACATTGCGAGGCAACAGCGAGCGCACGTCAGGCCTTTTCAGAATTCGGTTGATCTGCGAAGTGTCTTTTACGTCATAGAGGAATGGAATTCCAGGATTGCTTAATGTGAACAGTGGTGACAAATTTGAGTTAGCCAGTGAATCAAGAATATTCGATGCACTGTCTCTCACCTGGCTTAGTTGTTCTTCCAACGCGGAGGCCAGAGAATCAGTCTCTGTTGTCAGTTCCGCAGGTTCTTCGTTTACACTTTCTTGCGCAACTGGCTTCACGTTAGCCGCACGCTCTTTTACAAGCTTGTCGTTGATAGCTGCCAGCGATTGATTGAGCTGAGGATCGCTATACTCCACAATCTCCCAAAATTCAAGTCGGGCAACACCTTGCAATAGCTTGCGCACACGCTGCGGGTTATCTGCACCGGGGATTTCGATTTGAATTCGTCCAGTCCCCTGCAAGCGTTGAATGTTTGGCTGCGAAGTTCCAAACTGGTCGATCCTTGTCTTTAAGATCGTGAATGAACGATCAATCGCACTTTCAATTTCTTCGTTGATGAACTGCATCACTTTGTTGTCATCATCAGACAGACTTATCCTGTCCTTGTTGGCAGCCGAGGCAAAAATGGAAGCAAGGCTTCTGTCTGGGTTAGCTTCTTTAAAAGCCTGGAAAAACAAACTGCTGAATCTTTCCTGGCTGGCTTTCTGCATCTCGCTGGCTTCTTTCAGTGCCGCGATGAACGCAGGGTCATCGCTATTGCCACTCAAACCTTTGATGATATCTACAGGCGACACTTCCAGCGTCACGTGCATCCCACCCTGAAGGTCGAGGCCCAGGCTGAGTTCATTTTCTTTTACTTCTTTGTAAGTGTACTCCGCCCCGAAAAGATTGTACACTGATTTACTCCATAGAGAATCCAGGTAAGATTGTTTCTTACCCAAATCCACTGTACCATTTGCATTGGTGGCATAGGCAATTGCATCATCGTTTACCTTTCTTGACACGAAGGTGAATGACAGATAATACAAGCACAATGCAGTAATGATAATGGTGAGCCCTACTACTACTCCTTTGTTACGCATTTTGAATTATGTTAAAAATATATTTTGAGAATAAACGTGTTGATAAGCCGACCCGTAGTTGGCTTCAATAAAACAGAAACTAATTATTTAATTAGGGAGCGTTGGGCGAAATGATAGCCCTGAAAAGCACATGATAGAAGTCAGAGAGAACGACAGTGTAGCACTGAAAAGTATTGACTTCCCTTTCTTCAGGAACCAAAGTCTCTAATAGCGCCCTATCCACATCATTGATTTGAATCGAGCCACCGGGCACAACATCGGATGGCGCGGAGGCAATCCTGGCTTCTGTGCTTTTCTCAGATTGTTCTGTCTTCGCTTTTTCAGCAAGAGTCTTTCCAGAAACCTCAGGCAAAGCCTGAGACAAAACGATTACGACCGTTGCCAGCACCCCAGCCACGATCATAAATCTTCTAAAAAGTCTTCTGTACTTCATAAGGGCTACAAAAGTATGGATTCGCAGTAAATATCCAATAAGCCCTTCTTGGCTATAAAATCGAACTTCCTTCCTGAGACTTCAGGTATTTTACAAGTTCACGCGTAGCCCGTCCTCGGTGGCTAATTTCGTTCTTGGCTTCCATGCTCAGCTCAGCCATTGTTTGACTTACTCCTGTAGGTAGAAAAATAGGATCGTAACCAAAACCGCCACTACCCCTTCTTGATTCAAGAATCTCTCCCTCCACAATTCCCTCAAATTGTTTCGTGATGGAAGGTGTGACCAGAGTAAAAACCGTGCGAAACCTCGCCTTTCGGTTGTTCTTGTCCATCAGGTTTTTCAGGAGCAATGCAATGTTATCGTCACTACTGCGCTGCTCACCTGCATATCTGGCAGAGTAAACACCTGGCGCACCGTCCAATGCTTCAACCTCAAGACCGGTATCATCAGCGAAGCAACTGACGCCATAGTTATCAAATACGTACTGTGCTTTTTGAAGAGAATTGCCTTCGAGTGTGTCTTGTTCTTCCGGGAGCTCTTCCCCACATCCAATCTCCTTTAAACCGACCAACTCGATTGAACTTCCCAACAAGTGGCGGACTTCATCAAGCTTGTGAAGGTTGTTGGTAGCGAAGCAGATCTTCATTACCTGACGTTCAGCAATTCGATCTCAAAAATAAGGTTAGCGTTTGGCGGAATATTTCCTTGAGGAAAACCACTTGGCCCATAACCATACCCTGAAGGCAGATATAGAATTGCCTTTGTTCCTTTTGGAAAAGACGGAAAAGTCATCCTCCAGCCTAGGACCAAAGCATTGAGCGGAAATTCGGCAGGCGACAGTTGGCGACTATCAAATACATTTCCGTTACTCATGAACGAACCCTTGTACGTTACCACCACCGTATTCTCAAGGCAGGGAATTAATCCGTCCCCTTCTTTTTGTATCACGCACTTGATCCCATTAATCTCCTGAACACCACTGATCTTATTAGCCGTGATATAGTCATCGATGAGTTTATTGTCGATGGCTAACTGTGCTTTGTCAACAGCATCAAGTAAATCTTGAGAGACTTCACGCGTACACGAACTGTCGTCACTGCAAGAAGAAATAAATGCCGTGGCGATTATGGCCACTACTGTTAGAATCCTCGTCACAAACATTACTTATCTCTTTATATCTATCATCTCCATATCAAACACCAAAATCGAGTTGGGTTTGATGATCGCGCTACGTGCCTGAGGACCATAAGCTAACGGTGAGGGAATCCAAACTCGCATCTTGGTTCCTTTCTTCATTAACAGAATCGCTTCTTCCCATCCTTTGATTACCTGTCCGCTACCAGCTTGCAAAGTGAGGGGACCATACGCCTTTCCAACAGAGGTTCCATTTTCTTTTTTAGCAACAGCTTCTATGCTAGTGTCGAACAGTGTGCCATCCAGAAGATATCCTGCGTAGTCGATAGAAACTTCATTTCCCGCGGCCACAGGCTCGCCTGTGCCTTCCTGTGTGATGAGATAACGAAGCCCTGACTCAGTTCTTTGTGCATCTATGTTGGATGCAGCCAGATGCTCATCGATTTTTTTACCATCAATTATCATTTGCTCAGCATTCAGCTTCTCGATGTACTCTTGCTCCATTTCGCGAATGCGCAGATCGCTCATCACTTCTTTCACACCCATGTAGAAAGTAAACTTTGATTCCGGATCCATTCCCTCAGGGATTGGTTGCTCCCATGTATCTTCAAACAGTGATTTGGCCGAAAGTTGGAATGTTACGCTGTCGCCTTCTTTCATCATGTGTACAATCTCTTCGAAGCCGGGATTGTTCTGCGACTCTTCTCTTAGCTGAAGAATCATCGGCACAGGCATTGTGCGAGTGTCATTCCAGATCGAGTCGTTTTCATCCTTGAAAACCATGTTGAGCATCACATACTCACCTGGGCTGCCAGCACGTCCTTCACCTTCTCGAACCATTGTAAACTTCACACCCTTTGGTGTTTCTCTTTCATTTGAGGAACAGGCCATGGTCACTAACACTAGTCCGATTGCTATTTTGTTCAAATTCATATTGATATTCTTAAGTCTTTTAATTCTTGTTTTTAGAGTGATCTGAAACCAACCGCGAACTTAGTCATCTTTGTTCAACTCTGCTTTGTACTCTGGCAGTATTGCCAGAAACTTGTTGAGCGTTTCCTGGAGAGTTTGCTTTGAGGAGCCACCAGCTGCGTTTCGATGACCGCCACCTTCAAAATATTTTCGCGCAATTTCATTGGCCGGAAAAGTACCAAGCGAACGGAACGAAAGTTTTATTTCCTCTTTTCTATCATACATCAACACCGCCAAACGAATTCCTTCGATAGATAGACCATAATTCACCAATCCTTCAGTGTCACCCGTTTGCGTGTTGAATTGCTTCAGCTCGTCCTGAGCTAACATAATGTAAACTGTTCTATACTCCGGCAATACAATTAGTTTCTGGCTGAGCACATAACCAATCAATTTCAATCGAGCCAGTGTATTTGTGTCATATATCTTTTTAGAAACCCACGATGGATTTGCACCTGCGCCTACGAGTTCCGATGCAATCAGAAACTCTGTTTGCCTTGTGTTGGAATGTCGAAAGCCCCCGGTGTCGGTTAATAATCCTGCATAAAGGCAATTGGCAATCGCTTCATCAATGGTTGACTTGTCTGCCATTTTATCGATCAGGTCAAAAATTAAACCTGCGGTAGACGCTGCCTTTGGATCCCAATGTTCGTAATCGGCAAAATGCTCAGGCTCAAGATGGTGGTCGATCAATACCTTCTTGGCGTTGCTTTCGCGAATCATTTCGCCCAAAGAGTTGATGCGATTAAGGCTGGAGAAGTCCAGGCAAAAAATAATTTCAGCATCATTTACCCATCGCCTCGCTTCCTGCTCCTTTTCAACATTGTCTTTTTCAAGTGCAAGCACTTCATCATTTCCGGGCATCCAGTGAAGGAACGTGGGATAGTCGCTCGGTGTGATCACCTTGGGTTCCAACCCTTTTTTCTTCAAATAACCAGCTAATCCCAAAGATGATCCAAGAGCATCCGCATCCGGCTTGAAATGCGTGACAATCACGACCTTTTTTGACCTTTCTAAAAGGGATTTAAAACCTTGCAGATCTTTCATCGGAGGGTCAAAAATGGGGATAAATGACAGGATTACAAACACATAAATTCTCAGCCAGGCCCATGCCCATACTTACAGAATAAGGCGATTTCGGTGCGCTTTTCACCAAGTCGTTTCTTTGATTTCTGGTACTGGCTTCTCGACTAGTAATCATTATTTTTGCGCCAGTTTGCAAAAAGGGCAGACAAAATCGCTGCAGGCGATTCGATTCATTAAAATTATACAACCCAGAAACACAACTAAAAAATGGCAGGAAACAGGACATTCACCATGATCAAGCCTGACGCAGTAGGTGCAGGAAATACAGGAGCAATAATCAAAATCATTCAGGAGGCAGGTTTTAAAATCGTGGCTATGAAAAAAACACACCTGAGTGCCGAACTGGCTGGAAAGTTTTACGCAATCCATAAGGAGAGACCTTTTTATAAAGATCTATGTGCTTACATGTCGTCAGGCGCCATCGTTCCGATGATTCTGGAAAAGGACAACGCGATCGAAGATTTCAGAAAACTAATCGGGGCAACCGACCCTCAAAAAGCTGAACCAGGTACCATCCGTGCGTTGTTTGCAAAATCAATTGACGCCAATGCGATTCATGGATCCGATTCAGACGCGAACGCAGAAATAGAAGGCAACTTCTTCTTTTCACAATTCGAGCGTTTCTAATATTTAAATATTTCACTCTTTCCCTTAGTGTATGAATACGCTACCCAACTACTCAGAAAAATTCGAAACTCGTCACAATGCGCCTGACGCAGCTCAGGTTGCTGAAATGTTGAAGACAATCAAAGTAAAGTCGGTTGATGAACTGATCGACCAAACTATACCCTCCAACATCAGGTTGAAAAAGAAACTCAACTTACCAGAAGCGAAATCTGAATTCGAGTTCCTGAAAGAGTTTAAGGGAATAATGTCTAAGAATAAGATTTACAAATCTTATATCGGCACAGGGTATTATAATACAATTACACCGGGAGTGATCCTCCGCAATATTTTAGAGAATCCAGGTTGGTACACCGCTTACACGCCATATCAAGCGGAGATCGCGCAAGGTCGCCTCGAGGCCTTGATCAATTACCAAACGATGGTGATGGATCTCACAGGTATGGAAATCGCCAACGCCTCATTGCTTGATGAAGGAACTGCAGCAGCCGAAGCGATGCACGTCCTTTTCGCTGCGAGAAAAGCTAGCAAGAAAGACGCTGTTAAGTTTTTTGTGGATGAAAATTCATTCCCTCAAACCATCGATGTGTTGCGCACACGTTGCGCCCCGATTGGTGTGGAGCTAGTAGTGGGTGATTTAGCAAAAGTTGACATCACCGATTCGCAACTTTTTGGTGTTTACATCCAATATCCGGACAACAACGGAGCCATTGCCGATCACAGCGCATTCATTGCGTCAGCCCATGAGAAAGAAGTATCGGTTGTGATGGGCACAGACCTGATGAGCTTGTTGTTGCTGAAGTCACCAGGTGAAATGGGTGCTGACATTGTCGTGGGTTCGAGCCAACGCTTTGGCGTGCCAATGGGATTTGGTGGACCTCACGCTGCATTCTTTGCAAGTCGCGAAGATTTCAAAAGGCTTATTCCTGGTCGTATCATCGGTGCTTCACTGGATGCTGAAGGCAAGCCGGGATATCGCATGGCATTGCAAACGAGAGAGCAACACATTCGTAGAGAAAAGGCAACTTCGAACATTTGCACGGCACAAGTTTTACTTTCTGTGATGGCGGGCATGTATGCAGTGTACCATGGACCAGAGGGCTTGAAAAAAATTGCGTTACGAATACACGGTCTGGCAAAAGCACTTGATAATGGCATCAAGGCGACTGGATTGAAACAAGTGAATGAAAATTATTTTGATACACTCAAGGTCGAAGTAAAAGATAAAGCTGCGATAAAGACAGAAGCTGAAAAACACAACATCAACTTCCGTTATTTCGAAACCGATCACATCGGTATTTCATTTGACGAGACAACTACAGCAGCAGATGTCAACACGATACTTGCAGTATTAGGCAAAAAAGATGGAATTAAAATTGAAGACGCACCAATCTCGTGGCCGAAGTCATTGATAAGAGCTTCTTCTTACTTGTCTCATCCCGTTTTTCATGCACACGGATCAGAGCATCAAATGCTTCGCTACATCAAGAAGCTTGAGAACAAAGATCTTAGCATGGTGCATTCAATGATTTCATTGGGATCATGCACCATGAAACTCAACGCAACCACTGAAATGATCCCTGTGACCTGGCCTGAGCTCGGACAGATTCATCCCTTTGCACCTGCTGATCAAACTACAGGCTACCGAGAAATGATTCAAAATCTGGAAGCTTGGCTGAAAGAGGTAACAGGATTCACTGGCGTTTCACTTCAACCTAATAGCGGAGCACAAGGTGAGTACGCGGGGTTAATGGTCATTCGTGCATATCACCAGAATAATGGAGATGGACATCGTAATATCGCGTTGATCCCCGCATCGGCACACGGCACAAACCCGGCAAGTGCCGTGATGGCGGGCATGGATGTGGTAGTAGTGAAGTCAGACGCGGAAGGAAAAATTGACGTTGCTGACCTCAAAGCAAAAGCTGAGCAGCACAAGAATAATTTATCGTGTTTGATGGTGACCTATCCTTCAACACACGGTGTGTTCGAAGAGTCGATCATCGAGATCTGTGAAACAATTCACAAAAACGGTGGAATGGTGTACATGGATGGGGCGAACATGAACGCACAGGTGGGCCTAACATCTCCAGCCAATATTGGTGCAGATGTTTGTCATCTTAACCTTCACAAAACATTTTGCATTCCTCACGGTGGCGGTGGCCCTGGAATGGGACCCATCTGTTGCAATGACAAATTGAAGCCCTTCCTCCCTGGTCATCCGGTTGTAAAAATTGGTGGTGATCATGCGATCCCGGCAGTGTCAGCTGCGCCATGGGGAAGCGCAAGCATTTTGGCGATATCCTATGCCTACATCGCCATGATGGGAGGCGAAGGGTTGACCAACGCAACAAAAATGGCAATTCTCAATGCTAACTATATTAAAGAAAGACTAAGCGAACACTACAAGATTTTGTACACGGGTAACAATGGGCGCTGTGCACATGAAATGATTGTGGACTGTCGTGATTTCAAAAAAGCTGGCATTGAAGTAGAGGATATAGCTAAGCGTTTGATGGATTACGGTTTTCATGCCCCAACTGTATCTTTCCCTGTTGCAGGAACACTGATGATCGAGCCAACAGAAAGCGAACCTAAAGAAGAACTCGACCGCTTCTGCGATGCACTGATTGAAATCAGAAATGAAGTACGCGAAGTGGAAGAAGGAAAAGCAGACAAAGAAAACAACGTATTGACCCGCGCTCCTCACACAGCCGCAGTGATCACTGCTGACAACTGGGACAGACCTTACACCAGACAAAAAGCAGCTTATCCGTTAGCATTTGTGAAAGACGCGAAGTTCTGGCCTGCCGTGAGCCGCATCGACAATGCGTATGGCGATAGAAATCTGGTTTGTAGCTGTTTGCCAATTGAGGAGTACGCTAGCTAGAGGGCTGAGAGCAACCGAACAAAAAAACGCGAAGGAGTCCTTCGCGTTTTTTGTTTCAGTAAATAGAGTGTCAAAGTCCATTCTGATCAATCAAATACACCAACGCAGCCATAGAAGCCGCGCCTAGCTCCAGTTCTCTTTTGTCGACCTTATCAAAAGTATCTTCTCTTGTGTGGTGATAATTGAAGTATCGCTGAGAGTCAGGGAGAAAACCAATTAACGCAGTTCCTTGCGGACCGAGCGGCCCAATATCAGCACCTCCACCTTCCTGATTAAAATTGGTAAGTCCATAAGGTTCCAACATCGGTTTCCAGCTTCTGATTTTTGATTTCACATTTTCGGGTGCTGACATTGTGAAACCTCTTGGCGTAAATCCTCCACGGTCTGATTCGATCGCTGCAACGTGATGCTCCTTGTTTTGTTTTGCTAGCTCTGCATATTTCGTCCCTCCTCTCAAACCATTTTCTTCGTTCATGTACATCACAGCTCTGATTGTTCTCTTGGGCTTATAACCCATAGCCCTGAAAATACGCAACACCTCTATCGACTGAACACAACCTGCGCCATCATCATGCGCGCCCTGCGCCAAGTCCCACGAATCTAAATGTCCACCAACGACAATGATCTCGTCAGGTTTTTCGCTACCTCGCAATTCACCGATCACATTGTAGGACAAAACATCATCAAGAATTTGACTGTGCGTTTCAATGTACATTCTTAAATCTTTATCGCGCGTAAGCAATGCGCTAAGTCGATCGCCATGTGCGGTGCTGATTGCCACTGCAGGTATTTTTGCAACGTCATCAGCATATCGCATTCCACCCGTGTGAGGATACTCTTCTATGTTCGATCCCATCGACCTAACGATGGCTGCAACCGCGCCATACTTCGCAGCCTCAGAAGCGCCAGAGCTTCGCTGATTGACGGCTCCACTATAACCGGAGAAAGTATCAATCAGGGTCGGATCCATCGGGCGACTGAAGTACACAATCTTACCTTGCACACCTTTCGCGCCAAGTTGTTTTAGCTCATCAAAGTTTTTCACCTCTACAATCTGTGCACTGATTCCACCAGACCCCGTTCCTACACTTCCACCAAGTGCGCAGATGTTCACATCAATCGTACCTTCTCTGTTGCTAATGATTCGAGCAACTTCAGCCTTGCCCCTCACCCAGTGCGGCACCATCACCGGCTGCAACCAAACTGAATCAAAACCATAAGCAATCATAGCTTGTCTGCTCCACTCCACACCCGCAGCAGCACCGGCTGATCCTGACAATCGCTGACCAATCTTAGTGGAGAGATATTCAAGCATCTCATAAGACTGTCCGCTTTTTAATGCGTTGTCAAAGATCGTTTTGATATTAGCCTCGTCTTTCGATTGACTTAATGCAGTGATCGAAGCACAGACGGCAAACACTATGATGATTTTTTTCATGATGAATTCTTTAGCGGAACAATATAGCCCATTTTTCAGGTGTCAAACATCGAAAATTGTCCAGCGGCATTGATTTGATTAGTATCCTAAATCATTGAACTTTGAATAAATAAACGTTAAGTCAATGGCCTTTCTGTTTGATTCATTTGAAGGTTGGAAGAAGTATTGTGACAAACACAACGTATCCGTAGTCGATGCGGTGATAGGCTACGAAAAAGAACAAAAAGGTCGCACTGAGGAAAAAATCTGGGAGGGACTAGGGCAGGCATGGGAAGTGATGAAGGATGCGGTGAAGACCGGACTGGAAGAAGACATGACTTCCCGATCAGGAATGATCGCCAACGGGGCAAAAAAAGTATATCGACATTCTCAAACCGTTTTGTCAAAAGAGTTTCAAAACCTGATATCACGTGCGTTAGCCGCAAAAGAGGTCAACTCGTGCATGGGAAGGATCGTGGCAGCTCCAACTGCAGGTGCCAGCGGTATTATGCCCGGTGTGCTATATACTCTTCAGGAAATCCATAACGTACCTGATAAAAAAATTCTTGAGGCTATGCTATTGGCAGCTGGTATCGCTTTAATCATGGAGCAAAAAGCCTCCATCGCTGGGGCCGTAGGTGGATGTCAGGCAGAAACCGGAACTGCAGCGGCCATGGGCGCGGGTGCTATTGTCTATTGTCTTGACGGTGATATTGATCAAATCTTCAATGCGGTCGCCATCACTGTACAGTGCATGCTTGGCTTAGTTTGTGATCCGGTTGCTGGTCTTGTTGAAGTGCCGTGCGTTGTACGCAATGCAAGTGCAGCCGCTATTGCCAACAGTTCAGCACAAATTGCATTGGCGAACGTCAGCAGCGTGATTCCTGTTGATGAAGTCATTGAAGCCATGGGCGAAATTGGCGCGAGCATGGAAACGCGTTACAAAGAGACAGCACTGGGTGGACTAGCCGCCACCAAAACAGGGCAGGCCATCGCCAAGAAAGTGTTGATACACGACATTGAAATACTTCCGGACGAATCCGATTAAACAAAGACCAGATTCTCTGCTTCTGATTTTGGTTCAGGAATGGAAAGGCCTTCTTCCACCATTCCCTCCAGGTGAAATTGAATAGCTTCTACCATATTTTGAAGTGTCTCTTCTTTGGATTTTCCCATCCCCACGCAACCAGGTAAGTCTGGCGCATAGGCTCCGAAACCGCCATCATCGGCTCTCTCAATTATTATTGCGTATTTTCTCATAGATTAATACTTGCCTGTTTCAAAATACTTTTTTGCAAACCAATTGGCAAATCGTTTGACAATCGGTGCACTGGAATCG
>JAGQYM010000034.1 GCA_020436085.1 Cyclobacteriaceae bacterium
GCTGCGTGCCAGATTGTCGTAAGAAAATGATGACTTTCTCTGACCTGCGATAACCAGGTTGATTCCATCACCCGCGATATCTCGACCTTTTACCATCACCCACAACGTTAAAGCCTTGCCCACGGGAATTTCATCGCAGATGTACTGATACCAGTACCCGCTAAAATCCGGATCGGGAGTATCAAGACTTATTTCCAATGATCGAACAGGCGACACCGATTCCTCCTCACTCAATCGCACAATGTGATTGTCCCCACCCAACAGCCTCCATTCAGACGGTACCAGTGAACCGGTCTCTACATCCGCGTTCTTCAACAGTTGCCCGGGATCCACCCCATCTTTGTAGCAACTCAGAAGAATTGATACACAAACAACCAGAACAAGGAGCTTTCTGAGATACATTGTCAGACCTTTGTCTTCAGTCCTTCAATATAGCCAGATCATACGATAGGATAAATCTTAAATAGTAAAAAGTCCTCACCTGACGTGGGGTAAATCGGAGTCATTCAGCGGTACTCGTGGCGTTGAGAGCCCATTCCAATACGTCACCGTCTTCTTCATCAAACACGACCCCTCGATATTCAAAGCCGTTTCGCTTTAAAATTCTGATCGAGGGCTCATTGTCTGGCAACGTACGTGCTATCAACGTCAGTGTCGGATCCGTCTGTCTGGCCATCGCTATCAGTTGCTTGCATATCGCAGTGCCAACCCCCAGTCCTTCGAACTTCTTGAATGTACCGTAGCTGATCTCAACTCTGCCGTCAGTTGGTTTCCCTTTGTATCCACCGCCACCTACGATGTCGTCATTCTCATCCTGCACGAAATACGCAATCCATGGCTTGTCAAACCCCACTTTCCTGTAGAGATCCGTAAATACATTGACCACCATCGACTGCTCAGGATCATTCATGAACCTGATGTTCTGTTCATCATCAATGTCAATAGGCAGGAATTTCATGGTGAGTATTTTGCGGATAAATTTAGCTTGACCTGATCATCGCGCCAAGGACCTCAATTCAATTTAAATTCACTAACCTCTTCGAATTGTTTTCTCATCAGGCCGGAAGGCAATGACCGAAACAGCACGTTTCGCATTCCGGCCAATGCGTTGTTCTGCAGTTGTCCCACCTTTCCCATGGTCCATGATCGGTTCACAATACCATGAACCCGTTTCATCCTGCGCTGTTCAAAATCTTTAAACGCTTCCGCGATCACAGAATGTCGCGTGATACAGTCTGCCAATATCACCGCATCTTCAATCGCCTGGCAAGCCCCTTGCCCCATGTTAGGTGTAGTGGCATGGGCAGCATCTCCTATCAGCACCATGTTGCCAAACGCAAACTGAGAGATGGGCTTTAGATCATAGATATCGCTATGGATTATGTCTTCCGGTGGGGTTTGCGAAATGATATGTTCAACGGGTGCGTGATAGTGTGCAAAGTCCCGCTGAATGTCTTCTCGTGTGTACGCCTTCATGCGCTCCGATCCGCAAGGCGCATTCTTCACAGCAAACCAGTAGATCTTGTTGCCCTCGATGGGTACCAAACCAAAGCGACTCGCTGTCCCCCAGGTCTCCGTGGCTTTCGTCAGCGGAAGTGCCACATCATTTTCAGCAACGCCTCTCCAACAGGTGTACCCTGAGTATCGTAGCATTGAAGGAAGAACTGTGTTGCGCGCTATTGAGCGGATGCCATCCGCGGCAATCACATATTCAGCCGTGATAGCTTCTCCATTATCAAAGCTTACCCGATAGCGGTTCTCTTGTTGTTCGATGGTTTTGGCTCGGAACCCATTAAGTATACAGTCTGACTTTACCCGGTCAAGCAGCACCTGATGCAATGTGCCGCGATGAATAGCAACTGGAGGTGTGCCATCACCCAGTGTATTGGTCTGAACAGCAGAGATGGTTTTGCCCTTGCGATCGAGCACCTCGAAATATTCAAGCGGGTTTCCTGCCTGGGTTATCAATTCATCCAGCCCAAGGTACCGATAGGCTTTCATGGCGTTGGCTGCGAGGGTAATGCCAGCACCTGCGGGCCTAAACTCCCCGGCACCTTCGGCTACCATCGCGTCAATACCTTTTTGTTGCAGGGCGATAGCGCAGGTAAGTCCTGCAATCCCTCCACCCAGTATCAGAAATGTTGTTTGTCTTGCGTTCATCATGCGTGATTTGATGCCCCAAAATTGAGGGTACTCACGCAGCTTTTCTTTTACATATGTTAAAAAGCGCTATTGAACGCCACCGCGGATGCGGCTTAGACTCACCTGCGTGGTGCCCAGGTAGCTGGCAATGTGTTTTAGCGGGATGCGGTTGGAGATACCAGGATACTTCTTCTCCAACTCCGCGTAGCGTTCAGCGGCAGAAAGAAACCGGATCGCCTCTATCCTTCTCTGCCCTTCCAGAAAGGCAAATGTAGCCATCTTCCTCCCTAGCCTTTCGACATCGTGGTGTTTGGTACACAACGCCTCAAACTTCTCAAACGAAAAAGACTGTACTACCGAATCCTCCATCAGTTCGATCGCTTTGTGTGAAGGTTGATGAGTAAATAAACTCTCCAGCCCACCGATGAACTGTCCATCCATAGCGATATAATCTGTGACATCATTGCCGTTTCTGAGATAGTAAACACGACCCGAGCCTTTTACGATGAAGTGAAAGTGTCGGTCTACCTGCCAGAGGTCGAGCAGTGAATGACCTTTTGCATACTCATTCTGCTGCACGATGTCTTTGAATTCCTCCATTGAAGTTGCAGACAAGGGTGAGACGTGAGTGATGGCGGTGAAGATGTCCATAGTGTTACCTATTGTTGCACCTCGTATTTCTCAGGATTCATAGGAAACTTGTTGACGTAGCCGTCAGGCCATTGAAGACAAAACATAGCCCATTCGGGAACGTAGATTACCTTGCACACTGCGTAATCGCCACGATAGTAGAACCGCACCGAGTCACCCTCGTGAATAGGGTTACCACTCTTATCGAACATGCCGATAAACTGCCCTTTAAACAAACCTTCGGAGTCACTTGTACTCATAGAAAAAGGCATCAACCATTGACCGCACTAATTTACGATTTGGCTGACTACTTACTACTCATCCGGAATGGGTAACCCTTGTTGACGCAGGAAAGGCAACTTATCCCAATACCCCCTTTGGAACTTGATCTTGCCATCAACCACATGAAAGAAGCCGCAGCCTCTCAGGCCCAGCGGATCCTTCCATTCAAGCATTGCCCACTCTCCATCCTGAAAAATATTCTCCGGAATGCACACCATATCCGCATGGGCAAACTCATCTCTGAACATCTTTACAATTGCCTGCCTTCCTATTAATGGCTCATTAACCACCTGGTGGGTGATCGCATCCTCCGCATAAAGTTCACCAAGCTCTTCGACATCAGCTTCGTTGAACAAACTCACAAACCTTTCTACTACTTCTCGTGGTGTCATAATATTCATTAACGGTATTTTACATATATCAATGATAATAACAGGGAGCAAGTTACTAGTAGGTTAAGGATTGATGTTCACGGCATCTCAGCAATTTAATTGGCAGCTGCCTTCGAGGATTAAGAAGTCAGATAGACCGTTACCTTCTCTTTAACTCTCTTTCGATAGCATTTTTCAACGTTTGTGCACTTTCCAAGCAAGACTGTGTTAACCTTATTTTCCATTCCATGAGTCTCTTTGTAGTCTTAATTGCGCTTTTAAACATCGAGTTCTTTTGCAGGCTTCTATAGTCATTCGGGTAAGCTGGATTAAAAAAAGAACTATAATCGAAATGCTCCATCATGAGAGGTGCAATAACAGTCTCTTCCTGCGTATTGATGATGTCCTTTTCTATTTCTATCAGATATTTTGAGTGGAGTTCATAGTAGTCTGCAATGGCCAACCTTAACGAATCGTTTGAGATATAGTCGATGCCAATAGACTTAAGATTTTCATAGGCGGACGAATTGTTGATAAAGTTGGTATAATAACCCAGGCGACCGAAGTAAGCGGCAAGGCTATCATTGTAAACTCCTCCTTCCTCCAAATTATTAATAATCACATCGTGCCTCCTGACAGTCTCCGCATCCGACCTTGCATTAGTTTCCAGGTCACTGATATCACGATCAAGGCTCACTGCCAATTGCTGAAGAATAGCAATTTCAGTTTTCTCGCGATCCTTTTGCATTCTCCAACCCTCTATATAGAATGCTATACTTATGCCAACTATAATGATTACCAGTTCGCCAATCGCATAGTTCAGATTAAACTTGAATTTGCTACTCATCTCAATCTGGTTTATTTGCTAACTTTCGACTCTCCCATTTATCCTGAAGTTACAAACTTCTTAGCTATCGAAAGCTTAAGTCCAGAGTTAAACAAGGGTTGAGAGGCTAAACCTCCTTACCCTCTCCATCACTGTAGTCAATAACGCGGGAATTGAGTTGCGGAGCAATGGCCTTGAGTTTGTTAATCAACTTGGACTTATCATCCATAGTTAACAAATGTATTTTGTTAGTCTCAGAAAATCTGAGATAGCCATCGTATACCTCCTTTCGGATGGTGGTGGATGCAACCTTTAGCCTCATCGTCTGGCTCACTTTGTTCTTCTTGATGAACAGGTACTCGAGATTATCAAACTGTCCCCTTTCACCGCGCCTTATGCCCAGTATCCATAGGTAATCATGGATTTATTCCCAAGGTCGATGCTTACACGATAGTGTGTGGTGAGTATCACAACACTCAGCAGAACCAACACCAACGCAAGGGGAATATTAGCAGACATAATCCACAAACCGGAAAACAACAGCAACACTCCCAGGAAGATCATCGTTCCTGAAAAGTATGGGAGTGTTTTAAAGTCTATTGGCTTCATGGTGCTTAGTACTGGGCATCTAAAACTGTAAATCAGTTTATGATATCATCATAAAACATCTTTCGAATCCAACTGTATAAATAATTCTTATCAATAGAATTTGTCAAATTTTGTCCGTTTTCATCAACCACTTCCGCTAAGCGACCTCCGGAAAAGTAATATCTCAAATTTGCTATCGAACTATCACGCTTGCGAATACTTTCAATCATGGAAAAAAGTTTTCCAGCCTCATTAAAATAGTAGGTTCTAAGACGTGATCCATTTGCTCCATTTGAATGTTCCGTTACTTTACCCATTCCACGGTTCTTACCTCTTCTCGTGTAGTTTGTTATTTCAGTCACATGAATTGTGCTATCACTAACTACGGCCAAGTCCTCCTTTCCATCAATCTTCACTACCTGATATCTTCTAAAACTCTCGATTTCAATGATCTTTTTATCTGCGCTTGCACGTTGTCCGGCAGCGCTCGTTGACAGCAAAGTAATAGATAGGCATAATCGAAAAATTTTACTCAACATAGCAACATGAACTTTCTCAAAAAGAATGAATCCCACCTCAGCACCACTTATCTGCCTTAACATCTACCTAATCCAAATTACCCAATGTTTAAGTCACAACTTAAGCTAGTGTGGGACTGTTATGTCTTCTCTTCAACTATTTCGAAGTCAACGTTATATATCTCTTTAAAGGCATCCTTAAAAAGCTGGCCCTCTCGAAACTTCTTAAACACTGGCCAATCGGAGTATTCTGCTTTACCAATTACATTTGAATTATTTCCTATTATTCGCATAATTTGAGCCGCATCCTCAAAATCGTCAAGTAGCACCTTACTAACTAACCTGAAAATATCACCTTTTGCACTCCAGTCTACCGAGTTAACAATTTTCTTGCATTCCTCATTTTGGTCCAGCCACTTATAAGTCTGAGCACGATTCACAAGTATTCTTAATTTAAGATCCTCTGTTGAGTATTTGTGGATATACTTATCTGAGAAATCATATAAAATCTTGGCCAAGTCGTATTGTCGATTGTCAATTAACTCAAATGAGATATTTAAAAACGAAGTATCAGCATCTTCTAATTCATCAGGAACAAGATTTCGTCTAATTACTTGATTCAATTTTACACCAAGTTCGAAAAAACACTTAAATGCTAGGTCAAAATACTTAAATCCTATAAGTAGTTCATCACCAAGTTTCAACCCGTCTGGCAATTGAACATTATTCTCCCTACAAACACTCAAATATTGAGATGATACTCTGCCATCATTGTGAACAAATAGATTCCGTCTTTGGGTTACTTCAATGAATGTTTGCCAAATTGGTAAGTCTTTTCTTAATTGAATATTCAGCTTCTTCTCAAACCATTTAAATTGTTCGGTATAACTCTCCCTTAGTACGGTTTCAATCTCTTTTTCAATGATGAAGTCTTTAGCTTCTCTAATGTCTGAAAACTTAGATAGCTCTGAAAATGTCAATTGTTTCTCCGAACTATTTATAATTTCAGGACGCACCTCAAACACTCCTTTTATTAAGTCGCTGATATATGTATCGAATTGACTAACTAGTGACACAAGAAAGTTTCGCTTGATTATTGTGATTGCTGTTGTTGAATTCTTTACAGCCTTTCTGTGAAAGTTGTTTTTCCTGCTGTGCTCGGGCTGCACGATATAATGTCGTCCAGCTTCGACATATTCACAGTTATTACTTAAAAAAGTTTGATGTTCAAGTTGAGCGTTTTTCTTGGTCGTTTCTATTGTCTTCAAGACTATTGGCATTGAAGTCCACAGACTCTCAATATGGTTGAGAAATTTATCAAGTGACTTGTCGAAACATTTTGATTTATATTCTCTATCCATAAGTGGCATTTTAAATATCCAGATTTTCCTAAACGTTTTTCCCTATAAAGTTAGTGGTAAATCGGGTTGAGGCAAAAGATCAGGCAAGGAATGAGGAAGCCCTACCTCGGTTTTTGGTGCTTCAGAGGTCTGTTTTGTTATACACTTTCCCCTACTCACTGCAATATGTTGGTCCAGTCTGTCCGGCATATTACCCAACTCTCTCCGGTATGTTCCACCACTCACTACGGCATCTTCCTCCACTTTGTGCGGCATGTTCCTCCACTTACTCCGGCCTATAGGTCCACTTACTCCGACCTTAAGGTCCACTCACTCCGGCATGTTGGTCCACTTTGTCCGGCATACTACTCTACTCTCTCCGGGATGCCCCACTACTTACCCCGGCATGCTTCTCCACTCTCTCCGGCATATTACTCCACTCTCTCCGGCATGTTCCACCACTCTTTCCGGCATGCTCCACCACTCTCTGCGGCATACTATTCCACTTTGTGCGGCATGCTGCTCCTCTGTTAGCGTATCATCACCACATTCCTTCATCAACTCATTGCCACATTACCACATTAACCAATCACCACATCAACTCATCAGCTAATTCTCAGAAGTCAACTTCTCCCTCATCGCCTCCAGCCGCTTCTTACGCGCTACGTGCAGTCCCCTGTGCTCCCACCTGCCCAGCAGAAAGGCCAGCACAAACATCGCGGCAATGAAGCCCAACACCACGGGTGACTTGCCATCCTTCCACGCTCCCATGAACGCGAGGGAAAACACGGGCACCACCGTCAGCAGCATGGCGTACGACAGCCGCACCTGGTAAGTGGCATTCTCTATGGCATGGTTGATGTCACCCAGCATCGTGCGGTCAAACCGGTTCTCATGCTTCAGCCTCGTTCTCCTTCTCACCCAGATGAAGGCGGCCATACCCAGTAGAAATAAACCCATCAATGTACCAAACAGTACCTCGCCACTTCGGTCCACGTAGTTGAGCACAATCAAGGTAGCACCGGTAATACCATTCACCCCCAGCAGGAACAACTCCATTTTGTTTACCATACGGCTGGCACCCTGTTTCCTCGATTTGATGTTTTCGTGTAATTGTTGCTCGTTGATCACATACACGTGCTCTTCCCTTTGTTCGTCCCAGATCTTTTTCATGTCTTCAAATTTCATAAGTCTGTATCCTTAGATTTTTCACTCAGTTGTTTTTTGATTCGGTGGATCTTCACCGCCACATTGCTTTCCGATATCCCCACGATGTCGGCCATCTCCTTATAGCTGAAGTTGTCGAGCAGCAGCAGGCAAAGTGACCTGTCCACTTCGTTCAGTCTGCCTATCTCCCGGTACATCCACTCGATGCGCTCATCCAGTTCGCGGTTGTCTTCCTGCAGCACGGGCATGGTCGGTTGCAACGGTGACGTGTGGTCTGCATGGCGCCTCTCCTTACCCTTCCACCGAATGGCGGTGTTCAGCGCAATACGATAAAGCCACGTGGTCACGGCCGAGTTCCCCTTGAAGCCGGGCACCGACCGCCACACCTGCAGCGAGATCTCCTGGAACAGGTCATCGCGGTCCTCTTCCTCAAAGGCATACGCCCTGATGATCTTGAACAACACACCTTTGTGCCTGCCAAGCCAGTCGTGAAAGATGGATTCCTGCTCCTGAGCCGTCATTAGCTTGTTTTGCCCTAATTGGTACCGTCACCGGTTCGATCCTTACAAGAAAATAACATTTGTTATCATTACAACATGTATGACGAGGTAAGGCAACTGCAATCATGGCTGGAAGAGCATGAGTTGAAGGTCACAAAACTGAAGACAGACACCCGCATGGTACAGGTGGAAGTGCGATCAGCCAGTGGCTCATGGCAACTGTGGGTAGATGATGAGTACAATGACTTTGATGAATCGAATCAGGCGATGTGTCTCTTTCTGGTGCTGAACTCGCTCGCTGACTACAAGGAGAGCACTGACTTTCTGAATTGGTGTCAGCAAATCGGTATCAACGCGAGTGATAGCCCATGGTTGGCCTACTACCAATCCCTGGAATCTGTTTACAGCGAAATTGAAAACCTATTGGGAGCTATCGATCCCTGTATTACCCCCCTCGACTACCAGTTGAGATCTGGCGCTTTTCATGCGTTGGCAAGCTTAAAATAATAGCAAATACCTTTCCATCGTTAAGCAATAGGCTCAATGCTGCAATGATGTCATATTTGGACTTTATGGCACCTTGTTTGAGTCTTTTACGTTGAATATATGTGAAACCAAAATTGAGAACGATATGAAGAAGTTGATTTGGATTATTGCAATTGCTATGGCACCCGTCATAGCCTCAGCACAGACTGAGAAGAAAACCAAACTGGAGCGCAAACTGGAAAGACAGGAGACGCTGGCTGTACAGAAGGAACAGCTGAAGCAACTGGCCGATGAACGTAACCTGGTGATTGAGGCTACGACTATCTATAACAGACACGGCTTCAATGCCACGGTAGCGCAAAATAATTTTGTCATGGTGGACAGTGCAGACTTTGTATTGCAAACCAGTTCACCATCACGCATTGCACAAAACGGAATGGGTGGCATCACCATCCGCGGTACTATCTCCAGTTATGAGGTGAAGCAGGCAACTGACAAGGCACCGATCGTAATCACCGCACAAGTGAAGACATTTGGCCTTGGTGGCGGCACACTTATCATAAGACTGAACAGTGCGCAGAATTCACAGGCGACCTTCACCACCAACATGGGTGATACGATTACGTTCTCGGGTCCGGTGACGAGCGTAGAGGAGTCCAGTGTGTTTAAGGGAATGAATCTGTATTAAACAGAATTTAGGTCTAGATAGAAAAGGGATGTCGTAAGATGTCCCTTTTTTATTAGAGGTAGTCTCAAAAGTCTATCAAACCGTCATCGCGAGCAACGCGTGGCGATCCCCAATAGCGGAGCATGCCTGTGGGGATTGCTTCACTTCGTTCGCAATGACGATCAGACTTTTGAGACTACTAAACTCTTACCGGTTTCATATGCGTTGAGATCGCAATGCGATTCCAGGAATTGATGGTGTTGATGATGAATATCAGTTGAGCGAAGCCTTGTTCATCGAAGTGGTGAATCACGTCTTCATATACTTTGTCACTCACCCCCTTCTCGCTAATTCTGGTTACTTGTTCGGCCAACTTTAATGCAGCCTGTTCCTTTTCCGTAAAGAAGTCCGTCTCCCACCAGGCGCCTACGGTAAACAATCGTTGATCGGTCTCTCCTGCTTTGCGACCTTCGAAGGAATGCATGTCCATGCAGTATCCGCAGCCATTGATCTGCGAAACACGAAGTTTAATGAGCGCGATGAGCCTGGGATCAAACCCAAACGAGTGGATGGTCTTTTCAGCCATGATCATCACATCATATACCAGAGGCTCTTTGTCCTTGATTTTTATCCTTTCCATATGCTTTGAAGTCATTCAAAAGTACGAGACAGAAAATGATAGGTTGCTCTTCCATCATTTTATTACAACATTAATTTCACCAATATTTCCTGCTGACATAGGGCTGACACAGCATGATGGTAACTATGTATTAAATCAAACAAAACACATGACAACAACAAGCGGACCTATTACCTCACAGCAGTTGCTGGAGCAGTGGCAAGGACACAGGAGATTGACACGTAAGGTGATCGAAGCCTTCCCTGACGACAAACTATTCACGTATTCAATTGGTGGCATGCGACCATTCTCAGCCTTGGTGCTGGAGATGCTGGCCATTGCAGGTCCTGGTGCTACGGGTGCCGCCACTGGCAAATGGGGCGAGTATGATGATCAGTCTAAGAACCCACCCAAGACCAAGAAAGAACTTCTGGATTTATGGGATAAGGCAACCGCGGTGATCGACACTGAGTTTCCGAAGATCACACCACAGCGGTTTCAGGAAGTAGACAAAGCTTTCGGAATGTATGAAGGCCCCATCTTCTGGAGTATCCTCTACTTCATCGACAACGAAATCCATCACCGGGGACAAGGCTACGTGTACCTAAGGTCACTTGGCGTTGAACCTCCTCCGTTCTGGGAGCGGTAGTGTATGCCTCGTGTTACTTTGTGACTTCTTTGTGGCCCTTTGTGAAACAGCTATTGCACGGAGGTATACAAAGAAGCACAGAAGTACACAGAGGGATAGTCTTGGCGGGGTTAACTTATTTCCACCAGGGCAATGGTAGCTCCAACTGTGCCACACTATCGATCACCAGGTCAGGTTTGAAAGCGTAGTTGTTGAGCTCCTCCTTTTTGGAGATACCAGATAAAGTGAGAATGGTTTTGTATCCCATTTGCACACCACCTTTTATGTCGGTTTCCATCGTATCACCGATAACAGTGGTATGCGCGGTTTCTAATCCAATGTACTTGCGGGCTGAGCGCATCATCACAGGACTTGGCTTGCCTGTCACAAATGCCTTCCTGCCTGTTGCTTCTTCAATCATCGCAGCGGTGGCAGCGATGCCGAGGTTGTTCCATCCCTTTTGTTTTGGTGATGGGTCACGGTTGGTCGCGATCAACTTTGCTCCTTCTAAAATCATATCTACTGCACGCTGCACCATTTCCAGGGTAAAGTTTCTCCCCTCACCCAGCACCACAAAGTCTGGCTCTGTCTCAACCATGATCAAGCCATTGTCATGCAAGCTGGATAGCAATCCTCCTTCACCCAATACGTAGACTGTCCCTTTAGGCGCCTGGCTTGCAATGAACGAAGCCGTGGCCATCGCACTGGTGTAGATGTGTTTCTCCGACACCACGATCCCAAGTCGCTTGAGCTTACGTACCACCTCCAGACTTGTCCTCTGGCTGTTGTTCGTCATGAAGGTAAACGGAATGTCCTGCTTGATGAGATTTGAGATAAACGTATCCGCACCGGGAATGAGCTTGTCTCCACCGTAGATCACCCCATCCATATCAATTAATAATCCTTGCATCGTGTCACTTGAAAATTTGAAAGAACAAGTTACCTAAAACTGATCAGCCAAATGATGAACTGGCAGTAAAGAAATTATAAAGTACAGTTACCGATTGAAGGTGTAGAGAGTTGCAATCGATTGAGGCAGCCGCGTGTGAAATTATTTCGGCAGAAGTATTGTGAACGTAGAGCCATGCCCAAGTACAGAGTCGAATTTAATCTCGCCATTCAGCTTCTGTGTTACTTCCTTAACGATATATAATCCCAACCCTGAGCCATCTGACATCTCAGTGGCCCTAAAGAACATGTTAAAGATCTTATCGAGATACTGCGACTCGATACCGATGCCGTTGTCCTCTACTGTGATTACGTGTTGCTGTTCATCCTCTTTTGCAGAAATGCGAAAGAAGCTGTCGTCTTTCTTGGGATCGCTGTATTTGATACAGTTCGTTACGAGGTTACTGAGTATCACTCTTAACCGTGCGCTGTCAGTGGTGATTTGATAATTAGCAGGCACATTCACCACTCGCTTTACCTTCTTCTCTGGAACAAGAAACTCAACTGAGTCAACTACTTCCTTCACGAGGTCGTGCAGGTTTACGTTATCATTCACCACCTCAAGTCTGGCATTGCGCGAGTAGTCGGTGATTTCCTTGATAAAGCCTTCCATGGTAAGGATGCGTTTCCTCATGCGATCAAAGTACTCGTTGAGCTCGTTGTCCTTGTTGGACAGCCTCACAATCTCCATGAGACCCAAAAGAGAACTCAACGGTGCGCGCATGTCATGAGAGGCGCTGTACACGAAACGGTCCAGTTCTGTGTTGGCTTTTTCTAATTCCTCGTTCTTTTGCAACAGTGCCTTCTCCGCTTTTTTCCTGTCGTTGATATCGATGATGGACCCAACCACATAGTGCGGTTGACCTTTCACCATATTGACAATGCCTGTATCCAGGAACCAATGGAAATCTCCATTCTTCAGTTTGATTCTGTACTCATTATGGTAGGCTCCACCCTGCGCCAGGCATTCCTGCATATATTGGCCCACCCTTTCAGCGTCCTCCGGGTGAACCATATTTCTGTAGAAGCTCATGTCTATCACAATCTCATCGGGATCATCGTACCCCAACAGCTGCTTATACCGATCGGATACGGAAATACTATTTTTCGTTACCCACCATTCGTAGATACCTGCGCGTGTTCCTTCCACAGCCAATCTGAATCGTTCCTGGCTGACCTGAAGATCACCTGATAGTTTCTGTAACTTTTCCTGGTTGTCTAACAAAGTCTTTTCCGACTCACTGTTCCTGGTGATGGCAAACTGCACGATTAGAGCACAGGTAACCAATCCGATGATGTAGTTGGTAATGAAATTGACCTGGATGTGAAACTCGGTCTGATAGGGTTTCGGGATTGGAGACCAATCGATAAAAAACGCAACCAGTCCAAGTGATAGTGAAATGAATGCAAAAGTAAATCCAAGCGTTCTACGGGTGGCTCCAAACAGTACCATAGACGCTGCAGCGGTTGCACAGAAATAAAGAAACACTCCACTGTAGGGAGAGTCGATGGCAGCAAAGCAGTAGATAAGGATGTTGGAAAAAACCAGAATGAGAATGGAAGAGGCGACAGCCTTTCGCTGGCGGTTCATGTAGATGATAATGACCGTGACACCGATGCCCAGCAAATAGAATGGCAGGAAATCGTACACACCATTGTACGAGTCGATGAGAATGTAGATAAAACAGATCACCCCGATAAGTAGCCCAAACTGACCTCGAAGCATTCCGTACTTATACTCCGATCGGGATTCTATAAAGTCTTTACCTAATAATAGATTACGAAGGAATCTTCCGGACATAAAGAGAAAAGGCTCACTCTAAAATTATATAATAATTCCAGAAATGAGCCTTGTGCTATAAAGTATTAAGTGGCATAGAATTGCCACCGAACTAATATTAACCTAAGTAAGCTTTCAGTTCCTTGCTGCGAGATGATTGTCTCAATTTACGTGTTGCCTTTTCTTTGATCTGGCGGACACGCTCACGAGTAAGGTCAAACTGGTCAGCAATTTCTTCAAGGGTGATGGCATGACCACCTGACAAACCATAGTAAAGCGAAATCACTTGCGACTCGCGTTCACTAAGGGTTGAAAGCGCTCTTTGCACTTCTGTCCTCAAAGAGTTTCTCATCAGGTCTGAATCCGGTACCTCTGCAGTCTCATCTTCCATGATGTCAAGAAGTGTACCATCTCCATCGCCCTGAGCGAAAGGTGCATCAACAGATACTTTACGGGCACGGAAGGCAAGGTTGGTACGGATTTCATCTGTACTCATTTCCATCACCTCTGCCAGTTCTTCTTCTGTAGGTTCACGCTGGTGCCTTTGCTCCAGTTCTGAGAAAGCATTGTTGATCTTATTCAAAGAGCCTACCCGGTTGAGGGGAAGGCGTACGATACGAGATTGCTCTGCCAAAGCTTGCAAAATGCTCTGACGGATCCACCACACAGCATAAGAGATGAACTTAAATCCGCGAGTCTCATCGAAGCGGGTTGCCGCCTTGATCAAACCAAGGTTACCCTCGTTGATGAGGTCGCTGAGTGTAAGTCCGTGATTCTGATACTGTTTTGCTACAGAGACAACAAAGCGAAGGTTCGCATTTACCAGCTTCTCCAATGCCACCCTGTCTCCCTCCTTTATGCGCTTAGCCAACTTCACCTCCTGATCAGCAGTGATCAGATCAATCCTGGCAATTTCGCTCAAATACTTGTCCAGTGATTGGGTTTCACGGTTGGTTATCTGCTTGGTTATCTTAAGTTGACGCATTAATAAATGAATTAATTGTTACTACACTATCCGATGGCGCTGCCATATCCCTAAAGACCCTTATAGAACGAAATGTCTGTACAATAGTTCACCTCAGACATCAAATACCTGCCGTTTAATTAATAGCCGGGATTTCTTGGTAAGGGAGGGCGATAGAAACGCGCATCAAAACCGCGGGCAAAGATACTAAAACCTCCGCTTAATGGCAAGGAAAAGCCGATTTAAGCCCATGGATTACAGTACGTTATGCGAATCAGAACAGACTGAACAGAAATATCGTGAACATACCCCAGGCTGTGCCCGAAACCATGCTCAGAATGGCCAACAGGATGGCATGTGGCATCCACTCTTCATTATAAGCAGCAGTGACGGCCGGGGCGGTAGATATCCCACCCAAATTAGCCATGCTAGCGATGGGCACCCAAGCCATGTGCAGCTTCATCGTCCTGGCTACCAGCATCATTATGACATAATGTGAAATGAGCCATACAAGGGCCACACCCACGAACGGAAAAGGAAGCGACAAGCCACTGAAGTCCAGTCGAAGGCCCAAAATGGCCATAATGAGTATGATCAGTATACCTCCAATGCGAAGCACAAAGGCGTGGTTCCATCTTCTGATAAAATTGCCGAGCACAAGCCCTAAAATACTGAGTGAGATCACGCGCCATAAGAAGTCCTCTATCAGGTAGTTAACGACAATCGTTACAAGAACAATTGAAGCGGAGGTCAGAATGATAGATCCGAGGTTGCGGCTTCCGGGCTTTATCTCATCCTCCACGAAATCGGGGATCTTCTCATCAATACCAAACCATTTATTGAGTTGGTCGCTGCGCTTGATCAGCTGAAACATGAGTATCGTCCATATATTCACCAGGATATTGTCGAGCACCAGCACGGAAAGGAATAGTGCTTCGGGGGTGCCGACTAGTTCCTTGAGTACCAGCTGACTGGTACTGCCTCCTATCCAACCGCCTACAATCGGCACAAGTCCCTTCCAATATTCCTGTGTGATGAAGAGGTCCTTTCCCCCACTCCACACGGTTTGTACCAGGAACACGAGAACCACTGGCAGTGTGGAAATAGCAAACGAGCCTGCCACAAACAAGACAATCGGTCTTGCTCCAACAATCCGAAGCTGTGGAATAGAGAGAGCGCTCATGACCGTGAGAATGGCAAACGGAATAATCCAGTTGCGACTGATGGAATGAAGAAACACGCCAGAAAGATCCATACCCGTAGTGTGTGTGAACCCTGCTGGGATCACATAGGCAAAGAGGATAGCAGGAAACCAGTTCAATAAAGTCTGTATCCAAGTGGCCTTTTGCCGGTTGAGCCAGTAGACCGCAGTCACCGTAAACGACACAACTAAAAGGGCAATGACTGACTCCATGGATCTGTGGGTGTTTATTAGATTTTGTACGGCTCCATCTTATCCCACAACTGACCAAACTCCTTAAGGAATGATTTCACTACGCTGGTTTCCTTTGTCAGCAATACGTTTTCATGATTGTATCGAGCAGCACTGAGTGTCCAATTGTAACTCCCTGTGATCAACGAATTGTCATCCACCACCATGAACTTGTGGTGCATATGGTTTGGAGTGCTGTCCATCTTCACCGAGATGCCTTCTTTGGCAAGCCGTTCTATGTCCGATCCGGCATCAAGAGACTTATCATTGTCAGTAATCACTCTAATAGATCGGCCTCGTTTGTGTGAATCGATGATGGCATTGGTGATGATATCATCACTGATGGTGAACACACAGATGTTAACACGATTCACTGCCCTTTGTATTTGATCAATGATCACATTGCGGCAAGCTTCACCGGGGCTGAAGTAGGCATCGGATTTATCTCCCGGCCGAGTGATCAAGGCACTGTTGGCATTCTTTATCCACTCCAGTATGATTGGGTAATTCTTGTCATTGGCAACCTCGTTGGCGATAACGTAGATCTGGCTGCGAAGAAAGTTGAGTTGATCGTGGTCGAGAGGACTGTCACCGATAAGTGCCTTAAGTGACCTTTTCTCTGATCTGGAGAAAACCTGATCTTCAATGCTCAGCCTCAGCTGCGCGACAATATCGTCTATCAGTTGTTGAGAATGAACAGCGGCCAACTTTAGCTGATTTTCATTTTGTTCAGTTGATAAACATACTACTTCAAGCTCATAAATACCCCATGTGAAGTCCTCAAATAATGAATGTCAACATCACTAGGGAAGCACAGCCTGCACCACAATGTAAAACACAGCCGGGCAAAGCAGTGCACCCAGGCCGGTATAGAACGTGGCGGTGAGCGCACCATAGGGCACCAATTTAGGATCGGTAGCGGCAAGGCCTGCCGCCACACCACTGGTGGTTCCGATGAGTCCACCAAACACCATGGCTGAGTGGGGGTTGTTCAGTCCAATGTATTTCGCAATGATTGGAGTAACGATGGTAGTCATGATGGACTTTACCACACCGATGGCAATGCTGATGGCGATCACATCCGATGATGCGCCTATAGCCGAGCCAGTGATCGGCCCAACAATGAACGAGCATGCGCCTGCACCAATCGTGGTAAAACTTTGCGCGTCCGTGTAGCCCATGAGGTATCCTATTACTCCTCCAATAAAGAAAGCAAATGTCACTCCCACTAATAATGATAAAATACCTGCAAGGCCGGCCCTTCTGATTTCAACGATGTTTGCACCCATCGCGGTAGCTACCACTGAAAAATCTCGCATCATGGCTCCACCCAGTACCGCCATGCCCGAGAAGAGCGGAACATCAGCAATGCCTTTTTTGCCACCGAAGAACGCGAGGATAAGTCCGATGACTATCGCAATGGCTGCTCCGGGTATTTTTCCTCTCGTTATGGTTTTAGAAAACCAATAAGAAAATAGCATGATGACACCCACAACCAGAAAAGCGAACACCAGTCCGTTCGAGTCGAAAACTTTGTAGACCACCTCCATCAGGAAAGATGATTATCTTCCGGTGCACTAACCTTTCCAATTCGCGATAGTAGTGGCACCAATAGAAAGCAAAGACCTGTTGCCACTACCCCAACTACGATAGCAACCCAGCCCCCTGAAAGAGCAGCTTTCACATTTTGAATAGAAGACATGGCCACGACTATGGGGATGTACATGGCATTCCAAAACAAAATACCATCCTCTGTCTCTGTATCAATGTATCCATGCTTCCTCATTCGCGCATTGAATAGAATAAGGAAGAACATGGCGAACGCTACACCTCCCATATTGCCGGGAATATCAATCCACAAGCCAATAAGATTACCTACAATTTGTCCGGCAAGAAAGCAGGCAGCCAGAATGGCCACGCCATAGATTTTCATGTGTTCAGTTTAGTACCCTTTCAAGATAAAGGATAGTAACCCACGCTGCAAGAGATAATACTGTAAGGTCCTTTATGTGGTGGCTTCCACGAGTTGAGCGGCAGGAAGAACGATGATGAATTCAGTGCCCACCCCAACCTTACTTGACACGCTGATCTTTCCTTTATTACTCTCAATAAATTCTTTGGAAAGCATCAAGCCAATACCTGTGCCTCGCTCGTTGTTAGTACCTATACTCTGGCTTCTTCCTGTGAATAGAAAGATGTTTTTAAGCTGATCCTCAGAGATGCCCACACCGGTGTCTGTCACTTTGATCTCTACCTCATCGGATTCCAGAGTTCGATAAGAGATCGTGACCTTACCGTTACGCTTCGTGAACTTGATAGAGTTACTTATCAGGTTGCGAAGAACTGTCTTCAGGTGGTTTACATCCGCAAATACAAAAACATCTTCATCACTTTCATGCACAATGGTTATTCCTTTGTCCGTTGCCGAAGGTGTGAAGAATTCAACTTTTTCGTTGACCACTGATGCAAGCTTAACGGTGCCGGGATTAATCTGAAGTCCTTTCAACTGGCTGCTTGCCCAAGAAAGCATGTTGTTCATCGTATCGGATACAGAGCTTATGGTCTTATGCAGGTCCTTAAATACACGCTCTTGATCTGACTGACTTAGTCGGCCATCTTTGATAATCTCCAGAATGGTCTTGATATTATTTATCGGCCCACGCATGTCGTGACCAATGATGGACAGCAACTGATTCTTCGTTTCGTTGAGTGCGTTCAGTTCACGGTTTTGCTCTTCGATCTTTGCATTGCGCTCGGCAATGTTTTCGTTCTTTTTAATCAATTGTTTATTGGACAGCAATCTGTGTCTACTGTTCTGATAGAGTGCAAGCCCCCAGATAGCCATCAGGATTCCAAGGATGATAAAGAAACCTATCCAAAGGTTACTCTTCTCTATAGTCGCTCGCTGCAACGCATTCTCCTTCGCGAGTCTGTCACGCTCAGTTTCATTCTGCCTGAGGTGCAAATAGTTGATCTCCTTTTCTTTGGCCTGGCTATACAGGCTGTCGCTGTAGCTCTTGTGCAACTCATGCATTGACAAAGCACGTTCATAGTTATTTTGTGCTTTATAACTTTCAAAAAGGATGCGTGCCGCATTGGATATCTCCCACTTCGACTTCATTTGCCTCGCCACTTCCAGGGCGATAAGTCCGTGTTCTATGCTGGCGTCATACTTTTGGGTCTTCATGTACACCTGCGCCAACCCTGAATTGGCAAAACATGTTTCCCAGTTATCCTTATAATAGGGGTAACTAAGAACCTGCTGATACAACCGCTCTGCTTCCTTGTACATCCCCAGATCAAACATCACGTCACCCCTCTTGTTCATCGCCATGGAATACATGTGATAATTGCGCTGCTTTTCACTCAGCTTCTGGGCAACATCGAGGTAATACAATGCACTATCGGAAGAAAGATTGGCATCATGAACAATGGCGATGTTATAGTAATTGGCAATCAGCCGTGTTGTGTCACCGGATATTTTAGAATAGACAATTGATCGCCATTGATACAGTAGTGCCTGAGCGTAATTCTTCTGTGTTTCATAAATCAGCGCGATATAGTTCAGGCTTTTGCTAATTCCGATGGCATTTTCAAGTTTCTCATGAATTGCCAATGCATCCACGAAATAACTCAGTGCCAAATCATAATTGCCAAGAATGTAGTGGACATATCCTCTCATGTTCAGCAGATCTCCGATTTGCTTTTCCATTCCTTGCTCACGAGCGATAGGATAGGCGATTTCGTAAAAGCTTAGAGCAGAGTCAGGTGAGTGAAATTGAATCGATTCACCAATTCGAATCAATAGAGAAACTTTGTCACTGTCGGACAAGTCTAGCTCACCGCTAGCCACCTGTTGCCATTGGATGAGTAAAGAATCGGACTGTGCAGTGAAAGGAGTAGCATATCCCCAACGCGAAATGGTAAGGGTACACAATACGAGTACAAACAATGCGGGCCTACCGATAAAACTCATGATGGATTAGTCGACTTGTTCGATAGGTTCAACTAGTACCTTTCGGGTAAAAATAGGCGATTGGGAAAATCGACCAAAAGATATTTACGACATTCATGGACACAAAACATACAAGTGTACTGACGATCATTCATCTATTGAGTTACGTTTTAGTAACCTTAAAAACTGCATTTAAAGCTCTTTCCCAAGATTTATCTTGTACCATTCTGTCTGCGAACTGGCTCTCTTTTCTGATCTTACCTGTTGCGCAATTTTCTTTTGCGCATTTTTTATTGCACGGGTAATCATAGAATGAGCAACAATTTCATCCTCGTTCATACCTAGTCGCTGCATTAATGTCACCATTCTCTCACCGCTAAAATGCTGAAAGAAGGGCTCGTCAAGTGCGGACAATACAGGAACATTGGAGAGCCCCAACTTCTTGAAAAGGGCCTGTTCAGTCTCTGATAGTGGATAATGTTCAACAAATAGCCACAAAACTCGTGTATTTTGTTGAACAACAGCGTCTGCCATACTAACCTGCGCAGCCACGTTGTACGATCGCAAGGTTGCCTCAAGGTCAGATTTGGTGTTTTCAAACCAGCACACGAAATGACAGTTGTCGCTCGCCTGGGCCATTTTCACAATGGCATTGCGCTTTGCGTTTGCATTCATCCAAACCTGGTCGTTGACGGTGACCTGGTCACTACTCTTTCCAAAGAAATTAAACATAGTTAGTTGATGAGGTTAGGAACCCGGAGGCACGGAAGGTCGTATCTCTATTTTGCTCGGCAATGTTCTGGGATTCATCTCAAGCAAATCAACCACGACTTTACCCAGATCTTCAATTTGAATTTTCCATTCATCATTGCGGCCAGGTGTGTGATTGTTGAAGTATGTGGCCACTGAACCCGGCATAATCGTGCTTACCTTGATTCCGTACTTTCTTAAATCGAGCATCATCGCCTGTGTGAAACCGGTCAGTCCAAACTTGCTTGCGTTATAGGCCGCACCACCTGCAAAAAAATTGGTGCCCGCGAGGCTTGAAATCGTAATGATATAGCCCCTGGTTTTTTTCAACTCTTCAACTGTCGCCCTCACGGTATTAAATACGCCCGTCAGGTTGATGTCTATCGTTTCATGCCAGAGTTTTTCATCCATTTCATCGATCGATGCAAAGTGCCCCACACCGGCATTGGCCACCACCACGTCCAACTTTCCCCAAGTGTTGATGATCTGATTAACTGCACTCTCCAGAGATGATCTATCTCTCACGTCTGACTTGATGCCAATCACCTCTGCCGTATTAACCTTCTTCAGCGTTTTCAGCGCATCCTCAATGGCCTTTTCATCACGACCCGTGATAGCCACCTTTGCACCTTTTTCTAACAGCGCGTGAGCAATACCGAGTCCAATACCCTTACTACCTCCTGTGATCAGTGCAGTCTTCTGTTTTATGTCAGTCATATGTTCAGGTTTCAAGTACTAATACAAATATTGAAACCATTGGGTTCTTCACAAAACAAAAAATCCCCGACATCATTGCCGGGGATTTCGAAGCATTCGGCAGCTTTAATCAATTATTCAAAAACTCTTCGAATGTCATAAGCTTTGGTTGCTCCACGCCACTCTTCGCTCCTACGCTCTCAAGTTTACCAATTCTTCTGCTCTTGGTGAGAGAGTAGTCCGACTTAGCCTTATTAAAGGTATCCTCAAGCAACTTGAGGTTCTCCATCTCTGAGCTTGAAGGCGGAGTGAAGCCTGAAGCCACTTTACTATAAAGAGTTGCAATCTTTTCCCTTAGCTGTGGATCTGATGAACCTACGTAGTTATCACCTGTCGTGATCACCAGTGACTCTTTCAACTTGGTGAGCTCATCGATCAGTGGTTTAGAAACCTTCTTTGCGCTGGAGCTGGTCGCTGCAACCTTCTCAGCATGCGCAATGGTCTCATCAATCTCGTAGACCATATAAGCCAACTCCTCACTCATATTAAACAGTTTCTCAGAAACCGCATGAAGATTCGCCCTGTCTTTATCTGTCCACAACGAGTTCGGATCGGCTACCAGTTTCAAAGAGGTTTCAAATGTCTCCTTGCCCTTGGTCATCACCACTTTGTAGTCACCCGCGGGCGCTCGCATGGGCGTAAACCCTCCGAATGACAAAGTCTTTGCCTTCGCCATTTTTGGCTGACGTGTCAAACCATTCCAGGTCACCACGTTTATCCCTTTGGATTTGCCCGGACTGATTTCAATCATCCTTTCACCCTCCTTGTTAAATATCTCCACGTTCATCTTTCCAAAGATGTGTTTCTTCTTCAGATAGTAGATGATCTTGGCATCTAACGAAGGATTCTCTCCAACGAATTCCATTTCAGTTGCCGTCCTACCAAAATCCGTTTCCTCAAGTATTACCATTGGTTTGGTTTTGAAGAAGTGTACCTCTTGATTCAAAACCTCCTGGTTAACTTCTCTCAGCGGACTGATGTCGTCAATGATTACGATTCCACGACCATGAGTTGCCATCACCAGGTCGTTGGTATTTTTCTGCATATCGATATAATGCACTGCAGTAGCTGGCATGTTGTTGGTAAACTTGCTCCAGTTTTTGCCATCATCCACCGAGATGTATAACCCAAACTCAGTTCCAAGGAACAACAATCCTGGCTTCACAAAGTCTTCCTGTATGCTTCTTGCAAATCCGTAGATATCTGGCGTAGCCAATGATTTCCACGTTTTTCCATAGTCTGAAGTCTTATAAACATAGGGCTTCATGTCGCTTTGTGTGTGACCATCGAACACTGCATAGGCAGTTGCTTTGTCATGAGCACTCGCCTCGATGTGATAACACCAGGTGTTCTTTGGCAATCCGGTAACGTTCGCTATGGTGTTGGTCCATGTCTTTCCACCATCTTGTGTCACCTGCACATTGCCATCATCGGTACCCGCCCAAATTACATTTTCATCTAATGGCGATTCGGCTATCGTAAACACTGTACAGTGGTTCTCTGCACCTGAGTTGTCTTTTGACAAGCCACCGGAGTCTTCCTGGTTTTGTTTTGCAGGATCGTTGGTAGTGAGGTCGGGAGAAATCTTCACCCATGTATCTCCCATGTCATTTGACCTGTGAACAAACTGACTGCCCATATAAAAGCGATCAGCATTATGTGAACTCACTGCCATTGGCGCATTCCAGTTGAACCTTAGTTTAGGATCTCCCTGCACCGCCAATGGCTGCACAGTCTTCGATTGCTTGCGATCAATATCATAACGCCAAACATTTTCCGCTCCTTGCATCTCAGAGTAGATGATATTCTTTTTCGGGTGTTTCAACACGCGGAATCCGTCACCGAATCCTACGCTATGCCAATCGCGGGCCTCCACTCCTCCGGGAGAACGTGAGGGACCATACCATGAACCGTTATCCTGAAGTCCACCATATATATAATACGGGTCACCATCGCTCACGCTGATGTGATAGAACTGTGACACTGGAATATTAGCCACGATCTCCATTGTAGTAGCTCCATCCCATGTGCGGTACACTCCGCCATCGCAGGCCACATACATTCTGTCTGAATTCTTGATATCAAAAATGATGTCATGAATATCAGCGTGCATGTTACCCAGATTTCTAAAAGACTTTCCTCCATCACGGCTGATAGAGCCAAACAGGCCCGCCTTCACCACAACATCCGGGTTTCTTGGATCAACTGTAATTCTTGAGAAATAAAACGGCCTCACTACAAGACCAAAGTCTTTATTCAAGTGCGTCCAGTTGGCACCTGCATCATCGCTTCGGTACAAGCCTTTGGTCTCATCTTTTTCAGATTCTATGGCCGCATACAATATCTTTGGATTTGAAGGCGCTACCGCGAAAGCAATCCTACCCAGTTTTCCTGCAGGAAATCCTTTGTGAATCTTCGCCCAGTTCTTACCACCATCGGTTGATTTGTACAGTGCACTATTCAATCCTCCAGAACTGAAACCCCAGCCAGTACGTCTGAATTCCCGCATGCTGGCATACAGTGTGTTAGGATCCTTTGGATCCATAGCGAGGTCTGCACATCCTGTATTTGGGCTTACATATAATACTTTGTTCCACGTATTACCTCCGTCTGTTGACTTGAATACACCTCGTTCTTCACTATCTCCCCACAATGCACCGAGAACACCAACATACATTTCATTCGTGTTGTTGGGATTGATTTCGATTCCGCTGATGCGTTCTGACTTTTCAAAACCTTTCTTCTCCCAGGTGACTCCACCGTCAATGGATTTATAAAGTCCATCTCCAACGGATACACTATTTCGTGTCCATATCTCTCCGGTTCCAACCCAGATAATGTTATCGGGGTTCTTCGGGTCTAGTTTGATTTTACCAATCGACTGGGGATGCTCATCAAAAATAGGTTGAAAGGATGCACCACCGTTGCTTGACTTCCAAACTCCACCTCCGGCAGCACCGGCATAGATCACCCGGTCATTGGTTGGATGATTTTCTAAGTCAATGATCCGGCCGCTCATAATGGCTGGACCAATTTGTCGTGCGCGCAAATCTCCAAACAGTTCGTTGCCCTTCAGAACAATTTCCTGCGCGGGAACAGATTCAACTATAAATAATGCTAGAAGAAAAAAATAAAAACGTCTCATCTCAATTCTGGATTAGTTCGGAAATGCGAAGTCGCTCTCAGCTACAGTTGGATTTACTTCGATTGATTCGATAACGAGCGGCTGGAGTTGCCCTCCTTTCAAACCTTGCGTAAGAGAGAATGGGAAATACAAACCACCGATCTCCTGGTAGTCGCTCATCTTGGTTTGTGATACCTGTCCTTTAGCTGGCCCTTGCTTAATTTCCTGCTCCTGTCCAATTGGAACCATTGCTTCGGTATCAAAGAAATAGTAGATGATGTCATCAGTTTTTACACCGTCAATTGTCCTTGGCTCGCGGACGAGTTTGATCTTGAAGGTTTCAGCTCCATCAAAGGTTTCTTTACCCGTCAACTCAACAGTATACCCTTTTGTCTTGTAGTCAAACAATGCGTCTGGGAAATCATTAGCATCAAGTTTTGCATTCGCTGTGCTTTCGTCATCTGACTTCTCTGCTTTCATTGTAGCGAAGTTTGTGCTCCAAAGGCTTGATCCATCGAACACACCTTGCTTAAGCGTTTGGCCCTGAACCGTAAATGATGTGTATTGCCGTCCGTCCTTTAGCTGAACGATTTCAAGTGGAATCTCTACTCCGCCCTGGTTAAATTTGGCCTTAATCTTAATGCCCTGCAGCTTTTTCCAGGCATCCAGTCCGCCAGTATTTTCATAATAAGAACTAAGTATTTCATCTACAGTTTGTGCGCTGCTGATTGAGGCACAACACACCGATAAAAGTATCACCACAGTGAATTTTGCGATTTTCATATGAATGGATTATTTGAGTTAATTACAATTTAGAGAATATTGACATAGGTATAAAACCTTCGTTCGAAAGCGAACATTATTTTCATAGGACGTCTTCTACCCGCAGTTTGTTGCAAATAGTGGTCCAGTATTACAGAAGTCTGAAAAAAAAATTGCTATCCCAGCAAGCCTTGTAAAAACCCTTTTCTCATCTTGGCCGTATCTACACGGCTTCGTTCGTAAAACAGCTCCAGGTCTTTGAGTTCGCCCTTATCCAGCCATACCCCATGACCCTGCACGCACGAGTCGATCATCACCTGAGAACCATAGCCATATTCCCTCCTTTCAAGTACCTGACTGCACACGGGGCAATGGACTGGCGATGCATTCTTGGATTTTGCCAATAAAATTGACTTACCCACGTAGTCAGGGATCATCTTCAATTCCTCGGAATAGTCATTCACCTTGATGTCCTGTATTTTCTCAAGCTCACCCTTATCCAGCCACACACCTCCGCAGGCATCACATAGGTCAATTTCTATTGCATCTTCATAAATCTTTCTGGTCAGTGGCGTTTGGTCAACAGGACAGTTCATAGATACCTAGGTTATCGGCTACGAGTGGAATTTTTTTGCTAAAATTAGAAAAAAATCGGCCATGAAGACTTTTATCTCCCTTACAGTTTCTTTTACCAAAGACCAAACCCGTACAGAATTGATCAACATGACACAGGTCGTTCGGATCATTCAGGGAAACTCTGGTACAATGGTGTGCTTCAATTCGTCAGGCACTGACCACATTATAGTGAAAGAGTCGCGGGATGAAATCGAAAAATTGGTTAATAGTTAATTCGCTAGATAAAGCTGCTATTCATTCTTTGTATTTCACTAAAGAATGAAGCCGGTGTTTGACCGGCAAATTGTTTGAAGTCGCGAATAAAGTGTGACTGGTCATGATAGCCTGAGTCGAGAGCCAAGCCAAGCAAATCCCAATCGTTGGTTTGTTTCCTCAACTTAAATATTTCCCGGAAGCGGACAATTCTAACAAACAAACTCGGATTGATGCCAACTACGTCCATAAACTTTCTCCTCACCTGCCGCTCGCTGTACTTTACCTCCGCGGCATACTGACTGAGATTCAACCTTGACTTATCGGCATAAACCTTATCCACCAGCTTGTTGACAACCGGATCCCAGGTCCAACTGGAAAATCGGAGTTCACTAATGAGGAACTCTTCCAGGGATTTTATTCTACCCTCCCATGATGTTTCGTTACCCAGTTGATTGGTGAGTGAATTCACACGCGATCCATAGATTGACTCAAGCGTTACGAATTGATCTTTGAGTTCACTCATCACAAGATGCAGAAATGGAGCGGCACCGAACGGGTAAAACCGGACACCCAAAACTGCAGCTGCGCCCGTGGAGTTTAAGAAAAAAGGCTTTGTATTCTGACCATTGACAAAAAACCGATCTACCAATTCATCGGTTGAGTTATTTTTCACAAACTGATCACCAAAATGAAAGAGCATTTCGATGCAGCCATCAGGCATTATCTTCTCTTCCACCGGAATACCCGAAGACTCCAACAGCCAATAACATTTTATGTAAGGGGCTAGCTGCGGACTAGGTTTAAACTCCTGATATCGTATCACACTTTGCAGTTCTAATGCAATTTATGTGATATTTCTATCGCACTCTTACCACAGATTGCGTGAACTATTGTCTAAAATTGTCAACTGAGCAACATTTGCTACTCATGTCTGAGTGCTTGTGCAGGACTCATCCGGGCCGCGCGGATTGCCTGAATGCTCACGGCCAGCAACGTAACAATCATTGTAAGTAATACAGCGAGGACAAATGTGGATATACCTGGGTCGATGTGATATGCGAAGGTCTTTAGCCAGCCCCTGGCGTAATACATCACCAATGGTGTTGATATCGCTCCGGCTAATAATACCAGTAGTATAAATTTGCGGTTCACGAGGAAGTTGAGTCCCGCTACGGTAGCACCAAAGATCTTTCGTATTCCAAACTCTTTGGTTCGCTGTTCGATGGTAAACGACACTAAACCGTAGAGCCCAAGGCAGGCAATGATAATACTCAGAGCAGAGAAGGTCATGACTGTTTGGAAGAGTTTGTCCTCGGATGAATACATTTTGGCAAATTCTTCATCGACAAAGTAGTATTGAAATGGATATCGATCTTCATACTTCTTCCAGATCGACTCTAGACTTGAAAGCAAATCTGAAGGACTGCCTGAAAATCTGATTGACAGGTTTCTTCTGTTTCGTATCGATTGATACATTACGATCGGCTCTATATGGGCATAAAGAGATCGGTAATTAAAGTCTTTCACCACTCCTATTACCGGATAGGCAACGGGGTCGTCCTGAAACTTGATGGTCTTTTGTAAGGGATCAGTCCACTCTAGTAGGCTCACCATTGTCTCGTTTATAATCACGGCATTTGAGTCACTCGCAATTTGCGGATCGAAAAATCGACCCATTGCCATGTCAAGTCCATAAGTCTTATTGAAGGTAAAATCGATGGGGAACATTCGAATCTCGATTTGATCTGGGGGAAATCCTTCGGGTTGCACAAACGTGCTGCCGGATCCTGAACCGAGCGCAATTCGTGTTAATGAAGTAGACACTACAGATGAATGTGCATTGACTTCCTGCTGCATTACTTCACCTTTGGGTATCATGCCGGAGGTGAGTGGCACTACTATGGTATGTTCTTTGTCAAAACCCAGATCACGTGAAATGATAAAATTAAGTTGTTTAAAGACGATGAGTGTTCCTGATATCATAGTAACAGAAATTACCAATTGAAAGGTGATCAACACCTGACGCTGCCAATTGCCCTGAACCAAGCTGCGCGCAGAAGGCTTAAACACCTCTGATGGTTTGAACGCAGCGAGGACAAACGCTGGATATCCGCCTGCGATCACCGACACGAGTATAATCAGCAGCAGGAATGCACCTAGGATTTCCTTTTTGAACAATAAGGTAAAGTCCAAGCTCTTACCGGCAAGGTCGTTGAATAATGGCACCGCCAGATACAGCATAAGGATGGCAAACAGGCCTGAAAGCAATGTGATCACCAGTGACTCTCCAAGGAACTGATGTATGAGCTGTTGCTTTCGCGCACCTAACGTTTTGCGCATCCCAACTTCTCTCGATCGCTTAGTGGATTTACTGGTACTAATGTTTATATAGTTGACGCAAGCGATGAAGAGAATAAAAGCCGCGATCAGTCCGAAGAAATAGACATACTGCTGGTTGCCAGTTTTAGCCATCCGATGAAAAACGACTTCATTGGCATGAAGATATATTTCTTTAAATGGTTGGAGATAAAAATGATACTGATCAGCTCTTGCGGGGATGTGTTCCGCTGTAAAGTCTGCGAGCTTTGACCTAACCGGTTTTGGGTCTGCTCCTTCACGAAGTAAAATGTAAGTTGTTATTCCCTGAGTATGCCAATTGTTCATCCACTCGTAGTTGAGAGGACCAAGCTGCGGTACTGTGCTTGCATATGATACAAGTGCCTTGTACTGAATGTGAGAGTTTCTGGGTACTTCCTTTGCGATGCCAGTAATTTCAAACTCAAATCCGTTGATACCTATAACTGATTTTCCAATTGGGTCAACTGTTCCAAACAACGAAGCGGCAAGGTCTTCGGTAAGAACCATGGTTGCAGGTCTGGCCAACACTTTATTCTTATCTGCACGGGTCAGTTCAAAATCAAAAACTTCAAAGAAAGTATCGTCTACGATAACCGTTTCTTCCTCATCTACTTGTACATGCTTGCCTTCGTAACTAAGTACTACTTCATCGAACCATGGTTGATACCGCATATAATTTTCGACCTCTGGAAAGACTTCTTTCATTCCGGGGCCGTACAACCCTGATGACTCCGCATTGAGTGTCACCGCACTTGTTTCATCAGAACGTTCTTTGTTTAATCTATAAATGCGGTCTGCTTTGGAATGGAATGTGTCGAATGAAGCTTCATCTAACATAAACATCAGCGCCAGGATGCTAACCATGATCCCCAGACCAAGCCCCAGTATGTTAATCAAAGAGTGAAACTTGTTTCTATTGAAGTGTCGTAATGCGGTGGTGAGGTAGCTTTTGAACATCTCTTCGAAGGTTGGTTAGAGATGAACACTCCAGATAATTCTGATAGTTACAAGGTAGTTTACTTTTTTAGGGGCAGTATAGGTTTCGACTATAATATTGCCCTTATTAGACCGGTAAATTGCAACAAAAGCCAAGCTATGAGCAGCCCTAAGTATGCCTCTACTCTTACCTCCCTCCTGACGATGGTCGGGGTGGCGGTTGGTTTGGGTAATGTGTGGCGGTTTCCCTACATGATGGGAAGCTATGGAGGCAGTGCGTTCCTCGCTGTTTATCTTGGATTTACCTTATTGTTTGCATTCCCAGCGCTCATGGCCGAGATGACAATTGGCAGGATGAGTGGAAAAGGAACACTTGACGCGTTTCGCATCATCTTTGGAAACAGTGTTGGAGGGATCATTGGTCTCATGCTTCTTGTCGTAATCACTATTGCGGGATCCTACTATGCCGTAGTAGTTGCCAACGTAATCTATACGTCCGCTTACTCAGTCATTTTCGGATTTAGTGGAGGTAACATCGAAGGTTTCAAGTCGGGTCTTGGCTTTCCACAGTTACAATATGGTATTGCCCTGGTACTGATTGCCACCTGTCTGTTTGTGATTCACAAAGGCCTTACGAGAGGAATCGAGTGGCTTAGTAAAATAATCATGCCTTTCTTTCTGCTTGCGATGGGATACATGATCTTCAATGCGCTTTCGTTGCCAGGCGCACTTGACAAGTTCAGAGAGTTTCTTTCACCAGATCTTTCACGCCTTCATGCAACAGAGATTTTCGCTGCGCTAGGGCAAGCATTCTTTTCGGTAGGTCTGGGTGGAACGTTTGTGGTTGTGTACTCCGCTTACATTGATCGGAATGAAAGCATACCAAAGATGGCGCTCTTTACGGGTCTGGGTGATGTAAGTGCGTCACTCCTGGTAAGTTTGTTTCTGGTTCCATCCATGTTGGTGTTCAGCATGGATATGACCTCCGGACCGGGTCTGATCTTTGACACGTTCCCCAAACTGTTCGCTACCATGCCCGCAGGTAGGTGGATCGGCTCACTATTTCTTATCGCGTTGACGTTGGTTGCATTCCTTTCGCTCATCGCTGCGTATCAGGTGCCGTTTGTGAGTATTCAAAATGAGCGACCAGAACTATCACCGAGAAAAACCTTGATTGCCATCGGCATAGTACAAGCGATGCTCGCGTTGCCCAGCGCATTCTCTCCTGACCTTATCGGGATACTCGACCTTATTTTTGGATCTGGTATGCAGGTACTGGGTAGCGCATTGTGCGTGCTGGGATTGACGTGGGGTTATACCAAAATGAGTGCGTATGAAAGTCTGTTTACCTCAAGTAAGAACAATGCCATTCGAAAGTTGGCCTTTATATGGATCAAATGGATCATTCCGCTGGCCTTGTTGGCTGTTCTGGCGGGATACGTTTACGACTCGTTGTGATTTAGAGGCGGCAATTGGCTATCTTCAACATTCAAACAAACCATCATGAAAGACTTTAAGAAAACTGAAGACAACATTCAGCCGAATGTGGTTGAGGACCATGGCGGCATATTGACCATAAGAGGAGGCGGTGGCAAGAGAGACTGGAACGGAATACACTATAAGCAGGGAATGTCGGAGAAGAATGTGGGCTCTGAAAAACTTTCTGTCAATATCGCAACGATCCCGCCCGGTGGTGTAGCCTATGCACATATTCATGACGGGTTTGAAGTGATGCTGTACATCCTTGAAGGAAACGTGCGTCATGAGTTTGGTGATGGTCTGAAAAAGACCTTAGAAAATAAAGCTGGTGACTTCATCTTTATCAAATCCGGTATTCCTCACGAAGTCTTTAACATGAGTGATGAAAAACCCGTAGTTGCCTTTGTGGCACGGTCTGCCGCCAATGAATGGGACAATATTGTACCCTATGACCGTGAAAAGGGAATCGTAATTCGCTAAGGAAGCATGTCCATCCTGTAAAGGTCCAACCCTGGGCCCCAGTAGTCAGCGATAACATCCTGTTGACGGAATCCAAACTTGGCATAAAAAGGAAATGCCAACTGCGAAGTCCACACGGTAATCAATTTTAGGGTTGGTATCTCACGCAAAGAATCCAAACAATGTTGAACCATCTGCTTGCCCAGTCCTTTTCCTTGTTGATCGGGGCTAAAAAAGTCCCATGAGATGCGACCAAATGTCTTTAATGCATCGAGGTGATAACCGCCACAGCCAATGATCTTATCATTTTCCTCCATGACAAAATAAGTATCACCGTGCTTCTTCAGGTAGTCTTCCAAATCTCCTTCTTCATCGGCATCAAAAAACTTTGGAACATTTTGTTTGAATACAGTAATGACTTGCTCGCGGTCATTTGAAGTGTACGGTCGAATCATAGAATACTTACGCTGATCACAACCAAATATATTTAATAATAAGCTGCCAATAAACTCAAAAGGGTGTGTGTCAACTAATCAGACAAATTCGCAAACCAATCCGCCCGTTCGATACGATGAACAGCACACAGCCTTAGAACTTTTTCTTAGGAGAATAATCTTGCACCCACAAGGTGCGATCTTCAATCTTCTCTACAAAGCTGCCATACTTTGCACTCGTTACCTTTTTGATGTCCTTCCACTCCTGGTCGGCCATAAAGCCTTCCCATCCCTTTTTCAATGCGGCTTCTGTCTCCCATTGAAGCAAATACACAAACTCAACTTTATCTTCGAATTCAGTTTCCCAAACTGAAATGATATTGAAGTCATACTTATTCATGATGCGTATCGCTTCTGTTTTAAAACGTTCATGAAAAACCTCCTTGTTCTTCTTCGTCAGCTCATAAATGCGCAATTGGTGTACGGGCTGATTTTGTGCAGCAAGCTGAATAGTTAGAGACATACCAAGAGCAACGATAAGAGAGAATATGCATTTCATTTTGACGAAGATTGGTTGATAGGGCAATTTATGCACAACTGATCGTCTATAAAACACTCGGACCAGTTAACTTGTATCTCCGACATTTGCTGTTATCCTGCTTTAAATTTTAATTTGTTTGACGCACAAAATTACCAGCATGGCCAAGCCTGAAACTGTAATAAAACGACAAAGTCTGTTTCGCATAGCAATTATCGTTCTCCTCTACATCGCCCCTTTTGTTACCTTAGCTCAGCAGGTTCCCGACACATTATTTCGACCGATCACTACCGCACCAAAATATCCACCAGGGAAGGGACCGAAGGTATTGATCGATGAAGCGCATCATAATTTCCATACCTCTGTAAATCGCTTCAAGCCATTCGCGCTGCTATTAAAAAGGGATGGCTACAACATCTTGAGAGGTGAAAAAACCTTCACCCCCGACTATCTGAAAACAACAGACATTGTGGTAATATCTAATGCGCTGAATGAGAAGAATCTCAGCAACTGGTCATTACCTACACCCTCAGCATTTACTGATGATGAAATACAAGCATTGAAGAAGTGGGTTGAAGGTGGCGGTTCGCTCTTCCTGATTGCTGATCACATGCCCTTTCCGGGAAATGCGGAGCAACTGGCTGCAGCATTTGGATTCAAATTCTACAATGGCTTTGCGCTAACGGAACATGTAGTGTTTGCACCTGATCTGTTTTGTTATGCCAATCAACGACTTCAACAGCATGAAGTCACCGAAGGCCTCGATTCTATTCGCACATTTACAGGTCAAGGCTTTGACATTCCACCGCAAGCGCAACCGGTGCTCGCACTTGATGAAGAGTTTTACGTGCTCATGCCGGAAACAGCCTGGGTCTTCAATGACGACACCCCAAAGTTGGAAGGCAAAGGAAAATACCAGGGTGCCACACTCAACTTTGGCAAAGGTAAAGTGGCCGTATTTGGTGAAGCGGCTTCGTTTAGCGCACAGATTGCACAGAAGCTTTTCAAGATGGGTTTCAACCACGAAAACGCAAAACACAATGCTCAGCTGGCACTCAATGTAATCCATTGGCTTGACAAAAACTGATCAACCGCTGGTCAACTTTCTATGTTGACATACCTATGTTAATACATTACCTTGGGTAACCCAACTCCTCCACTTATGTCGTCACCCTCGCACCTCGAGCATCGAAGATTACTTCTGAAGTTTATGCTTGGCAGCCCGCTGCTGGGACTCACCTTCTGTACTACTCCCGCGGAGAAAAAAGAACTGACCGAAAAGATATTCGATGGCATCACCGACCCATCACAAGCACTTGATGTATTCGACTTTGAGAAGGTGGCACAAAGTAAATTACCACCTGCACACTGGGGTTATCTCGCTACAGGTGTTAATGACGACATCACCATTCAAGCAAACAGAGATGCGATCGCCAATGTAAAACTGAAAATGCGCAGGCTGATCGATCCCACGCAAGTGGACATGAGCACAACTTTGTTTGGAAAAACATGGCCTACACCCATTGTGCTAAGTCCGGTCAGCAGCCACCGCGCATTTCATCCTGAAGGTGAACTCGCCACGGCACGCGCAGCCAAATCAAAAAATCATTTGCAAATACTCTCTACTGTAACGACAACTTCAGTTGAAGATGTGACAGCCGAACGAGGTGCCCCTGTCTGGTATCAGCTTTATGCCTTGAATGACTGGGATGCGACTAAGGACATGATTCAACGGGCAGAAGCTGTTGGCACTGAAGTGATGGTTTTTACCGTTGACCTTGCAGCCGGCAGCAACAGGATAACACTGGAGAGAATGAAACGACTGGACACACGACAGTGCAACAACTGCCATTCTTCCAATCGATTCGAACACAAGCCGATGGTATCCAACGCGGAAGGCATCGAGTTTGAAGAGAAACTGACCTGGGATTACGTAGACAAACTCAAGGCCACTACCAAAATGAAACTGGTGGTGAAGGGAATTGAAACTGCTGAAGACGCAGCACTCTGTTTGAAACATGGCGTTGATGGAATTGTGGTCAGCAATCATGGTGGCCGGGCAAGCGAAACTGGCAGAGGTACATTGGATTGTTTACCGGAAATGGTGGATGTGATCCAGGGAAAGATACCCGTTCTGATCGATGGTGGGTTCAGGCGTGGAACAGACATTTTCAAAGCGCTTGCCATCGGAGCAAACGCAGTGTGTGTAGGCAGGCCTTATATCTGGGGCCTGGCATCCTTCGGGCAGCAAGGCGTTGAAGGTGTCCTTCAAATTTTACGAGATGAACTGGAGATGGTAATGGGTCAGGCGGGCACCAAAACCGTTGCAGAGATCAACCGATCATTTCTGGCATAAAGAAAATCCCTATACGATTATTCCTTCAAAAGCTCCCTGCAAATGGGTGATTCACTTATTGCTTTTTTCGGTATTTATCACTCCAAAACATAATTGAGCAACATAAGCTAAACATCGCATACGGGCACAGACTTATTTTAGAGTAAACTCTAAACCTGTTATGAAGAAATTTTACTTTTTGCCTGCGTTGCTTGTTATCATTTCTGTCACACTAGTTCTACAAAGTTGCAAGGATGAAGATGAAGGTCCGCAAGTTCCACGCACTGAACTTTATGTCATCGATATAGGCAACTTTGATAAGGGACCATGGAAAATAATCCGCTACAATGAAGAAGGTGGAGATCCTAAAACTGTTATTGGTGCTGGTCTGTCCTGGCCGCAGGATATCATCTTCCTTGAAGACCGTGGTGAGATGCTGGTCTCCAATTTTATTACGGGTCTTATTCAACGCTACGACATCGAGACTTTTGAACAGAAAGCCAACTTCGCCACCGGCATCGGATCCCCTACCCGTATGAAAATCCGGGATGGTCTGCTCTATGTCGTGCTGTGGCAGGGCAATGGCAAAGTGAGACGATATCAACTAGACGGCACATTCGTAGATGAGTTCACCAGCATCGGTGTGAATAACAGCATTGGGCTCGATTGGGATGCCGATGGCAACCTCTACGTGTCGTCTTACAATAATGGTGCTGATGGGTTTGTAAGAAAATTTGATCCAGATGGAAAAGACCTCGGCAACTTTATTGACTCAAACCTCAACGGTCCTACTAATATCTGGTTTAATGCGAGCGGACATCTGTTGGTGAATGATTTTGTAGGAGGCGCCATCCGTGAGTTTGATGCTGACGGAAACTTTGTGAGAAATGCGGTGAATGGCCTGAGTCAGGTGGAAGGCGTAGACTTCATGGAAAATGGAAATGTGTTGATTGGTAATGGAGGAACAGGGACCATTAAAATGTACACTCCCGATTTAACCTTTATCAAAGATGTCGTGCCCAGCAAATCCGGTGGACTGGTGCGACCCAATGGAGTCATTGTGAGAAACGTGAAATAAATGCAGAACCATATTAGCGTCACATAAGGCTAACCTTAGCTTAATAGTAAGCGCATGTTATAAATCTTTGAGCAGAATCTGGAAGATTCGGCATTGAGTCTTAACTTGGTAGTTCAACTACGATTACCAACCAAAAAGAAAATTCTCATGAAAAGACATGCAACAGCCGTATGGAAGGGTTCAGGAAAAGAAGGAAGCGGCCATCTAACCACACAAAGTAATATCCTCAGTCAAACACAGTATTCGTACAAATCGAGGTTTGAAGAAGGTACTGGCACGAACCCAGAGGAACTTGTTGCTGCCGCCCATGCAGGCTGTTTCAGTATGAAACTTTCGTTCAATATTGACGCAGCAGGCTTCGTAGCAGATCAACTGGAAACCAAATGTGACATTACATTGGAAAGTGGTAGCATCACCAACTCACACCTTACGCTGAACGCAACCGTAAAAGGAATCAGCAAGGAGAAGTTTGATGAACTGGTAGCTGACGCAGAAAAGAACTGCCCTATCTCAAAACTGCTCAACACTAAAATCACAGTGACGGCATCGCTGAACGGCTAAAACCCTCGCCATGTCTTTGCTGCAAGAAGTTTACATCTACAAAAACGGCCTTGAGATCTCTCTGACGATCCTGGCCGTTTTGCAGAGTATTTATATCCTGCGCAAGCCGAGCACTAAAAACACCGGGTTGCTGCACGGACTCACTTTTGCTTTGCTCTCACTGAACTTCTTTCTGCTCACCCTTACCAACATCTTTCACCTGGCAATTGATGACCTGATCTTCGCACTGCCGCTGGCCAGCTATGGACCACTGAGTTACTTCATGACGAGGACTATAATAGAACCAGATGCAAAGGCAAACGGCATCACCATTGCCACCACTATTGCATCCGGTTTCTTTTTCTTTTATATCGTGAATAGCATCACTACTCAATTCACGGGAGTCGAATACTACTGGAATATTCTATTTATTGGATTAGCTGCAGTACAAACACATCAACGCTCTCACCGACTTGATCCCTACCAAAAGGCTTGGTTGATGCAGTACCTGATTGGGTTCGGATTCATCTTCAGCATTTATCTGCCAGTGTTTTATGCGAACCATTTTTATCCCGATATCTTCTTGTCCTTCAAGGTTCCGTTCACCATTCTGTTTATCCTCTTCCTTGTTAACAACTTCAGGCACGTGGTACAGCGCCCTCAGCTGCTATCACGCCTGGCAGCAGGGACTACACCGGTGGCCAAGGCCATCACACAATTCATGAATGAGCACCAACCCTTCCTGAAATTTGACTTCGACCTGAAGTCAATGGCGCAACAGACAGGTTATTCTGAAAGGCAACTGTCAGAAACGATCAACAGGTCGTTTCACCAAAACTTCAATCAGTTCGTCAATGGGTTCAGGGTGCAGACTGCTGTGCAACTAATGACAGCAGATGTGAAGGGAGAAAAACTGATCAAAGAGATCATGTATGCCTCCGGGTTTAATCACAAGGTGAGTTTCAACAATGCCTTCCGCAGGGTACATCACACGACTCCTACTGCCTACCGAAAGGCACTGCTGAACTTAGATCTTCACGCAGTAGAAACCTAGGCACACTTCACCGTCACCTGGTGCGTGTGGCTTGAATTCATAGTTGACTCAATGGTGACGATCTCGTTGTTTTTCAGTTTCGCAAAGTGATCTTCACTCAACGCCACCTCATGTGCGTGAGAGGCGGTACCCGTGATGATGTACGACTTAGCCACACCATTCATTACATCTTCTTTCGAGATGGTGAGTGTGTGCCCATGATTCAGGGTTATTGAAGAATGTTTGGCCCCATTCTCCAAACAATTGGGTGTTGACGATACAGGAGGTGCATCATCACTCTCAGAACATTGTTGAAACAAGAATAGACCCGAAACGCCACCGATGATTCCGGACAGGGTTCGTTTGATAAAAGTTTTACGCTTCATAAAAACAGGTTTAGAAGTCTCAAATCACGTGTATCAAATGCTTTTGATAATGCAGGACAACATCGGGAATGAGTACAAAAACATGTTCGTAAACCAATTTGTGCAACCGAGAACCCCAGCGTGGGTGATGGATTTTCACCTTCCCAACTGAGGTTGACAACCGGCAGTCACTCATCAAGGTAAAAATATTGGCTATCTTCCGTTACTAAACCTTTAACCAATTCAACCTATGGACGCTAAAAAACGCATTATGGCAACCCTTGCAGGGTTTGTCGTTTTCTTCTTACTGGGATGGCTGATTTATGGGATGTTGATGATGGACTTTTATATGAGCAACGCTGGCACTGCCACAGGTGTGCAGCGTGAAGAGACTGATATGATATGGTGGGCCCTTGTTCTCGGAAATGTTCTCCAGTCTTACTTTCTGGTCTACATATTTGGCAACTGGGCGAAGATCACCACGTTTGCCGGTGGCATGAAGGCAGGCGCAACCATTGGCCTGATCCTGGGTTTCGCATTTAACCTTACCATGTATGGAACGTCCAACATGATGAACCTGACAGCAGCTCTGGTTGATCCATTTGTCAGCGCACTGATGATGGCCATCACAGGTGGTGTGATCGGAGCGGTGTTGGGAAGGAAGTGATTGTATTTCTTTGTGATCCTCAGTGCTTCTTTGAGAGACCTTGTGAAACTATTTCACGAGACCTACAAAGTAGCACTGAGGTTCGCGGAGTCAGTTTTGCTAAGGTAGATTGATACATTGTTAGTATCGTACTACTTGAGGTCTTATATTAAATTACTCAGGTGATCGATCACGTCACATTTAGTTGTTGAGAAGAGTGATGTATCCGGACAATGCCAATGCTGTCTGTATAGACACGATAGACAATTCTATAATTTCCCTCAATCAATTCCCTGGTTGATTCGAGGTCGTACTCCCGAACGATCCGTCCTGATATTGGAAAGGACTCAAGCTGATCGACTCTCCCGATAAGTCTCTGAACAAATTTATCAGCGTATGTTTTCGAGTCGAGGCTGATATAGTCATGTATTGCCTTCAAATCACCGAGAGCTAGCTCGGTCCAGACAACCTTTACCATTTTTTGACTATCTCCTTCACTTCATTGTGATCTACTATTTTGCCATCTTCAATCTGCTTCAGTCCTTTGTCGACCTTATCTACGAAGATCAGCTTCTCGATTAGTTCGTCCAGATCGAATTCAGCTGGAAGTTCCCTGATCGTCTCTATAGCTTTTTCTTTTTTCATTAATCAAATTTACCAAAAAATTGTCACAGAAAACTCAAGACTCAGTACTCAAGACTACTTACTACTCCACCCTCTTCCCCTTCTCAACATATTTCCAGATTCCTGGATTTTTGGGGTCACCGTACTTGTTCTCCCCTTTCCATTCGTATTGGCTGAACTTATCATCAAAGGAAATCTCACCAAATCTTTCGTGGTATTCTTCCACTCCAGGATCACTACCACTTCGCATCGTCAACACACGACTGTCCGGATCCCAACTGAGAATATCAAATTGCACTTTGTGCCAATTGCCAAACATCGACAACATTTCAAATCGCTGATCTTTTGAGTTGTAATGAATATACCATCGATAGGTCCGGTGCTTACCATCTGATGACACCGCTGTTGACTCCAGCTCGATGTAGCTGCTGTCCATTACATACTTGCCGATGCGTGTTGTTTTCTCCCACCAGTTCTTCTCGAAATTATCTTCTCGCACTTCCCACTTGCCAATCAGAAAATCCAAATCTCTCACGTTGATATTCTGTGAGAAGATGTCTCCGGTGTGCAACACCATGAGCATGAGCATGAAAAGTAGAGTGTATTTCATCAGAGGTTAATGGTAATGGTTTCCCGTTTTGAACGGGATCATCACCACCGAGGTTGGGTAATTGGTAAGTAAAAAGGCCACTAACCCAAGCTGACGTATTCTACTTGTCCGCTATCGTTCAACGCGAACAACTCAACGACATACCAGCGGCTAAACGCTACCCATTGGCAACCAGCTTTACATGCATCGCCTTCTCACCTTGCGTCACATGCGGGTTTTTAAATCCCAACTGAGGCAAATCGATTCCCGAAAACAGGTGCTCTCCTTTTCCAAGAAAAACCGGAGACACAGCCAGGTGCATTTCATCCATCTGTCCGAGTTGCAGAACCTGACGAACAGTAGACACTCCGCCACCAATTCGAATGTCTTTACCGTTAGCTGCTTTCTTTGCTTTATCCAAAGCTGATTCCATCCCATCGGTAACAAAGTAGAAAGTAGTACCTCCTTTCATTTCCAGTGGTTCTCTTTCATAGTTTGTCAGCACAAACACAGGCACATGATAAGGTGGTGTATCTCCCCACCATCCTTTCCACTCACCATCGGGCCAGGGGCCACGAATAGGCCCAAACATATTGCGACCTAAAATCCATGCTCCAAGGTTGTCAAATGAATTCATCGCGAAGTCATTGTCTACGCCTTCACTACCACCCTCTTTGCCCTGCATTTGATGAAACATCTTGGTCGGATACATCCACTGGTGCAACTCACCACCTCTTATACCTAGTGGATTCTCCAGACTTTGATCCACACCGGCACCAAAGCCATCCAACGAAATCGAAAATGCTGCAACCTTTACTCTACTCATAACTCTGAATACTTGATTCCTGATTCTATTTGCTCGAGATTCCGAATTTCAACATAGCCCTTTAAACTCCCAATACCTTGCCGTGTTTCGCTGGAACTCAGCTCCCCATTGTGCATTGACATTATCACCACAGTAATGCATCACAAGAAAATCTGCATGGTAAATTTCAACATAGGATAACGAGAACTCGCTACCTGTCTCCTGGTGATATTGTTTGGACCGCTCTCTTGCTGCTACAAATTCATCAAGCGTGATCAAATCCTTCATCCACGTGGCTCCTTCCTCATCTTTAGGGATGGCTAATGGCTTCTTAAACATCAACGTGAACTCCGCCCCAACATTGTTGATATCAACACAAATGTAATCGCCATCTACATAGCATCTGGCTTCGGTCAATGCCTTCACATACTCATGAAAGTCGCCATGCTTAAGTAGCTTAAATCCATTCATAACTGATACCACTTACCAAATTCACCAATCTCAATACTCACTACTATTCTACGCTCCTACCGTTCCCGTTTTTACTTTCCCTGCCCTTTTGTATGTAGCAATATACACTCCCTTTGTAGTCACCATACTCTCTGTTAATGTAAATGCTGCGGGTATCGTTCCACCATCAAACAATTTCTTCCCTTTACCCAAAGTCAGTGGGTGAATCTTTAAACGCAGTTCATCAACCAGATCATTTTTTAACAGCAATTGAATCAGCTTGCCGCTACCCCATACTTGTATATCGGGGCCTTTTGAATTCTTCAGCTTCTTAATATCTGCCACGGTCTTTATCACCGTTGAGTTTGGCCAACCTGTGACAAGTTTGTCTGTCTTCTTCAACTTCTTTGAGAACACGTACTTCATTCCGGAGTTGATACCGGGCCAAAAGTCTCCGTGCTTTGGCCAGTAGGCTGCCCATATTTGATAGGTCTTTTTGCCCAGCAGGTAGTCTGACTTTTACGACAGTTCTTTCAGCGCGATGTTGCCATACATCTCGTCATCGTAGGGTGCCACCCAGCCTCCATACTTGAAGCCACCTGAATTGTCTTCTTTGGGTCCACCGGGACCTTGTATCACACCATCCAAGGTGATCATCGATAGTACCGTTATTTTCCTCATTGTTTTGTGATTTATTATGATTCAAATGACGGCAACAAATTCACAACTTCAAGGGAGGTTTACGACAATAGTAGGGTGAGATGCGAAAGAGAGGCAACAGAACCTTCCCTGCTACGGAGGTCTTTAGTTGAAAGAATTCTTGTAGCTAATAGCTCAATATCTTTTCAACAATCTCACCTTCTTTAACTACAATGGTAAAGGTTTCGTTTTTGCCTTTGTGAGCGCCCAGAGTCACCACCTTCACATCGTATGTGCCAGGGTTCAAAACAAATTTTCTTGGATTATTTTTCTCAGAGGTATAAGTTCTGCTCCCAGCCACATTCTTCCCGGTGGTTCGCTCATGAAAATTGACCGTAGCATCAATGAGTTCACCGCTGGTGGTTTTCACACCAATCATTGCAATACCACTTTTAAAATCATGTGAGATTGAATTAACCTTGCCCGCAGAAACTTGTACATTATCAATTTCAGCATTGATTTCAATACCTTCCAATGCCAAAGCCTGGTAGTTCACTTTGTAGCTTCCCGCTGGAACTTCCATTTGTTTGGCTACCCCATAAGTTCTTGTATTGGCTACGACCTTCCCGGTATTCTTGTCGTACATCTTCACCACGGCATCCCAGGGTTCGCCATTGTTTGTGGTCGTCACCTCCAAAGTGCCACCATCAAAACTTATGTCTTGATGTTTTGCACTACCCTCCTTCATTTCAATCGAAATAGTAGTAGCAGGTATATCTGAACCTTCCAACGGTTTTATATCAACATTGTACTTTCCAGGCGGCAAATACATCCACGCGGTATCTCGGTATGTTCTCGCTCCCAGGTGGACCTTTTTTGTTGCCACATCTATGGGTTTTACCCAGGCATCAACGGGCTTTCCGTTCTTAACAGCGTATACCGAAAAGTTTACGTCTGGTTTATCTACTGTCTGCGTAGTAACCTCCATTAACGCATCGCCCAATGCTTCAGCATCTGCCACATCATAGTAATGTCCACCACCAGCGCTTGCTGCGCATTCAAGTTGCTGAGTTTCTCCTTCCTTCAGTCCGAAGCCCACAACATGAAGCTTAAAATCGATGCCGCTGGCTTTTGCACTTGTAACAAGTTCACAGATATTGCCATCGCAGGATTCAATACCATCTGTGATCAGAATAATAGTAGCCTTGGTATTATTTTCTCTAAGCGATTTTATCGCCATTGCGGCACTTCTAGCCAATGGCGTTCTTCCGGTAGGGGTCAGGCTTTTAACAGCATCCGTGAGGTTGGATTTTGAGCTATTGCTTAAATCTACTTTATACTCAATGTCATCGCAATCATCCTTTTGCCGATGACCATAGACAATCAAGCCTACTTTTTGATTCTCAGGTAAATTGCCAACAGTTGAAGCTAAAACATTTGACGCTATCTCCTTTTTCGTCTTACCGGCTAATGGACCCCACATGGAGCCGCTGGCATCGTAGATGAATAAGATGGGTGATGATTGCTGCTGCGCATTGATAGATGATACTGAACACAGCAACAAAAACGATAGGATCAGGTTGTTCATCATATTCAGGTTGTTTTTCCTAACTGTTATGTTCAGCACCTCCATCCCTGCTCCTTCCTAAATCACTGGCTTAAGCTAATGGAAAGATAATCCAATAACTATTTACCTTTAAATGTATAGCTTATTCCAAGCCCGATCGTGCGATACCTGGCTTTTCGATTGCTTACATATAAACTGGAGTAACTGTCCTTATCGTATATCTGTGAAAATGAATAGTTATAATTTACCTGAGCTCCCCAGGTCTTGAAGAGCTTGTAACTCAACAAAAGACTCCCGCTTAATAGGTAGTTATTCAATCCGTCACCCGACTTGTCGTTTCTATCAACGTACTCATTGTTATAAAAATCGAATGAATATTCACCCCTGATCTGACTTGAATAGGCCAGCAGGTAGTTAACCACACCAACTCCAACGGTCAACTTCTCCGGAACCAGTGCGTAACGCATCATTACAGGAATAGATACATAAAATATTTTGGTTTGGCCATTATTAGAACCTCCAATCAAAACGGGTTCCGGATTAGGTACGTATGACGAAGCAAAGAAAAACGAACTGGGTGGAGCTGGGGCCGGTCCTGGAATATTATAAATTGTATCCAGAATAGTAGTTGCAGTCGGGAACCCCGCGATATGCCTAGTCTCCTTTTTGTAGTGATGGAAGGAAAAACCCATCCCAAAACGAACTGAAAGCCGATCTTTCAATTGTTTTGTAACGTCAAAGCTGAGATTGAAACCGGGCTTCACCCTGAAGGTCTCGGAATACTTTAAATTAAAGGTCTGTACTGAATATCCGGTGTTGGGCGGTATTGACGAAATCGGGTCAGGTTCTGTGTTGGCGATGAAGGAATAACTCCCCGAAAGATCTACGCTGAACTGAACCTGGCTAAAGCTTTTGACTGAACCTATCAGAATCACCAATAAAACCAATATACTTCTCAAAACTACAGTATCATTTGAATGCCTAGGACTTAACACTACATTAAGCCAAGCTACGAAATTCCTATCTCTCGACAAATTGGCAATTGATCTCTGTTATATTTGTCAAAATAGGGTTATGATTCCAGGTATTATTACGGTGATCCTGATACTATTATCACTTCAGGTTTTCAAAAAGGTATTCCCGATTGACCCAATGTCTCCGAAGGTTTCTGTCGATGTTATGGAGTCACTAAGCGATCGTTATTCAGGTTTCTTCATTCTAGCTACATTGTCAAGTTTACCTGTGTTCCTCGGTACTCTTTTTTTAAGTTTGTGGCTATTTCAACCCTACGGGGTTAATGAGCTTGTTAGTCTGGGGATAGCGCTCGCCTGCTTCGCAATCGTCCCTAAATCCATTCTTGGTCACTATGCCGAAAAAAATGGAGGGGAATGGTTCAAGGGTTTGAAGACTTATCTTGATAACCGCTACAAGTTCAATTACTTTGTTGTACTACGAATACTTCTTCTTATTATTCACGGCATGTCTGTCGCAGCGATCCTTACTGGGATATTTCTAACGTATTTTGATTCCTAGTACCTAGGTTTATTGCGCAAATACTAGCTGCGATCAAAAGTCTAGCGGTCCTCACAAGCTCTTTGTTATCGTTTTGCCATCCCATTAGTATTCCACTCCCTACCCTTTTTCCAAAACCCTTTTCAGTATATGGCTTGACACAGATCACAGTCCATCAAAAGGTCAAAAGCAACATAGTGTTAAAGATTACTGTTCTGTCTATAATCCGGAAATAAAAACCCTCATCTCCAAGCCCATCTGCTCGAGGCCCCTTCACATTCATTATCCTATTGAAATTAACATTACGACTCGCCTCAAAACCGAATTGCAATTTATTTACCCGGAACATAACTCCGACTCCGGCATTTAAACCAAGGTTGATCTTTTTTATGTCATCATTATCTCTGTAAAAAAAAATGCCCCCTTGGGAAAAACTATCATTTGAGTTCTTCAGCAAATAGTCAATTCTGGGGCCAACACTTCCTGTAAAATAAGATGCCTTACCAAGCCTCAATTTTCCTCTGAATAAATTTGTGAAAGATAAGTAGGTCCATTTATAGACATTTGAGCTCACAAGCAACGAACCTTGCGGAGCCGAAAAAAAGTCAAAATCCCCATTCTTTTGAAGGACACCGAGCGATGCATTCCAGTCCCACCTCTCGTTGCGGGCAATATCACTAGTGAATTGAAAATAATAACCTCTGTACCTTCGACTCTCAACTTTCTCATCTGGAGATGTGCTGCTTGGTTTGAATTCCCAAATCAGCTTAGTCGATGTCACCCCTGCTTTAAATCCCAAATTGAATCCATTCTGGGCATTACCTATCAGAACTAATAAAAGTGAAGTGACAGTTAGCGTATATTTCATATTGACGATTTCAATTGCTGAAGACGAAGCTCATTTACCCCCCACCGGCCTAAACTTCTGAATCCGTTTCCCTGGCCTCACCTCCGCTGTATACAAATTCCCTTTTGAATCCATGGCTACGTTGTGCACCCATCCAAACTGACCTGCGTTTCTTCCGCCATGACCAAATGATCCCTTCACTTCCAAACTGGAGCGCTGGAGAACCCAGACTTTCATGTTCATTCCGTCTGCCACATAAACGTATGTCTGAGCGGGGTCTGGTGAGAGTTCGAGATCCCACACAGAACCAAAGTCGAGCGTTTGCTTTGATAAAAATGCCTCCCTTACAAATGTGCCATCCTTCTGAAACACCTGTATCCTGTTTTCCCTACGATCTGCAACGTAGACCAGATTATCATTTGAAATGCGCACTGCGTGTACAGGGCCCCTGAAAGTCTTAACCGGTGGATCACTGGGGTTGTATACTGGTGGTTCCTCATCATTGGGTGCTTCACCATAGGCACCCCAATGTCGTTTGTACTTCCCTGTGGTGGCATCAAAGACAATAATTCGTCTGTTGGCGTATCCATCAGCTATGTATACTTCGTTTGCCTCGGTATCTACGGTGATATCAGCAGGAGCACCTAATAGTAAAGTATCATTGCTACCATTTGTTTTACCCAGTTCTCCGATTTGCAACAACAGCTTGCCGCTAGTTGAATATTTCATCACGACATGGTCATTGAATGATCCACCTACCCAAACGTTATTGTCTTTGTCCACATAGATTCCGTGTTCTGTTGTGATCCAGCGTTTGGTTGAGTCGGGATTGCCCCAGGCCTGCACTACATTTCCATTGGGGTCGAACTCGATAATTGATGGTGCGGGGGCACAGCATTCTGCCTTTGGTGGATTTTGGGTGGCTCCTGTTTCTCGTTCGTCTAATGTGGCGGGTCGTTGGATAATCCAAATGTGGTCGTTGGCATCGGTAGCGATGCCGGCCACTTCGCCAAGTATCCAACTGTTGGGTAACTCATTTGGCCAGGAAGGGTCTACTGTAAAGTTGGTTGGGGTTTGGTTTGTATAAGTCTCGCCTTGGGTGTTGTTGTTTTTTGAACTTTCGGAGCAAGAGGCAAAGGCAATTGCCGCTGTGGCGAGTAGGAATCTGGAAAGTGTATTTGAAGGCATTTCGCTACGTTCGACTTTTATCACTTGCAATCAAGTTAGACAATTCCAATTTGACTAAATGAGCCATTTTTGAAACCCCTCTCCTTATTTGTGTGATCTGCTGAACACAGATTATTAACCCAACTATAAAAAAGATGATTACTGGATACCAGTTGGTCTCACTTCCAGTAGAAGAAAAAAAGGCTACCAAAACAATCACGACCAAAGACATCAGAGGAGGTATTATTGCCCGCTGCCGAGGTTCAATCTTACACTCTACTACTATCCCGTTGTCAGACGGAACTATATTACCAACTGTCTGAGCAAAATGATCTGAATCAAGATTGAACTGTAAAAATTTTTGCCTCAAAGTGAACTCAAAGTCCAGACTATTTATCTGTCCCTCATATTTTTGCTGACTGCCGCGATTTGGGTTAAACATTCGAGAGTCAATCACAATTTCCTTAAGCCTGCCCACAAAATCCTCAGATGACATCTTCGCGCTAAGGCTAAAATGATCAACAAGGCCAAGAGCTTTAAGCAGTTTTTCCATTTCAAAGTTAGAGGCTACCGAAAGTATTAGTTCCCCCTATCTAATTTTTAATTGACTGATTGCAGAATGGATGCGTTAGTTGACAATTTTCAGCATTGCCTTTTCCATTTTCTCTCTGCCTAACTATATGGTCGTAGGAAATTGATTTTTCCGGATCAAGGTATCCGCTACAAATTGGACATTTTATAGCCGATTCAAGTGCTTTATCTAAAAATGTCTTACTCTTGGCGTCATCATCGAATTCAGATCCTGTACTAATATGATCACCAACAACTATTTTACCCTCCAGTTCGGTTATTTCTACAATTTTGGAATCCATTACGTCAACTCCCTTGCTAATTAACTTCACAAGCTCATCAATCAATTTTGCATATATCATGTTTCTTTTTCTTGACAAATGCTTTTGTAAAATTGTTGCGATCAAATCTTTACGTGACACAAGGATTTTCTCCAACTTCTCTCTTGCTTTTGTAAATTTTACAAAAAAGTTCGAGTCATTGTTAGCCAGTTTTTGCGCAATAAGAGTCGCTATCCCTAAGAACATGGACCTGGAATGCCTTCCGGAGGGACCATAAAAGTAAACTGCGGGATGCAGACCGAGACTCCCACCGTCATTTCCAGAAATCCGACTTATTAATTTCAAGGACTTTTTAAGGGAAGAAATCGTATCCTCACCAGTAAGATCATCAGCTTGATCCGAAACCAGCTTTGGGATACCTTTTTGATTCCTGTTGGATATTAACATTAGATCGATTAAGATTTGAATAGCATCTCTTACCCCTTTAGAACCGCCTAATGGCAAATCAAGTGTTTTAATTGGTCTCTGTAGTTCAGGTTCAAAAAGTATCTTGTGAAACTTCTTTGAGTATTCAACAATCATAGTCTTGTTTTCGTCCTTGAAGTTAGACCAGTATTTATGTCCGGTTCCGGCCCGAATAACTGCCCTTGCAGAGATAGGAATTGGCTTATTTCTATTTTGAAGAAGCAATTCTTCAATCGGGTCAAGAGGAGTTCCTTGCGTATTAATTTTAAAGAACGAATGTTCTGCCTTATCAGCGTCTCCTTTCACCCATTGAACTTGTATTCCTCTGGAGATTATTCTGCTGATTCTCTTTCGTTCGCTGGCTTCTAAATCTTGCTGTTCATTTTGTTGTTCCAATCGTTTATAGCTGCCAATGTACTTATCTACTAGTTTCCTGGTCTTCTCCGCTATTTTTTGTTGTTCTGACGATATGACTCTCCCA
>JAGQYM010000035.1 GCA_020436085.1 Cyclobacteriaceae bacterium
TGAGAAGTAAGCTTCATCAGAGATGTTGTCGAGATTGATGCTCTCTTCGTAGTGAGAGTCGATGAAAAGCTTGGCCTGAACAATTCGTTTGTAGAGGTAGTATTGTGGATATGGGCTGTGGGAGTTCAAGCAAGTTCAAATTACCTAAACGTTCTTGAGTACATATGCGGCTATTGCCAGATCCTGAACAGCATTGCCTACTGATTTGAACACGGTGCAAACGTCCTTCATCGGGCCACTTGGTTTTTTGTCCGACACAATTTCACCTAACTCAGCATAGATATGGTTCTGGTCAATCAAACCTTCTTTTATGGGAATCATGATATCACCAGCCTCGGACAGTACGGGTTCTCGTTGATCAACAATTAACCGACAGTTTTTTACGATGTCGGAGGCTATCTCATGCATTTCGGGCTTGTAAGATCCAATGCCATTAATAAGTGTTCCAGGTTTGAGGTGCGACAATTGGAACAAGGGTTTTATCGAGGTAGTGGCGGTGCAGATGACATCTGCTTTTTTGAGGTCGGAAAGTTGACCTGGGATAAATGCTGCCTTGTGTGTTTGCTCCATTTGTGTGCAAAATGACTTTGTCTTTTCCGGAGATGTACCAAACACAAAAGCGGTTTTGATATTTCTCACACAGCAAACGGCTTCGACTTGTGTGATGGCTTGCGTTCCTGTACCAAACATTGCCATTGTTTCAGCTTCGGGGGAAGATAATAGTTTGGTTGCAAGACCTGAAGCTGCTCCAGTGCGTAATGCGGTTAGATATCCAGCATCAATCAATCCTTTTGGTGTCCCATCTTCATCATCTATCACAAGCACTTTTCCCTGGATGGCGGGCAAACTTTTGGAAGTATTTTCAGGAAACACTGCTACCATCTTCAAACCGAAAAGGTGATAGCCAGGGGAGTAGGCTGGCATAAAGAGTGCGCGGGCACTATGATCATTTTTCTCGATACCGGTTCTGATGGGTACGACAGCTGTGCGGTTGCTGATTTGTTTGAATGCGTCTGCCATCAGGTCAATGGCAATGGACATTGGAATTGTTTTTCGAACTTCTTCGTCACTTACTATTTTAAACTCTGCCATGTCATCTTAATATAAAACCATTTTTGAGTGGATCATGAGGATCAACGACAAAAGTGTGCTTTCCGGAAATGTGGGCTGACCCTTGCACCTCTGGAACAATTGCCTGATAGGGCCCAAAAGTTGTATTTGAAATTGCCTTGCATTCAAACTTACTTCCAACGATACTTTCGATGATAATCGGCTCTCCAATTTGGAGTTTGCCCTTTGCCACATCGATGGCCACTCTTCCACTTACTCCGGTACCTGTGGGACTGCGATCCACTTCTCCTTCTGCGAAGACGCACACATTGCGATAGCTTGAGCCAGGATTTGCGTGTTTGCTTGTAAAGATGGTGCCGTATAAAAAATTAAGATCTTCTTCAAAGGGATGTGCAAGGGGTATGGCATTCATTACGACTCTTTTTATTTGCATGCCAGTTCGAATTATTTCGCTAAACGACCCGGCATCTAACTTAAGTCCTATTTGGTCTGCATCTACATAGGCATAGAATGCTCCACCAAATGCGAGGTCGTAGGTGACAATACCTAATCCATCAATTTCAATTTTTTGATCAACTGCCTGAACGTATGATGCCACGTTGTGGAAATAAATCCTGTCGATGCGTCCATCAATCATATCTGCATAGGAGGTAATCAATCCAGCGGGCGAATCAATACTAATTTTAGTTTGAGGTTCCTGCTTTTCAATCAGACCAGTTTCAAGAGCAACTTTTGTTACTGCGATAATGCCATGTCCGCACATCGTGCTGTATCCCTCATTGTGCATAAAGATTACTCCGAAGTCGCTACTATGCTTTTCCGGTGGAGTTATGATACATCCATACATATCTGCGTGACCCCGGGGCTCCCACATGAGGATGGTGCGATAGTGGTCGAGATGATCTTTTAGGTACTGTCTTTTTTGCAGGATGGTGTTACCAGGTAATTCGGGAAGGCCGTCAATAACAATGCGAAGGGGTTCGCCACCTGTGTGTGCATCAAGTGTGGTAATAGTTTGAAACCCTTCTGGTGGTTTCCAATTTCGAAGTTTTTGAAGGTCAATAGGTCCAGCCATCTACACTGATTTAGGTCAATTATTTATTAATAATAATTATTTAATATTGGCTCCGAAATGCCTTAACCAACAACAGGCTTTAATCTTACCATATGAGGAGCATTCTTAAAAGCTTTTCGCTGATTATCAATTACAAGACGATAATTGTCACTACCCTTTCTATCATCAGCACCTACGTTTGCTACCGGCTAAATCTTGTGGCTGCTTTTCCGGATATGCTGGTTGGTGTTGCTATTGTGTTTCCGGTGGTATTTTCAATTGGTTCTGCCTACAACAGGAGGGAAACCGCGCTTCAGCGTTTGGCTGATTTTAAAGGCCATGCGATTGCTATCTATTATGCGACTCGTGACTGGACAGCCGATAAAGGTAGCGATCTCCCGAAGCGAATGAGAGAGTTGATGAAGGAACTTTTCCATGTCATGAGAGACATGCTGGCTGAACGAAAAACTGACCGCTGGCAGGAAAATGAGGTGAAGATTTACCAGATGTTTTCAAAGCTGTCTTCTTATACTATGGAACTGCGCGGCCTTGGTGTGCAGAGTGGAGAGATAAGCCGAATAAGTCAGTACGTGAGCAAGATGATTATCGCGTTTGACAACATGAAGATCGTACACAATTATAGAACGCCAGTGACACTGCGTGCCTATAGCAAGGGCTTTATTTATATCTTTCCTATTATATACGGACCTTACTTCGCGAAGTCGTTCGACAGTTACTCATCACAACTGGTGTATGTGATGCCAATCTTGTACAGCTTCATTCTTGTGAGTCTTGATAACATTCAGGATCACCTTGAAAATCCGTACGATAATGTCGGTGAAGATGATATCGATATCGATGCGGAAGCTACTGCCAGGCTGCTGGACTAGTGCCACCCCAAACTAAAAACTAATGAGGTGGCACAGTGCTCGTCCAACTCGGACTTTCGGAGCTTATTGATCGAATCATTTTGTTGGAACGGCATTAGTTAATGCAGTCTCCGGTCTTGGCGATGGCCTCCGTATAGCCGAGCTCCAATGCTTTATTAAAGTCAGCGCAGGCGCCTTGGGTGTCGCCCTGGTTTTTTTTGGTGATACCTCTGTTGAAGTAGGCGTAGCCGTTTTCAGGGTCGAGAGTAATCGCCTTGTCAAAATCTTCAAGCGCAAGAGGGCTGCTTCCGGTTTCGTCTCGTGCAATTCCGCGCATAACAAAAGCATCAACACGGGTTCCGTCCATTGAAATGCTGGAACTCAGATCGTTGATTGAGTTTTCAAAATCACTTTCGTGGAAATAAGCGAGCCCACGATTGAACAGATACTCCGCTTTGGGTTCCAATTCGATGGCTCTTGAATAGTAGGCGATCGCCTGATTATAATCTGAAGTTGATGAATAGTATTTTCCGAGAGAGTGATAAGGACCAGCCAGGTTTTCATTATAATCTATTGCGCGGTTCAAATCGGTGAGTGCGCTGTCGATCACATTTAAGGCAAGCCAGTTTTCTGCCCGATATTGAAAAGCCTCAGCATAGTCAGGTCTTAGCGTAACGGCCATGGTGAAATCTTCAATAGATGGGTTGTGTTGATTTAAAGCAAACCTGGTGAGACCGCGATGAAAGAAAATCTCAGGATCATCCTTCGTACTCTCCAGGGCTTTATCATAATCGGCCAGTGCACCTTCGAAGTCATTTAGATTGTATTTGCTACTTCCACGCATGAAGTAGACTTTTCCTGATGTATTACCAGAACTGATGACTTTATCCAACAATGAAATGGCCCTTTCGTAATCACCATTGTCAAACGCAGTTGCTGCATCGTCAATTTGTTTTTTGCCGGAGTTTCCACAACTCCACATCAGCAAAATCAAAATAAAAAGAAGAATGTTCTTTGTCATCGGGTTATTTGATGGCCGCCAGTAGCCTTTTTACGAAGTCATCCATTTTGTTGTTCTCGATCCAGCGAACCACAGCGACAATGTTGTTTTCCTGATCAACGTAAACCATGTTGGTACCATTGCCAATGTGTACAAAAACTTTTTCCGGAGCACTAGGCAGAAATTTTTTATCGGTATTGAGGAACCAATTCATGAAACCATAAGTGGCCTGCGGTGCTGACGGAGTTTGTGCCCACTTGTTCCATTGCTCTGAAACCAATTGTTTGCCGTTCCACTTTCCATTGTTCAATGTGAGATAGCCGAACCTTGCCATATCATAAGCGTGAATAAACATGCCACCACCCCAATGACCGCCTCCACTTACAGACTGTACAGGTTTGCCATCCAATACGATCCACGAGTTTTCATATCCGTACCAGCGCCACATGTTGGAAGCACCAATTGGATCCATGATATTTTCTCTCAGTACTTCTGGCAAGGGCTTGCGCCAAACACCCAGTGCTGCGAGCGCCAGGGCATTTACTCGTGTGTCATTGTATTCGTATACAGTTCCTGGTTTCACACGTTCACGTGTTAACCATTCGTTGTAGTCTTGACTTGGACGATCTGCCCAATCCGGCTTTCCCCAAAGTGTTCCTTCCCAATCACTGTTCTGCTGAAGGAGATGTCGCCATGTGATGGTTCGATTGTGCGGTGTGTCAAATGGTGTTAGAAGGTCTGCGCTGTTAATATCATCAGCTTTATTTCGGTCTGATGGTGGATTGTATTCGAGAATGGGTGGAACGTAAGGATAAACCAGATCATCAATACTTTTGATCAAGCCTCTGTCATAAGCCAACCCGACAACTGAAGATAGAAAACTTTTTGTGACGCTGTGTGTCATGTCTACTCTCCAGGGCTCACCCCATTCTGCGATCACGTAGCCGTCTTTAATAATAATCCCGGTTTGATCGCCTCTTTCTTTGATGGGTCCGATAGCATCACCAAATGGCTCTCTGCCAAAGCTCCTATAGTGATTGAGTTTTAAATCACGTGGCGCACTTGTTTCATTGGCAATGGCAAAATCAACAGCCTCCTTCAGCAGACTCTCATTCATGCCGACTTCATCAGCCCTTTTGTGTTGCCACTCCTTTTCAGGAAAATAAGTCGCAGGCACTTGTTTGCTCTTTGACTTCTGTGCGAATAATGTAAGCGAAGCAAAAACAAACAGAAGTGTTGTCAGGTGGGTATTCAGTTTCATTTTGGAGGTCTGGGTTAGAAAGACAAGGTAAGAAAATGAAACAAAAGAGGCTGTCAATTTTGACAGCCTCTGATTCGAATGTTATCAGTCGTATTGTATTGCTATGAACGGTTTTCCTTAACTGCAATACCCAGTTCGTCCAGTTGGCTCTCAGCGATAGTTGATGGTGAGTCGATCATCACATCACGGCCTGCATTGTTCTTAGGGAAGGCAATGAAGTCTCGAATTGAATCTACACCACCAAAGAGCGAACATAGCCGGTCGAAACCAAATGCGATACCACCATGTGGAGGCGCGCCATATTCAAATGCTTCCATGAGGAAGCCAAATTGTTTCTTTGCTTCCTCATCGGTGAAGCCAAGTTTTTTGAACATCAGTTGCTGAGTAGCTTTGTCATGGATACGAATGGAACCGCCACCAATCTCAGTACCGTTGAGCACCATATCGTAAGCGTTGGCGCGAACTTTTCCCGGATCCGAATCGAGCAACGGAATGTCTTCTCGTTTTGGAGATGTAAATGGGTGATGCTTCGCGTGATACCTTTGTGTCTCTTCGTCCCACTCGAATAATGGAAAGTCTAACACCCACAGCGGAGAGAATTTATTTTTGTCTCTAAGCCCCAGTTGATTACCGAGATGCAATCTTAATTCAGACAATTGTTTCCTTGTCTTTTCCTCAGGTCCGGATAAGATCAATAACAAGTCACCTGGTTTTGCATCCATTGCCGTTGCCCATAAGCGAAGTGCTGACTCATCGTAGAATTTATCGACAGAAGATTTGAAAGTGCCATCTTCGTTATAACGCGCATAGACGAGTCCCTTCGCGCCAACTTGTGGTCTTTTTACGAACTCAGTAAGTTCATCGATCTGTTTCCGTGTGTAGCTTGCGCAGCCACTTGCACAAATTCCAACGACCAGTTCGGCACCATCGAATATGGAGAAGCCTTTGCCCTTGGCTACATCATTCAGTTCCACAAACTTCATTTCAAACCTCGTGTCTGGTTTGTCGGAGCCATAATACTTCATCGCATGATCGTAGGTCATCCTTGGCACTGAAGCGATATCGATACCTTTTACTTGCTTGAAGAGATGACGCACGAGACCTTCGAACATGTTAAGAATGTCTTCTTGCTCGATGAATGACATTTCACAGTCTATTTGTGTGAACTCCGGCTGACGGTCGGCACGCAAGTCTTCGTCTCTAAAGCATTTCACAATCTGATAGTAGCGATCGAACCCCGAAACCATCAACAATTGTTTGAATGTTTGAGGGGATTGCGGCAGCGCATAAAACTCACCTTGGTTCATGCGTGATGGGACAACGAAGTCGCGTGCGCCCTCTGGTGTTGATTTGATCAATACTGGAGTTTCTACTTCGATAAAATTTTGACCATCGAGATAGAGTCGTGTTTGCTGCGCCATTTTATGACGCAGTTGCAGATTTTGTCTTACGCTTGCTCTTCTGAGGTCAAGATAACGATACTTCATGCGCAGGTCATCACCGCCATCTGTTTCTTCTTCTATCGTAAAGGGAGGTGTTTTGGAGGCGTTGAGTAGCTCAAGTTTTTCAACTTTTATTTCAATATCGCCTGTTGGCATTTTATCATTCTTCGACTGACGTTCGGTAACGGTGCCCGAAGCGCTGACAACGAATTCACGCCCACAGTTCCTGGCTTGTTCTAAAACCTCAGGGTTAGATTTCCCTTCTTCGAGAAACAACTGTGTGATACCATAGCGGTCGCGAAGGTCTATCCATACGAGGCTTCCTTTATCACGAACTCGTTGTACCCAGCCGGTCAGGGTAACTTGTTCATTCACATTTGACATCCGCAGCTCACCGCATGTATGAGTTCGTAACATGTAATTTTCAATTAAATTTGAGGGTGCAAATTAACAAAAGGTTGACCTTTAAAATGAGGCTTGGTTGCTGATTAATTGGTTGAAATCTTTCGAAGACTGGCCTTATTTATGCATGTTTTGCTGCTATGACTAAAATCTCGATTATCACACTACTTTTTCTTTTGCCACTTGATGGACATAAGCTGATCAAGACGAAGGTGACCAATGACATTACCGTCTCGATTGCTGAAGAGCTGCTGCCTATGAGCCCAGACGACATCGCACAGCGTCATCCGTCCGTAAGGGCTCCGTTAGGCGCTTATACTGATGAAAATCGCATGATCGATTTTAGTATTAAGACATCGGCTACGCAGTGGCCTGATGTTGATCTGGATATGTCGAGACAGTTTTTCAAATCGGGGATTTACAATCTCTACGATCGTGTAACGATGATTGATGAGGGCATTCGCGATATCCACAAAAAGGAGTATATATTTTTTGAGTTTGAATCGCGGATAAATGGAGACAGGAGGGATATGGGTAATAGTGATGCCATTCAAAAGTACACGTATATTCTCTACCTGGTGGAGAAGTCGAGGACGCTGGTGATCTCTTTTAATTGCCCTCAGCAGATGCAAGGGGAGTGGCAGGAGACGGCAAGGTCGATGATGAGTAGTTTGAGAATCAAATAGGATTCTGATGGATCTTTACACTGATGAATATTTCATGCGTGAGGCCCTTAAAGAGGCCCAGAAAGCCTTTGAAGATGGTGAGGTGCCGGTGGGTGCGGTGGTGGCGTGTAAGAATAGGATAATAGGAAGGGCGCATAACCAAACTGAAAAGCTTACTGATGCTACGGCCCATGCTGAAATGCTAGCGATTACGGCAGCTTCCAATTTTCTCGGTTCGAAATACTTGAGTGAATGCACACTTTATGTGACGCTAGAGCCTTGTATAATGTGTGCGGGTGCTTTGCATTGGGTACAACTGATGAAGCTGGTGTATGGAGCATCAGATGTTCAAAGGGGATACTCGCTGTCAAAGAGCCCAATACTCCATGGCAAGACTGAAGTAGTAAGCGGTATCAAGAGCAACGAATGTGCTGAACTTGTGAATTCCTTCTTTAAGCGTATTCGAGAGCAGTAGATTTCTTTGCCATATTCTTGTTTTATCCTCAAATTGCTGAAAACTAACAATCACTAAATCAGAAGCCATATGGCAATGGAACTTAAAGGAAAAGTAATTCAACTGCTACCACTTCAATCGGGTATGGGTCGCAAAGGGCAGTGGAGAAAGCAGGAGTTTATTTTAGAAACACAGAGTCAATATCCAAAGAAGGTGTGTCTATCCATTTGGGGTGACAAGATTGATCAGTTTGGAGTGAATGAAGGTGACGATGTATCTGTCGCTGTAGATTTGGAGAGCAGAGAATATAACGGTCGCTGGTACACAGAGGCCAGGGCATGGAAGGTAGAAAAGAGTGGTAGCATGGGATCACCTACTTCACCACCTCCACCGATGGAGGAGCCATTTGACTCAGGAAGCGGGGATGATCTTCCGTTTTAAATAAAAAAAGCCCTCAACTTGTTGAGGGCTTTTGATTTTTAGACCTTTTCCTTTTGGTGCACTTTTTTCTTCTTCTCTTCTACACGCTTTCCGTTCTTGTGCTCACCCAGAATAATTACATCCTTGGTGTTTTCGTACTGTCTCACAGCTTGCATCATCTCTCTCTCACTGTCACGGATAATGATTATCCCTGACTTGGCACCCTTGTTTCTGATTTCCAGATAAAAACCGTCTTTTTTCTTCTTAGGTAATACCGGGGGTCTTCCCATAGTTAACTTATTTATAGTGAAACATTCGAATTTTCAATGGTACAACTCCTTCCGCGGAATATTGGTTCGGAAGGTTTTTTGAGTTTTTGATAGGCTGTATGGTCAAACCAGTCAATTGAAGTGCCGCAAAGATAGTGATTTTTGGCCGGAAATCCTTGTCTGGCGCCAAATAGCCTGCTTCATAAACCAGGGCTCACAAAATATCGATGATTTTGAGTCTTTTGGGACCGAATAGAACCTCCTCACCAACCTTTTTGCCTTTGAGCGACATTCCAAGGGGTGAGACAGGGGAGAGGCAAACATATTTTCTGCCTTCAACCGTTATGTTGCCCATGCTGATGGAAAGAAAATAGCCTTCCTGATCAGTTTGAATCAGGCCTCCAAGATCAGCAAGCTTCTCAGCGCTGGCCTGACTCGCTTTAATTTTTGAAAGTACCTGGCTCATTTTTTCAGCTTCCACCAGTTGGCCTGAGAGTTTCTCCATGTCCAGATGGGTCATTGCTCTGGTGGTTTCGTATTTATCGCCTACCGAGCTTTTTGTCTCATCCTGAAGAGTTTGTTTGAGTGAAGCCAATTCAGCTTGTAAATGGTTTAGCCGATCGCGTACCCAGGATTCACAGGCGCTAAGCAATTGATCTTTAATGGTGTTCAAGATTACCTTAGGTAGCTGGGCACATCCACACCAGGCTTAAGCTTCGGATCTGGTGTTAGTTGACCTTTTTGAATTTGAAGTGGCAGCACGCCTGCCCAAACATTCATATCGTAGTCTTCGTCATCATCCACGGGAGGACCGGTTCTGACTTTTGCGGAAGCTTCATCGATGGCAAACTCAATTACCATCGTTGCCTTCCACTCGCTTGCAGTTGGTTTACGGATGTCGTTCCACCTGCCGGGACACATCTTTTCTGTGAAGGCTTCAAGGATCGTATCCATTTTTTCCGGGTCAGTTACCTGAGTGGCTTTGCTGAACACACTTACGGATCGATAATTTACCGAGTGGTGAAAAGCAGATCGTGCCAGCACGATTCCATCCATAAAGGTTACGTTGATATTTACCGGCAGGTTATTGGCTACCAGTTCGCGCATATAGTGACTACCCACAGAGCCATGAACATAAAGCTTGTCATCAAGGCGGCAGAAGCCAGTCGGAATTTGAAAGGGTTGACCATTGAGATTGAAGGCGATGGTACAAAACAATGCTTCATCCAAAATCTTGTAGACTGTTTCTTTGTCGTAAACACCTCGTTTAGGAAGGCGTGTGATTTTGGTTTTGTCGGTGATGGGGAATTGACTCATGGCGTTTATTTTCTTCTGATGATAAAGCAATCGGTAAATTGTTCCATTCCAATCTTTGGATAATATAGGGCGGCCGCAGGTGCCGCTAACAAAATGAGCGAAGTGGCTGGCCCAGAGGTGTTGTGTGTTACTTCTATAAGTTTCTTACCGATGCCTTTCTTTTGATATTCTCGGTCGACTGCCAGGTCGGACAGATAGCAGCAAAATGAGAAATCAGTTAACGCTCGTGATACGCCTACGAGTTTGTCTCCGTCCCATGCTGTAACCAACACATTGCCGTGATCCAACATTTTTTGAATTCTCTCGGGGTTATTCACCGGACGTCTTTCATCCAGCGTTGATCTCTTGAGAATGTCAATAAACTGATCTGCGGTTATGCTTGCGTCTGACTTGTAAACGATGTCCATATTATGAAACAGAGATGACGATCTTTCCAAACTGCTCACTATGCTCCATTCGTTTGAAGGCATCATGAATTTGTTCTAATGGATAGGTGCTATCGATCACCGGCTTGATTCTATTTTTTTCTACAAAATCCAGCATCGACAAGAATTCATCTTCAGTACCCATGGTTGTACCAAAAATTGAAAGTTGTTTCCAGAAAAGTATTCTGGGCGCAATGTCTGTGATCAACCCGCTGGTTCGCCCGAAGAGTGCGACACGTCCTCCCGGATATGCGAGATCCAGTAGTTGATTGAATTGCTTTCCTCCTGCACTGTCGATAATTACATCAAACCCACCGGCTTCCTTTGATATTTTTGCTGGCCAATCATTTTCCTTATAGTTGAATCCGGCAATTGCTCCCATTTCGATTGCCTTTTTGATTTTGTCATCCGAACCGGAGGTTACGTAAACTTTGGCCTGGAATGAGAGCGCAAATTGCAGGGCCCATAGTGCGGCACCACCACCGATTCCGGTAATCAATACTTTTTCTCCTGGCCTTAACCGGGCTTTGGTAAACAGCGCGCGGTAGGCGGTGAGGCCAGCGAGAGGCACAGCGGCTGCTTCCTCGAAACTCAGATGAGTGGGCTTTTCAAAAACCTGTTTTCTTGATATCTGAAGATAGTCACCGAAGGTGCCATGTGCGGGATATCCAAGGATTGAAAATGAATGTGCCTGTACTAACGGATTTTTGCCCCAGCCTATACTTGGATTGATTACTACTTCTTTTCCTATGAGGTATTGATCCTCTTCGGCCTCAGCTTCCTCAATTATGCCAGAGCCATCGGCACCGAGGATAACTCCACCAGGCATTGAGTCGGCTTGTTCTTTGAGCAGCCAAAGATCGTGTCGATTTAGAGCGGCATTTTTAATTTTAACAATGACCTGGTTTCTTCCAATTTTCGGTTTTTCAATTTCCTGTAGAGTAAGAGTGTCCTTTCCGTGAAAAAATGCAGCGCGTAGTTTCAATCTGTTCTATTTAATAGCGACAATATGATTCCATCCGAATTTATCTTCGGCTACTCCGGTCCTAATATCGAGTAATTGTTGTTTTACCTTGAGTTGAAAACTTTCCGGGGACGGAGGATTTACAGAATAATTTTTTCCGTGAATATTCATGGATGCGATTGTAGCAACAATGGCAGCTGTGCCTGCGCCAAAGGCTTCGGTCAGGCTTCCATTTTTAAATCCTTCTTCTAATTCATCGAGGCTAATCGTTCTTTCTTCCACGGTGAAGTCCATGTCTCTTGCTAGTGTAAGAATTGAATCGCGGGTGATTCCGTCTAAAATTGCTGTGTTAAGTTTTGGGGTGATTAGTTTTCCGTCCAGAACAAACATCACGTTCATCATCCCCACTTCATCAATATACTTGTGTTCTTTGTGGTCAGTCCACAATACCTGGTCAAACCCTTCATGGCGTGCGACTTGGGTAGGATAGAATGCACCGCCATAGTTGCCCGCACATTTTGCAAAACCGGTTCCTCCCTCTGCTGTGCGAACGTAATGATCTTCAACTTTTAGTTTGTATGGTTTGCTGAAGTATGGACCTACGGGTGTGGTCATGATAACGAACTTGTATAAATCTGACACCTTTACACCGAGACGAGCTTCTGAAGCAAACACAACTGGCCTGATGTATAAAGAAGCACCTTCACCGGATGGCACCCACTGATGATCTATGGTGATAAGTGTTTCTAGTGATTCCAAAAACATATCTTCGGGAATCTCGGGCATACACATCCGATTCAATGATTTGTTGAGTCGTGCATGATGTCTTTTGGGTCTGAAAATATTAATGCGACCATCAGCCATTTTAAATGCTTTCATTCCCTCAAATACGGACTGGCCGTAGTGTATGGAAAGCATCGCAGGGCTCATCGGAAGGTCGCTATACGGCACGATGGACGGACTAGACCACTTGCCATTGGCATATTCTCCGAGAACCATATGATCTGAGATGTACTTTCCGAAATCGAGATTGGCGAAGTCGATACTTGAGAGCCTTGACTTGGTAGTTTTTTGAACGGGCAGCGTGGACACGTTGGTCATTTGAAAAGTGTTAGACGATAAAGATATTTATTTTTTATCCGCGTAGTAAGGGCAGAGCACCTATTCTCGCGATCTTTTCTTCATCTCTGCAGCTACATCCACAGCACCGGGATACCCTTGACGTTCCAGTTCATCAATAATATTTTGATGATTTTTGGAATCTCGGTTTTGTGAAAGTTTATAAGCAGCCTGAATTTCTGTGATCTCAATTTGAAGTCCTACGATGGCTTTGATTTCGCGATCAACGTAGGATGGCGTCATGCTGTCAAGCGAAACTGGCCTGGCTGATCCCGCTTCGTGATGATCTACCAACTCTCGAAGGGCTTGCCGGAGTTCATCGCCTTCAATAATTCTCGTTTTGCCGTAGACGTGTGCCGCCATATAATTCCATGTGGGCACATTTTCGTGATCATACCATGATGAGCTGACGTAGGCATGCGGCCCTTGAAATATCGCCATCACGTCCTTTTCTGAAAAGCTTTTCCACTGCTGGTTGCCACGTGAGATGTGGGTGGTGAGGTGTGTACCTGATTGGTTGAGCATAAAAGGAATATGCGTTGCCCATGGTCGGTTGTTGTGTTCACTCACTAGGATCCCAAAATTATTTGCCCTAATGAATGCTTTGACCTCTTCCGAGTTATCAGGTTTGAAGTATTTCGGAACGTACATTATCTCAGTGCTAAAATTTCATTGATCTTAACGAGGTGATGATCATCGTGCTCGGCATCAAACATCGCGAGGTCGACAGGGTTCATCATCATTTTCAATCTCGGGTGGAGAGATTCTTTTTTGAGGTCAGCTTCACTCAGGCTTTGATATAATTCAAGATTCTTTTTTCTGTTGTCATTAAAAAAACTTACCACCTGGTTGACGGGCATTTTGTTGTAGTCTCTCTTTGGTTCGAATACAGCAGGTGAAAGTGTTGGTGTGCCTTCCAGCATCTCGCGGATTCGTTTCATCGCAATTTCATCCACTTCTGCAAGGTGACCGATGTGCTGTTTGACAGACCACTTGCCATCGGGCTGTGTGGAGAGTAATTCATCTGACACACCACGTACTTTGTGTTCAATGCGCAGACCTGTGAATGTTAATCTCTCATGGAAGAAAGGGAGCATGTCGGGTTTATTACCAAACTTAAATTCTCTTTCAAACCACGGTGTCGCTTTCATCTTTTTCCTGATTTATGATTGAACTAAGCTCAATGCTTCTTCAAACGAATTTACGGATTTTGTTATGTCTTCCGGTGTTGTTGCCCAAGAGCATACGCTGACACGGATTACCTTCTTGCCAAACCAGGTTGATCCACCTGCCCAACATGTCCTTAGCTCCTGAATTTTTGAAATGGTTCGATCGGTGATCTCATCCGAATCGCATTGTACAAGTACCTGATTGAATACAATGTCATTTAAAACTTTGAAGCCTTTTTTTGTTTTTATTTCATTGGCAAACTGAGCGGCTCTCAAATGAAGGTCGGTTACGAGTTGGTCGATGCCTGCTTTGCCAAGGTATTTCATCGCTGCCCACAACTCAATGATACGAGCTCGTCTTGACATTTCGGGTGTGTAATACATTCCGTCTCTTCCTTCACCAATGACTATGTAACCACCGGTCATATGTAAAGCTGAAACGAGTGCTTCTTTATCCCTGCACATGATGATCCCGCTGTCGTACGGAGTGTTGAGTGTTTTATGTGCATCAACAGCCCATGAGTTGGCATACTCGATTCCCTTTGTCAGATGTTTCAACGATTCAGACGCTTGAGCCCACAATCCAAATGCTCCATCAATATGAATCCATGCGCCTTGATTTTTTGCTTTTTCGCAGATGTTTTTGAAGTCATCAAACGAGCCGCTGCTCACGTTACCTGCTTGAAGGATCAAGATAGTTCGGTTGTCCAGTTCAGGTATTTGGTCAACTATTATTCTGCCCTGGTCATCAACGTCTACCCATTCGATATTCGCTTTACCCAATCCAATGAGTGAGATTGCCTTTAGCACAGTAGAGTGCGCATGTCTTCCTGTGACCACTCTGATTTTTGGCGCATCAAATAGTCCTTTTTCAGTGATATCCCATCCTTGATTTTTCAGGATTCTATATCTGGCAGCGGCCAACCCGCAGAAGTTTGCCATCGAAGAGCCGCTTACAAAACCTGCGGCAGTGCCTTTGGGCAAACCAAATAGTTGAACTAACCATTGTTCAACTATGGTCTCTAATTTTGAGCACAGCGGAGAGATCACCTGCATAGCAGAAACCTGATCCCAAAAGATGGACAAATTTTTTGCAGCGAGGCTAGCTGGCAGTACGCTTCCTGTTACAAAACCAAAATAGCGACTGCCAATGGTGGTTACAGTTGCAGGTCCGCCAAAGTCATTGAGCTGTTGTAAAACACTATAGGCATCACCTGTCGAGGAGGGTAGTTCTTCGTCAAATTTTTTAAGATCGCTAAGTGCTTTGTCACTGGGGTACACGTTTCTTTCAAGAGCTTTCGAAAGATATTCCAATCCAAAAGATTCGGCTTTTTGAAAGAGGTCGTGATCCTTCATTTCTTCAAGCATCTTTTTTTGTAGCGATGAAACTTCAGTCATTTGATTAGGTTTTTTGTTTCAGCGTTATAAATAGAATCTTTCTTTAAGAATTGGTAGACAGTGCTGACCGCCACAAGCTTCTTAGTTGGTACCCTTTGTTAACGATGTACACACCAGCAAGTGTGATTCCAATTGCAATTACAATTCTTAGTGTCAACATTTCATCTAAAATCAGCCATCCTAGTAAAATAGCTACTATTGGATTGATGTAGGCATACAGTGTAACAATGGTAACAGGTAACTTCTTGATTGCATAAGAGTAACACGCATAAGCGGCAACCGACCCAAAGACAATTAAGTATAACAGCGACCACACTACATTGCTGCTAAAGTGAATGGCTTCGTAATTATCAAATCCAAGACTTACTGGCAGTAACAGTAATCCACCAAATGTCATTTGGAGGCCTGCGTTTACGAACGGATCGCTTTGTTGATTTTTTTTCTTCATCCAGATGCTTCCACCTGCCCAGCCCAGGTTGGCTATAACAATTGCCAAAATACCTATCATGTAAGCGGAGGCTGTTATCTCGGAGAGATTTTGACCGAATATTAGTATGATACCACTAAGACCGACTCCAAGTCCCATGATGATAGGGAAGTTTGGTTTTTCGTCTTTGGCTACGATCAGATTAATTACGATGACCCAAATCGGTACCATAGAGCAAATGATTGCAGCGATTCCGCTTGGAACGAACATTTCTGCCCAGCCTACCAGTCCGTTTCCGACAGTGATCATGAAAAACCCAGCAACTGCCTGATTGATTAGCACTGCTTTAGATGGTACTTCTTTTTTTACAACCCAAAACATGGCAGTCAGCAGTATGATGCCTGCGATGATTTGCCTTAAGGCGCTAAACAAAAAGGGAGGAAACTCCATGACGCCAATTCTAAGCGCGAGGTAGGTTGTTCCCCATGCGATGCAGACTACAGCCAGTGCGAGGTAGGCTTTCCAAATACTTCCGATGCTCATCTTATTCCAATTCTTGTCACAAATTTCTCGATTATACGTACACAAAACAGTTTCAGTTTTATTAATTTTGACCATATCAGTTCACTATGGAATCAATAGCCACTAAGGACCATCTTTATGTAGAGGTTGCAGACCGAATTGAAAGCTTAATTGAAAAGAACTCACTTCGAGTAGGAGACAAGTTGCTTTCTGTTCGTGCGCTAAGTAAAGAGCAGGGCATCAGCTTGAGCACGGCATTTCAGGCGTACTATCATTTGGAGAGTAAGGGATTGATTGAAGCACGACCGCAATCGGGATATTATGTTAAGTATTCACCGCAGCTCGGTCGTGATGTGCCTTCCTGTTGTAAACCTGCGGAGGAATGTACGCCCGTGAGCCTGGATGAGATTATCGCAAGTGTTTACAAAGGTTTGCGCTCTCCAGAATTGATTCACTTTTCAGTTAGTTCTCCGGACTACTCACTTTTGCCTACTGCCAAGCTCAACAAATCAGTAATTCATGCTTTAAGGAATTCGGTTGACAGTTGTTTGAACTACGAAGACTTTGAAGGAAATGAAGCCCTGAGGCAACAGATTGCGCGTCTTTCATTCAATTGGGGTGGTGCATTAAGTGAGAGTGACATTGTAATAACCAATGGTTGCCTGGAAGCCTTGTCGCTGTGTTTGAAAGCTGTCACACAGCCAGGAGATGCAGTTGCCATCGAGTCACCTACATACTACGGTATTTTTCAAGTGATAGAAAGTCTTGGGCTTAAGGTGGTAGAAGTTCCTTCGCATGCTGATACGGGGATAAATCTTGAATATTTGGAGGATGCCATTTCCAAATTTGACATCAAGGCATGTTTGTTTGTCTGCAACTTTAACAACCCATTAGGAAGTTTAATGCCTGACGAAAATAAAAAGGCTTTGGTGGAATTGTTGACCAGAAAAAATATTCCATTGATTGAGGATGACATTTACGGTGAACTTTATTTTGGTAAAACACGACCCCGTACATGTAAAGTATTTGACAAAGAAGGAATAGTACTTCAGTGTGGATCATTTTCAAAGTCTCTGGCGCCAGGCTATCGTATTGGATGGGCTGTACCAGGTAAGCACAGAGATAAAGTGGTAGCGTTGAAGAGAATGAACAACGTGTCCACCAACACACTACTTCAGGAGGCGATTGCTAATTTTCTTCAGAAAGGGAGATACGAATTGCACCTTCGTCATTTGCGAAAGGCACTTCATACCCAATGTTTGAAATACAGTCAGGCGATTGCTGAATTTTTCCCTGAAGACACCAAAGTAACTCGTCCACAAGGAGGATTCTCATTTTGGATTGAGATGAATGAAAGGGTGGATGCTTTTAAGTTGCATAAAAGAGCTTTAAAACATAATCTAGGTATCGCTCCGGGTCATATCTTTTCTTCAAGAGGTCAGTTTCAAAATTATTTCAGGATATGCTATGGTCTTCCATGGAATGAAAGAGTAGAAGAAGGGTTGAAAATTTTGGGTGACCTTATCAAAAAGTATTAAATCGATAAAAAACTAAACTTTTTAGGGGATGGTGTAGTTACTATATTTGAATGCGAACTTAATTTCTCACTTAATAATCAATACTTATGGCTTTCACACTTCCAAAATTACCATATGACTTTAATGCATTGGAACCACATATAGATGCTCGCACTATGGAAATACACCATGGTAAGCACCACAATGCGTATGTGACCAATCTAAACAACGCGATTGCTGGTTCTGATGCTGAAAAGCTTTCAATCGAAGACATTTGTAAAAACATTTCAAAGTATCCGGTGGCAGTTAGAAACAACGGTGGAGGACATTATAATCACAGTTTGTTTTGGACCCTGTTAAGTGCAAAAGGAGGAAGTCCCTCTGGAGCATTGTTGGATGCGATCAACGCTGCGTTTGGCAATGTAGATGAAATGAAAACTAAATTTAATGCTGCAGCAGCTGGACGCTTTGGTTCAGGTTGGGCCTGGTTGATTAAAGATGCGAGTGGCAAGCTGGCGATCACAAGCACTCCGAATCAGGACAATCCGTTGATGGATATCGCTGAAACAAAAGGAACGCCAGTCCTTGGATTAGATGTGTGGGAACACGCCTACTACCTGAACTACCAAAACAGACGCCCTGACTATGTAGCAGCATGGTGGAACGTGGTGAACTGGGATGAGGCAGCGAAGAGATTTGCTTCGTAATCGAACTAGCGCACAAAAAATAAAAAGGCCCGAAAAGGGCCTTTATTTTTTGAAATATCTGGATTCTAATTTCTTTTAATCACGTAACTCAAGCCCACCCGAATTCCAAATTCGGTTGATGCAAAATAGAAATCGCCCATCCCCTCAATTCTAAGATACTCAGTAAGGGCTTTTGCGTAACCAGCACCAAGAGATGCATCATTGGCACCGATGAGTCCACGAAAGCGGACAAATACATTATCGTTGGCATACCATCTTGCTCCCATCATGAACGAGCTCTTTTGATCGGTCCATATCTCTGCCCCCAAGCCTACCGCAAAGTGACGGACGACAAAGTAGTTGGCTTCCAAGCCGACCTGTGCTCTTTCAAAAACACCGGGGTTGTCAGTTTTGATGATATCAAGTCCACCGCCAATCATGATATCATTTGTACTTTGACAAAATGCAGCGGATGCAATAAAAGCCAGGACGGTAATTAAGATTAACCTTTTCATTTGTGGTTGTGTATAGATTAAAACATTAGTTCTTCTCCTCAATTGCCTTTTGCAAAGCAAGATATTCATCGCGAAGGCGTGCTGCCTCAATAAACTCAAGTTCCTTAGCTGCTTTCTCCATTGCCTTTCTCGTTCGGTCTGCCATCTTTTGCAATTCTTCCTTACTTAGATAAGTCACTACAGGATCGGCAGCAAGTGATTTTTCCTCTTCTTCGATATAGTATCTTTTGGTCGATTTTTTTGAATCTGCCACTTTGGTTTGACCAAGTATCGCTTCTTTTGACTTCAGAACGGTTTTCGGTACAATTCCGTGTGCCAGGTTGTAATCAATTTGTGTTTTTCTTCGTCTGTTGGTCTCATCAATCGCCACTTGCATGGATTCAGTGATCGTATCAGCATACATTATCACCTTGCCATTTTCGTTTCGGGCTGCACGACCAATGGTTTGAACAAGAGAGCGTTGATTTCTGAGGAACCCTTCTTTGTCGGCATCTAGGATAGCTACTAAAGAAACTTCTGGCAAGTCTAGACCTTCGCGCAATAGATTAACACCTACCAATACATCAAAAATACCAAGGCGTAACTCGCGAAGTATTTCCACGCGGTCAAGCGTTTGAACTTCACTGTGAATATATCTGCACTTTACGTTGGCACGCTCTAAAAACTTTGTTAGCTCTTCGGCCATTCTTTTCGTCAGGGTGGTGACTAAAACCCTTTCCTTTCTTTTAACACGCTCATCAATTTCTTCCAGCAGGTCATCAATTTGATTCTTACTAGGACGAACATCAATTTCAGGATCGAGCAAACCTGTGGGGCGAATTAACTGTTCGATTACTACTCCCTCTGATTTCCTGAGCTCGTATTCGGCAGGGGTTGCGCTTACATAGATCACCTGATTAAGAATGCCTTCGAATTCGTTGAATGTCAAAGGACGATTATCCATGGCTGATGGTAAACGGAATCCATAATCTACAAGGTTTACTTTTCTGGATCGATCGCCTCCCCACATGGCTCGAATCTGTGGCACGGTCACGTGACTCTCATCTATTACCATCAGAAAGTCATCTGGGAAATAGTCGATAAGGCAGAATGGTCTCGCTCCAGCATTTCTTCTGTCGAAGTATCGGGAGTAGTTTTCTATTCCACTGCAATAGCCGAGTTCCCGCATCATCTCGATATCAAACTCCGTACGCTCCTTCAGACGCTTAGCCTCCAAATGTCTTTTTTCACCTTCAAACATTTGCACCTGCAGCACCATATCGTCCTGAATCTCCTTGATCGCTAGTTGAAGGAGGTCTTTGCCGGTGACGAACAAGTTGGCCGGAAAGATAACCGCCACCTTTTCATCCGAAATCTTTTTTCCTGTAAATGGATCGATAAGCTGAATACCTTCGATTTCATCTCCAAAAAAATAAATCCGGACTGCATAATCTGCGTAGGCTAGAAAGACATCAACCGTGTCGCCCTTCACGCGAAATGTACCACGTTTGAATTCGGCTTCAGTTCTACTATACAGAATATCGACCAGCGCGAATAGAAATTGATTTCTGGGTATTGATTCACCAACAGCAAGTTGAATTCTGTTCTTTCCAAACTCCTCAGGATTACCAATACCATAAATACAGGAAACAGAAGCAACCACTAAAACATCCCGCCTTCCGGAAAGGAGTGACGATGTTGCACTCAGCCTCAGTTTTTCAATTTCTTCATTGATCGACAGGTCTTTTTCAATATAGAGATTGGAGCTTGGAATGAAAGCCTCCGGCTGATAGTAGTCGTAGTAGGATATAAAATACTCTACCGCATTCTCTGGAAAAAATTGTTTGAATTCTCCATACAATTGAGCTGCGAGTGTTTTGTTGTGACTTAGGACAAGAGTTGGTCGATTTATTTTTGCTACAACATTGGCAATCGTAAATGTTTTACCAGAACCAGTTACGCCCAGCAGAGTTTGATGTTCCTCTCCAGCCAGTATACCAGACGCCAGTTGTTCAATGGCTTTGGGTTGGTCGCCAGTTGGTTCATACTCACTGCTTAGTATAAAATCCATAATGAAGATTTTATTTTAGCTATTCCAGATAGCCCAGGCTTTTTCAGCCTGAATGTGTAGCATCTCCAACCCGTTTTTAATTGACGCTCCCCTCATTTCAGCTTTCTGAAGGAATTGAGTTCTCGCAGGATTGTAGATAAGATCGTAAACGAAATGTTTCGAAGTTAGTTGATCGTATTTAATAGGCGGGTAGCCGTCTGTCTTCGGAGACATCCCCAGCGGGGTTGTATTTATAACAAGATTACACTCGCTGATAGCATCACTGTTTTTCAATTCTTCGTATGTGAAGTCGGCTTTGTCCTTGTTTCGTGATACGAGTTTAAAGGTTATACCCAGGTCCTTTAAGGCTTGCTGCACGGCCTTGGATGATCCGCCCGTTCCAAGAACGATGGCAGATGCATTGGTTGTTTCAATGAACCACCGTGTAAGCGTTTCTTTGAATGCAATGCTATCTGTGTTATAACCAGATAGTTTATTATCCTTGACCTTGATTACATTAACCGCACCTATTCCTTTCGCATTTTCATCGATGTTATCTAGCAAAGGAATCACAGACTCTTTGTATGGAATTGTCACGTTCAACCCGCACATTTCGGGATTGTCTGCGATCAGCTGGTTAAGGTCATCTATCTTTTTTAACTCGTATAAATCATAGTGATAGTCGCGAAGTCCATCTCTAAAGAATTTCTCATCGAAATAATTTTTAGAAAATGAATGACTAACGGTGAGGCCTATGAGACCAAATTTCTTTTCCATACTACGGTTTGGTTTTCAGGGCGCCTGCCAACTTTTCAACAAACACAACGATAAGCACCCCGAGCGCGACAAATAAGATTGACTGAAAGATGAGAGGATCATTCCCTGTTTTTTCAAGGTATTGCCCCGGCCATATACTTTGATCAAATGCGGGTACCTGTTGACCAGCGTGATTGAGTCTAAACGAAACCACCTCTTTCCAGGGCCACACTTTGTTGAGAGATCCCAGCATAAATCCAGCTAACAAAGCTAAAGTTGGAAATCGATAATGCTTTAATATCCAGCTCAAAAATCTTGAAAAACTTAAAATTCCAACAATGCAACCTGCCATGAACACAAGTACCACCGGGATGTTGAATTCGATCAGAGCTTGAATCATGTACTCATACTTTCCGAGAAGCAAGAGAATAAAAGCCCCAGAAATGCCGGGAAGAATCATTGCGCAAATGGCGAGAACGCCACAGAAGAAAATAAAGAATAAGTTAGATGGCGTTTGTGACGGGCTGATCACTGTGATCCAGTAAGCAATCGCGATCCCAGAGATCCCAGACAACACTATCGCGAATGACCACTTCTTCACTTCTCTTAAAATGAGCGGAGAGGAAATAAGTATTAAACCGAAGAAAAAAGACCAAACCGGAATGGGATAAGTAGCCAGAAGAAAACCCATAAGCTTGGCAAGTGACAGAAGGCTGGTAATAACACCCGTAAAGACGGCAATCAAAAACGATCCATTAATCTTTTTCCAAAAGGATGAAAAATCAAATTTTTTAAGATAAGCAAGCGCATCTGCGTCAATGTTTTTTATTGACTCAATCAATTCCTCGTAGATGCCAGTAATAAATGCAATAGTTCCCCCCGAGACTCCAGGAATGACATCAGCACCACCCATACCTATTCCCTTAATATAGAGGAACAAATAGTCTTTAAATCGTCTCAACGGATTTTAGTCAGCGTAGAATGGTGGAGCATTGTTGCTCTTCTTCTTTTCTAATCCCAGAAAATGTAAAAAAGTATCGCCACGGAGCCCGAGTCTTAGTGTTTCCAAAGGAATCACTTCATTCGGTGCGATGTTACCTAGGTTTACGTTTGCTCCAAGTAACTTAATAAACCACACTTGTTGTGCCTTTTGTGGAGCCTCCCAAATAATTTTTTCAAAAGGAATTTTTGTCAAAATCTCCTGTACAAGTCCTGATCGGACTTCACCGGTGGCGCGGAACAATCCAACGTTACCACTCTCTCTTGCTTCCCCGATCACTTTCCAGGCACCCGCATCAAGTTCCTTTTGCATAAGCTCAATCCATTGGTAGGGCGGAATTATTTTTTCAGCATCCTTTGAACCCACTTCGGAAAGTACCGTCACTTGCTCTGACAACCTTGATATATAGTCGAGCTTCTTGTCGTGGTCTAAATCAATAGAACCGTCAGAGACTTCCGCGAAGGACATATCATATTTATCGAGCACCTTTCTGTAGTCGTCAAATTGATCGCGGATGATGAAGGCTTCAAACAAGGTGCCTCCAAAGTAGCAGGGGATACCTGCATCCTTGTACACTTTCAATTTATCTTTGAGATTGGGCGTGACATACGATGTGGCCCAACCTAATTTAACAATGTCTATGTGATCGGCTGCAATGGTCATCAGGTCCTCAACCTCTCGAACGCTCAACCCCTTATCCATCGCCATAGTAAAACCTATTTGCCTGGGCTTTGAGGTGCGCTCAGGTAGATTCCTCAACGTGTAGTTCATTACTGATTCTCTTTTCTAAATTGATCTATGATTTTGAAGAGGGCCTTTTGCGTTTCTGGCTTTGGAAAAAAATCAAACAACATTCGATGCCCTTCAAAATCCAAAAGTAGCGCATTTTCAAGAAAATTGAATGCTTCCTTAAAGTGGCCATCCTCTATGTGATATACTGCAATGCGATAGAGAAAGTCGGGCTCGTTTGGAATTTCTCCCAGGCCTTGCTCAAGTACCTCTATCGCTTTTTTATATTCTCCTTGTTCGTAGTAAATGAAAGACCAATTCAACCAGATCTCTTTGTCAGTCGATCCGTAGTGACTTGCCTCTTCGTAGGCGCTTATACTTGAAATGGTATTACCAATCTTGAATTCAGCATGCGCTGCAGCTTTCCAGTACTCAGCATTCTGACTATCAAGCTTGATAGCTTTATTAAAAAAATGAAGTGCCTGATACCACTTTTCCTGTTTCTCAAGGCAACTACCAGCTCCGAACCAAGCTTCATCATAAAATGCATCCAGCTTTGCTGCCTTTTGAAAATACTTTAACCCGAGATCATATTGCTCCAGATTTTCATAGGCAGCGCCCATTGAGCAATATACCTCAGGGCTGGGGCCTTCAATGTCTATCGTTCTTCTAAATGAATCGAGCGCTTTTGTGTATTGCTCTGAATTCAGATAGGTGTTACCCATGTTGTATGATGCAGACGCAAAAGACTCATCAATTGCCAGGGCATATTCATAAGCTTCAATCGCTTCAGTGAACTTCTCTAGTTTATTACACACGATCCCCAGATTGTACCACGCAGCTGCAGAGTATGGGTCCTCATCGATAAATTTCTTGTAATAAGAAAGGCTGCTTTCCAGTTGCCCTACAATATCAAGACAAAACGCAAGTTCATATAAGGCACCTTCGTGAGCGATGTTCAGGTCAATGGTTTTCTTGTAAGCCTCTATGGCTAGTTCGTACTCTTCAAGATGCTGATGTGCAAGGCCAATGTTATAGTAGACTTCATCAGCCTCTTCATCGGTGAACGAAAGTGCCTGCTCGTAGAGCTCAATAGCCTCTCGATGTTTCAATTGTAAAGAAAGAATTGAGCCCATCGAAATGTAAATCTCAAGGTCAGTCGGATGAAGATTTCTTGCTTTCTCAAGCAGCGAAAGCGCTTCGTCATATTCTTCGAGGTTCGAAAGGATCTGTGCTTTCACTGTGATGAGCTCGGTAGAGAATGGATATAGGTCCATCGCTTGATTCACAGCTACGAGTGCTTTCTTGAATTTAGAATGTTCAAGATAGTAGTCGATGATTGTTTCGTAGGAATTGATTTCGAAGAATTCGTTGGAGTTCTTCTTCAAACTTTCTTCAAACCGCTTAATCAGCTCTTCCTCTTCTTCGCGTTTCCTAAAATCGTGGGCCATCCGATAAATGGTTTTCCTAAAATAGGCAAAAATATCCCCGCTAAAAACAAGTGAAGGGGAATTAGTGGCAAAGGTAGTGCAATAAATAAACGGGGCAAACTTGCGAAATTCATTAGTTTGTGCTACCGTTCGAATAGTACTCGCAGCACCATCTAATTGTCTCTTCGAAGGGCTTGAACTTCAGTCCGAGCTCATTTATTGCCCGTTGGTTATCATATCGTATTTTCTCTTTTGCTGACCGCGCAGATTGAGCAGTCACAATTGGTGTACTTCCTGTCATTGCAGATCTGAGATGTTCAATCCTGGCAGCCATTACAACCAGAGGGCGGGGGACCCTGATCCATGGAGCCCTCTTTCCTAAATGCATGGCGATAGTGGAGAAGAAGCCTTTAATCTCAATAGCACCGGCACTGGCGATATATCGCTTCCCAGTGGGAGGCATCGAAAGAATTTTAGCAATCATTTCTGCAACATCTCTTGCGTCAACATAGTTGATCAGCCCATCCGTATAAAACGGACGTTGCTGATACACATATTTAAAGACTTGAGAACTGCTCCTGTTCCAGTCCGATTGCGACAGGATAATAGAAGGATTGATGATGTCTATTGCAAGACCTTCTTCATAACCGCGATACACCTCAAGCTCTGCTAAGTGCTTTGACTCAGCATAGTCTGAATTCAGGACATTATCTGTCCACTTACTTTTCTCATTTACCAGATCAACTCCCTTCTGCCTTCCAAGTGCGGCAATTGAACTAATGTGTAGCAATCGAGGTACGTTGGCGAAGAGGCATGCATTGACTACATTTCTTGTGCCTTCTACATTATTTCTTAATAGCAATTCACGATCACTGGGTCTGAAAGACACCAGAGCTGCTGCATGAATTACTGTCTCAATCTTCTCATCTCGGAAAATTTGCTCAAGTGATTCAGCATCATTAAGGTCAGCATCAAGCCATTTTATATTGAGATCAGCCAGGTGGGAGATATTCGAAGTTTCTCTTTTTAAGCCGACAATCGATTGATGATCATCAATTAGTCGTTGAATGATTACACTGCCCAAGAGTCCGCTTGCTCCGGTAATCGCAATCATAATGCAATCAAGGATTGATTCATCAAGGCAAGGTTTGTTGCCTTTACAAAATATTTGTCTTTCGTTGCATCCTTAAGAATATCCATTTGCATTTGGTTGTGACAGTCACTTCCAAGGAAATCGACCCAACCTTTGCTAATCAACTGCTGTGCAAATTTTTGTATTGGTCTTGAGTAGGCTCCAACAATTGAAGGTATGTTAATTTGGAACAGAACGCCCCTGTTGCGTAAGTCCTCAGCCTTATTGATATCACCGATTAAATATTGATACCGCTCTGGATGTGCTAACACCAACTTGTATCCCTTGGTGGTCGCATTGAAGATGAATTCTTTAAGTTGAAAGGGTTCAGTTAGAAAATTTGTTTCAAACAGCAACAGCTTGTCTCTTAAAGTGAGTAAGGATTCACCATTCTGCACTTTCGACATCAATACCTCATCCAGATAATACTCAGCTGCCGCTTCCAACTCGATGTTAAGATCCTTTTTTTTAATGGCATCTTTGACTTCCAGCAATCCATTTGTAATAGAATCTTTGTCGTTTCGGTAGAAGTCGCTCATGATATGAGGAGTTGTAATCAACTTCTGGTAGCCAAGTTTGGAAAACTGAGTGATCAGGTCAATTGAGTCTTCAAGTGTTTGAACGCCATCATCAAGCCCAGGCAATAAGTGGGAATGCATATCTGCCAGAAGAGGTTTGGCAGGTGCAGTTGAATGACGCTTAAAAAAAGAGAACACTATATATTGATGAGATTTCTGATTCCTCGCTTCCGCCCCTGATCCTCATAGTATCCATAGCCGTAAGCTTTGCTGTCAGCTGGCAATGCATTGACAACAACGGTTACGTTATTGAGATTGTTTATTTTGACAAGTCGTGAAAGATCGCGTATAAATTCTTTCTTGGAATAATTTGCTCTGAGTACATAAATCGAAATGTCCGATTTCTTCATCACCATTACACCGTCTGTTACCAGGCCGACCGGTGGTGTGTCCATGACAATCAGGTCATACTCATTCTTAAGTTCAACTAACAGTTTTTCAAACGCACCATTGAGCAAAAGCTCAGATGGATTGGGAGGGTGTGGGCCAGACGGTATGTAGTCGAACGTATCAAGGCTCGTTTTGATGACGCAATCCTTCCAGGCATTTTTATCAATAAGGATAGTGCTGAGTCCTTTTGATTTATCCTGAATTTCAAACGGCAAATTGTTCTTGGCCTTTCGCATGTCAAGATCTAACAGCACTACTTTCTTTTTGGAAAGAGCCAACACTCCACTCAGGTTCATGGCAAGGAACGATTTGCCTTCACCTGCGACAGTAGACGAGACGCAAATTGTTTTTTTGCTATTGCCTGGGGCAAAGAACTCGAGACTGGTGCGCAGGCTGCGAATGGCTTCTGTGGCCATCGACTTCGGATTGTCCTGCACAATAAGCCCCGACCCATTTACATTCTGGGTAACCGGAATGGAACCAAGAACAGGTATTTGCGTTATCCTCTCAACTTCATGAACACCGATCACTTTATTGTTGAGTAAGTACGCAATTCCAATAAAGAAGAAGTTCAATACCAAACTCGCCACAAGTCCAATTCCTATGATCATCAGTTTTTTTGGCGCTATCGGTTGCACAGGCATTGTAGCATGGGATAGGATTTTGAAGTCTGGTGTATTGCCAGCTTGTGCAATTTCAAATTGTGCTTTCGCCTGCATCATCGACAGATAGAATTCTTCATATAGTTTGTAGAATCTCTGATTCTTCGAGAACTGGGTGTTCTTGTCGGGCATTGTGACGAATTCCTTTTCAAGCGACTCTTTTCTCTTGTTGATATCGACAAGGGATTCTAGCCAGGACTTTTTTAGGTTATTAAGCTGATTGAAAGCTTGATCTTTTAATGCCTTGACCTCGTTCTGCTTTTGTTGAAAGGCAAATGTATTTTCATTGTAGGAAAGAGACAGCCTGTCCCTTTCAGCCGTGAGTTTTTGAAGTGCCTCAAGATTTGTATTGAGATAGGATGGGAGGAACTGCCTTTGTGTGATTGACAGGCTGCCGTCTTCGGCAGACAACGACTCGATAAGATCATTGAGATCAGATAGTCGTTTATTCAGTTCAAATCGCTGTGAATCAATTTTATTAATCAAAAAGATTGTCCGCTTCAGGTCTTCGTCAACGTTGCTGCTCTTGTTGCGAAGGGTAAAAGACTCAAAGTAATCTTCAAATCCTTCCATTCTATTTTCGATCTGAGATAACTCCTGGTTAAGCCATTCAATCTTTTGTTTGTTGGCAAGATTTTTTTGCTCGTTGCTGTAGCTGATATACAGTGAATCAATCTTATTCACAATTGTGAATGCCTTTAATGCATTGTAATCCTTAAAAGCAATCTTGATGGTATTGGCATTGAAGTTGAGTGGCTCTACAGTGATATTGTCCGAAAGATAATCTAGTAGTGATTCGCGGCTGTGTACGATAAAATAGTAGTCATCGGTTGCTTGTGGATCATAAGTTGAGGATTTGTTAATCTTGAATCGAAAGTCACCGAAAGTAATGTCACTACCAAAAGTTGATTTTGTCGCTGGCCCATCTTCTCCAAGGCTAACCTCAATCTCATTTGAGTTAGGATTCAAGTCGACATATATAGCTTTGTCTTTTATTGATGATGGAAAGTAAGATGAAACCACTGCGATGGGTGAGCTTCTATACTTTTCATCTACCAGCACCTTTCCTATGCTGTAGTAAGCAATCTCCAGATCCAGTGTATCTATTACGCGATTAAGAAAAACTTTAGATTTGATTTGCTCAATCTCACCGGAGATGATGTTCAAGTTCTGATCTTCAACGAGTGTTTTGATTCCGAGTTCAGTTGCGTCCTGCTTGATTTCGAGCTTCAGTTCGGATTCTGACTCATAAAGATTTTTTGTCCACCTTATTGTTAAGTATGCTGCTGAGTTAACGGCAACGAAGATTAAAATCATCCAAACGAAATTCTTCTTCAGGACAATCTTTAACTTCTCGAAATCGATTCCTTCAATATCTGACGAACTATGATTCATATTAGTTGACATTGAGGATAATCACGATCAGTGATGCCAAGCTCACCACCACACTAAGTAAGGTGCCGTAGTCTCTTGTCGCTTCACTCAAAGGTTTTCTTACAGGCTCCACATATATAATGTCCCCTGGTTGGATAATCATATCTCCTTTCTGGTAACCATCTATAGTTGTGAGATCAACCAAAAAGGTCTCCTTGTCACGAAGCACTCTGATATTATGCGCTTTCGCATTGTTATCGATACCCTTTCCAAGGGCCAGCACTTCTGAAAGCTTCATGTTTTGGCTTTCAAGAGGAATGATTTGTCCACCAGAAGCGCCAAGAAGAATGGCTCTTTTGTTCACAAAACTTGTCACCACAAATGGATCCTTGAAATACCGGGCATATTCTTTTTGAATTTCAATTTCTGCGCTTCTTAACGTAAGACCTTCAAGGGCTATTTCACCAATCATCGGTAGTCTTACCTTGCCATCAGTGGCCACCAAATAGTGTATTTCGTCTCTCTCACGATTTGTATTCACATTACCGCGCGTCATTTCAGGGTTAGGGTCAATCAATCTTTCCCCACTGTTCGAAAATACATCGACTTTTAAAACATCATTTTTCTGAATCGCGTAGTCCGTACCGACTGAAGTACCAGAATCTGCTCCGTGGAAGCCCTCAGGCGTCTGAAACATGATATTTTGTTTGTAAGACGAGCAAGAAATCACTAGCAGGCTGGCTGCTGCCCAAAACCATCTTCTTAAGTAACTACTCAAAACACCCTAATTTATCAGGGTGAAATTACAGATTTTATTAATAAGTCATCCAGTGAAGGGAGGGACCGGTCTTTTTCAGAAAGGATTGGGTGCTCAACCTTCCAGTCGAGCTTCAATGTAGGATCATTCCATTTTATACCCGCTTCATGCCCGGGGTGATATTCGCTGGAACACTTATAAAAAAATATCGCATCTTCAAGTGCTGCGAAGCCATGAGCAAAGCCTTCAGGTACATATAGCATCCGCTTGGAGTGCTCATCCAAAATGCAACTGTGAGTTTTGCCAAAAGTATCAGAGCCCTTGCGGAGGTCAACGACAATGTCGATTACTTTGCCCTTCAACACGGCTACGAGTTTTGCCTGCTGATGAGGGGCAAGTTGCAAATGAAGACCGCGTATAACACCCTTTTTAGAAGAGGATAAATTGTCCTGAACGAATTTTACTTCTGGGGCAATTGACTTGAATGCGCTGGATTTATAAACCTCAAGAAACCAACCTCGCTCATCACCATGAGCCTTGGGTAAAATTTCTACTAGACCCTCGATCGGGGTTTTGATAATCTCCATCCTCAAAAATAGGGAATCAGGCGACTTTTAGACCGGAAAGGGTTTGAAGGTATTTTTCAATAACAACCCCTTCATTGTATTCACTCTCCATCTTTGACCTGCCATTGCGGCCATAGGCTTCCAGGCGATCATCACTGGAATTGGCCATTTCAGTCATTTTCGAAGCCAAGTCATCTACATCCTTAATCTTACACAGCAGACCGTTGTATTGATCTTTAACCACATGGTGGCATCCGGGGACGTCAGTAGCCACAATTGGCTTAGCTGAGCTTGCCGCTTCCAGCAAAGTTCTTGGTGCTCCTTCACGATAAGAGGGGAGTACAACGCAGTCAGCATTTTGAATAAAAGAACGTACGTCATCTGTTGTGCCAAGATATTCAACGGTGCCTTCGTTTATCCACTGTTCAATCACTTTTTCTTTGATTCCCCTTGCGTGCTGTGGGTCCTTTGCACCGAGTATCTGATATCGGGCATTAAGACCGGAAGAACGAAGTTTTTTAACCGCCTCGATGTATTCTAAAATCCCTTTGTCGGTGATCAGCCTTGAGATCAGCAAAAAAGTGAAAGACTCATTCCGTTTGAATTGAACTGGCTTGAATCGTTCCAGATCAATGCCGGATCCAGGGATAAGATCTACTCTTTGATCATCAACCAGTTTCCGTCTCACAAACAAGTTGAGGTCGTCAGCATTTTGAAAGAATACTTTTTGGGGGTATTTGAAGGCAATCTTGTACAAACCAATCGCAATTGCTGACACAAGATTATTTTTTAGGAAAACGGTACCTAGCCCGCAGACATTATTAATCACTGGAATGCCGAGCATGGTAGCTGCAAGGGTTCCATATACGTTGGGCTTTACAGTATAATGAAGTACTGCTTCTGGTTTGATCTTGCGATAGATTGACCACAGCTCAACTATCAGGGCAAAATCTTTGATCGGATTGGCACCTCGGCTATCCATCCTCACTTTATGATGGATACAACCGGCCTCAACCAGATGATGGGTATATTTATCGACAGGGGCCACCGTATGCACCTCGTAACCCTTTGCTAATAAGGCTTTTACAAAGTTCATTCGGAAATTGTAGATGTTCCAGGAGGTATTTAAGACGATCGCAATTTTCATGGGCCAACAAGACATTTCTTTAGCTCAACTCGCTAGCTAAAGAACAATAATATTAAGTTCAAAAAAGTAACCTCAATCCTCAATAGTAATGTAAGTTTGATGTACTATATCCTGTAAAAATAGAAAAAAGTAACACGGTTTTGCCAAACTATTTGGATATAAATTGAGTTAGATACAGTTCATTATTTGAGCGGAGAAATATTAGGATTTAAGATGACGGAAAAGGTAGTAAAGAAAGCAGTGCTGGTGGCGATTGAAGCAGGAAGAACAAGTTCGGAGGAAACTACTGAACACCTGGATGAACTTGCTTTCTTAGCAGAGACGGCAGGAATTGAGACAGTGGAACGGTATGTGCAAAAGCTTCCCCATCCTGATAGCAGAAGCTATGTTGGCAAGGGTAAGTTTGCGGAGATTAAAAACTTTGTATTTGAGAATGAAATTGACGTGGTCATTTTTGATGATGACCTGAGTCCATCTCAGCTTCGCAATATTGAAAAAGAACTGAATCCAAAAGAGCGTGAGACCAAAGTCAGGATATATGACAGGAGTTTGCTGATTTTGGACATTTTCTTGCTGAGAGCACAAACGGCACAGGCACGCACACAGGTCGAATTGGCGATGAATCAATATCTCTTGCCGCGTCTTACCCGTATGTGGACTCACCTTGAGAGGCAGCGTGGTGGAACGGGAACCCGCGGTGGTGCCGGGGAAAAGGAGATTGAGACTGATAGAAGAAATATTCGCCACCAGATATCGATTCTGAAGAGTGAACTGGAGAAAATAGATCGTCAAAGGCAAACACAGCGTAAGTCAAGAAGTAACGTAGTGCGGGTTTCCCTGGTTGGTTATACAAACGTGGGTAAGTCGACCCTGATGAATCTTTTTTCGAAAGCCAATGTGAAGGCCGAGGATAAACTTTTTGCAACAGTGGATGCAACGGTTCGGAAAGTGGTGATAGAGAATATTCCATTCCTTCTTTCAGACACAGTTGGGTTTATTCGCAAACTGCCGCATCATTTAATTGAGTCATTCAAATCTACCTTGGATGAGGTAAGAGAATCGGATATCCTTCTTCATGTGGTGGATGTTGCCCATCCGTTTCACGACAATCATATTCAGGTGGTATCTAAAACACTTAACGAAATTGGAGCTGGAGAAATCCCGGTGATTTTGATCCTCAATAAGATTGACCTTTGGCGACAATCTCATCCCGAGACGGAGATTGGTGACCTGATGAATTATTATAAGACGCTGGGTTTTGCGGATGTAGTTCCGGTCTCAGCCATCACAAAGGAGAATCTCGAGGCATTGAGATCAGTTATTATTGAGGCCGTTAAAAAGAAGCATTTAATGATTTATCCGAACTACCTCAACGGGAATACTTATGAGTCGATCAGTTCTGATCATTCAGTTGAAAGCTAGCCCAGTTTTTCTAAATTTGCTGCCCTATTCACCTCTGGGAAATGGCCCCGTAGTTCAATGGATAGAATAGAAGTTTCCTAAACTTTTGATACAGGTTCGATTCCTGTCGGGGCTACCAAAGGGCAAATCAAAATATTTGCCCTTTTTTGTGCTTTAAATTCTCTAAAAGAAAGAGTTCGTTCCACCATTTTCTAACTCTTGTGCCTCGATAAACTTTCAAGTAAGAGTCTTTCTATTGTCTGTCCGTGTTTCTTATACCAGCAGGTCCAAACATCTTCTGCCCATTCCCTTACATTCCTTTCGTGCTCCTCCTGGCTTGTTGCGTTTAAAACATCAATAACTGTTTTTCGCCCGTTTGGAACAGGGGGTTCCAACCAACTAAATTTTAAATCCTTCCCTAAAATCTCGCTTATCCTTTCAGTGGCTTCCTTTCCACTAGTATTTTTTACAAGCACAAAGTATAAACCCGCCAAGTGACCATTTACTGATTGAATTGCCTGCCGTCCAGGTTGCCCTGGATGCTGAACCGCATAGGTGTCAACCGTTAGTCTATGTGTGAGTTCGGGGTAGTTATATTCACTATATTCCTTTACTAAAATTTGTCCGTACAAATTCCAGCAGCCTTGCGTTGTACCGATGTATTTGTGAGGTTGCCCCGCAATATCTTCCACTACAGCGGCACATCCATGACAAATTACCTTCTTCAAATTCTAGTCTTTAAACGTCACTGAGTTAAATTTTCTGAACGAAGTCAATAAGATCTTTTGCAAAACGTTCAGGCTTTTCCCAATGAATAGCATGGCCTGCATCGTGGTAGAGAATGAACGTTGCATTAGAAATTCCATTAGCAAGGCGTTCCTGATCTTTCTGCGGACAGATCACATCCTTGCCGCCACAAATTACCATCGCTGGGCATTGAATTTTATATAGACTATCGATCAAGTTAGTGGACAGATGTGTCTGTGCGACTTTCTTCCAAACATTAGCCGGTACCTTCATTGTTTCATCGATGAATAATTTAAGCATTGCATCATCAATAGGGTTTGATAGTGTACTTGTTTGAAACTCTTCAGCAAAATTGCGATCAATCGGGCCAGTGGATTTTATTATCCCGTCCAAAAATTCTGGTATTCCCGGATTATCACCATACCAGGTATCCGAGCTTACGATGACGATACTGCGCGCGAGATTCGGATAGTCGGCTGCAAACTGTTGTGCTACCAGGCCACCCATTGAATGTCCCACTACTATGCAAGTTCCCAGCTTCTTCATATTAATGAACTCTGCCAGGTCATCTGCAAAGATTTTTAAGGTGTATCCATTTTCAGGTTTCGAAGAATTGCCGTGGCCGCGTTGGCTCATAGCGATCAGGTGGTAGCCCTTTGGAAGACGTGGTAAAATATCTTCAAATGAGTGCCACGAATCAGTATATCCGTGCAAGAAAATGATCGTAGTTCCTGTTGAATCTCCTTGTTCAACATAGTTAAGTTGAACACCTGTCGAAAGCGAGATTGTTTGCTCGACCAGGTCTTTGCCCATCATGGTAATTGATATGAAGATCAAAATAAGGAGTGAGATGTATTTGCGCATATAGTTATAGTTTTATTGTCCATGAACCGCTTAGCGGTTTCGCGGGCAAAACTATATTCCTGCGTGGCGGGATACTATTGATCTATGTTAGTAAATGCGGGCTAGCAAGCTTTAGGTAGTCAAGCTCTATTTAGGAGGTAATTTTTTTTCTAATTCTGCTTAAGCTCTCCGGTTGTATACCAAGATATTTCGCCAGCTTATTGACCGGAAGTTGCTGAATATACTGGCTATGCTCTTCAATGAGTTGTAAGTACAATTCTTCAGCCGTCTTGCTCAAAAACTCCTTCTCCCTTTTAGCCTTACGCATGTAGGCATGTTCTACCAGAATCCGACCCAATTTGTTTACCTCAATTGAGGAGGGATAATTTGAATATATTTCATGATGCTCAAAGTATTCCACCTCACAGTCGGTGAGCGCGGTCATTTTTGTATCGGAGGGTATTTGTAAAAGAAAGGATGTCAAACAGGTCACAGGTTCATTGGGAAAGAAGAAATCAAGAATTTTTTCAGAGGTATCATTCTTGATGGCCAGCTCAATTATTCCTGTATTGATAAAATAGACTCTGTTCTCTACTGCGCCATAATCTGTAATGATGGTGCCTTTTGCGATTTCAGTATTGAAAATTGTAAACGGCAAATCTTTTTGGGAAGGTGCCTTTTCGTTGATAATACTTCGATAGAAGTCGATGAATTTCATGTTGCTTTGTCAGACTGAAAGCTAACGTCTGTTGAATATATCGTTCGGTTTATTTTTTGTAAAACTTCCACGAGGTTTTAAAGTTCTTTTTCAGTGGTTGGTCTGTCAGGATTGCGCGTACCATTTCTACTGGCATGCTGTTCTCATGCATTACCGCGTCATGGAATTGCTTCATTGTCATTTTGTCTCCATCAACCAACTCTTTGCGCAACGCATAGAACTGGAGTCCGCCAGTCATGTAGGCCAATTGGTATAACGGTCCATAGTGCGTGGTGAAAGACCTTCGCACTTCGCCTTCAGCGTTGGCCCGCTCGAAACCTACCCGATCAACCAGGAAATCGATGCACTGCTGCGGCATCCACTTGCCGAGGTGATAGTTCAAAGAGAAGATAATTCTCGCACAACGATGCATGCGCCAGAACAGCATTCCGATCCTATCTTCTGGTGAGCGCGGAAAATTCATGTCCCACAAGGTAAGTTCCATGTACAGTGCCCAGCCCTCCGTCCAGAATGGTGTGCGGAAATTTCGATAGGACTTGTAGCGATTGTTCATGAATCGCTGAAGGTGATGACCTGCAATGATTTCGTGGTGAACAGTAGCCCTGGAAAAATGGGGGTTATTACCTCTCATACTCATGAGCTTGTCCTCATGCGTCATTGTGTTTGTTGGATATGAGATACTGAAAGTTTCTCCACCGGTGAAAAACGGATTGATCAATTGACGTTCTGGAGTCATCATTATCATGCGCCAACTCTCTTCTGCAATAGGCGGGATTGTGATCATGTCATGTTCCTTCAGAAATGCAATTGACTGATTGTAAAGATCCATCATTGCATCAGGTTGTTTTCCAGCTGGCACATAAGACTGTTTTACTTTTTCCTGAGCTTTCTGCCAGTCGTTTCCAAAACCCATCTCTTTAGTCGCCTTCAACAATTCTGCGTCACACCACGCAAATTCTTTGTTGGCAATTTCAATAAGTTCCTCAGGTGTGTAGGGGATCATTTCGTATTGAAGCAGGCGTACGAGTTCGTCTCTGCCAATTGGAAATCCAATGATTCCACTTCCATCGTCTTTGGGTAAGGTAGCCTGATCAATTTTTTTACTTACAAGACTTGCATACTTAGAAAGTGTAGAGTCAAGTTTTTTTGTGGGTTCGGCCGCCCACCATGTAAACTCCGGATCATATCCATTGTAAAAATCATAAACACTCCTCAATGCTTTTTGCTGACCCAAGATGGTTCCCTTTGCCCGCGCTACCAGTGCCCGAGTCATGTCAGGCTGCTTATCAAGAGAGAGAATAGCCTGTTGCAATTGGCTGTTCACGCTGTTGAGTTGCTCAGCCACCTCGCTTGCGTTTAATTGATGGCCCCTTCGTCTTTGTTTCTCAAGTTCATAAATGGGATTTCCAGGACTTGTGAGTTTGCTCACCTGGTTGCATTCCCTTTCCTCAATACCGAGTTGGTATAGCTTACTTTCGATGTCTCTTTTGAAAAGCAAATAGTCCACTTTACCGCCAGTCGAGATATTATCAAACGGGAGTTTGTCTAGCTGAGTCAGGTAGTCACTATATATGCTCTTTAGCCTATCTCTTCTTTCGGCAGTGTTTGGGATCACATAGAATCGCTCCAGGCTTCCCTCATCTTCAGCGAAGTGAACCATAAGATTGTTGACTTCACTGGTTTGCAAGAGCAGATCATTTTGAGCTTTGGTTGTAAAACTGAGAAACATCAAGGTAATCAGTGCGGCAAAAGGGTAGAGGTTTTTATTCATGATGAAAGTTTTAACGATTATTAAATATAGGGCACACGCAAGTTGGCGATGAGCCTTTAGAATAAGTATAATCGCGATTACAGAATAATCGGGTGTTTGGGATAAGCGATGGCTTTTGCCTGTTCCAAGGTCTCCCGAAAAGTGGTAACCAGCCCTTTATCGCTCTAAATGACAATTAGTCGTTTTCAGGGTCTGTAGGTGGGATGCTACTGCTTAAAGGCACCATTATGTGCGAATTTATGGTGTCTATGAAATCATGTAAACTACCTGTCAGTTGTGCTGTCGTGTTTTTGATGCTTGTGTCGTTTATGACTTACGGGCAAAATGAACGTGGCGGAAAACCAAAACACCATCCAAAACCTGAGCCGGACTGTGAGTCGCTTGATTTCCAAACGGAGGTTATCAGCGTTGAAGATATTGAGGGTGGGTGTGTTAGATATCAATACAAGGTAAAAACTGATGGTACCTGCAGGTATGATCTGTCTCACTACACCGTTGCGATACCGTGTGGCACGGTTCAAGATATTACCAATTCGAGAAAGTGGAAGCAGTCGATCGGAAAAGACCCGACCACCGGCTTGGTTGGATTTAAGATCGATGATGTTCCTTATTTCGGGAAGTCGAAGGGTGATTATTTCACTGTCAGTTTCGTAGTGTGTGGTGACGGTTGCGAAGAGAAACCAACAGAGGTTGCCTACAAAGCCGGACAATGTGTTGTGTATGAAACACTGACCTATCCTGATGATGATTCAGACGGTGGTGGAGATGATGGAGGAGGAGATAATGGTGGTGGTGGTGATGATGATGGTGGTGATGACGGAGGAGGCGATAATGACGGGGGAGATAATGGTGGAGGAGGAGATGACACTGGCACGTGCTCCACATTGCTAGCGACTTTATTGTCAAATCAGGTTACATGCAAAGGTTTGGCAAATGGTTCTGTTTCGGTACAAGTTGAGGATGGAACTGCACCTATTACCTACCGATGGAGCAATGGATCGACTGAATCATCCATATCTAATTTAACGCCAGGTATCTATGGTGTTACCCTTACAGATGCTGATGGAAACGTATTGACGTTTTCATCAGAGATTTCTGAACCAGATGCAATCACCATCTCAGAATCAATAACTCAGCCTTCATGTAGCGTGTCAGGCGATGGGGCTATTTCCCTTTCCGTTAGTGGAGGCACAGCACCTTACACTTTTGCATGGACTAATGGGGCGGCTGCTCAAAGCATTACAAATCTTAACGCTGGCACCTTCCAGGTTTATGTAACTGATGCAGTCGGATGTCTTGCGCAAAAAACGTTTTCACTGGTGGGAACTTCTCAATTGATCTTGAGTGCTATCCCCACGCCAACCTCCTGCGGACAATCAACGGGCTCTATTAACCTCACTGTTTCAGGAGGTCAGGCGCCTTATACATACTCATGGAATAATGGATCAACCAGTGAAGACATCCAGAATTTGCCAACTGGCTCTTATCGAGTGGTTGTAACTGACGCTGGTGGATGTCAAACCATTGGAAATTATTTTGTTCAAGAGACTACAGATCTTCGCGTCACTTTTCAAGTTGTAAAGTCTAACTGCTTCAATGATCCTGTTGGTGCGATTGATTTGACTGTGACGGGTGGAACTGCACCTTACTCGTATAACTGGCAGCATGGACCGACATCACAGGACGTCTCCGGGCTAATTTCTGGTATCTATCGTGTAACGGTGACTGATAACTCAGGGTGTTCGCAATTGTCAACCATTCTTGTTCAACGAGAGACTCTTCAGGTGACTGCACAAGTAGTGCAGCCAACTTGTTCAGGCGGAACTGATGGCAGCGTTGTTCTTAATCCGATTTCAGGAACGGGACCTTACACCTATGCGTGGTCAAACGGTGGCTCTGGAAAATCGGTATCAAACCTTGGTGCAGGAAACTATACTGTGACTGTGACTGATGCTACTGGTTGCAGCGTTACCTTGTCATACACACTTATTTCTCCATCAGCTATTGCAATCACTACTCACACCAGCAATTCACTTTGTGGTGAAGAAGGTTCTTTCTCTGCCGGAGTTACGGTATCTGGAGGCAGCCCACCTTACCAATATCAATGGTCGAATGGTCAAACTGCTGCGAACCTTTTGAATCTCAACTCGGGTGAGTACGAGGTTACTGTTACCGACTCGAGAGGATGTGCCGCATCTGAAACCATTACAATTTTGTCGTCTGATTTTGAATTCGAATGTATAATTGAGGAGCCTGCTCAACCGGCATGTCAGTCGTTTGGAAATGCTATTAGTTCGACCGTGCAGGATGCTGACTCCTATGTTTGGTCGGTGGCAAGCGATGACGACAGCTGGAAAATAACATCCGGACAGTCGACCTCATCTGCGATCTTCACGGCAGGAAATAGTGGAACGCAAGCCACATTCACTTTGACAACCACAAAAGGAGGATGTACTAAAACCTGCGATTATATTTTAACCAATGGTTGTGAAGTGAAAGACAACACTGGTGGAGGTGCTCCGGGCACAGATGATCCATGTGCAACGCAGAGTGATCCACCGGAAAATCCGTCTGAGCCGGTGGAGGAAGAGCCAGTGCCAGATGAGGATGATGAGAGTTCTGCCCCGGTTATTTGCGCTTATCCGAATCCATTCGAGTCTGAGTTGCGATTTGAGTGGACTGCAAAGCATGACGACTACGCGTGGCTGGATATATTCGATCAGCATGGTCGTCTTGTGAAACGCCTTTACGATGGCGAAGTGAAAAAAGGGCATAAGTACTCTGCGCAATGGGAAGACAGAAACTCTGGGAACTGCATTATGTTCTATCGCTACTCATCTTCTCATGAGACGATGAGAGGAAAACTAATGAAGCGAGGGCGATAGGAATTAGATTCCCATCGAGTCATAGACCACCACCTTCTCCCAAAGGTGGCCGTAGTCATTGACGAACTTAACGTGTATCGGATCTGTCTGATACGCGTTTTGATCTTCGATGCTATTAAAGAAAATCAATTCTGATACATCATAGCTGTCATCAATTACGTCACGCTTTTCTGTAGCTGCGGGGGTACCGATGTGTAAAGACTTCACGGTCTTTATAGCTTTGAGTGTTTTGAGCCCCTCGATTAATTTGTTTCGATCTGCTTCAGCGTCAGTGTTTTTTAACCAAAAAAATACATGATGCACCAAAGATTTAGCTGGCGCGAGTATTTGAGATGATTGAGTGATGGTGACTGCGCCTAAAGCAGCCAACGAAGTCTTGCCGATAAACTCACGTCTTGTTTTCATGAGTACAAGATAGTGTTTGGAATAATCTAATTGCTTGTAAAAATGAAGAATGGCAATCAATTGTCGTTTGATTATCTTGTACAATAAACTTTTTAACTATGAAGAACCTTCTGGTAAGTTGCTTAGGATTGGTTTTGTTCTGTTGCGCTCCTGTTGACAAACAGTCACAACAAACGATTGAAACGGTTGTATTTCCAGAACGAGCCAAGGACATGACGATTTATGAAGTTAATATTCGTCAATACACGCCAGAAGGTACCTTTAATGCGTTCGCAGAGAAACTTCCCCGATTAAAAGAGCTTGGCGTTGATATGCTCTGGATTATGCCGATTCAGGCTATCGGGGAGAAGAACAGAAAAGGTTCGCTAGGGAGCTACTACTCTATTCGTGACTATAAGGCGACCAATCCTGAATTCGGAACTTTGGAGGATTTTAAGGCTCTGGTGAACAAAGCTCACGAACTTGGATTTGTCGTAATTCTTGATTGGGTACCGAATCACAGTGCATGGGACAATACCTGGGTGACTGAGCATCCGGAATATTATATGACCGACAGCGCTGCACAGTTTGTGAATAGCAGACTGAAGATGGGTGAAGACTATTACAAGAAGAAGGGGATTGGTGACCTCGTTTATGAGGCAGATTGGGATGACATTGCATTATTAAATCTTTACAATCCAGGAACGCGAGCAGCGATGATTGGTGCGATGAAGTATTGGGTGACTGAGACAGACATTGACGGATTCAGAGCGGATCATCCGACTGAGGAGATACCGATGTTCTTTTGGGAGGAGGCTACGGCAGAAATCGATCCCATCAAAGATCTTTTTTGGCTTGCTGAGCGTGATGAGGCTCGTGTTCATTTGACATTCCATGCTAGTTATGAGTGGGGGCTACTTTCACTGACTGAACACATTGCTGAAGGGAAGGCAAAGGCGGATGACTTACATGATCACATTCTCTACGACATGGCATTATATGGACGCAGACCATTCAGGTTGAATATGATTACCAATCACGATCGGAACGCATGGGAAGGTACAGTGTTTGAAAGATATGGTGATGGCGTAAAAGCTATGGCGGTATTCTCCTACATATCTTATGGAATGCCTGTGATGTACAGCGGACAGGAAGCGGGTATGAACAAGCGCTTGAAATTTTTTGAAAAGGACGCCATCGACTGGTCTGATCCAGATAATTATTTTTCTTTCTATCAAAAATTAAATCAGATCAAAGCTGATAACAAGGCACTGTGGACTGGTGAGTTTGGAGGCGTGCCGCAGAAGATAGAGGATGGAAATGAGTATGTGTTTTCAATTGTGCGCAGTAAGGATGGCAATAAAGTAATTGCAATTATTAATATGTCGGGAGAAGAGCAGAAGGTTCAATTGAAAAACCAAAAGGGAAACATGACTGACGTTTTCTCAAATCAATCTATTGAGGTTTCTTCGATTGAAAAACTTGCTCCCTGGCAATATTATGTGCTGATCGGGAATTAGTACTAGGCTGTTGAAGACAATATTTTTTCAGCTTTGAAGCTGATTTTAAATGTTGTTCCCTTTTCCACCTGACTTTCCACAGTAAGAGAGCCTCCATTGTACTCCACCATCTCTTTACACAAGTAGATGCCAAGACCTGTTCCTTTTTCGCCTGACGTGCCTGGTGTTGTGTAGGTATCATGTCTTGAAAGTAACTTCTCGATTTGAGATGCTGTCATGCCTATTCCGTTATCGGAAACGCAGATTTCAAATGAATCATCATTGGATATTGTGTGGATGCGGACATTACCACCCGCTGGCGTGTATTTAATTGCGTTATGAATCAGGTTTCGAAGGATGAGTTCCAATTGATTACAATCGCAGTGAATTGAAAGGTTGGGGTCGACTTTATTCTCTATCGTTATATTCTTCTCATCAGCTACTACCTGAAATAGCTCCTTCGTTTTGCCAACCAACTCGTGAAGACTGCAATTGTCCACACTTTGGGTCCATCCTTGTAGTTGAGACTTTGACCAGTGTAAAATATTCTCGAGGGTTTCATTAATGCCAATGACCTGACGATTGAGTTTTGGGGCGATCATCTTGAACTCCTCTGGCGATACTTCATTTTTGGCTACCATAGTGAGGAGGCTTTTCAAGCTTGTGATAGGACTCCTGAGGTCGTGCCCAACGATTGAAAAAAGTTTGTCTTTGGTGTTGTTTACTGTAACAAGTTCTGCGTTTTGTTTTGCGATTTCCTCGTTTTTTTCTTCAAGTTGTTGATTGACAATTTTTCTGCTTCGAGCGTTTCGAGAGACGAGCATGTAAATCGCGACTGAAAAAATAATGCTTACTCCAAAGAGGATTGTAAATATAATTTTTCCTGTCCGCTCTTGTTCATTCGCGAGCTGCAGTTCTGCGATCTGTGATTTTTGACGTGCATCCTGAAAAGCTTTTTCAGCCATTATCGCTCTCTGCGTAGTATGTTGATTGAAAAGGGAATCTTTTAATTGATTGTGAGCGATCAGATTTTCGTAGGCTTTGTCATGATCGCCAATTCTGGCATAGGCTGATGCCAAACCTTTGTACGCATTTTTGATCACCTCGCGAGCAGCCAATGGTTTGCTTTGCACCATTGCTAAGGAATAGAATTCAATTGCTTTGTTTGGCTCGTTTCTATCGAGGTAGATATCGCCTTTGATTGAATTATTATAGGAGATTACGGTAAGATCATTGGCTCGTGACGCAGCTTCGTTTGAGAGATCCAGATAGATCAATGCCGAGTCAAGTTTGTTGAGTTGCTTGTAAATCAATGCCTTTGAATTGAGGTTGTAGCCGAGGAACTGGTAATGTTTAATTTCTCTGGAGATCATCACGCCTTCGTTGGCAAGTGCATTGGCTCGCGCCAATTCACGATTAGTCATTGCATAAATCCAAGACAAGCTTCCACAAGTGGCGGCCACATTTATCCTGTCATTTAGTTTAGAATAAATGTTATACGCTTTGAGCTGATAATCTTCAGCTACATCATATCGCTCAAGGCCCGCGTTGTTAATGTTGCCGAGCACTCTGTAGGCATTGGCTAACATCAATGAATCATTCATTTCGGTTGCGATTCTCACGACCTCGGTGCTAATCTCGGCTGCCTCTGCATAGTTGCTTTGCCTGAATTCGTAATCACTTTTTCGATTCAGCGCCAGTGCCTCACCCTTTTTATATCCGAGTTCTTTTGAAAGTTTGAGGGCATCGTTAGCATACTGCAGAGCCACCTTGGGCTTGTATGCCAAGTACTTGTCTGAGAGATCACACAAAAGGTTGACTCTTGGGATTCCCGTGATATTTCCCTGCAGTAAGGATTCCAGGCTATCCAATGTTTGAGCATGGCCGAAGCAAAGTGTTATAAACAAAATCAGGTTAGAAGCCCAGGCTCGAATCATGCAGTCAAAATCGATGTATAGATATCCCCGTTTGGTGATTGAGGCATATACTTACAGAGCGATGTGAGGAAATTTACAATACTTTAAATGGGAAATCAAGCTTGTAAACCGTTGCCTATCTCGTATTTTTAAAATACAATTCTACGATCTTCAACTATGGCAAAGAAACTTGTAAAGGGAGAAAAGAAACTGTTTGGCGTGTGTAGCGGCTTGGCTAACTACTTTGACGTGGACCCGACCATCATGCGTGTTCTGTTCATTATAGCCGTCTTAGGATTTGGAACCGGGATTCTCATTTATTTGATTTTGGCAGTCGTAATGCCTGACAAGTAGAGAAAAAGTCTGGTGACCAGCACCAGACCCAAATTGCTCAATAGAAGAACTGTTCGCTCACTATTTTCCCGTCCTTCACTTCGTACAGGGCAATCTCATCCATATTCATTCTTCCCCTTCCCTTGAAGGTGGCATCAAATCCCATAACACAGGTGAAGTAGTTTCCGGCAACCTGTGGCTCGTTACAATATCCACCGTGCACTTCTTCAATAGAGGCTTCCCACTGCTTACCCTTTGCTTTGATGGCGTCCATACCTGAAACCGTCTTAAGTCCTTCTGAATGGTCAGGCTCAATACTTTTTGCATCCTTGTGATACATATCCTCTTGAATCGCATTCCAATTGCCTTGTTGAGCTAATTCATAAAATTTCTTAGCTATTTCTTTAGTTGTCATAGTGATTTGTATGTTTTGTTGTGACGCAAAACAATGATAAGTTCTGACAGCCCTATGTCAGGAGAGAATTAACTAATTGTTAATCTGTGTTAAAGTTTATAACCTTCGCGGTAGGTACGCTTCACAAACTGATTTGCCGGATCGAAGTTGGTGATCTTCATATTGGGACCATCCCACAACAACTTCACATATCTGCCAGGATAGTCGTACTGATCCGGTTTTCCATCAGGTTTTGGCGTGCGGATGTCATAGCTTCTAATGGCGAGGTTGCCCATTAGAATTATCTCAGTAAGAGGACCTGCGAGACTGAAGTCAGAACTCAACTCTGTTTTACCATATCCAGCCATACAGCCGTCCACCCATTGCAGATAGTGACCGGGCTCATCGCCTTGGGGCACTCTGGCGATTGTTTGAGGCACGTTGGTTTCGGCAGTGCGAGAAGTTGGTAACAGTTGCGGATTTCTTCCGTAGGTACCACACATCATTTTGCCTTTGGTGCCGATCAATAACACGCCATTTCCTCCGTCACCGAATACTTCATTGGGCCCAAGTTCTGCAGGCCGTTCCGGCTGAATACCGCCATCCATCCAGTGAAGTTTGATTTCGGGTTTTCCGTTGCTTGCAGGAAAGGTCATAATAGCGTGGGAAGAAGGAGGGCAGCTTTCAGGGAAGTAGCCTCTCTTGAACTCGTCTACATACACACTGCCCACACTACTCTCGACCGCATTGGGATAGGACAATCCTAATACGCGGAATGGAGCTTCGATCAGGTGACATGCCATGTCGCCCAACGCGCCAGTTCCATAGTCCCACCAGCCGCGCCAGTTGAAGGGCACGAGCTTATCGATGTAATCTTTTTTTGGAGCAGTGCCGAGCCAAAGGTCCCAATCCAGTTCCTTTGGTATTTCAGATTTTTTGGCTGGCCAGGGAACTCCTTGAGGCCAAACCGGGCGGTCTGTCCAGCAATAAACAGTGTGAACTTCTCCTATGATGCCGGCATTGTACCATTCGCGCATTTGCCGCACGCCATCACCTGAGGCTCCCTGGTTGCCCATCTGAGTTACGACTTTATATTTCTTAGCCGCTTCTGTCAGCATTCTGGCTTCATAGATATCGTGAGTCAAAGGCTTCTGCACGTAAACGTGTTTTCCCAGCTGCATGGCAGCCATGGCTTGCACAGCATGCATGTGATCAGGTGTAGACACTGACACAGCATCGATATGCTTATGCTCAGCATCCAACATCTTTCTATAGTCTTTGTAATATTTTGCTTTAGGAAATGTTTCGACAGCCTTTGCTGCTCTGCGATCGTCAACGTCACAAAGGATCGAGATATTGGATTTTGGGCTCTTGGCGAAACTTGTGAGGTCACTGTATCCTTTACCACCAACTCCGATACCAGCTATGTAAAGCGTATCACTTGGTGCGGTAAAACCCATGCCCCCCAGTACATGCCGAGGTAAGATGCTGAATGCAGCGGCTGCGACACCAGCTGACTGCAAAAATTTTCTTCTCGACACGGAGGTGTTTGTTTCTTTTTTCTTTTGCTGTGACATATCGGGGAAAGAAATGATGTGAAGCCAATGTACCAAAATTGATAGTTAAAGAAAACAGACATCGTGCGTCTGATCCCGTCCCTTCTGGGAAATATTACCTACCTTAAAGAGAGCAAAATCCACTCATCATGACCATTGGAAAAATTCAAACGTTTGCTTTGCTGCTGATCATATTTTCATGCAGCCCCAAGCAATCTGACACACCTAAGACTAAAGAGAGTTTTAAGTATGAAGAATTTACGATCAGGCAACTTCAGGAGGGTTATTCGAATGAAAAATTTACCATCGAGGAAGTAGTTCAGTCCTACCTTGATCGTATCGCGGCTATTGACGATAGTGGCCCGCAGTTGAATTCAGTCATCCAGGTAAATCCGGATGCGATTGAAATTGCAAGGCAGCTTGACGAAGAACTTAAAAACGGTAAGAGCAGGGGCTCAATGCACGGTGTACCTGTCTTGTTAAAAGACAATATTGATACTCACGACAAAATGGAAACCACTGCCGGTTCGCGGGCATTGTTGGGGTCGCACCCTTTGCAAGATAGTTATGTTGCCAGGAAATTAAGAGAAGCAGGTGCCGTCATAATAGGAAAAGCGAACCTGAGTGAGTGGGCGAATTTTCGTGGACAGATGTCATCAAGCGGCTGGAGTGGTGTAGGTGGTCAAACGAAGAATCCCTATGACCTTTCGCGCAATCCGTGTGGGTCAAGTTCCGGATCGGGAGCATCAGTATCTGCCAACCTCACGATGATTGCAATCGGAACCGAGACCAATGGGTCGATAGTATGTCCGTCCAACAACAATGGGATTGTTGGAATTAAACCCACAGTTGGCTTAGTGAGCCGATCTGGAATTATTCCGATTTCATTTACACAAGACACTGCAGGTCCGATGGCAAGATCAGTTACGGATGCCGCCATTTGTTTGAATGCGTTGGTTGGCATTGACTCATCAGATAGCAAGACACTGGAATCAGATAGGAAGCAGGAAGAAGACTACACATCATTTTTGAAAGCCGATGGGCTGAAAGGCAAAAGGATTGGACTTTACAAAGCCCCCTATGGCAGAAACTTTAAAGTTGATGCGGTAATGGATGCGGCTGTCGAATATATCAAATCGCAGGGAGCTGAGGTGGTTGAAATTGAAGAAATAGGCGCTAATGAAGTGGGACAATATTCGCTTGAAATTATGCTGTTTGAATACAAGGATGGATTGAATAAATATTTTCAATCGCTGGGACCGAATTCGTCAATCAAAAGTGTGGAGGATCTGATTGCATTCAATAAGAGTGACTCGATTGAATTGGAAAGATATAATCAAAAGTTTCTTGAGATGGCGCAGGAAAAAACGTCCCTTGAGTCAGAAGAATACAAAGAGACTTTGATGAAGATGCTGAAAGGAATCAGGCAGGAAGGTATTGACAAAGTGATGAACGAAAATAAACTTGATGCTATCATGGCACCAACTGGTGCGCCCGCGTGGAGGACGGACAGAACCAATGGCGATTCTTTTCACATCTCAAGTTCTTCGCCAGCTGCACGGGCCGGATACCCAAACATCACAGTGCCTATGGGTGTGATCGAAGGCCTCCCGGTTGGCATTTCGTTTTTCGGAAGAGCTTGGAGTGAGGGTGTGCTGCTTGAGATTGCGTTCGCATATGAGCAAGGGACCAAGCATCGGATCGTTCCCAGGTTTCTCAACTCAAACTACTGAGGTATGAAAATGTTCGGTATCATCTTTTTGATTGTGGGATTATCGATTTTTTCTGCTGGTGTCATCTGGTTTCAGTTTGAATACGAACACATCATGGAGGGCATTCTTGAAGCGATGATCGGACCGTCAGTTTTATTGTTTATGGGATTTGTCTTCAGTTCGATCGGAGGCGCGGTGTTTTATCATCAATACAGACTTCGAAAGAAGAGAGATTTGTTGATGCGCACAGGCAGGAAAATTCAGGCGCGAGTTAGTGAGATAGGTTTTAACAGAAGTATAACTGTCAACGGGAGGCATCCCTATATTGTAACTTGTGAGGCCAATGTTGCTGGTAAAGACCTGACTTTCAAGAGTGAAAATATTTTTGCCAGCCTTCTATTAAATAATGGCGATGAAGTCCCGGTTTATATTGATTTTCGGGATCCTGGAAAATATTGGGTAGAGGTACCGGAGGCAGCCATGAGAAAGTAGCTGGTGAAAAAGATAGAACCTTTCTGCTACCATTTCGTATGGTAGAAAAACTGTACATAAAAAATGAAAAAAATCGATATC
>JAGQYM010000036.1 GCA_020436085.1 Cyclobacteriaceae bacterium
ATTTGATGCAACGGTATGAGAAGGATGCGGATGCGGTTGGTGAAAAGAGAGCGAATCAGAGGTTGGTCTGGAATACTATTCGGTATTTCAGGTTGGGGATTTTGTTGAGGCGATCTTTGAACATAGAAATTAAACCGATTGATATGCTGTCAAATTATTTCAAAGTAATGCACCGCCATCTGATGAGACACAAACTTCAGTCAGCCATTAATTTACTTGGGCTTACGGTTGGGATTGCATTCGCCCTATTTTCAGGCATCTATATCGCCAAGGAACTAACCGTCAACTCCGATCTGAAAGACGTTGAACGGATTTATCTTATGGAGAGTCGCGGCAATTCTATTGTGAAGAATGCTGAGTTCTTTGTTCCATCACTTCTGGCCCCAGAAGCAAAAGAACAATATCCTCAGATGGTGGAAGAGTTCTATAGGTTCTTTGACCGTGAAATCACAGTTTCAAAAGAGGACAAACACTTCAGAATTCAAAGCATGGTCGGTGACTCAACCTTCTTACAAATTTTTGGATTTGAAGTGATTTATGGAGACGCTCAAACCGCACTTACCCGACCCAACTCAATAGTCATCACCGAAAAAGTTGCCCAGCAATTCTTCAATCGCCCTGATGTAACAGGTCAAACACTTACCATTCATACCGAACGTAGCGGCCTCAAAGAATTTGAAGTAACAGCTGTCATCAAAACACCAGCACCTAAAAACGTAGTTTCCGATCTGGCAAACATGAACGCGCAGATTTTTCTTCCTTTAGACAATAGCACCGACTTCTCAATACCAATGCTTAATGGCTGGTTCACCAATATCATCACCTATGTGAAGCTCACTTCAAACTGTGATTCAACTCAGGCACAGCAGATGTTTAATCAACTTCTGCAAACTGACGCACCAAAAGATGTAAGTGAAAGTATGACCGTGGGGATGAATTCTGTAAACACCTACTACCAAATCGCAAATCATTCAGCTGTCCAAAAATTGCTAGCCTCCTTATCTGCAATCGTTGGCCTGATCCTTTTACTTGCAATCGCCAATTTTATCAATTTATCTATCGCCAATTCTTTTTCACGATTGAAGGAAATTGGTTTGCGACAAGCTATTGGAGGTGTGAGAAGTCAAATTAAACTTCAATTTCTCTTTGAATCTTCAGCGCTAACGATATGCTGTGGCTTGCTTGCAATTGTACTCTACGAAATGGCTCGTGGATATGGCGGAAGCATGCTAAATGTCAGCATGCCAGCCTTTCACAACATAGCCCTCAAAGGATGGTCGCTATTCCTGATAGGATTACTACTAGTCGGTCTGCTTGCCGGTGCTTATCCGGCCCTCTACCTTTCTTCGAATAATGTAGTGGAATCTCTAAAAAAGAAACTTGGTTCGTTAGGAGGTACCATTGGATTCACAAAGGGCGTTATCAGCGTCCAATTCGTGATCACGTTCTTTGTGACCGTCTCGGCTGTTGTCATCAACCGACAGGTTGACTATTTCTTGAAAACTGACTTGGGCTACAATAAAGAACACATCATCACAGTATCCTCAACTCCCAGACTTTGGAATGCCGAAGGATTTGCGAGAATGGAGACAGCAAAATCAGAGTTTAGGAATGTTCCGGAAATTGAAGCTGTTTGTCTCTCTTGGGGAACGCCTAATTGGAATTTTAGTCCTTATGATATCCGGATCAGTCCGAAGGGCGACCCTAATGAACAAATTATAATTGTTGCTGGCTCTGGAGATGACAATTATGCCAATGTATTCGGAATAGGTTTGATCGAGGGAAATTTCTTTAATAAAAAAGGTGATGGGTATTCACCCGGTACCAATGAAGTAGTCCTCAATCAAACAGCAAAAAAAATACTAGGATATGAATTAGGAGACGTGATCACATTTTTCAATAATCAATATACAGTCGTGGGTGTAGTGGAAGATTTTCATTTTGAATCCCTGCAAGAGAAAATAAAACCTGTTGTTATCCTAAACAATAAAGATTTCGGAGCATTTAGACATTTCTCGTTTAAGATGAACGGAGAAAGCCCTGCAAAATCTATTCAAGCCCTCGAATCTTCCTGGAAGAAAATTTTTCCTGGTGAACCATTCGTTTTTTCATTCGCTGAAGATCGGCTAAAAACCGCATATAAGAGTGAACTTCAACTACAGAAGTCTGCAACACTAGCGACTGTTCTTACATCAATTATCGTAGTCACTGGAATTCTTGGATTAGTGTCGCTAAGTCTGGCACGGAGGACGAAAGAGATTGGTATTAGAAGAGTGCTGGGAGCTACTGCGACCGATATTCAAATGTTGGTGACAAAAGAATATCTTCCTATCATCTCTATTGCCTTTTTTATCAGCATACCCCTTGCCTACTGGTTCATGACTCAGTGGCTTAACAGCTTCGCCTATCGAATTGAACTCACAGAATGGATGCTTTTCATTCCAACTCTCCTGCTGATTCTTGTTACACTAGCGATTATTCTTATTAAATCGTTTAAATCTGCGTTAGTCAATCCAGTACAAACCTTGAAGTCAGAATAACCATTTCTTACTAAATAGTAGAACAAATGGTAGCTTTCCTCGTATAACCTCTACAAATTAGTAACTAATCCGAGGAAAATGAGCAACCTAAAGCGCCCAGCCTTCGTCCAATACCATAAGAATGAAGGTAATCAAGCCCCCAGCACTGGCACAAAAGATTCTGTTTGCCTTTCTGCGTCTAGATTTGGCGGAGGAGGTAGAGGGCGATCTCAATGAAAATTTTTATCAAAACGCTAAGCTCTCCGGTCCGCTACGAGCAAAACTCACTTACTGGTACCAGGTGATCAACTACATTAGGCCATTTGCCATTCGTAAATCCAAATACTTCAACCCCTTCCCCATGTTTCGTCACAATCTCTTGATTTCCTTCCGCAACTTCAGTCGCAACAAAACCACTTTTACCATCAACCTAATTGGCCTTTCAACCGGCCTGGCGTGCGCTCTCTTTATTTACCTATGGGTAGCCGATGAACTGAATATGGACAAATTCCATAAGAACGGAGACCGCTTGATGCAAGTAATGCAACGCATGGAAAATGCTGGCGGAGTTGGAGTGGTACAATCAACACCGTGGCTTCTTGCTGAGACGCTGAAGAACGAATTTCCAGAAGTGGAATACAGTGCAGTCGCTACACCTACTGACTGGTTCGAAGACTTTACACTCTCTATTGACGACAAAGCCATCAAAGCAACAGGACAATATGCCAGTCAGGATTATTTCTCAATTTTTAGTTATCCATTGCTAGAGGGCAATCCCGGTTCGCTGTTAATCGATAACAACTCCATGGTGATCACCAAAGCGCTCGCGTTGAAACTATTTAACACAGAAAATGCAATCGGTAAAACAGTTGAGTTTCAACACGAAAAAGAATTTAAGATCACAGGCGTTCTTGATGACATTCCCAACAATTCATCAGTCCAGTTTGATTTTGTGATGCCCATTCAAATCATGATTGACCAATTTCCCCAGGTGACCTCGTGGAAAAATTCCGGACCAAACACCTTCGTGCTGCTAAAAGAAGGAGCTATTATTGCCTCTGTGGATCCGAAAATAGAGGGGATCATCAAAGCAAAGTCCGATGATACACACCGTACAATCTTTCTCAAGCGCTATCAGGACACTTACCTATACGATCACTACGAAGCCGGAGTACAATCAGGGGGCAGGATAGAATACGTTCGACTATTCACTCTCATAGCCATTTTCATACTCATCATTGCCTGCATCAATTTTATGAACCTGGCTACTGCTGAGGCCACAAAGCGGGCCAAAGAAGTTGGAGTAAAAAAATCAATTGGCGCCAGCCGTCCAGCTTTGATCAGCCAATATCTTTCAGAATCCTCAATCATCACATTTCTCGCAGTGATAATTGCAATTGGGCTCACCTACATTTTGTTGCCGCAATTTAATCTGATCACCGGGAAGACCCTTGCATTGCATTTTGACAAAACACTTGGGTTATCACTTGCTTGCCTTACGCTGATGACAGGTATTCTCGCAGGCAGCTACCCCGCTTTTTTCCTCTCCTCTTTCAAACCCGCCCAAATTCTGAAAGGGAAAATTACAAACAGCACTGGCGAAGTGTGGACGCGCAAAGGTTTGGTGGTATTTCAATTTATTCTCTCCATCGTTTTCATCGTAGCGGTCGTTATCGTTTATCAACAAGTTGACTTTATTCAAAATAAAAACCTGGGATACAACAAAGACAATGTAATCTACTTTGAAATTGAAGGTGAAATCAAAAACAACACACAGACTTTTATCGATGAGTTGAACAAAATCCCTGGCGTGGTGAAAGCCACAAGCATGGGACAAAGTATGGTGGGCGGAGGTAACACAAGTGGAATTGAGTGGGAAGGAAAAGATCCTTCCGAGCGGGTTTCATTTGCTTACCGACCTGTCAATCATGACGCCATGGAAATGCTAGGTTTGAAATTACGCGAGGGAAGATTCTTTTCAAGAGACTTCAACGACACCTTATCTGTGATTTTAAATGAGGCGGCTGTTGAAACAATGGGGATGGCTGAACCTGTTGGCAAGACAATACAATTTGGTCCGTATAAATGTCCTATCATCGGAGTAATTGAAGATTTCCACTTTGAATCTCTGCACACCGATGTTAAGCCGATGTTCTTTATCCTGGCACCGCAACATGCCCGAAAGATCATGGTAAAAATTGAAAAAGGAAGCGAACGCGAAACATTGGCCAGACTGCAAAATGTGTATAGCGATTTCAATCCCGGCTTTGCCTTCGATTTTACTTTTCTTGATCAGGATTATCAAGAGCAATACAAATCCGAACTGAGGGTTTCCATGCTATCCAGATACTTTGCCGGTCTGGCCATCGTCATCTCCTGCCTCGGCCTTTTTGGTCTGACTACCTTTACCACGGAGCGAAGAAGAAAGGAGATTGGTATTCGTAAGGTGATGGGCTCCACGGAGTGGCAAATTGTTCAACTTCTTTCCATGGACTTTACCAGGATTGTACTCATCGCGATGTTCGTGGCGCTTCCTGTCAGCTACTTCCTTGCCAAAGACTGGCTCAGCGGCTTTGCTTATCACATCAATCTTGATTTGGTGTACTTTGCGGGTGCAGGCCTGATTGTGCTGGCAATTACCTGGCTTACGGTAAGTTCACAAGCATTCAAAGCTTCGAGAATCAACCCCGCTTCGTGCCTGAAAGATGAGTAAATTCGGCAATGAAAAGAGCTGAATTTCTAAAGGTTGGGCTGGCACTTTCGCTTGCGCCAATTCTTCCTCATCAAAGTAGTGTAGCCAAGATAAAAGACTCCATTCGATTGTTAAGGCATGCGACCCTGGTAATAAATCTGGGTGGTGTTAGATTTCTGGTTGACCCAATGTTATCGCCAAAGGGTGCGATGGATCCTGTTCAAAATGCAGGGAATACTGAGAGAATTCCGTTGGTCGACTTACCTATAAGCGATCAGGAGCTTTCAAATATTCTTGAACATGTGGATGCCGTCCTTATTACCCACACACATCGCGATCATTGGGATGCAGTCGCTCAAAACTCAATTGAAAAATCAAAACCAATTTTTTGTCAACCTTCGGACCTGAGCAAAATAAAAGAAATCGGATTTAAAAACGTCACCGACATTTCCGACAAACTCGAGTTTCAGGGAATCAGGATTAATCGCACGGGTGGCAAACATGGTACTGGGGACATCGGCCAGCGCATGGGAGACGTGTCAGGATTTGTGTTGACAAAAGGTAACAGCCGGGTCTACATCGCTGGAGATACGATCTGGTGTGACGAAGTAAAAAATGCGCTCGATCAGTACAAGCCAACATACACCATAGTGAACGCAGGCGGAGCTCAATTCAATGCGGGTGATCCCATCACAATGACCGATTTGGATATCATTGAAGTAGCAAATGCACATACCAAAGGAAAGCTGGCAGCTGTTCACATGAACACAGTCAACCATTGCATTGTAACCCGAGCTATTCTAAGAGAAAGATTAGCTGCAAAAAGTCTTTCGAATAGAGTTTACATCCCCGAAGACGGGGAGCAATTCAACATTTAGCAATTTTGGAGAGGGCAGAACTTCAATCTGTCTGTACTTTTGTTACAAAGAATGAAGTATGGAAAAAATAAACTCGATTGACGGGTACATCGAAAGTTCAACAAGAAAAGAGGAACTCACTCGCTTGAGGCAAATTCTGCTCGATTGCGATCTGACCGAAGAAATAAAATGGGGCGCACCAGCCTATACATTTCAAGGAAAAAACGTTGCGGGACTTGCCGCATTCAAGAGTTACGCTGGACTTTGGTTTCATCAAGGTGCTCTTTTAAAGGACAAAGAAAAAAAATTAATCAACGCACAAGAAGGAAAGACGAAAGCGCTGAGGCAGTGGCGCTTTACTTCAGCAAGGGAAATCCAACCACGATTAGTCAAAGCATATGTGAAGGAAGCTATTCAGCTTGTGAAAGACGGGCGATCCATTAAACCTGTTGCAAAGAAAAAAATAGTTCTACCTGCAGAACTTGCCAGCGCGCTGAAGGTCAAAAAAGTGGCTACCAACTTTCAAGGTCTGACGCCCTTCAAACAGCGGGAATACGTAGAATATATTACAGAGGCAGCAAGACCAGAAACCAGACAAAAGAGGGTGGAGAAAATTGTGCCCATGATCCTAAAGGGGATGGGTCTTAATGATAAATACCGGAGCTAAACTCTCTGACCCTTCTCGTTTTTCGTATCTTCGAATTGGCTGATTATTTAAAAATTATTTGATATGAAATGGATGTACGGAATACCCCAGAAGAAACGTGTGGCAATTTGGGCAACGCTTATCATGACCATTTTTTTTGCCATCAATTGGGTGGACAAAAACAACGCAAACACCCTGGACTCAACTTTTGACTCGGTATACGAAGACCGCCTGTTGGTTGAAAGCTACATCTTCCTACTCTCGGAACATCTGTATCAGAAAAAGATCACAATGTCAACCTGCGGAAGCTATATCGAGCAATCTGTACTTGCAGAAAAAATCAGTAATCACAACAAATCAATAAATGAACTGGTAGTTGCGTTTGGCAAGACGAAGCTGACCCGCGAAGAGTCTTCATATTTCGCTCAACTTAAAAACGGTTTGAAAGAGATTGAGACACTTGAGGAAGAGTTCATAACATCAAAAAGCGAGGAATCGAGGTTGCCGATTATGTCCCTGATGGAAGATCAGTTTGAAACCACCATTGGTGATCTTAATCAACTTTCCAAAATTCAGATTACTGAAGGGAAAGTACTGAAGGATCAATCCAAAAAAATACTGGCAGGCTCTACCCTCCTCACTCAATTTGAACTTGTAATCATAATTGGAATTGGCATTCTTATTCAAATCCTCATTTTCGCCTCACGAACATCAGTGCCTAAAAAGCCACAGAATTACCAGCTGAATTAGACCAGGTTAAGCCTGGATTATTTTCTTACCCAAATTTTGTCGTGCCTTTGGAGAGTTAGATTCCGTTGCTATTTTTGTTATTTAGAATTAATCTAATTTTAAATCTTAATAACATGACTTTCAAGACGGTTTCGGCATCGCTAGCGGCCCTCCTCCTTGTTGTGCCAATGGCAATCCTAACAAGCTGTGGATCAAAGGAAAAGACAAATGACAGCCTACTTGCCAATAGCGATCAGAAGATTGGTTTGTTGCTTGTAAACCACGGTTCGAGATCGGAGACCTGGCGAAACGCCCTCCTAACCCTTGAGAAAAACGTTACGGATTCGATCATGAAAGCCGGCTCCATCAAAGGCATTAAAACAGCTTTTATGGAATACACTGAGCCGTCAATAGCTACAAGAATGAAAGAGTTTGATGTTGAAGGATATAGTGACGTCATTATTGTACCAGTTTTCCTCACAGTTAGCCCACATACTTTCGAAGACATCCCAACCATTCTCGGGCAAAAGGAAGACCCACAATCACTGGAAATGCTGAAAATAGAAAGCATTGAAAGATACACGCCCACGGCTCGCGTCCACCTTACGCCAACATTAGACTTCACGGCTGTATTAAAAAAGAATGTCCTTCGCAGAGTAGCCGAACTATCTGAGAACCCGGAAAAAGAAGGCCTTGTACTGATTGGCTATGGGGACGAAGCTTACGAAAAAGAGTGGGGAGAGTTGTTTGCCAATGTTGGTGAATATGTAAAGGAAAATAAAGGCATCGGCCCACATTCATATGGATGGTGTGGACACATTGCTCATTATGATCCCAATTATACGACCATTGCGATCAATCAAGTTTTAGAGAAAAAAGAAAAGGCTATTGTCATTCCAGTGCTTGTTGCTCATGACGAAATGTTTCAAGTGAAAATAATCGGTGATGGTATTGCCAAAGTGGATAAGGCTGCAACGCGCGTAGCCTATCGCCCAGACGCCATCCTCCCCGATCCAGAAGTTGAAAAATGGGTAGTTGACATCTCGCTTCAATTTGCCAGCAAACTAAAACAAGACGTATTCGCTTCGAGGTAGGATGAGCAATTTCTCGCTAAAAAAGATCCGAAGGCTTAACATCGTTACACATCGGGATCTGGGATATTTTTTCTCTTCTTTAATTGTTGTCTACTGTTTGTCAGGCATTGCTCTCAATCACATCAATGATTGGAATCCCGACTTCATCATCACCAAGGACAGTGTGTCAATTGGGAGGACCTACACTCGTGAAGAAATATCGGATAAGACGATACTTGAGTTCTCCGGAATGGTGGGCCACGAAAGTTTTAAGGTGTACGACTTCCCGACCAAAGATCAAGTCAAGATTTATTATGATAACGCGTCCCTCCACGTGTATTTCAACAATGGAGTAGCGATCTATGAAAATGTATCGCGGAGACCTATCTTCTATCAATCCAATATTTTACACCGCAACAATATCAAAGGTTGGCGTTGGTTTTCGGATGTTTTTGCATTCATCCTTATCGTTATCAACGTTACGGGGGTATTCATCTTAAAAGGAAAGCACGGAGTTCTTGGCAGAGGTAAGTGGCTGATCGCAGCTGGCGCATTGCCACCCATCATTGCGCTTGTTCTCAGTGAATTTATTTAACCACCGTCAATCCTTCGATAATTCTATCCACCCACAATTTGTATTGCTTACCGGAGGGATGCAGTCCATCTGAGGCCACTAGCTCGGGATCATTCAATCCTTGTCGTGAAATGTCGGTTATGTTAAAATATTGGATCCCATAAGATTCGGTTATCCTTCTATTCACTTCATTAAATTCATCCAACTCTTTCGAAATTTTTTCCTGTTTCGGCTTGCCAAATGGAGTGAATCCATAATCGGGAATTGAAACTACAAACACCTTTTCTTTATTTCCGCCAGCGAAGGCAATAGCCGTCTTCAGAAGATCTTCATACTCTATCGCATACTGGTCAACTGGCTTGCCTTGATATTGATTGTTGACACCTATGAGAAGTGAGACCAGATTATAAGTGTCTTTGATCTGCGCGATATTAATTCCATTTTTCAGATTGTCGGTACGCCAGCCGGTGGTTGCAATTATTCTCGGGTTGTCTATTTCAAAACCCTTCGCTCTGAGCTGTTCAGCAAGTTGAACTGGCCAGCGTTCTTTTTCAGCCACGCTTTCACCAATCGTATACGAGTCTCCTAATGCTAAATATTTAAGCGGCTGATTGTTTTGTGCTGACATAACAGTTGTTAAAAATGAGAGCAAAAGAAAAAATGCAATTCTGATCATAGTCTATTTTTTTGTGTCGATCGTTCCCGTCATTTTTGGATTATCCAGATATTTACCAAACCAATTTTTGTACCGGGTATATCGATCAACCTGATAGCTAGGCGTTCTGATACCGTGGTATTGACCTGGGTAAACAACAAATTCGGTTGGGACACCCAGTGTCTTAAGCGCCTGATACATTTGTTCACTACCCAATGGCGGCACGTTAAAGTCCTTCTCCCCTACCATATACAACGTTGGCGTCTTTATTTTCTCAACGTTGAAAAAAGGTGACGATAGTTCCATCCACTTTGCTGTATTCTTCCACGGCAGACCAAGTTCATTTTCGTACTGCGTTGTGTATTGATCCGCACCATAAAGAGAAATCCAAAGTGCGCTGCCTGCTCCACTTGCTGCGGCTTTGAATCTGGTATCAGCAGCAGTAACATAGTCTGTAAGAATTCCTCCGTAGCTCCATCCCCCCACTACCATTTGATTCGCATCGACCTTCCCCTCTTTAATCAGGTGGTCCACTGCTCCAATCAGATCGACAACCTCCTTATTTCCCCAGTCGGCATAGATGGCGCGACTGTAGTCCATTCCTCTTCCATTGCTCCCCCGATAGTTTACATTCGCCACAGCGTAGCCGTTGGCCGCATGAAGTTGAGAAATGAGATCAAAACTAAAATCGTCCTGACTTGTTGGGCCACCATGTATCCACAACACCAGGGGTAATTTTTGGTTCTTAGGTTTGTTCGCTGGCCAGAGGAGCAAACTACCTACAGTTGTTCCATCCTTGCTCTTGGAGTTGAAGCCCTCCACGGATGCCAATGTAAGTGGCTTAAGGAAATCATCGTTAACATGGGTCAGCCTTCTGACGACTGATCCTTCGATTCCATATACTTCAAAAGGAGTTTGAGGGTCACTGGATATTGTGGCCCATTTTGCATTCACACTTCCTTGAAGCGAGTAAAAGACCCGATCACCTGTGGTGATGGTTTTCATCTCATTTGACGCAACATCAAAAGAAACCACATGTCGTCTTCGATCATCATCAATCATCGCATAAATTGATTTACCATCTGATGACCACAGTGGCGAATAAAAATCACGATCAACTTTAGCTGAGACAATTCGAGGCGTACCGCCAGTCACCGGCACGACTACCACTTGAGGTTGATCGTAAATGTCATATTCACGTGTACGTGATTTTAAGTAAGCAATTGATTTTCCATCAGGGCTCCACGATGGTGAAGTATCTGAGTTCTCCCAAGTGGTAAGCTGGCGGGGTTTTGCTCCTTGTTTCGCGTCAACTATCCAAATATCTGTGTTTCCATTTCTATCAGGGTCTGCAGTCCTGTTGCTTACAAACGCAATTTGTTTTGAATCAGGTGACCATACAGGATCGGTGTTGTCAAAATCTCCTGTGGTTAGCGTATCAAGTTTGTTAGTTGCTAAGTCATACAGATAAATATGATTTCGTTTACGCTCGAGATAGCCTTGTCCATCTGCCTTGAAATGGTGGCGGTCCATAACAATGGGCTTCTTCGTTTTCTTCTTTTCATCACTTTCATCCACGTCCTGATCTTTAATCACCAAGGCTATCTTTTTCGAATCCGGACTCCATTCGTAGCTTCCGATATCAACTTTAAGGCTGGTTAACTTTTCCGCCTCTCCGCCTCGCCTGTCCAACTTCCAAAGCTGTGTTGACTTCGATTCGTATCTGCTGGAAAGAAATGTGATAAACCTGCCATCAGGAGACCATCGTGGATTCGTTTCGCTTTCAATACTTGACGTCAGCCTGATGGATTCTTTCCCGTCCCAACTCACCATCCAAATATCTGAGTCATACTTGTCCTTCGCGGAGTCTGGAGTGCTCACCACGTATGCCACCCACTTACCGTCAGGTGAAAGCTGCGGGTCCTTTACTTCCTTAAGCCGGTAAACGTCTGACGGTTGGATAGGACGCTGCGCGAGAACGGTCTGCGTAGCAAGCAAGCAAAGAAAGAGATAAGTTTTCATAGCAAGGGTTTGACTTACAAATTAGGAAAAAGGATGACTCGCGAAATTAATTATCGGGTTGACGTTCAATGAATTCAGGTAATTTTCTTCTGCTATCTCAAATAACTCGTTCGGAAGTCCGTAATTTATGGAAGTCTAAATCCTGTCATATTGAGATCACTGGCGTTTGGAGAAATCCTTTGGGACATCATTAATGGCGAACCTCACTTGGGTGGAGCTCCCCTAAATTTTGCGGCACACATTGCACAATGTGGTGCTCAATCTTATATCATTTCACGGGTGGGTAATGACAATCTGGGAAAGAGCGCCATTGCCAGAGTTAAAGAAAACCGTGTCAATACAGATTTCATACAGGTGGATGAAAAGCATGAAACTGGAACAGTGAAAGTTTCGGTAACGGATGGTCAACCAGACTATACTATCAGGGAAAATGTAGCTTACGACTACATTGAATATTCAACTGAAGTGAGCGACTTAAGTAAATTGGATTTCGATTTATTCTACTTTGGCTCGCTTGCTCAGCGTCATAAGACGAGCGCCTACACACTGAATGCTATCCTGAATAATAATAACTTCAATGACATCTTCTATGACGTTAATATTCGCAAGGACGGATTTAACGGCATCATCCTCAACGACTCTTTAGGTTATGCAACGATCTTGAAGCTAAACGTTTCCGAGTTACCCGTGATGTCGAATCTGGTTTTTGACGAGACTCTTTCGAATGAAGAGTTTTGCAATAGAATCACCGAAAGATATACTATTCGCATTATCATCATCACAGCAGCTGAAGACGGCTGTTATATCTACACCAATAAACACTTGAGTCATGTCAGCGGAATAAAGGTCGATGTGGCAGATGCTGTGGGGGCCGGTGATGCTTTCAGTGCAGCCTTCATGTTTCAATACGCAAAAACAAAAAATGCGATCAAGGCAGCGAGCGTAGCAAACAAAATCGGAGCTTACGTTGCCAGCAAAAAAGGTGCGATCCCAACTTACTCTGACGAAATAAAAAAACTTTTGAAAGGTCGCTGATCTACTCGAATCGCAGCGACTCGATGGGATCTAGTTTAGAAGCTTTAAAAGCGGGGTAATAGCCAGAAAGTAATCCCACAACAACACATATAATCATACCTACGAGCATCCACAACCATGGAATTACAAACGTGTCAATTCCGATTGCTCGTGAAATGAGATTTCCGATCCCAATACCGAGCACGATTCCGCCTAGCCCTCCAAGAATACAAACCACGATCGCCTCAATGACAAACTGCTGACGTATACGCAATGGCGTGGCACCAAGCGCCTTCCTTACCCCGACTTCACGTGTCCTTTCTGTCACCGAAACCAGCATGATGTTCATCAACGCAATGGATGCACCCAGCAGCGTAATAAATCCAACTCCAAAGCCTCCCATTCTCAGGGCACCAGTTATGCTCTCAAGGTTTTCCGCAAGTGTTTCGCTCTTCTCTATTTCAAAGGTGTTTGCTGCCCCAACCTGGTCGCGTCTTATCGAACGCATTACCCCTGTGGCTTCTCCCATTGCCAATTCAATTTTTGACACATCATTGACGCCTACGGTTAATACGTATTCAAGTCCTCGGCCTTCAGCCATCTGATTCGCCACAATCACTGGCACGAAAACCATGTTATCATAATTATCTTCCGCGAGTTGGCCTTTCTCTTTTAACACACCAATCACGCGAAAGCGAGTGCCTTTGAAGGTGACCTCAGAATTCAATGCCTCCTCATTGTCCTCATATATCGCCTCCACCACCTTACTCCCTAGCACTACTACTTTGCTGCCGTATTGCGTTTCAATTGTCGAAAAGTTTCTACCCTTCTCAATGTTGAGGCCTTTGATCGCAAGGTATTCTTCGTTTACTCCCGTGATTCCAACGTTTGGATTGGTCTTTGCCGAGTTGTGTTTGATCTCAGCGATTTGCGTAAGTCGGGCTGACAAGCTTATGGTAGATGGCACAGAATATTGGTCGATAAACTTCTCCATCTCCTGAAGGTAAATCGGCCTAAACGTTTCTTCCTTCACCCCTTGCTGGCTACGATTCCTGTTTCTCTTTGAGTAGATATCGAACGTATTGACACCCAAAGACGAAAGACTTTCTGACACCGAATATTCAATCCCGTCAATTGCGGTAAGTATGCCTACCAGTGAAGTGATGCCAATAGCAACGATCAATGCAGTGAGTACAGATCTCAGCAGGTTGGCCTGTACCGATCTCAGACCTTCCTTAAAATTTTCGACCAGATTCATTCAAAAAAGCCATAGTTTGCAGATCAAATGTAGGAATTGACCGTTGTAGTATAAGACTTTTAAAAGGTCAAATTGTTACATTCGTTTAGTCGTTGAATTCACATACGATGAGGGTACTGATTTTGTTCTTGTTTTTGTTGGCCTGCAGGGTGGCTTCTGCCAATTACATTTTCATCCCCATGGACAACAAGCAGGCCAACCACCTGAAGGCCTACGGCATCTCCTACTGGATCTTAAAAAATGACATCGAAGTAGACTGGCTTTTGAATTATCGGGGGGGAAGTTTCATGTGTAAATACCAGCCGGCCATTCAAAACGAGCTTGTTGTGAGAGGTGTAAGCTTCGAGATCATTTCAGATGCGCAAGCCAATTCTATCATTACTGAGATTGCGAGCCCAGCCGTCAACTACGATCTGATGAAGCTGGAGAAGTATCCCAAGATTGCAGTGTACTCTCCTAAATCGAAGCAACCCTGGGATGATGCGGTAACTCTTGTACTTACATACGCTGAGATTCCTTACGATATCATCTTCGACACAGAAGTGATGCGAGGAGATTTGCCAAAATATGATTGGCTACACCTTCATCACGAAGACTTTACGGGGCAGTACGGAAAATTTTATGGCAGCTACGCCAATATGCCCTGGTACATAGAGGCACAGAAAGAAGCCGAAGAACTTGCAAGGGATAATGGATTTCACAAAGTATCCCAGTTGAAACTCGCTGTTTCAAAAAGGATCAAAGAATTTGTCGCAGGAGGTGGGTTCCTGTTTGCAATGTGCTCAGCTACTGACTCATTCGACATAGCGCTTGCCGCAGAAGGTGTTGACATCTGTGAAAGAATGTATGACGGTGACCCGGCAGATCCACGTGCACAGGAAAAATTGGATTATGAAAAGACGCTCGCATTTACTGACTTCCGAATCTCCCGAGATCCATATCAATATGAGTTCTCTGACATAGACAACAATGCACCAGAACGCGGTCTAAGGCAGGACAATGACTACTTCAACATTTTTGAATTTTCCGCCAAGTGGGACCCTATCCCAACGATGTTAACTCAAAATCACACCCGAGTGATCAAAGGCTTCTACGGACAAACAACAGGATTTAAAAAACACCTGGTAAAACCAGACGTAGTGGTAATGGGCGAGAACCGCGAAATCAAAGAGGCAAAATATCTTCACGGAGTTTTAGGAAAAGGCTTCTATACCTTCTATGGTGGTCACGACCCGGAAGATTATCAACACACCGTTGGTGAAGATCCAACAGATTTAAACTTGCATCCAAATTCGCCAGGGTATCGATTGATTTTGAATAACATTCTTTTCCCGGCAGCAAAAAAGAAAAAACAAAAGACCTAGAAGTCGCTAGTGCATTCTATCGCCACGCACCTCGAGCGTCTTTACAATCTCAGATTCCTCTCTCAACAGTTCTCTCCATCGTTTCTCCACAACTTCTGAGTCTTTGTACTCTTTAGCCAAGGACAAAAAAGTCTTATAGTGACCGGCCTCAGAGACCATTAGCTCATAATAGAATTTACTTAACTCAACATCACCAATCTCTTTCCAGAGTAATCGGAATCTTTCACAACTCCTGGCTTCTATTAGCGCATTCATCAAAAGCCGTTCTGTTAGTTGATCATCGCGACTTCCTCCCTTCTTGATAATTTTCTGAAGTCTTTCCACATATTCGTCCTTGCGATTGGGACCGAACGTCATTTGTCTCTTTTTCAACTCTTCTATCACTCGCTCAAAGTGACCCCATTCTTCCGCGACAATAGGCGTCAACACCTCCACCAGTTTCTCTTTGTCGGGATACTGAATAATCAACGAAATACATGACGAGGCGGCCTTCTGCTCACAATAGGCATGATCAACCAAAATGTCCTGAATATTCTTCTCAGCGATATTTACCCAACGTGGATCAGTGGGTAGCTCTAACCCGAGTACATGCTTTTCCATCCTAATCGAATAACAGTAGCTCAAATCCGAAATCCAAAATATTTCGCTGACCCGGATAAACAGGAGTGGGCAAATACCCAGACTGGGTAAAGGCCTGCACGAGATTGTTATACTTGAAAAAGAATCTGCCTCGTTTCATCTTGGCATTCAAGAAGACATCGATCAAAGGAAAGGACGGGGTCTCCACCTGATTCTGAACATAGAATTGTTGAATCGAAGTATCGTAGCCGTAGTCAAAATAGTTGGACCTCCAATGAAAATCGATGCCGATTTGAACCTGAAGATTCTTCTTAAACAAATCGTTTTCATAAGCAAGCTGGGTGTTGACAAACAACTCAGGCACTCTCAAAGCATCGTCATCATTCTTCAAAAAAGTCGAGTAAATAATCTGGGGGCGAAGATGTAGGTGTCTCAGAAACCTAACATCTAGATTAACTTCTGGCGAAAGAAGCTCCTGTCTTCCATCTGATTGCACCGGCAAAACAGTTTGATCGATTCCCGGAAAACTTGTTTTTCGAAAATAGATATAATCAGAAAACGAAGTGTATGTAAATCCGGGCGAGAATAAAAGTCTTCCCCACTGGATTTTTCCAAAGGCCTCAACTTGCAGCCCGCTTACATTTCGAAAGTTATTAAACCACTCATCGAATGAACCCCGATAGGCATTGTAAATAAATGACGGTTTGGATAGAATCTGTCTCGCCTTTGCATCTATCCACTTTGACGACAGTGTTGCCTCCGCGCTGTAATTTCCACCATCGAGATATTCAAACCAAGCTGTAAGGTGTGTCACCGAATCATGCTCGTAGGAGACACGCCCACCAAGATAATACTCATTGTCTGAAAGAGGCAGACTGAGCGTGTCCTCGGTGATGTACTTGTATCTGAAATTATAATGGCGCGCTTTTGCATATCCATCGTAAAAAAACTTACCAACTTTCCCCTTCAATCCGATAGCATTGGTCCAATAAGAAAATCGGGTACTGTCTTTAATTTCATCTGGCTTTTCGAGACCAAGTTCAACCCGGTTGTCATAGAAGCTCTCGGGATCGGTAGGAATGCTTTCAAAAAATAGATTCTCTTGTTTGCCTAAATCCGACTGATGATAGACTTGCAGAGCATTTCCAACCTTATACTGATGAAATAAGTGAGCATTATTTCGTAGGTGCACGCTATTGGCTTCAGTCAATTTGGGATTGTTATCCGGATCAAAAATTGAAGCATAGGTCGAGTCAATTGCAGTAGCCACAGTTGTGATCCCACCATTCTCCACGACACTGTGCCTCATCCTCCTGTAGTTCAGTATCAGTTGATATCGATCATTTTCACTTCTATAAGAGGTATACACATCGTAGTAGTGGCTGACCGTCTGACGGTCCCCTTTCCTTTCCCGTTGAATCTGTTTGTCAACCAGCAAAGGCCGATAGTTAAATCCAAAGTTCCACCGTGGGTTAATATTGCGGCTGAATTCTATTCTTGTTAACGCACGACCATCGCCTCCCCAGATAATTCGCATGCGTGTATAAGGCGATTTTGTATCAAAATATTTTGGTTCCTCGGTCAGATAAAACTGTTCATACACTGAAAATCCCGTGGACACACCTATCGCAGACGGTAGTTGAGGGAAGACTGGATAAAGTGCTGTTCCAATATTTCCAAGATCTTTGTATTTGTTATTAAATCTCTGCGGGTAAGTCCATCGATGGTAATTATTGATGGAAGTGTCAATAGGCTGATAATTATCGCGATTGAAGTAGATGTTCTCTTCGGTCGTCCATTTCGTAGTTGTTGGTCCGTAGACGTTTCTGGTAGAGTCGTCAACGACTTGAGATCCGCGCCTCTGCGCAAGGGCAGAAAAAGCGGTCATGTAAATAAAAACTACTATGAGAATCTTTCGAATCACCGGGCAAATATACTTAGTCTATAGCCGAATTGGCTTCAGCAATCACCTTTTCGATTGCATTTCGGACGATTGCATCAAAATCTGATCCATTTTTTAGGAAAGTCATTTTGATAGGAAAGTAGAAGCAGGGAATATCTTTAAGGATACTTTGGAACCTTGGGTCCAAAAGTCTTACCATGTCCTTTTCGGTGGTGAGCAGACAAGCACCAGGATGATTGCGAATGAATTCTGCGAGTGATTGAATTTCTTTAACTGAATAATGATGGTGATCTCTGAATTCAAAATGACGAAGGAGATTGTAATTGTCTCCAACTTGTTTTTCAAGAGGCTGCGCGTTGGCGATACCTGAAACCAAAACAACATCAGTTCCGATTTGTTGATTACTTATGAAAGGTTCGGGCTTACCATATTCAATCTGTGAGAAGAATACAGGCTTGTTTCCGGCATAGTCACAAATTCTATTTATAAGTTTTTTCTCATCGTTTTCAGAAAGCTCCTCACGGCATTTTGTTACGATAATCACATCAGCTCTGCTTGCCTCCTTCCTACTCTCGCGAAGGCGGCCTGAAGGAATAAGGTGGTCGCTAAAAAAAGGTCGATCAAACTCAGTCAAGAGAATACTCAAATGAGGTGTCACTCTTCTGTGCTGGTAAGCATCGTCTAATAAGATCACGTTTACATCCGACCACTCGTGCAAGATGTTTGGAATTGCAAAGGCCCTATCTTCCCCCACAACTACCTTTACTTCATCGCCATAGTTTTTAAAAAACTGGTAGGGCTCATCGCCTAATGAAGCAGCAGTATCATGCTCATTTGCAAATCTTAATCCTCTGGTTCTCCTTCCATACCCGCGACTGAGTGTGGCCAGTTGAAAGTCATTTCTCAATAAACGAATCAGATACTCAATGGCAGGAGTCTTTCCCGATCCTCCCACATTCAAGTTGCCCACCACTATAACCGGGACTTCGAACTTCGTTGATTTTTTATGACCAATAGAATAAAGGTGATTGCGGATATCTGTAGCCACCCTAAACAAAACCGAAAACGGATACAACAGCACACTAAGCAAGCTCATCTCTGAAGAGTCTTTATCTTCGTATTTTTGCCAAAACTAATCATTCGATGGAAACCATAAAGATAAAAGACGTAACATCTCACCTCGAACGATTTGCCCCGCCATCATACCAGGAAAGCTATGACAATAGTGGTTTGCTCACGGGAGATCGTGAATGGTTAGTGAAAGGAATCCTACTAACATTGGATTGTATTGAGTCGGTTGTGGACGAAGCCATTGAGCGCAATTGCAACCTCATCATCGCTCACCACCCGATAATTTTTAAGGGCTTAAAAAAGATCACGGGGTCTAATTATGTTGAACGCACAATAATCAAAGCGCTAAAAAACGATATCGCCATCTATGCTATCCATACCAACCTCGACAATGTGATCAGAGGAGTAAACCACAAGATTGCCGAGAAAATCGGACTGGTGGATTTAGAAATACTCAGCGCTAAGGATGACTCGATGAGCAAACTGGTAACGTTCATTCCTCAAAAGGATGTTGAGCAGGTGATGGTGGCATTGCACGAGGCTGGCGCAGGTAACATTGGTAGATATGAACACTGCAGCTTTCAAATTCTAGGTAAAGGAACATTCAGGCCGGGACCGGATACAAATCCCCATATTGGCAAGGCGGGCGAACAAGAGACAGTAGACGAAATAAGAGCCGAAGTTATATTCCCGTCTAACCAAAAAAATCAAGTCTTGAAGGCTCTGAGAGAAAGTCATCCTTATGAAGAAGTGGCGTATTATCTATCCCCTCTCGACAATGCCCATCAAGAGGTGGGAGCCGGTATCATTGGAAGGCTTACCACCCCGATGGAACCATTGGCATTTTTGAGGCGTTTGAAGGATGTAATGAATACTGCTTCCATCCGTTATACGGAACTTCCGAAGACCCCAATTGAACAAGTGGCCGTCTGCGGAGGGGCAGGCAGTTTTCTGCTCCCAGTGGCCAAGGCGAAAGGCGCAAGTGCCTATGTATCAGCTGATTTCAAGTATCATGAATTTTTTGATGCTGAGGGTCAAATCCTGATTGCTGACATTGGCCACTATGAAAGCGAGCAATTCACGAAAGACCTTTTAAAAGAGGTTTTGGACAAAAAATTTCCTAATTTTGCACTCTATTTTTCGAAAACGGTTACAAATCCAATTAGCTACCTGTAAGTAATGGAAAATCAATCAGTTGCACAGAAACTCGAGGCCCTTGTAAAACTCCAATATATAGACACAAAAATCGATCAACTGAAGAAGTTGAGAGGCGACCTTCCGGATGAGGTACAGGACCTTGAGGATGAGGTTGAAGGCTACAAGACCCGCATGGGCCGTTTCGAGGCCGAACAAAAAGAGCTAGACGATGTAATAAAAAAGAACAAGGAAGGCATCAAAGAAGCCGAGAAGCTCGTTAAAAAGTACAACGAACAGCAAAAGAACGTAAAGAACAATCGTGAGTACGATGCGATTACCAAGGAGATAGAGCTTCAGGAATTGGAGGTACAGATTTGTGAGAAGAGGATCAAAGAGGCCAAAGAGAAGATAGACCAGAAGAAAGAGGAGATCAAGGGAATTGAGGCACTTATTGCCGAGAGAACTGAAGATCTAAATAACAAGAAAAAGGAGCTAGAGGATATATTGTCTGAAAGCCAGGAGGAAGAGGCAGAGTTATTGGCAGATCGTGAGAAGGCCTCTAAAAAAATCGAAGATAAACTTCTGAAATACTACGAGCGTCTGAGAGGCAGTTTGTCTAATGGACTGGCAGTAGTGAGAGTAGTAAGAGGCGCGGCTGAAGGTTGCAACATCATCATCCCTCCACAAAAGATCGCAGAGATCAGAGAGAAGAAGAAAATTGTAATTGACGAGCACTCTGGTCGCATCCTCGCAGATGTAGACATGGAGTCAATGGAAGAAGAAGTAAAGCCAAAGAAAAAGGCAGCACCAAGAAAAAAGAAAGTTGGTTGATCACGAAACCATAAGAACTATCAAGAAGGCAGGCCCAATCGCCTGCCTTCTTTTGTTTATTACCTTCATTGCTGCCAAAGCCTCCGATCCGGTTTGGAAGTTTGATCCACGGCTTCAAAAAGCCTACCAGTCGGTACTGAATCTGGAAACCGATAAAGCTTACTACGAGCTAAAGGCACTTGGCAGTGATGTCAATCCTTTTCACAAAATCTACGTGGAGAGCTTTTGCGAAACACTAGATGTCTTGATATCAGAAGACGAAGTAAAATTCCAGCAGATTGAAAACAACTTTAAAGCACGATTCAAATACTTAGACGGACAAGAAACGTCAGCAGAGACCCTATTTCTTCGGGCGGAATTAAATCTTCAAAGGGGATTCAATTTTCTTAATCTCGGCCAGGAATTCAATGCGGTGCTCGCCATTCGAAGTGCGTACAATCAAACTGAAGAGTGTCTTAAAAAATATCCAAACTTCATCCCCATTAAAAAAACCAGTGGTGTGATCCAGGTAATGATTGGATCCGTTCCCGACAAATACAGCTGGTTTATGAGTTTGCTCGGCATGCGCGGCTCTGTAGCGGTGGGACAAAAGCAACTTGCGGAGCTTAGGAAGTCAACATCTTCATTGAGTACGGAAGCAACCATTCTTTACTTCACCATCAAAGGGCTAATCAATCAGGAACATGAGGAAGCTTCAAAGGGGATTCTTGCATGCCTGGAAGAGCAACCATTCAATCGACTTACGCTATTTCTTGGCGTTAATATGTTGATGAAAAATTCGCAGAGCGAACAGGCCCTTAAGCTGATCAACACCTTGGATGAGCATCCGCAGGGGTTACCAATGTATTACATTGACTATCTGCGGGGTGAGATTCTCCTTCAGAAAGGTGAATATGACATGGCAATAGCCTCTTATAAGACTTTCATCAGTCACTACAAAAGCGACAATTTCAAGAAGGACTCATACTACAAAATTGCACTCTGCAAATGGCTTGATGGAGATGTTTCAGAGGCCCATAGATATTTCGAAATCGCGAAGAAGACAGGAAGGGATGTAGCCGAACCAGACCGTTATGCCAATGCTCAGCTCCGTGAAAACACCTTCCCGAATTCCAAACTTCTTAAGGTGAGGCTTTACACAGATGGCGGATACTACGAGCAAGCCGGGGAAACCATCGCTTCAGTTTCAAATTCAGACCTAAAGAGCGAGAAGGACAAAATTGAATATTTCTATAGGAAAGCAAGACTTGCAGAAAAGACTGGTGATCTTGACAATGCGATGCTTTACTACAAAAAGACAGTTGCCCTATCCGGAGAAAATCCCTGGTACTTTGCACCAAACTCTGCGTTACAACTCGGTTACATCGCGCGCACACACAATGACATAGCCACCGCGAGAAAGTATTTTGAACAAGCTCTCAGCTACAAGAAACACGAGTACAAAAATAGCATAGACGGGAAAGCAAAATCCGCGTTGGAACAACTCAACAATCCGTAGGCCTAGCTCAAGCTGGCAAGGTGCTCAACATTATTGTACTTCTCTACACTCATCATCGTTCCAGTAAAGCTCAAAAGGTAAAGACACAGGTTTCTGTGTTCAAAGCAATCCATAGCGCGCAATGGATAATTCAGTAATTGGCAAAGTAACACTCTGATGGCCCGGCCGTGCATGCACATTAGCACATTCTTTTCATTGTGATTATTCAGTAGTTCATCGATCACAGGTCGCTGCCTGTCTGCAACATTCTGCGGGCTCTCCCCTCCTTCAATCGGCAATTCAGTATTACCGTTTTGCCACTCTTTTAGCAATTGGTGATAATACGCATCTTCTTCAGGTGTTATTCTAATACCTTCTTTCTCTCCCCAATTGATCTCATTCAGTCCGCCAAAAGAACGCATAGGGATATGCAGTGATGAGAATGAAGCAACAGACTCCTGGCTTCGCTTAAGCTCAGAAGTATAAATTATATCAAATGGCACATTCTTATAAAAATTATAAAACGCGTCTGCTTGAGCTCTTCCAAAGTCATTGAGAGATGGGTTGATCCCACTACCCTGCACAATTCCCTTTTTATTATACTCAGTTTGACCGTGCCTAATGATGAATATTTTTTTGCTGCTCAAATTCTTATAATTTGGCGGCTAAAATAAGGAAATAGTCTTTGTCCACTAAGCCCACCATAACTTCGCCATCATTCAAAACCAACGGAGTTTCTGTTGAACAACTCAACAAGCTATCGGTTAATAATATGGTGGGGCACCTTGGGATAGAATTTACCGAGGTTGGCGAAGATTATTTATGTGCAACTATGCCTGTTGACCATCGCACACATCAGCCAATGGGTCTATTGCATGGTGGCGCATCGGTAGCCCTTGCTGAAACATTAGGCAGTGTGGCTGCGACCTGTTGTGTTAATTTGAATACACAATACTGCGTTGGGCTCGAGATCAATGCTAATCATATCAAGAGCGCTCGCGAAGGCATTGTGACAGGAAAGGTGACTCCGATACACATTGGAAAAAAAACACACGTGTGGGAGATTCGAATTACTAATGCCATGAGTGAACTTATCTGTGTGAGCAGGATTACGATGGCGGTTATTGACAAAAGATAAGACAGATGTCGGTTGTTCTTCAACACTCCAAATACATTGCCGAAGATGAGTTGATCAATTCAATTCTTGACCAGGCATTGGCCAACGATAACTCCATTAGTCTTTGGAAGCTTCCAGAATCAACTAAAAAAAGTCTGATCATCTGTGAGAATCCTTTAGCAACTGATGACGTGAATGTAGAGGAGATGCCTTGCGGGTTTGTCATTTCTCCATTTGACACAGCAAAGAAGAAAATATTTCTAAAGGCAGATCAGGTTTTTGAATTCGAAAATGGCACGTTACGCCATTCCATTCCAACTGAGCAAGTTGAGAATTTGGTGGATTCCGCGGTCAGAGATGCGAAGCCCAAATTCCATAGCAAGCCTTTACAAAATTCCTATTCGGCTAAAGAACCTTACATATCACTGGTTGAGAAAGCGATCGCCCTGATCTCTAGCAACGCTGTGGAGAAGTTAGTACCGTCAAGATCAAAGAGAATATCTCTCGATCAGGATTTCGATCTTATCAAGCAGTTTAGCAAGTTGTGTGATGCCTACCCCAACGCCTTCGTCTCGCTGATCTCGTCACCAGACACGGGCACATGGCTTGGCGCATCCCCGGAGCTACTTATTTCTGTCGATGGTGAAATGCAATTCCGAACAACTGCCGTTGCTGGAACTCAACGTTTCGACCCTGATACAGATTTGAGGGCAGTGGCGTGGACGCAAAAAGAAATTGAAGAGCAAGCTCTAGTTAGTCGATACATTATTAATTGTTTCAAGAAAATCAGGTTGAGAGAATTTGGAGAACATGGCCCAAAAACCTGGAAGGCTGGAAATCTTCTTCATTTACGAACAGAGTTTGAGGTTGACATGAATGCAACTAATTTTCCTCAGCTTGGCACTGTGATGTTAAAACTACTTCATCCTACATCTGCTATCTGCGGAATGCCCAGACAAGAATCCATCGATTTTATTCAGCAAAATGAAGGGATGGACAGAGGGCTCTACAGCGGTTATCTTGGTCCAATTAATTACAAAAATGAAAGTAATCTATTCGTTAACCTGCGATGCATGCAATGGTCATATCGCGAAGCTGAGCTATATGCGGGTGCTGGAGTAACGATCGATTCTATTCCAGAGGCGGAGTGGGAGGAAACTGAGATGAAAATGAATACTCTTCTAAAGGTTATTGAATAGTAGCCGTGCGCCTTCAGCCCATTTTTGACATTGCAGAAATTTGCGCTCAGAAAGGAGTAAAGGAAGCGATACTTTGTCCCGGCTCCAGGTGTGCACCGCTCACACTCGCCTTCACACGCCACGATAAAATTCAGACCAGAACCATTAGTGATGAACGAAGTGCTGCATTCATCGCTCTGGGGATTGCACTTGCCACTAGCAACCCAGTGGTTCTGATTTGTACGTCAGGATCAGCAGCTTACAACTTCGCACCTGCTATTGCAGAAGCATATTTTCAAAACATACCGCTCATTGTAATCACAGCAGACAGACCGAAGGAGTGGATCGATCAACTTGACGGACAAACCATCAGACAGGCTAACCTTTATGGATCACATGTGGTTGGATATTTTGAATTGCCTCAAGACTTTGAAAACATGGATTCGCAATGGTATATCAACCGGATTGTCAATGAAGCGATCAATTTAAGCAAAGGGACAACCGCTGGACCAGTGCATATCAACGTACCATTACGCGAACCATTGTATCCAAACGCATCCGAGCAAATTAGCTTTTCAAAGGATGTCAGGATTATCAGTGAGGAAAAGACATCAAATACAATCGCTCATGATAGACTTACTGAGCTCCGAAAATCATTTGAGTCGTTACCAAAAGTCGTGTTGGTTGTGGGGCAAAGTCGACCGAATAGTGGACTAGCTGAAAAACTACAACACTTTTCGAAGGCCAATCACGTCCCCATCGTTACTGACATTGTATCAAATCAACATTGTATTGACGATGTGATTGCTCATTCCGATTTGATCCTTGCCCATCGAAAGCAAGATTTGAAAAAAGCATTGCAGCCTGACCTATTGATTACAATGGGGAAATCGGTGGTCTCTAAAAATCTAAAACTCTACCTACGCGAGTACGCACCCAAGCAACATTGGCATATTCAGGAGTCAGGTGAAGTTGCCGATACTTTCAAATCTCTGACTCAAATTATTCGATCTAGTCCGCTTGAGTTTCTTGAACAGTTTGGTGCTATCGTTTCAAAAAGTCAGTTTGAATCCCAAAAACGAGAAAACTTCTCCAGATTGTGGCAAGCAGAAGAACATCGCGTGCAAAGGAGCATCAACGAGTACTTCTCTAAAACAGAGTTGTCAGAGTTCCACCTCGTTAGAGAAGTCCTAACAAGACTCCCAGCGAACGCGCCTGTACATCTGGCTAACAGTATGGCAGTCCGTTATGCTATTTTTATTGGACTGGATAGCCGACAAAATGGCATAAAGATTTTCTGCAATCGCGGCACAAGCGGGATTGACGGATGCACGAGCACCACAATTGGCCACTCATTGTCAACTGATGAACTGACATTTCTGATCACAGGCGACATGGCTTTCTTCTATGATAGAAATGCTTTTTGGCACAATTACAAACTTTCCAACCTCAGGATTGTTGTACTAAACAATCATGGTGGTGCAATTTTTAAAATGATTGATGGACCTGGGAATGTGCCCGAGGCTGAAGAATATTTTGTAACGAATCAAAAACTAACAGTGAGGAGTTTAGCTCAGGAATTCGATTTCGATTACCTTAAACTCGATAGCCTCAAAAAGGTAAAAAATCTCCTTAAAGATTTTATGGAACCAGATGGGCGCACAAAAATTCTCGAAATAGAAACTTCGTCCGAGTCAGCACAGAAAACAATTGAGGAATTTAAAGAACATATAAGAAAGAGTCATGAAGCTTAGCAACGCGTGGAGTCCTGTAAAAGAATACAAAGAAATTCTGTTTCATAAGTATGAAGGCATAGCACGGATCAGCATCAACCGACCACAGGTGCATAATGCATTCACCCCACTTACCGTGGAAGAAATGATTGACGCCATGGTGATTTGTCGCGAAGACCCTGAAGTTGGGGTAGTAATATTAACTGGCGAAGGCGGAAAGGCGTTTTGTAGTGGCGGTGATCAGAGCGTGCGAGGACACGGAGGGTACGTTGGTGGAGACAAAGTTCCGCGACTCAATGTACTCGATTTACAAAAACTAATTCGTTCGATACCTAAGCCGGTAATCGCTGCCGTTGCTGGTTGGGCGATTGGCGGTGGTCACGTGTTGCATGTCGTATGCGATCTCACTATCGCAGCAGAAAATGCCAGGTTCGGTCAAACGGGTCCGAAAGTGGGAAGCTTTGATGGTGGCTTTGGAGCATCTTATCTCGCAAGAATTGTTGGTCAAAAGAAGGCAAGAGAGATTTGGTACTTGTGCGATCAATATAATGCTGAGGAAGCCCTTGAGATGGGACTGGTGAATAAAGTGGTGCCATTGGATAAATTGGAAGAAACCTACATCGAGTGGGCCAGGAAAATATTAAAAAAGAGCCCACTAGCTATTCGCATGTTGAAATGTGCATTCAACGCGGAACTGGATGGCCAAGCTGGAATTCAGGAACTGGCAGGCAATGCTACACTGCTCTACTATCTGAGTGATGAAGCCAAGGAGGGCAAAAATGCATTTCTGGAAAAGAGGGAGCCCGACTTCTCAAAGTTTCCGAAGTTCCCCTAGTCGGCGATGGATTCAGGAATCATTATCAGAGGCGTTAGGTTTACTTACCAGCAGCTGATCAATGGCGACTTTATCCCGCAATCTGATTTCGAAAAAAATGTAGTTGACTTCACCCGTCTCTGGTGGGGTAACAACAACTCGTTTGAGATGAAGACCTCTGGCTCCACAGGTGAGCCAAAAACAATTCTGGTGACGCGGGAGCAAATGATTGGGAGTGCCCGGAATACCATCAAGCATCTAGGACTTAAAGCTGGTGATAATGCTCTCGTTTGTCTCGATCCGGCATACATCGCAGGTAAGATGATGCTGGTAAGATGTTTCGAACATGAGTTAAACATTATTCTTTCTGACCCGAAAGCCAATCCCTTGATTGATACTCCATCAGCTATTAGAATTGATTTCGTAGCATTGGTGCCTCTTCAACTCCAACAACTTGTCAAAGAGTGTCGCGACCGTCTTAACAAAATACAAGTGGTCATTGTTGGAGGAGCATCAGTGGATAAACATCTGGAAAATGACATTGTCAACCTCAACTGCGATGTCTACTCCACTTACGGCATGACCGAAACAGTGTCGCATGTTGCCTTGCAAAAACTAAACGGTAATGATAGAAGTCAATATTTTGAGGCATTACCGGGCGTAGACTTGGATGTTGATGATAGGGGCTGTCTCACGATAGAAGCCGACTATCTCCCTAACAAAATCGTTACCAATGACATGGTGGATTTAGTTGATCAGAAGCGCTTCGTTTGGAAAGGCCGTGTCGACAATGTGATTAACACAGGCGGGATTAAAATCAGTCCCGAGGTCATTGAACAAAAACTAAGTTCGATAGTGCTCAAGTCCACAATAGCCGCTGACTATTTTATAGGGGGAATAGAGGATGAAACTCTGGGTCAGAAGTTGTGTCTTTTCATTGAGATGAGTTCACTCGGCCACGAGAGCCTGGAGAAGTTGAAGGAAGAAGCAGCAGCCATGCTTTCAAAGTATGAGATACCTAAAGAAATTCGGTTAGTTGACAAACTTGTCAGAACACCAACAGGAAAGATTAACCGCAAGGAAAGTATTTATCTATCGCCCGTCCAGATCCACAAGTGGATCAGACGAGGATAGAAACGCTAGGCTTACTTTTTCTTGCTTTTTATGTCAAGGATTTCTTTTTGAAGATCGAGTACAACGCCTGCCAGTTGTTCAATCGACATATCTTTTTGAGACTCTACATCCGGAAACTGTACACTAATGTAAGCCTTGGCCGACCAGGCTTCAATCACATCGGACCCATCAATTTGGTAGGGTGCATATTGACGATTGTCAGATACCAAAAATAGCTTTCCGCTTTCATCGAGGTAGTTAAACACTCTTTTGTAGACAACGCCCTCGCGCTCGGTTACAAGCACATACGTCTTGCCATTCTTCAGGTCTTTCAAATTATCCAAATACTCACCGATGATAATTGTACCGGGAAGAATTGGAAGCATTGAATCGCCACTGATTTCAAAGGCCCGATAAGTGCCGGACTTTAACATTGGTAATTTGAATTTCGGCAATTCCTTTACATACTCAGGATCAGCATAACCATTGAGATAGCCAGCTGCTGCTTTCTGTGGAACCAATTCAATGTTTTCCTTCTCATCAGAGTCGACCGAAACCACTAATACTTCTTTTCCTCTCTGATGATTCTGCGGCAGCACAGACAGCGGTGTCGAGTCATCAAGATCTGTTCCAATTATCGTATCTACCGAAAATCCTGAATGTGTTGCCATCTGCTGGAGTAACTCAAGGCGAGGCTCAGCCCTCCCCTCTTCATAAGCTCCAACCAGCGATCGCTTGATTCCCAACAATTGGCCAAACTGATCCTGTGTGAGTCTTAGTTGTTTCCTGATGAACTTAACGTTTGAGCTTAGTCGTGTCATGGTTATCGTTTAAAGACTAATATTCTACCAGAGTTAATTTCCTTTTTACAAAGTGAAAACAGATTTCGCTGATAGTATCTATCTGAATTCTGCATAGCAGTTAAATGACGATTGATTTTGGTGATGATTTCTGTAACTGATGTCTTCGCCTCCGCAAGCATATATCCATAATATTCGTCACCTGCCCCCACTGTGGAAAAATTCACCTGAAATCTCCCGGATTCCAGTTTTCTGCTTTTTAGCTTCAGTTTTGACGTCATGTCCATGGCCTTAACTAATATTTTTAGCTAATTAAAAGCCTATCATTAGTAATAGCAAGGAAAATGACTAAAATATTTAGCTATAGTTCAATTAACCAGGGCAGGTCCGCAGAATAACGCAGTTTTCCCCTTTCTACTACTAAGGGGGATTCGAAGTTATCAGAATAGATTTTGCCCGTTCCGAGCCCTTGATGGAGAGGATTTGTGAAATTGGCCGTGAACTGGGCAATTGCATTTAGGCCGATATTGGATTCCAGCGCTGAGGTTATCCACCATCCGATCTTTTGTTTTTCAGCAAGGTCAATCCACTCACTGCAACCCGAGAGGCCTCCGTGGAGAGAGGGTTTTAGAATGATATACTTTGGATTCAATGCCCCCAATAATTCCTCCTTCTCTGAGGGACCTTTTTTACCTATTAGCTCCTCATCAAGTGCAATTGGAATTGGTGAACTACGGCACAGATCGGCCAGCACTTTGCTACCTGTCTTCACCGGTTGTTCAATGGAATGTATCTTAAACTTTGAAAGTTCATAGAGCTTGTACATCGCCTCACCTGGCTTGAGTGCTCCATTAGCATCTAGCCTTAGCTGGATCTCCTGCTTAAAATATTTTCTTCTGACATACTGCAGAATATCGCACTCCTTCTCAAAGTCAATCCCTCCTACTTTCAGCTTCAGGCAATCAAAGCCATCCTGGATTTTGATCTCAATTTGCTGCAGCATTTGGTCCATCCCACCCATCCAAATGAGTCCATTTATAACAATTGATTTTCCTTTTCGGAAATCATTGTCAAATATCAACCGCTCCCCTCCATTCTTTAAGTCCAACAAGGCTGTTTCAAATGCAAATAGTAGTGATGATGCCGATGTGCCCTCAGTCACAGACAAAACCCAGTTCGCCATTTCATGAAGAGTTCCCGGGATCTGGTTAATACTTAGGTTGGCCTTGTTGAATGCCTCCACTGCTTTTTCAATCTCTTTCTCAAAGTCTCCCTCCAACTCCGGACTCAACCCGGGCAGCGGACCAGCCTCACCTATTCCGATAACTCCTGAAGAACCGGAATCCTCAAGCTTAATAAACCAGGAATCCTTTTCCGACATCGTTCCCCGCGAGGTTTTTGCCCTGAAATTGAAGTGAAAGGTTCCTTTCTTGAATGACGCCCGGATAGCCATTTTGCTAATATGAATCCCTTCCACCTGAAATACAACGTTCGTCCCGCGATGAACCTTAACTTTGCCGGCATTTGAATTATGAAGGAGATCAGGACTGACGATTTTTTTTACAACCTGCCCGAGGACAGGATTGCTCAGTTTCCTCTTGCGGAACGAGATCAATCCAAACTGCTGCTATTCAAAGAGGGTAAAATCCAGCATCGACAATTTTTTGACCTGCCACATTTGCTCCCAACCAATTCATGTCTTTTTTTCAACGATACCAAGGTCATCCCCGCACGAATCCAGTTTGTAAAGGAGACGGGTGCCGCCATCGAGGTATTCTTACTTAATCCGGTGGACAAAAAGATGCCGCTCGCCATGGCAATGCAGGCCCGGGAATCTGCGGAATGGGAGTGCATGATCGGTAATCTAAAAAGGTGGACCAAGGGAACCACGCTGACTCTCGTTCGCAATGAAGTTACATTAAGAGCCAACGTGATCGATCACGCGAAAGGGCTGGTCAGGTTTGAATGGACTCCGGGGATTATTTCCTTTGCGGAGATCGTTAGCCTGACGGGGAGTACACCCTTACCGCCTTACCTCAAAAGGCAAGCTGAGGTCTCCGATTCCAAAAGATATCAAACTGTTTATTCAAGATTTGAAGGAGCCGTGGCCGCCCCGACAGCCGGGCTGCACTTCACCGAAGAAGTAATGGCGAACCTTAAGAAAAAGGATATCGAGGTTGACTTCCTTACTCTTCATGTCAGCGCTGGAACATTTGCTCCAATAAAAAGCAAAAATGCCCTCGAACATCCAATGCACTCCGAACAAGTCGTGGTCCATCGTACGACACTTGAAAAGTTAACGGGTAGCGACAGGCCCAACATAGCTGTGGGTACAACCGCCATGAGAACCCTTGAAAGTCTGTACTGGTACGGAGTAAAGTTGCTTAAGGGCGGATCGCATGACTTTATCATCGCTCAAGACGACCCGTATCAACACGATCTTGCGACATTACCTGCAAGGCGCGAAGCTTTGGCTATGGTACTTAACAAACTAACTGGAGATCAAATAGTTGGATCTACTTCTATTTACATCGTCCCAGGTTATCAGTTCCGGGTTTGTGACGGGCTGATCACCAACTTCCATCAGCCCGGATCAACACTGATGCTGCTAGTCGCTGCATTTGTTGGAGATCATTGGAAAGATATCTATGACGGAGCATTGCTCAGCGGATATCGCTTCCTCAGTTATGGAGATAGCTCGCTGCTCTTGCCCGGTTAGTCAGGATTTTCACCAACCTATTTCTCGCCAAATCTTTAACGAATTTATATTAGATTATCTCTTTATCTATGGGAGGTAATGCTCTCTTAACCAAATAGTAATAGAAGTGAATTTGACCCATCGGGCTAATAGGAAATCTCATTGATTCTTTTCAAATTTATAAGTTCAGAAGACTTCACCTATGAAATCACGTATCCTCAGGATGCTGGATGTAGAGCCAGAAGAATCAGGAAGAGTGTTCCTCCTGCTGGCCATTAGCTTTTTTATGGGACTGTTCTTGGCAACGGTGACCGTGGCCTCTCAGACCCTTTTCCTGACGTATTTCAGTGAAACTGAGGACCTTCCGATTGCGCTGGTGGTGTCTGGTGCGTTTGCGATTGTTGCCACAGGGATATATAACTTCTTCCAGGGACGTATCAGATTTAGCATTCTGGCTACCGCGAGCCTTATTGTCATTCTTGGATTAACTGCCTTCATCGAGTTTGGTGACAACTGGATCGAAGATGAGAACCTCCTCTATTATTTCGGTTTTACTCAAATTTTGCCTTTCACGTTCATATCCCTGCTTGTGTTCTGGGGAACCTTCAACCGTCTATTCTCATTGAAACAAGTCAAGCGGGTGATCGGTAGCGTAGACGTGGGGATGGACATTGCTTCAATTCTGGCCTTTTTCACCATTCCGATCCTTATCCAGTTCGGTCTTGAGACAACCACACTATTTACAATTGGTCTATTCAGTGTTGTCGGTTACCTGGTACTATACCTTGTTTTGGCTAGCAAATACCTTGGAAAAGATGCAGTGGTTGTGATGAAGGAATCGGACAACAAAAAATTGTCCTTCGGGCAATTTCTTGGCAATCGCTACATCGTGGCCATGTCGCTATTCATCATTGTGTCTATGGTGGGACTGCGATTCGTTGATTACTCCTTTTTCAACGCTGTAACTAATCAATATCAGGCAAATCCTGAATACCTGCCTACGTTCCTCAGTTTGTTCGAGGGTACTATTGTAATTTTCAGCTTCCTTTTCACCACGTTCGTAACTGACAAAATCAATCAGGATTACGGACTCAGAGTCTCGTTATTGATTAACCCCCTTCTCCTTTTAATTTTCACTGGTGCCGCTTTTGCCTTGGGTCTGACTTTCGGATACGATCCTTCAGCGGGTAATTCGGTAATCTTCTTCTTTATTATGATTGCGATGAGCAAGCTCTTCATCAACTCGATGAAGGATGCCATTGATGATCCAACTTTCAAGTTCTATTACGTCCCAATTGACAAATCAATCAAGATCGATGCACAGACTAAAATTGAAGGTATCGTAATTGGGCTGGGCAGTACCATCGCAGGGGGCTTGATCGTGTTGATCAACTCCTTTAAAATATTCAATCTTCTATCCGTAACGCTGTTTACCATTCCAGTTCTGCTCGCCTGGTATTGGGTGACAAACAGAATGTACAAGGGATATCGTGACACGCTTCAAGGATCACTCGCTACAAATAAAACCGAAGCTGAAAAGCACTTGGTTAAGGAGTACACAATGGACAGTGTACTCTCAAGAGAAGTAAACGGAACCGCTGAAGAAAAAGTGATCTATGGCTTGAGGCTGATGGAAAAACTAGAGCCGGCTCTATTCGAGAGTTCCATTATCACATTAGCCGACAGCGACCTGAAGAAAGTGAAACAGTTCGCTAAAGAAAAAATTCAGGAACTAGGGATAGGCCAGGATTTCAACAGCGAGATAAAAGGTCTGGCGCGACAAGCCGCAGGTGAGTCCGAGGACAGCGACCTCCTCTCAATTTCTACTGATCGGCTGATGAAGCTCAGCAAGTCGATCAAACAGAACGATCGGATGCTGGCCGCCAAGTTGTTGAGAAAAATGGTAAGCCAAAAAACCATTTTCATTTTGCTTGAATTATTAAGAGATGCTGATCCGAGAGTACGAGAAGAAGCCTTGTTGACGGCTCGAAAAGTGAAGAGGCCCGAAACGTGGAGTGTACTTATCGAACTTCTGTCATCGCCAGCCTATGCTCATCAGGCTGCATCAGCATTGAAAGAGGCTGGTGAAGATGCACTTGAAACTCTCGAGACCGCATTTCACAAGTCAGGTCAGACTGATCTTGTGATGTTGAAGATCGTTCAGATCATCGGCCACATTGGCGGACAAAAAGGAACGGCAATGTTGTGGCAAAAGGCCGACTATCCTGACAAGAGAATTGTAAAACAAATACTCTACTCGCTAAGGTTTATGAATTATCAGGCCTCAGGGCGAGAAGTAACTGTCGTGAAAGATCTCCTTGATATCGAGATGAGCAAAACGCTGTGGAACCTTGCCGCTCTTGAAGAACTTCCAGAAGAGGAGCACTTTAAGTTTTTGAGACAAGCGTTGAGAGAAGAGATCAGAGACAACTACGATCAGATCACGCTACTCCTCTCCCTCCTTTACGATCCGCAGTCTGTTCAACTGGTGAAGGAAAATATTGAGTCTGACTCTTCAGATGGTACAGCCTATGCACTTGAACTTTTGGATCTCTTTGTTGATCCAGATCTCAAGCCAAAGCTGATTCCACTACTTGATGATGATTCAACTATTTCTAAACTGGAGAAACTTCAGATTTACTTCCCGCGTGAGAGCTACAACCCTGTTCAGGTTATCAACTACATCCTCAATAGAGATTTTAACTTTAACAACAGATGGTCGAAGTTGTGTGCAGTTCACGCATCCGCTTACATTAAAGATTTCCGTATCAGCCGTGGTTTGATTGCCCAAATGTTCAATCAGGACAAACTTTTGCAAGAAACCGCAGCATGGGTTATCTATAATAAGGACAAGAAAGCCTACGAGACTATTGCGGAACGCCTACCCTTTAAAGACAAAAAATTCCTCGATTCATCAATCGAAAACAATCAATTACTTGACGGTCTGGATGATGGATTCTTCCTGGGCATTGAAATGGTAATGTTTATCAAAGACATGCCAGCCTTTAAAGGAATTGAAGGTAACCTGCTGGCCGACCTGGCAGACAAGATCATGCCGGTAAATCTCAAGAATAATGACAAAGTAGTTTTCGATAGCAATCAGCCTAGCCCAATATTGATCACCGCCCACGGGCAAGTGACATTGAAAGCCGAAGGCGGAGAAGTAATGACACTGAAGCGCGGTGAGATTTTTGGTGACTTATTTATGGATGGGGTGACACCACCGCTTAGTGAACTTGTAGCAACCGAGCAAAGTGTGGTGTTCCGAATCAGTGTCACAGATTTCTACTTTGTATTGGCCAACCACCACGAATTGGTACAGGGTCTTATCAAGAACAGTTCAGCAAAACAGGAAACAGCACTTAGTTAAACCAAAATTAATCAGCTCTACAGATGGCTTTAGATATTGATGTGATTATTGCATTTGCCGAGAAAGACAATCAGGCGCCAAGTAAGCAGGAAACTGGTTGGGTATCTCAGTTCAAGAAATTCCTTGAACTCATGCTACTGCAAGTTCTTGGTCACAAACCCAATATTGTCTTAAAGGAAGAATTCGATTCGATGACTGCTTCCACCATGGACAATGCAGCGGTACTCGTTTCAATCCTATCAAAGGATTTCATTGAATCAGGTCGTTGTCTGGACACCGTGGAGTCTTTTTATAAAGCCACTGAAGCAACCAAAGCCAATAGGGTATTTAAAGTTTTGAAGTCTCCCCTCTCGCTTGCCGAACAACCTCCCCGCTTACGTGATTTGATCGGGTACGATATGTATCAATTGGATGCGGAGACCGGATTGATGAAAGAGTATTCAGACTTCTTTAGTGAAGAGGCCGAGAGGCAATATTGGATGAAGATGGTAGACCTTGCCTACGACATCCATGAAACTCTTCTTTACCTGCGAGAAGGCGAAACAAATGCAGAGGTCAAGAACATCTTCAAGCGCAAGACCATCTATCTGGCGGAAACTGGACACGATCTTTCTGTGCAAAGAAATATCATTAAGCGAGAGCTTCAGAGGCATGGATATGTTGTGCTACCAAATCACACCCTTCCGACCAATGCCTCAGAGCTAGAGAGAATGGTAAAAAAGGATCTTGAGGATTGTAGTTTATCAATCCACTTGATCGGAAGTGCCTATGGTGAAATACCCGAAGGCGCTGATCAGTCAATTGTTGACATCCAAAATAAATTGGCCGCTGAGCAGGCTGCAGCTAAAAAAAGTCGAAAGGAAGAGTTTTCTCGTTTGATCTGGATTTCACCCAACCTAAAGAATGCAAGTGACCGCCAAAGAGCATTTATCGACACAATAAAAAGAGATGTTGAAGCCCAGGAAGGTGCAGAGATTCTTCAAAACCCGCTTGAAGACTTCAAGAATATAATGCGTGAAGAATTGATGGACTCGCAGGATCGTGTTTCAGTGGAAGACCACAATGGTAAAGCGATCTACCTCGTCCACGATCGCATTGACGAGCAAGCTGTAAGGCCTTTCCGTGAGGTTATTGAAAAGAATGGATTCAAAGTAATCGAACCGATTTTTGAAGGTGACTTGCTTGAGGTCCGCAAAAACCATATCGACAATTTAAGAAGTCTCGATGGCGCCATCATCTTTAAGGACAAAGTGAATGACCAATGGGTACGAATGAAGGTCCTTGACCTTCTTAAGGCTCCCGGATTTGGAAGAAAGAAACCTATCAAAGGAAAAGCTATCATAACATCCAGCGGTAGTCCCGAAGGTCTTGACAAATTCAAAAACCAAAATATTACACTGATCTCAGGAGATCAGAACAAATCAATAGAGTCGATCAAAACATTCTTACAAGAATTCTAGCATAACAAATAAATCGTTGAAGCTATGAGCCAATCAGTTGACGAAATGCAAGGAGTAAAAACGGGGACTGCCAACCCATTCCCCGGACTCCGCCCGTTCAAGATTGAAGAAAGTCACCTCTTCTTTGGACGCGAAGGCCAAAGCGATGAAGTACTACTCAAACTTTCCAAGCACCGATTCGTAGGTGTGATTGGCCCTTCAGGAAGTGGTAAATCATCATTTGTGTATTGCGGTGTGCTTCCAATTCTCTATGGAGGATTCCTTACTGATGCAAGTCCCAACTGGGAGGTAGTGGTGACACGACCGGGAGCCGGACCAATAGACAATTTGGCGGAGGCCTTGCTTAAATCTTCAGACGATTACACTGAGGCTGATACTGAAGACAAGAAGATTAAAAGAACTATTGTCTCCACCCTTCTTCGAAGCAGTTCGTTAGGATTAGTTGAAGCTGTTCAGCAATCCAGAAGATCAAAAGACATCAATTACCTGATTCTGGTTGACCAGTTTGAAGAATTGTTCCGTTTCAAAGACAGCACAGATCCTGGCTCTGTAGACGAAACGCTTGCTTTTGTCAACCTGCTAATGGAGGCCGTGAATTATGAGGACTCCCCTATCTATGTGGGTATTACCATGCGTTCAGATTTTATTGGGGATTGCGCCCAGTTCCCTGAGCTGACACGTAAACTTAACGATAGCCATTACCTGATCCCTCAAATGACGCGTGATCAGAAACGCAGGGCGGTTGAAGGACCTGTTGCGGTTGGTGGAGCACATATTTCGCCTCGGCTTGTTCAGCAACTTCTCAATGACCTCGGAGATAATCCCGACCAATTGCCGATCCTTCAGCATGCTTTGATGCGTACATGGTCATATTGGGCCAATTACAGAGACTATGAAGGAGAAGCACTAGACCTCAAACATTACGAGGCTATTGGCACGATGTCAGAGGCCTTGTCGCAGCACGCCAACGAGGCCTACGAGGAATTGGATGAAGACCAGAAAAGAATATGTGAGGTCTTGTTCAAAGCCATCACAGAAAAACGAGGAGAAAACTTCGGAATCAGAAGACCAACTCGTCTGAATGAAATTGCCGCTATTGCTGACGTCTCAGAAGAGGACGTGGCCGCGGTGATTGAGAAATTCCGTGAACCAGGACGTTCGTTATTGACCCCTGCTCATGGCACACCGCTAGGCTCGAAGGCTATGATCGACATCTCTCATGAAAGTTTGATGAGGATATGGGTCAGGCTGAAAAACTGGGTGGATGATGAAGCTGAGGCCGTGCAAATGTATTTGCGCTTGGCCGAGGCGGCAGCGATGTACCAGGTAGGTAAGGCAGGCTTGTGGAGGCCACCCGATTTACAACTTGCGCTTAACTGGCAGGCAAAACACAAACCCACTTTGGTTTGGGGACAGCGTTACCATCCCGCCTTTGAGCGAACGATGGTATTCCTTGAATACTCTCGTAAAGAATTTGAGACCGAGCAGAGGATAAAGGAGCTCGAACAAAAACGCAAACTTCAGAGAGCACGCGTTACTGCCATTGTATTTGGTTCGTTGATGGTTGTGGCGTTGATGTTCCTCGTGTATGCGATCTATCAGCAGACGGAAGCGAAGAGACAGGAGGCTTTGGCCGTTGCCAACGCGGAGCGAGCTCTCGAGCAGCAGAAGTTGGCAGAGGCAGCACAAGTTAGAGCCGAGGAAGCTGCAAAAATAGCCGAGGAACGTAGGCTTGAAGCTGAAGAAGCTCAAAAAGCCGAAGCTGTGCAAAGAGCAGCAGCTGAAGAAAGAAGGCTGCAGGCCGAACGTGCCGAGGCAGAGGCAAAACGACAGGAAAGGCTTGCCATACTTAATGCCGACAGGGCTACAAAGAATGAAAAAATAGCTAATGAGCAGAGACAAAAGGCCGAGGAAAACGAGGCCAAAGCACTCAGATCGCGTTATCTAGCCCAAGCAAAAGCGATGGCTTTAAAATCGATAGACTTAAATAACAACCCTGAACAAGAATCCTTAATAGCTCAACAAGCATACAATTTCAATACGACTCACGAAGGCTACGAATACGACAATGATATCTATCGGGGCCTTTATTATGCTTTAAAGAACCAACCGGAACGCCACCCGTTGACCAAAAGTCTTGAAGCCCATACAAAAGGAGCGGCTCGATCGCTGGTCACAAAAACCCATATTAATCATATCTATTCTGGAGGAAGTGATGGCAAAATTATTCAATGGGTCTACACGGATGGAAATTGGATCGCCAACGAGATCGTTCCTGATCGAACAAAGACAAGTGGTTATCAGGTATATTCTATGGACGTTAGTCCTGACGGTAATTTCCTTCTCGCAGGAGGTCTCTATTTTGCAGATGCAAACAATAACTACGTAGAGTTATACGATTTGAGATCTCCAAAATCACCTCCAAAAATAATCCGTGGATTTAAACAGGCAGTTGAAAACCTAACATTTACTCCAGATGGAAAAGGATTTTACGCCAGAGACAATGCCGGTTACAGCATTAAGTTTTCTGATCTGAGTTCGGTTAAAGAAGTAATCCTCTCAAAAGAAAAACTTACGGCAATTGATTTAAGTGTTGATGGCAAAAAAATTGCTGGGGCTGGAGATAATGGGACTCTTTACGTCTGGGATGTTGTCAATAATTACGCAGCCACACCATACAAAATGCCAGATACGCGTCTAACCGCAGTGACTTTCAGTCCAGATGGTAGCCAGCTTATTGTTGGTAATGAAAGAGGGAGGATTTGGATGATTAGAAATGGATTGAATTTCAGAGAATTGTCCGGTCACACATCAGCTATTGAGCAGATTAAGTATAATCACGCTGGTAATTTTATGGCGACAGCCAGCAAGGACTATTCAATCAGACTTTGGAACATGAGGGATCTTAATAAAGCACCAACTTTGTTGAGCGAACATGATTGGGTATGGAGCGTGGCGTTTTCCCCTGACGATGAACAATTGATGGCAGGGATACATAGTGTTCAGGAAACCGTGGTTGGTCAAGTTGATCAAACCATTCACACATATCCTACTAAAATCAAGACAATGGCCGGATTGCTTTGTGGGTTTGTGGGGAGGAACCTATCCAAAGATGAATGGGAAGCATATGTAGGAGAGGACTTACCCTATGAAAAAACCTGCAGTAATCTTCCAGCAAACGATAAGTAAAAATGTGATGACTAAATCTGTACTTGGCTTTTTTCTGTTATTCATTTGTTTTATAAGTGCTAAAGCACAAACGTCATCCTGTGCCCAAACTTTGCGATTGGCAAGGTCGACTTATGAACAAGGTCGTCTTCATGAAATACCAACCCTCCTAAATGGCTGTCTTCAAAATGGCTTTACCGAACAGGAGAAGGCGGAGGCTCTGAAACTCCTCACACAAACTTATATTTACCTCGAGGAGCCTGAACAGGCAGATGACTCCATGTTAAAACTGTTGCAGACTGATCACTACTTTGAAATCAATGAAGCGATAGACCCAGCCGAATTTATTGCACTGTACAGGACCTTTCGTACAGATCCCATTTATCGTATTGGTGCCAAAGTTGGGGTAAACCTAAGCGGTCCCAGTTTTAATGGACGAATTAATGTAGTCAATGGTACAGGGGAGTTTACCCCAAAAATTAATTTCCAAACTGGCGCGTCATTTGAAATTCCCCTGGTTAAGAGATTCACCTTAAATCCGGAACTATATTTTCGCCTTAACTCATTCTTTGGAAGTTTGAGAACTCCGCAAGGAACAGATCGGGAAAATGTAACCGAAGCAACGGAATCTATGAGATGGATTTCATTGCCGATTAGACTGCAGTATGCGCTTAAGGAGGAAAGCCGTATTAATCCATATGTCTCCGCTGGCTTTTCAGTCGATTACCTGGTCAACTCTAGCCTGACGATTGATCGAATTCGTGTTGATGCCTCTCCCGTTGGTGAAAAATCCGATGAACTGACCCCTCAAAGAGAAAAAATAAACCTTAGTCTAGTCGCCTCAGCAGGTGTCAAGCTTCGGCTGGCTGGTGGTTTCTTCGTGGGAGAAGTAAGTACCTATTATGGCGTAACCGATGTTAATAGTATTGACACTTCATTTAAGAACTCAAGTTTAGCTTTAGAATATGGTTATGGTGACAGCGTATTTAAATTGAACTCTGTCGCTATTACCATCGGCTATATTCAGAATGTCTTTAATCCAAAAAAACTTACACCTAAGAAATGAGGGTTGTCGCAATAATACTCCTGGCTGCATCGATATTTTGTTCCTGTCGAAAATTTGATGATGCCAATCCTTCTTCCCTTAGTTCATTTATCCGGCTCTATGAGGGTACTGTTGGATATAAAGGGATAATGGCCACTGAGACCGAAAGTAAGGATGGGTATATAATAGTCGGCAACGTTCAAAAAAATATTCAGGAAACGGATGCCATCGTCATAAAAACGGACATACTCGGTAACACTGTATGGCAACAGACTATTAGCAACAGTGTGGTAAGCTTTGTAGAGCCTGTTTCAGACGGTTACCTTATTGTGGGTGATCGTATTGATTTCGATCCGAACGCCAGTCAAATATCCGAAATTAGCAACACAGACGCTCAATTAATCAAAATGGATTTAGACGGTAACATAGTGCAGCAATTCATCCGGAAAGATAGTGTGATCACGAGTACAGACACGCTGCGAGTAGACTATCACGGTAGCGCGGTCACCATAGACCAAGCGGGTAATTTGATTCTTCTGGGTTCGTTCAAAAACCCTGTGGGCAACTCATTTGAAAGATCTTTCGTAGTCGCACTTGACCCCACTTTTCAAGTTGTCTGGTCACAGAGTTATTTGTTACAAAACCGAGACTACATCAACTCCAGGAGTATTTACGTTACCCCGAGCAGCAACCTTATTTGGGCCAGCACTGCATTTGTTTCATCTCAAAATCTATCCGATGCTTACCTCAGCGTTCTGTACACAGGTGAGAATTCGACATTCAAAAACAATGACCTGTTCGGAGAAAACGATACCCGAAGTCATCTAGTCTCCGGCATAAGTGAATCTGGATTTAATTATGGTGTCGTAGGAACATATGCGGAGTCCAACGGCCAGAATGCCAACATCTATTTTCTGCTCGTGAGTTCTACTGGAACAATAATTTCTGGAAGCGAAAGATATTTCGATGGTGCAACTATTGAACTAACAGATCGTGATGCATCTGAGAGTCAAGACGAAGGGAAAGCAATCACTGGTACCAATGATGGAGGCTTCGTAATTGCTGGCGCACTCACGTCAACACCCTCAGTCGGAAATGGAGGCAAAGATGTGATATTAATTAAAGTCGATGCTTTTGGTAATCACATCTGGAATCAGCTGATTGGTGGCAGTGGTGATGAAGAGGCAAATTCTATTAGTGAAACAAGTGATGGCGGTCTTTTGATTTGCGGAACTAATAACGTGAATGGTCTTTCCTCGATTTTCTTGATTAAGACAAGTAAACGAGGAGAGATCGTCAACTGAAAATTTTATCAGCGGGCCGATAGTCAGTCGCCTGCCCAATGTATTGTAAACGTTTATGGCTAAATTCTACCTCTCCTTTGCATTTGTACTATTGGTACTTTGCTCAAATGCTCAAACCATTACGATAAGTCAGGAGACTGGCGGGGTCTCGACTTCGCCCCTTGTTCCGGGCGCCACCAATATTGCAATACTTGGGATTCAATTTGACAAGTCTTCCGGGGGGATGTGTGAGCTTGATGCTTTTACGGTAGACTTATCTTCTGATCCATCTGGAGTCTGGACAAACCCAAGACTCTATCGCTCAACAGATAATACTTTTGCGGGAATCGGTTCCGAAACACTAGTCTCGACAGGTTCAATAGTAGGCAACTCCTTCGTATTTGACGAGACAGCAACTTTTATAACAGATTTTGGCGGATCAGGAAGTCAGGTGGATCGATTTATTTTTGTAGTGGTGGATGTTGCGTCAGGACTAAATGCATCGACACCTACAATCCAGCCTTCATTGGTTAATACCAATGTGACATCAGCCGGATGCACAGTCAATGCAGGGACAGTTACAGGCACTAGCTTCTCCTTTCTCGGGTTGACAATTGGTTCTTTAAATGCAGGCGCGAATAACTTAGCCGCAGATCCCCTAATCGCAGGCGCCACAGGTCAAGCCATATTTGGATTTTCCCTTACATCGAATGGATCACAAACAGTTTCCGTGGTCAACGTTCAGTTGAGCTCTGACCCCGCAGGCGTGCTTTCAGGATATTCATTGGTCAAATCGACTGATGCCGATTTTGCAACCACAGGAAACAATACTACCGTTGGAGGGTTAACATTTACTCCCTCAGCCAGCCAGGTTAGCATAACAGGATTAAGCGAAGCAATTACTTCGACCACTTCTAATTATTTCCTGGTTGCCAATGTAAATGCAGGAGTTACAGGCGCCACGCCAAATATTTTGCCAAGCATCGCTGCAGCTAACGTTACAGTAAATCAGGGTGGTAAACAAGGAACATCATCGGGAACTGACTACTCCTTTGCCGCTGCTACCACCACTATTGGGTCACTGAATGCTGGTGCCAATAACGTGGCCACCTCCCCCATTGTAACTGGTGCGACCGGTCGGGCAATTTTTGGTTTTAGCTTAACTTCCAACGGAACGCAGACTGCGACCGCAATAAATGTCCAGTTCTCAGCTGATCCGACTGCGTCAAAGTACAGTAATTATTCACTCGTTAAATCAGTGGATGCCAACTTTGCATCTGCAGGAGACAATAGTACAGTTGGAGGATTGACATTTACCCCCTCTACATCTGAAGTTGTTATTACCGGACTTAGCCAATCTATAACAACAACGGCATCAAACTATTTCTTAGTTGTTGATGTCAACGCTTCGGCATCTGGAAATATTCAAGCCTCGCTGAGCGATACTGATGTGACAGTAAGTGCAGGTTCACTGACCGGCAGCTCCACCGGAACAGATTATAGCTTTACTCCTCTCACTGCTACCATCGGCTCGCTAAATGCTGGCGCCAACAATGTGGCTACCTCCCCTATTGTAGCTGGAGGGACTGGAAAGGCGGTCTTCGGGTTTTCACTAACATCAAATGGATCTCAAACTGCTACCGCAATCAATATTCAATTTAATGCCGACCCAACAGCATCAAAATATAGCAACTACTCTCTAGTAAAATCTGTCGATGCGAACTTTGCATCTACTGGTGACAATTCCACTGTTGGGGGATTAACGTTTACACCTTCTGCAACCCAGGTTGCCATTACGGGACTTACGGAAGCGCTAACAACGACTGCTTCTAACTACTTCTTGGTGGTGGATGTAAATCCTGCCGTTACAGGTACGATTCAAGCTTCACTTCCGAATACACAAGTTACTGTTGGCTCAGGTGTGGTAGCTGGATCAGCAACGGGAACTAATTATAGTTTCGCCCCGCTGACAGCAACGCTATCCTCACTTAACGCTGGTGCAAATAATGTAGCAGCTTCTCCTTTGGGAGCAGGAACGACAGGTCGGGCAGTTTTTGGCTTTGCCCTGGCTTCAAACGGCACACAAACGGTTTCCCAAATAAACGTTCAATTAGTAGGAGGTAATCCATCTGGACGATGGTCTAATTTTGGGTTAGTTAGTTCCACTGACACAGACTTTGCAACTAGTGGCAATAACACAGTCGTTCCGACCTCTAGCATCAACGTGACGGGTGTTGCTCCATTCGAAGTTCAGATTACACCAACAACTCCCATCGACATTAGTACGGCCAGAAATTTATTTCTGGTTGCCGACATAAATCCAGGCGTCACTTCAGCTACCGCCAGTTTACAAGCAACGCTTGCGACTGCAAACTTTACCGTAAGTGCCGGAACTAAGACTGGTTCATCAACCGGTACAGCTTACAGTTTCAATACTTCGCAGTCTACCACCATTACTGTTGATTATGATGGTCAAGTTGGGCCCGGCTTCATTGATCTGGGAGACTATAACAAGCAATCATCAAGCGGATTAACTACCGGCAATAGCGAAAAAATATTTGGTATTAGTATCAATGACGCTGATCCAGATTCACATGCTACCAATGTTACTTCACTAACATTCCAACTATCGAATTTTGCTAACCTCAATGCAATCGCTCTTTTTGATGGAACAACTTTGGTTCCAGGTACCGAACTAATTGTGGCAAGCAATATTGTTGGTAACCAAATTACCTTTCCAGTTTCAATAACTGTTGGCGACAACTCTTCGAAGATAATAGACGTCTATGTAACATTTGCACCAACGGTGACTGACAATCAGTTTATCAATGTGTCGCTGACAAGTGCAATCGCATCAACTGCAGGCTCGGGTTTTGGAACTCTTGGTACCATTCAAAGTGACCCCGCGAAGAACAAGATTAATGTAGTGGCAACGGAAATGCAATTTACCAATATCACAGCCGGCATTCTTCCTGCTGTGGATTTTGGTCTGACTGTGAGAGCAACCGATAACTTGGGAAACCGGGACCTGGATATGACCGGAAATGTAACGCTGAGCAAACAGAGCGGACCTGGCACCTTGTCATCAACCGATGCAGGTGGGCTTACGAGAGCATTTTCTTCCGGATCAGTTTCCTGGACGCAACTAGAGCTTACCCTCGCGGGTAATTATACAATTCGAGCTAATCACAGTGGTGCATTGCCGAATAAGGATGAGCCGATTGTGGTAACCAGTTTGGGAGTTCAGATTACTGGGCCTACCAATCAAAATTTTTGCTTTGGAGGTACATTCTCACCATTAAACACCATAACACTCACCGAAAGTGATCCAGCGGATTTTGCTGTAGGAAACAACGTTTCCTACTCGTTAATACTACCTAGCGGATTTACGTTTAATACTGGCGTTAACCCAACCCCAACAGAAACAGGTTCAAACGTATCGGCACTCACCGCTGTGACCTACCCCTCAAGTAGTATTGTGAGATTTACCTACACCGTGTCAGATGTAAACTCACTGGATGCAATTATTATTTCCGGATTGGAAATTAAGTATACGGGAACAACACCGGTCACCGGGCAAACGATTCTCAGAATTGGTGGGAGCGCCTCTCAGGTTGGTAATTCAGACTCCGATGCAAATTCACACGGAACATTAAGTGCAGCACAATCTGGAACGGTTGTTAGTTTTACAGTTCAAGAACAATCAGGGGAACCGACTGTTGACGCCAATGAAACGCAATTCAGCGTAGGATCGAATAGTATTTTGTTACAGGGATCCCCTGCAGGGGGAGTCTTTTCAGGGAATGGTGTAAGCTTCAACACTGGATTAGGTAGCTATGTATTTAGTCCAGCTGGAGTTGGTACAGGCACTTACGTTGTCACCTACTCGTATACCGAGCCGGCTAGCCCCAATTGTGTTGTTTCAACAAATAAATCATTCACGGTCTATTCTTCAGTAATCGGTAACCTAAGTCTTGTCTATTGCAATAATGGAACACCCACGGGACCACTAACAGTAACACAAGCCCAAATCGATGCATATTTTTCTTTTGCTGCACCGGGGACCTACGTTCTGTTTGACTATGTATATTACAACACAAGCCTTAACAACTACGTGCCCATTACTGACCCGAGCAATGGAAGTTTTTCAAATCCCGGTAACGTAACTTTTAACCCCAGCCTCTCGCAATATGCTGCTTCAATGGCTATTTATGGAAGGGTGTACGTGTATTACAGGGTTGCATTAGCCATAACACCTGGCGTACTCAATTCCTACGGCCAACTACAAACCCCGATTATTAATCCTGCTCCAACTGCAGACTTTACAATCCCTTCATTCACGTTTTGTGGTGACGATGCTCCTGTGGCTTTAACTGATAATTCAATAACCGCGGGATCAGGGGTATTCAGTGGCGTTGGCGTTAGTGGCACTAACTTCGCGCCTGCAACTGCTGGCGCTCCATCCACGCCAACGATAACCTACACATACACAAGCTCAGGAAATGGTTGCCAATCCGTTGTAAACAAAATGGTGAGCGTTTTCACCAGACCTTCCGCTCCACCTGCTGGTGATATTGTCTCTGGTGTTACACAATCAGTATGTGTTGGCGGAGGCAGTGTTACATTCGATACTGCCCCTGGGACCTGGGCAACTACAACCTACAAATGGTACGATAATGTTGGATTATCAGGGATTCCAGTTACCAGTAATGCATTCACACCAAGCACACCAACTCCATTTAATACAGGCACACCCGGAACAACCAACTTTTTCGTGACTAGGACAATCAATG
>JAGQYM010000037.1 GCA_020436085.1 Cyclobacteriaceae bacterium
TTTGACTATGGGACTCAGATCAAGTGGTCGGCTACCCAATTAGACAATGCTGGGGGATCAACGACAGGTCGTGTTTATTGGATAGCGATCGAGTCTGGAGAAGATGCACCGGAGGAGTTTGATTTGGATGCAGACGAGAACGGAGTATGGACGTTTGGAACAGGAGAGGATGCGACCAGCACGGTTCAGGCGTTTAGTGCGAGCATACCGGTATCTTCAGGCGCATCGGGGACAGTATTCAGTCCATTGACAGCGAACGGAGATCTGGATATTTATGCGGTGTTTGTGAGCAATACGGGAAATCGTAGTGCAATCACAGCTACTCCGATATTAACAGTGACAATGGTTCCATAACGCGAACTCAGAGTCATAAAAATAAAAGCCCCTCTATGAGGGGCTTTTTATTTTTATCCTTTGAACCCATCGATAATTTATTCAATGTTTCAAGTTAAATAAGGTGATAGGCGAAACTTATTCGGAATTACAAAATCTGTACAATATTGAACTCTAACTGTGCTATTATGCCACTCATGATTCATTGATTGAAATAAAAAAATACCGATCTCGACTAGCTAAGATTGAAACCTTTTTTTTCACTTTAAGTATATGAGTAGGTAGATGTTTGCCCAAACTGATACACCATTTAACGTTACAAGAAACAAATGACGAACAGTGAAGAGAATAGAAATGGGCTTTTTGTTTTGGAAACAGTTGTCTAAAAAAATCTAATTGGGGTATTTTAAAAGTAATTATCCATGAATAAAGTTAACCTCTCTTCACTTGGAAAAAAAAAGGTGGCCATTATTGAAGACAATAAAGAGCTACGAGACGGATTTGATTTTATTGTAAAAAGCTCAAACAAGTATAATGTCACAGGCCTCTATGACAGCTATGAAGATGCTATCCAGAAGATTTCCAAGAACCTACCTGACGTAATCCTGATGGATATTGAGTTGCCCGGTAAAAATGGAGTTGAGGCAACAGCGTTGATAAAAGAAAAATTTTCTCAGGTCGAGATTGTTGTTATTTCGGTTCACGATGACAATAACTTGATTCTCGAAGCATTTAAAGCGGGGGCTTCCGGATATCTAATCAAAGATTTTAATTATGTTGAATTGATACAGGCGATTGATGATGTGCTTTCAGGTGGGTCACCGATGAGCAGCAGTGTTGCCAGACTTGTGGTTGATCAATTTCATGTTAATGTTAACTCGCCTCTTAGTCACAGAGAGATTCAGGTACTGCAAATGATTTCAAGAGGAATGACTTATTCTCAGATCGCTGAGGACTTGAATATTTCCAAAGAGACTTCTAAGGTTCATATTAGAAATATCTACAAGAAGCTTCAGGTAAATTCCAAATCTGAGGCCATTGCACTTGCGCAGAAGGAGCGCTTCATCTGATCACATACAAACAATAAGTCTTTTCAGGCACCTTTTACTTGGTAGTAGAAGGTGCTTTTGTTTTCTACTACTTCATGGTTGATATGACATACCTTAATTGTGGGGATGGACTGTATCATGGGTTAGCGACTTAACGTAATGACAGGCTGATTACACGCTTTTTCATAAAAAATACTAACAATTGGTTTAGAAATACAGATTTCTGATTCTGAGAAATTTGAAATAAGCATTAGTCTGCAAAAGCTGACTGAATGTGAAATCAATTCTTTAACAAAAAAATAACCTATGAAGAAGTTTTTACTGTTATGCTTCTCATTTGTTTTTGTGCTCAGTGCATGGGCCCAGGAGCGAGTGGTTTCAGGTAAGGTTACAGCCTCAGAAGATGGCTCAACTTTGCCTGGTGTCAATGTGGTTCTGAAAGGGACTACAAATGGTACCGTTACCGATGTTGATGGTAACTACCGTTTGAACGTGCCGTCAAGTGGCGGGACATTAGTATTTTCATTTATTGGTCTACAAACCCAGGAACTTGCTATTGGTGAGCGCTCCATTATCGATATATCGATGGGTTTGGATGTACAGCAGTTGACCGAGGTGGTAGTAACAGCTCAGGGTATTGAGCGTGAGCGCAAGTCCATGGGATTTGCTTCTACACAAATATCAGCTTCTGATATTGCAAATAAGCCGGAGACAGACTTAGGCCGTGCATTGCAAGGTCGTACACCAGGTCTTCAAATCCTGAACTCATCAGGATTGGCAGGATCAGGTTCGAAGATCAACATCCGCGGTATCAGTTCGGTGTCAGGTAACACACAGCCATTGTGGGTTGTGGACGGAGTGCCTATCAACACAGGATCTAATGATTCTAACCAGGACTTCCGTGATGGACAAGTGTCACCAACTCGCTTTATCGACTTGGATCCTAACAACATTGCCAGCATCAACATCCTGAGGGGTTTGAGTGCGACAACGCTATATGGATCACAAGGTCGTAACGGTGTGATCCTTGTAACCACCAAGGCTGGGGCGAGCGGTAAGCAGACCAGAAACTTCGAGGCTTCTGTAAGCCAATCGCTGTTTGCAGTTGAAGCAATCATTCCAGAGTTCCAGAACAAGTGGGCGAATGGATTTGATGGTGACTATGGAGAATTCTTCAGTACCTGGGGATATGTGTTTGATGGCAATGTGCCTCCAAACAATCCACGTCACCCTTACTTCGAGCATGCAGCTACATTCCCTGAGTTTCCTGAATTTGCAATGTCAGAGGGTTATGTTCCTACAGCACAGCCGAACAACATCAGTGATTTCTTCCAGAAAGGAACTTCTTCTAATACATCATTCAACGTGGGAGCACGTAATGAATTTGGAAGCCTTAATTTCAACTTTAGTCACTTGGATGAAACCGGGTTTGTAAAAAATAACGGTATCGAAAGAAACAACTTCTCATTGGGAGGTACTGCAAAGCTTACCGATAAATTCAGCATCAACAGCGTTTTCAATTTTGTAAAAACTGATTTTGAGACACCACCTACTGGTGCTGGTACAGGTAGCAACTCTGCAGGAGCACCTTCAATATTTTCGAATCTATACTTTATCCCAAGAAATATTGACCTGACACACTGGCCATACCAGAACCCGGTAACAGGAGCATCAGTATACTATAGGAATGGAAATGATATTACCAATCCTTACTGGATTTTGGATAACGCGAGACAAACGTCAACAACAAATCGTTTCTTTAGTAACATCAGTTTCAACTATGATTTTACTGACTGGTTTAAGTTAACTTACCGTTTGGGACTCGATACCTACAGTGAAAAACAAACTTTGTGGGTTAACAAAGGTTCTGTTGGATACCCAGCATCAGCAATTGCATTCTCAACTGGTTTGTTCCGTACCGTAGATGTTAGCAATACAATCCTGGATCACTCAATTATCGGTACAATTCAGAAAAAATTGAACGCTGATCTTGACCTGACTGCGATTGTAGGTTTTAATGCTAGAACAGATGAGAGAATTCAGAGCGGCTTGGAAAGTTCAGGTCAGGTAGTATACGGCCTTATTGAACACAGAAACTTTGCCAACACACAACCTCGCGATTTCCGTAACAACTCACTTTCGAATCTTAACCGGGTTGAGAGAAGAACCTGGGTTGGTGCGTATTTCGATGCAGGATTGGGTTATAAGAATTTCTTGTACTTGAATGTGACTGGTCGAAATGACTGGGTATCTACTTTGGAAAAGGAGAACCGCACGTTGTTCTATCCAGGTGTAAGTGCATCGTTCATCCCTACCGCTGCATTCCCAGGTTTTGCAGCGGGCGTACTTGACTTCTTGAAATTGAGAGCGGGTTACGGAACATCGGCTAACTTCCCTGATCCATACAACACACGTCCTGTATTGAATACTAACTCAGTATATCAAGTGGATGCCTTGGGAACAGTTTCATCACAAGGTTTGGACAGAACTTTGGCTAACCCAGGCCTGAAGCCAGAGCGTCAGACTGAATTGGAGTTTGGAGTTGAAGCACAAGCACTTGATAACAGGGCTAAGATTGACTTGTCATTCTATAATCGCACCGCTAAGGATCAGATATTAAGTCGAACACTTGACCCTGCCACGGGATATCAACAAACATTGATTAACGCTGGAGAGATTACTAATAAGGGTATTGAAGCAGGTGTAACTCTTACACCAGTACGCAGCAACGCAGTAACGTGGAACGTGAGGGTAAACTGGACCCGCAACGTGAGCGAGGTTGTTAGTCTACCAGAAGGGTCTAAGGAGATCGTAGTTAGCGGATCAGTTACAAACGTTGGTGTAGCTAACTTTGCTATCGAAGGACAACCTTTCAATGTTATCCAAGGTACCTATGGATTAAAGGATGCTAACGGTGTGTCCCTTATCACTTCAAACGGTGACTATGCAATCTCTCCAGAAATTGGAGTGATAGGTAACCCGAATCCTCAGTGGCTTGGATCATTGATCAATGATGTAACCTGGAAAGGAATCACTTTGGGCTTCCAGTGGGATTATGTGCATGGAGGAGATACTTACTCTTTCTCAGCTGCAACAACGGTTGCTCGCGGTACTGCTAAGGAGTTGGAAGACTTCGATCCAAGATTGCCATTGATAATCCCTGGTGTACTTCAATCAGATGGTGTTACACCAAACAACATACCCATGCCACCATCCCAATTCTTCTTTGGTAACTCCATTATTGGATCCAACGCGAACGACACTGGTATTTTTGATTCTTCCAGGATTCGTTTGAGAGAAGTGTCATTGAGCTACAACATACCTCAAAACATTATCTCCAAACTTTCAATTCGCAGCGCAAACATTTCGCTGGTAGGAAACAACATGTGGTTCCGTGCCATCAATGCACCAAAGTATTCGAAGGTTGATTTTGACAGGACGGCTTTTGGAGTAGCTAACGGAGCAGGAATCGATTTTCTTGGAGGTCCGTCAGCTAGACGTTACGGTGTGAACCTGAGACTTACTTTCTAATCCAAAAAAGAGAATAGAAATGAAAAAGACATATAGAATATTAGGTTTGGTCTGCATCCTTTTCGCGCTGTCGTGCGATCTGGATAAGGATCTTGATAATCCCAACGAGGTAGGGTTGAGTACAGCCGACCCGACCCTTTTGATGAACGGGATTCAGCGTGACCTTGCTGGTTTTTTTGAAAGAGTGTCTGGAGCAGACAGGGTGAATACACGTGGAGTGGATGAATTGATCCGCCATCGCGTGATGTCTGGTGGTTTTAACTACCAGACTGCTTACACACCTCAAAACCTGGATGAGACCTGGCAATGGGCCTATCAAAAAGTGCTGGTAAATATTGAGGCTATGTTGCCATTGGCAGAAGAAGCCAATCTCACCACTCATATCGGAGCTGGAAAAATCATCAAAGCATATGTGTTGATGACCCTGGTTGATATGTTCGGAGATGTTCCCGCAACTGAAGCCCTAAAAGGTACCGAAGCGATTTTGAATCCAAACGTTGACCCGGGAGCCACAGTTTATACAATGGCCATCGACCTTTTGGATGAGGCACGTACAGAACTTGCCAAAACTGGAGCAGATGCCGGAGCAGGGCTGTCACGCGACATTTTCTATAACGGTGATCGTGAAAACTGGACAGCTTTAGCAAACTCACTTGAGTTGAAGGCCCAGCTGAATATGACAGTTGGGGCTACGGCCGTACCTGCCAGAATAAACACACTGTTGGGTGAAAACCTTATTGATACTGATGCTGAGGAATTCACCTACAAGTATGGTACTGCGGCTGTTCCATCAACCTCCCGCCACCCTTACTATACTGACACCTACAGGCCAGTTGCAGGATCTGCAAACGGTTGGATTGGTAATATGTTCCTAAAGGAAATGTTCAACGGTTTAGGAGTTCAGGATCCGCGGTGGAGATATTATTTCTATCGTCAGGTAGGTAGCTTAAAACAGGCATTGTCTATAGACCCTAAGTCAATTACATGCTTAAACGCAAATGCTCAGGTTACTGGCACGCCATCACATTATACATCTTTCTATAGTAACCTGGATCGCCCTGTACTTTACTGTGCTTTCGATCCTGGCTTTTACGGAAGAGATCACGGTAATGCGGAAGGCCGAAACCCGGATGCACAAGTAGTTGTTGCTCCCGGTGTTTATCCTGTTGGAGGAAGAGTGGATACCAACCCAACCGGTGCAGCGGGTAATCCTAACTATGCAGTGTTTACGCAATTAGGCCAGGGTGCCAATGGAGCTGGTATACTTCCGATCTACATGTCATTCTTTACGGATTTCATGAAGGCAGAGATTCAAATTCGCCTTGGTGGGACCCCAGCTGCGGCAAAATCAGCGCTTGAGGCTGGTGTTAACAAATCGATCGACCGAGTTCGGGCATTTGGTGTAAGCAGAGCACAGACATTGCCTGCAGGGCTAGAGCCAGAGCAAGTTATCTATCTGTCAACGTTAAGTGCATCTTGGGATGCAGCGACAACCAACGCTCAGCGAATGGACATAATTGGCAAAGAATACTGGAAGGCATTGTGGGGTAACGGACTTGAAGCCTATAACCTTTATAGGAGAACGAGTACGCCAACCGACATGCAACCAGTGGTTCGTGCAACACAACCTGGATTGGCGGGGCCCTTCTGGAGATCAATAGTTTATCCAGCGGTGTTTGCCAACCTTAATGCTAATGCTCCTTCGAACGAAGGTAAGGCAACAAGGAAAGTGTTCTGGGATACAAATCCTGATGATTTAGATTAAAAAGAGTTCATCAAAGTGCCCTCGTCCCTTTCAGAGCGGGATGGGGCACTTTGTTAACTCTTTAGTCAAATGAAAATGGCGGTTTGAAGTAATCGCTAATAAATTAAGACACACATGAAAAGAATAATGAATAAAATAATCGTTCTAACAATGGTCGTAGTGGCGGTTGCCTGTACGGATGATTCGTTAGACCCATTTCGCCTGAGCGAATTGAAGAAAGGTTCGTTATTGGCATTGAGGGGATCAGATGGAACCGCAGGTAATCTGGATCCGGATGCCAATTTTTTCTTCAGAGACAATCTGACAGGAAATGAAACCTTCACTTATGTTGCTGACTTTATATCTGAGGACCAAACTCTTTTGTCGGGTGTTCAGGTTTATGCGAGGCTTGCAATATCCAATGAACCTGAGGGTGCGCGTGTTTTGATAAAGACTGTGCCTGGAAGTGCTTTTGTTGCTCCTTCTGGAACGACCACACGTCAAGGTACGGTGTCAGTTACGTTGGACGAGGTTTTGACTGCTATGAGTTTAGGAAATCCCGACACACTAAGTAGAACAAACCTTCTTATTGAATCTGATATCGAGCTGACCGATGGAACCATTGTTCCATCTTCAGCAATCGTAAATTCAGGTTTGTTCGCAGCGTCCGCTTTCTTTCCCGCTCATCAATTGAATTACTATGCGGAGGAGTCGGACGATTTTCGTCCAGAGGCAACTTCGAAACTAGCAGGAGAGGTGGTTACTAATGCTGACGGTGAGGTAACATCGAGACCGGTTTTCCCTCTGAAAGCTGGTGCTCGTGACACTGTGATGTTTACATTCTCAGATGCGGTCGATGCTCCACCCGTAATTTCATTTAGCCCCGCATCAGCGGTAACGCCAATTGGAGCTGTTGAGCAATTGGAAGACACGGATACCTACTATCAAATCTTCGAAGCAACTGGAGTGAATACCACTGCTGTGACGGCCACTGCGTCTGGTTCTACCTGGGAGGTACTTGAGATCACCCTGGTAATGAAAGACAAAACGCAGACGATTAACATAGATAATACCCCTCCGCAGCTTGTCAGCCTTGAAACAGGAGATCTGATTGGACGTGGTCAGCTGGCTACGATCACCGCAAAATTCAATGAGAAAATGAGTAGCAAGACAGCAAACAGACTAAAGGTTTCAGTTAGCGGTCAGGGGCAAGAGGGTGTTACAGATCAGAACATGACTCTGTCATCTGACGGACTCTCATTGAGTTATGTATATCTTTTCAAAGAGGCTACCGAGGGTTCGGCAACTCAGGGTCCTTTGACGATAACGTTTACTGGAGGAGCTGATGAGGCTAGCAATGCATTGGATGTATCTGTCTTGAATACCGCAGCAACTGGTGCGCTTGTAAGTGATGTAGCTACTCCAGATGAGCCTACACTTGACATTGATGAGATAACTCCTGACTATGATTATGGAACACAAATTAAGTGGACCGCTGGTCAAACTTCCGGTGTTGGTGGTTCAACCACAGGTCGGGTGTATTGGATCGCTCTTGCAGCTGGTGATCCGGCACCAACAGGTTTCGATATAGATGCAGATGAAAATGGTGTTTGGACAATTGGAACAGGGGAGGACGCAACTACTTCTATCCAATCATTTACTGCTAGCATACCTGTAAGTAGTGGATCTTCCGGAACAGTATTCAGTCCGCTGACTAAAAATGGCGATGTGGATATTTGGGCAGTATTCGTTAGCAGCACAGGGAACAGAAGCGCGATTCCGGCCGCAGCACAATTGACGAGTGTGACAATGGAGCCCTAGTGTAAGAACGGTCAAAACTTAAAACAAGAAAGCCCCTCTCTGAGGGGCTTTTTTATTGAACGGTCAAAACCAACAATTCATTGTTCCTTAACTTCATGAATTAGAGTAGAGTCGCAATTACTTGGTATGGTAAAACAACTGTTACTTCTTCTGATTATTTTTTGCTGTGTCGCCTGTTCAACGAAACACAACTCAACTACTATTTCAAATGTTCGCATCATCAACGTGGGTAACGGAAATGTAGGACCACTTGTCGACATACATAGTGTGGATGGTGTGATTACTAAAATTGCAGAGCATGATCCTGACGTTTCGGGTGGTGATCAACATGGATTTGATTCTGCATTTGTTATTCCGGGCCTATGGGATATGCATGCTCATCCAGACGATCCAGAGGTATGGAGGATGAGCCCAACCCGTGAATCCCGCGATAAGATGATACCGCAATTTGTACTCAATGGCGTGCTGGGTATTAGAGATATGGGTGGAAGTCTTGACGAAATCAAGCGCTGGCGGACAATGAGACGAGAAGGACAACTGGTTGTACCCGAGATAGTGGCAGCAGGCCCGTTGTTGGATGGACCAAATCCTATGTGGGACGGATCGGTTGGAATAGCAAGTCCCGATGTAGCAAATCAGGTAGTGGACTCGTTGCTCAGTGAAGGAGTTGATTTTCTAAAAATATACTCACTGCTTCCAAGAGAGACATACTTCGCCATCGCCAAATATGCCAATGATATTCATGTTCCTTTCGCGGGGCATGTGCCCTATACTGTAACACCGACTGAGGCCGCGAGGTCAGGTATGAAGAGTCAGGAACATTTGTTAGAAATTCTAAAAGAGTGCAGCGACTACGACTCACTTGTGACATCCAAAGTTTTTGATCCGACAAAATATAAAGGAGTTGAGAAATATGTAGCTACAAATGAGTTTATGCTGTCTCGTTTTGATACAACAAAATTCATATCGTTGCTCAATGCCTTTAAAGAGACTAATACTTGGATTTGTCCAACCGTAAGTATGTGGTATAAAAATGCATGGTTTGAAAAGGAAAGAGTAAGTGATGATAGCCTCTGGCAATATCTCCCAAGCTATCTTAAGAGGTATTGGACGACTGATGAAAACGATCACTTAAAAAATCGCGACAACGTTGCATTTATTGAAGTGAAGAAAAAGCTGGTGAAGCTTTATGGATATATGATAAAAGAGATGGCTGAGAGAGACATACCATTGTTATCAGGTACAGATACTGGCGCGAACCCACTCTGTTGGCCGGGAGTTGGAGTTGTGAATGAGGTGGTAATGCTCAATGAGATAGGCGTATCCAGACTCAAGGCGTTGCAATCGGCTACGATTAATCCTGTAGAATTTCTTGGATTGGATTCGCTTGGAGATGTGAGTGTCGGAAAGAAAGCTGATATGTTGATACTTAAGAGTAACCCCCTCGATAACTTGAATGCGCTCAGAGATATACGGGGGATTTTTCATGACAACAAATTCTACAATACTGAGGAGAGAAGGCGACTCCTGGAGCTTACGAAGTCATTTTAACTACTAATTCGTTAGCATAAAGCATACTAGGAGGGATGCCCGTGATTGCCTTGAATTGCCTGCTAAATGAATGAATGTCCCGGTAGCCTAAAACTTGCGACACCTCACTGACGGACTTGTCTCTCAGCAAAGACTTTGAGAGTTTGATCTTTTCGCAAATGAAATATTTCTGAGGTGTAATTTTGTACACTTCTTTAAAGCAGCGTATCAAATGAAACTTTGATAAGGCGACTGCCTCAGCTAACTTTTCAAGATCAAATTTTGAATGAAGAGACCCGTCAAGATAAGCCCTGGCCATTTCGGCACGATTTAATATTTCTTTTTTTGTGCTCAGTCTTGATCTTTTGATGCAATCCAGTTGAGTGTTCTCCAATGACATAATTATCCGGAACATTATTAATCCGGCATAATTTTATCAAAGGCGTTTGCTGTTGATAGTATAAATCGGACAGGACGTAGATAGATGTCGAATTAGATCATTGAAGATTAATTTAGTTCCCTTAAGTTGGGTGATGAATGAGATTTAGCTTTTAAAATATTGTAAATTGATTTTATGATTAATAAGCTGGTTGTTGAGGAACGGGCAAGTGATATCGGTAATTTTTTGGTTGGGAGACTCCTTCCATTTCGCCAAAAAAGACAAGTCGGACCATTCACTTTTATCGATCACATGGGGCCAGCAACTATTGGTCCTGGAAAGTACATGGATGTAGATCAGCATCCTCATATCGGTCTTTCAACTCTAACGTATTTGTTTGAAGGGCAAATTGAACACAAGGACAGTACGGGTGCGTTGCAAATAATTCGGCCTGGTGATGTTGGGTTTATGACTTCAGGGTCGGGTGTGACTCACACTGAGAGGACTCCATCACAATTGCGCGATAGCAATGAGACCGTAATGCATGGGTATCAAATCTGGGTGGCTCTACCAAAAGACGTGGAGGAATCTGACCCGCAGTTTCAATATATACCTTTCGACAAATTGCCTAGATGGAACCAAGGTGATCTTGAGTTGACGTTAGTTGCAGGGCGGGCTTTTGGAAAGGAATCACCGCTTCAGGTTTACTCGCCATTATTCATGATGGATTTATATTCACCGGTTGAGCATGATCTGGATTTGCACGGCCATTTTGAGGGAGAGATTGCCTTTGTGGTGGCAAAGGGAGAGGTGAGTGATGGAACTGATGAAATAGGTCAGGGGCAGATGCTGATTTCCAAATCAGAAGATCAATGTAAAATCAAACTCGCTGCAGGCACAAGACTGATGATTTTTGGTGGGCAACCATTGCCTGAGCCGCGCTATTTATACTGGAATTTTGTTTCGTCAAGCAAAGAAAGATTGGAAAAGGCCAAGCAAGATTGGCGGGAGAAGAAATTTCCGAAAGTTCCAGGAGACAATACCTACGTGCCGTTGCCCCAGTTTTGAATTAGTACACGAGCCCTTTGCGGGCACTCGTCATCATTGGCACAATTCGATCTTCCGTAAAATGATCAAATGACTGGATAATTTGGTTATCAGGCCATAGTACCTCAGCTTCCTTTTTTTCAAGCCTATATATTATAGTGTATAAAGTCCCAAAGGACTTCTCAAAGTTTGTGTTGTATAAAGGGGGGTGAAGAAACCGCTTGAGCATCGTTGTTTCTGTCTCATACGGAGACGACACCATCTCATCCAGAAATTTTTTTCGTTCGATAGTCCCGGTGAGAGAAGCATAATCACCCCACTCCACTTCCACCTGGTGATTGGTGGCAACCGGTGAAGTAACTACTACGGGTGGTCTGTCAGGTGAAAGATAGAGGGTCGCGAAGTTTCCGCTGGTATCTATTAAAGTCACATTGTAGGCCATGTGTACCGGTACTCTGCTGAGTATATTAATTCCCTCCTCTACGTTGGTTGCAGTCTCAAGAATGTAACGAATGATAATGGGAATACCGAAGCCTTCGCCAACCACTTTGCGCCCGCCAAAAGTTAACGAGGCCGCCAGTCCACTTGCATTCATGCCATCAAGCAAGCCCCATGTGCAGTCACTCACGCCAATCACAGGTTGTAGCCATTTCGTGCTAAGCATTGTGCCCTCAAACATTTTGAAACTATAATCATAATTTCGAATGAGCGAAGTGCTTCCTTTTGTCCACGCTACCTGCGAACAGCCGGACATATAAGCTGGCGGGGAATACATGCTGAGAAATCGCCCTTCCAGATCTCCGCCACCAGCGAGTTCAACAAGTTGTTCGTACAGAGGCAACAACTCCGGCATATGATTTTTTAACTCGGAGTATGAAGTGAGGTAACCCTTTCGGGCCATGTACCCTTCAGAGAGAAACCAGTTGCGGTAGTGTGGCCATGTTCGGTCGAACAGTGCTTTCCATTTTTCTCCTGGAGACGCTTCCTCAACACAACTGAACGAGATCAACATGCGATTACATCATTTTGAACCCACCAATCTCTGCTACTTCAGCACGAGGTGCTTTCACTACGGAAAATGGTTCCGATCGATATAGATTTTTGATTGCGTTGATCCATGCAACAGCGCGAGGTTTTAGTTTGAAGTCATCCGTCATCAAGCGACCGCGCATAACTAAAATACCCATGTCTGCCCCTTCATAGAAATAATCGTTGCTTCTGCTGATGCGAAGGAAGAACGCCTCATTCTCTTTCTCTACAGCTCTTCTGTGAGTATCCATTCGTGAGAACTTAATCGTATCATCGGCATTCATAATATAGATGCCCGAGCGTGGTGCCTGGGTAATGATACGCACATCCTTCTCGGTATACTTGATCACCAGTTGCCCCCATGAGTCAATGTTCTCTGGTTTGAACCAACGGCCGTTGATCGAGTTCACGCTGAGCTTGTAGGGTTGATTCATCCACTCCAACATATGGAAAAGGAACAGCGGCATATCTGATAAAGCAAACACCGCATGATTAGTAATTGAGCTGGCTCCGGTGATTCGCGGGTTTAGTTCCCCCAGGTACAACTCTCCGTTATCCTGATCAATAAGGAAGTCAAGTTCAAAATATCCTTTGTATCCTTCTTTTCTAAGCTGATCTCCGAAGAGCTGAGTGTATTTTCTTGCCTTCTTCCTAATTGACGGAGTAAATGCACCTGCATAGATTTCGTTTCCACACCAACCACCTTTGTAGGGGGTGAGTTCTTTGAAGCCAACAAGTTCTGTCATTAGCGGAGCTACGATGGTGCCATGTTGAGTGACACAAGCTTCTATAGCTGAGCCACGGCAATTAATGCGCTTCATGATCTTCACTTCCTTCTCTGCCACGATTTCATCTGCGTATCTTTCCCATTCTTTTTCATTTGCAACAAAGAACGTGGTATGCCCTGAGTCACCAAAAGGAGTTTGAATAACAAGATCAGTTCCTAATTTTTTCTTACTTACGTCCAAAAGGTGTTTGTAGCTCTTGACTTTTGACAACACGTAAGGCACGCACGGAACACCGGCCTTCTCTGCAATCCGGTTGGTGTTCACTTTGTTGTCCATATAGTTCCGCATCTTGGCAGACGGGAAACAAACTTCAAGTCCATTTTGCCTTGCCAGTTTTTCCGTTTTCTCATCGAACATTAAAAAGAGCGCCTTTCCTTTGCCTCCTCTGCTTTTTATGTAGTCTACTACTTCTTTATGTTCCAGTAGGTAATTGTTGATGTCTTCTATGCTTTGAAATTCTTCGTGTGGCAGTTCTTCCTTTGGAGAAAAGACATTTGGATGAAGTCCATCAAAGCACTCGATGTAGCAAATGAATTTGAACCCTTTGATCCACTCGTCAGCACCCAGTAAGTTGAAGTTGGTAGCACTGATAAAATAGATTGGAGTTTCATTTCTATAAAAAAATCTGCGGATATCGGATATGCCGTTGAGAACTTCACCACGCTTACTCACTTTACGCGAAGTTGTTTTGCGTGCGGAAGACTTAGCGGCCTTTTGCTTTTTTACTTTTGTGGCAGTTTTTTTTGCTGCCTTGACTTTTTTGGGTCGTGTTGCTTTTTTCTTTTTCATAGCCCCATACTCAGATTTAAAACTCTATTTATAGTTTTCTAATATAAGATATTCTCTTTCCTCTTCGGGTGTTGTATTTCTGCTTTTTTTGGACCTCACCCAAAAGACAAGACCGAGCAGCGCGAGTGTTATTAAAATTACCCACTCTAGTGGCCATCGCAGTGCCGCAGGACTTCCAGGTATCGTGATGGCCATCAAAATTAAAATGGAACCTGCCACCGCGATATAACCAGTTGCTTTTCCTCCAGGCACCTTGTAAGGGCGGTGTTGGTCAGGAAATTTGCTTCTCAGTTTTAGAAAAGAAAATGACACACCAAGAAATGCTGCAGCGATACAACATGATCCCACATCTACGAATGCAATCATAGCACCGCGTCCTAAAAATGAAGCAACCAGAGTGACGATGCCGCTGAAAAGAACAGCGCGGTAGGGAGTCTTATAAATAGAATGAGTTTTACCAAGAGCCGGAGCGATAATTCTCCCTCTTCCCATCGCAAAAAGTACTCTTGATCCAGCAAGAAAGAATCCGTTCCAACTGGTAAGCAGCCCAATGATGATCGCGAAAAGAATCGCATTGACCACGAATTCGGAGCCAAACGTAATTCTAAAAGCCTCAGCGGTCAATAACTCTGCATGAAGTAAAGATGGCCATTCGCCAATCATTGATGTGCTGATGATGAGTACTATGTAAAAACTGACTGCTGCAATAATTGAAATCAAGATAAGAATTCCGATTGTGCGATAAGAGACCGACTCTTTTGCTTCTTCTGCTCCCTGCGGTATGGTGTCGAATCCAACCAGCCAAAATGGAACAGTTGCAAAAACACCAATGATGCCGGCAATCACACCGTTTTCACTTTCTTGAAAAAAGTAAGGGCGTAAATTTTTGAATTCCCCTGCCGAGAGGCCAGCTATCGCTACACCAATGACAATAACTATAAACGCGATGGTGAGATAAACTTGAAATCGCATGGAACTCTGAACGCCAACGTAGTTGATCCATGTGATGAGGGAAACGAAAACCAAAGCCAGTAGTAAGTGACTTCCATAAATTACATCGCCACCAATGCTATACAACGGCCATCTGTCAATGCTGGGGAAGAGATAACTCATGATCTTGCCAACAGAAATTGCCTCAAAAGCCGAGACTGACAGATAACCGAATGCTAAGAACCAACCGACAAGAAATGATTTAGAACTGCCATAAGCTTTGTAAGCATAAGCTACTTCACCACCCGACACCGGAAGCATAGCTGTGACTTCTGCATAACAAAAGCCAATGAATAGCATGAGCACACCTCCGATACCAAAAGCGATAGCTGAGCCTATTGGTCCTGCAGTTCTCAGCCAAGGCCCCATGGCAGTCACCCACCCAACTCCTATCATCGCTCCGAACGCGAGACAGAAGAATCCAATCTTACTTATGTCTTTTTTTAGAGAAGCCCGTTCAGAAGAACCACTCATCCACCTATGATTTAGAGCTGGTGGATTTTCCCTTTCGCGTGCCACCGAGCCCAGCCATAGCAGCCGCTGCGCCCATCAAAGCAGTTCCTGATTGGTGACGATTGAGTGCAGAGTCTGTAAATATGCGAAGTCCAAGCTCAGGGCGATAGCCATGAATCTCTTTCACATCCAGGGCCTGCAAAAAATCCAGAATCTCTTTCGTCATCACCTGTCCTGGCACTAATACCGGAAAACCAGGCGGATAAGGAATCACAAAAGCTGCCGACACTAATTCTCTTCCTGAATCCATTAATGCCTGACATGATGTTAATTTCACGTATTCACATTTGTTTTCCTGATACGCGAGGAAATAAGCCTCTCTCATTCGGCCTCCAGGTATGCCCGCCACGGCCCTAAATGAATCGTGGAAATGGCTGAAGTCGGGGAGAGGAGGAGCTTGGTCCGTTAGTGAATATATTTTGTCTTGGAGAATTCTATTCTCTTCAGGATTGAGGGAGTCAAATTGAATATCGATTTGCTCTGCAATTTTTAATAAGGCGCTGATGAGATAGCTGACAGAACTTCGGGTTGTACCAATGTTTGTCATGAAGAGCACAGAATTTCTTGACGTCTTATTGATCTGTATGTGAAACTGATCCATCAGATACTTGTTCTTGAAAGTATCTCCGTCTACTCCCGTGTTTCCGATGTGGAGGTTGATCTTAGTGGGATCAAGAACGAACTCATCATTCTCCCATGCGTTTTCCAATCGCTGCCAACCATGCTCCGGATGATAATACTCTGAAAGGCCCGACTGCCGATACTGATCTGGAATAATATCTTTGATGGTAAGTACTTTGAAATATTTTCTCAGCTTAGGATGATCGTTGATTTTTGCTCGAAGCAACATTGCCATTTCAATACTCTTCTCGACTAGCTCATAACCCTCGAATGAAACTTGCCTGCGACCAACATCGAGCGAGGCGAGGATTTGATAGTTCGCGGAAGTTGACGTGTGCGTCATGTAAGCTTCGTGAAAGGAGTTCTCCACTTTTCTTTCAAATTCCTCATCATAGATGTGAATCATCGATCCCTGACGAAGTGAAGTAAGTGTCTTGTGCGTGCTTTGTGTGGAGTAAACGCGAATCTTTACTAACTCTGGGTTCGGCATCCTGGGTACTTCTTGTCCACTTGCTTTGATATCTGCCAGATGTTTTTTGTATTGCTCTTTGTACTCCTCAGTTTTATACTTCTTGCAAAGTTTGTTGGCAACAAACATTGCTGTGCGTTGCCTGAAGGTGTGTGTGAAAGCAGCAAAACCAAACCAAGCTTCATCCCAAAGGAAGATCATGTCGGGTTTGATGGCCAGTACTTCTTCCATCACACGCTCTACGTTGTAAACAAGACCGTCAAAAGTGCAGTTGGTCAGCAGCAACATCTTTACGTGATCGAGCCTTCCAGCTTCTTTCAATACAAGTAACCTCTCTCTTATTTCAGAAAGGGGAACAGCGCCATACATTGAATATTTTTGAAGTGGGTACGAGTCTAGATACGTCACATACGCTCCGGACAATACCATACCATAATGATGGGATTTGTGACAGTCTCTATCAATCAATACTACATCACCTGGCTCCACCAGCGCCTGCAGCACAATTTTATTTGAGGTAGAGGTTCCATTGGTAGCGAAGAATGTTCTCTTGGAGCCGAACGACTTCGCGGCCAACTCTTGCGCTTTCTTCAGAGGACCAGTCGGTTGGAGGAGAGAATCCAATCCGCCAGTGGTTGAAGAAGTTTCTGCAAGAAAAAGATTTCTGCCGTAAAACTCTCCAAAGTCATCCACCCAATTTGATTTGAAAATTGAGTTACCACGTGAGATGGGCATAGCGTGAAAAACTCCCGTTGGCTTCTGACTATATTCTTTTAGCGCAGTGTAAAATGGCGTAGCATAGCGGTCTTTAATTCCGCGAATGATACTGAGATGAAGTTCCTGTGCATCTTCTTTTCTGTAGAATATTCTTTGAAATATTTTTAGAGCACTGTCAGGTAAACTGTTGACAGCATTGTCGGTCACATAATATATATCCAACTCTGGCCGCAACTGTCGAATGGCTTCTCCTAATAATATGCCAAGTTCATACTCTGGATTCTCCTCGTAGTCATATTTGAGAACATCTTTAACAAAGGGATTGAGTATTCCTTTCGTATTCTTCGACTTGAACTGGATCTCGTAGCGAATAACACATGCTTGAATGTTAGGATTTGCAACCAAAGCAATCAATGAATCTTGAAATGATTTGGCGTAAACCAATTGATAGATGAAGTGTTCTTTTGGATCTCTGACCTCAGCTAGTTTCTTAGAAATAACCTGCTCTTCACGAGAGGTGAGCTTGTCCACAAACAGAACTTCAAAATATCTTCTCTTCGATTTCTGATCAGGTACACTTTTTTGTTCTTTTCCTTTCAGTAAATGGGCAAGCGAAAACGATTCGGGATCCTGCCGGTAGTCTTCACTCACAAGTAGTCGCAAAACCTCTTTTATGGAATTACGCAGAATCTGAAATTCATCATTTTTCAGAAAGTCATTCAGCACATTCAAAAGATCTAAGCCTGGAAATGCATAGTACTGTTCAATGTCACGTAGCGTTTTGAATGCACGGTTCATCTGGATTTTACCTTCATCCTGTTCAATCTTATTTTTTTTGCGGGCTAGCTGATAGGCTTGCAGCTTGAGGTCCGTCCACAACTCCGTACGGAGTTGACTTATATTATAATAGTGTCCCTCATGATGATGAGCGCTTTTTCCGTTTGAATTGCTCTTTCCGTTAGTCATAGCCATCGCAGATCATTTTTAATTCTTGGAATGTAAAGCCAGGCGATTTCCCTCCGTGTCCATAAATAGGGCGAAGTAACCGACTGCATCGTTGATCAAAGTTTTTCCCATGATGACACGTCCTCCCGCAGGTTCCACACGCGATAACACCACGTCAAGGTCTTTACCTCCATTCAGATATAATAAAGGACCGGTTGTGTTTGGCGTGCACCCTTCACCCGTTACTACCGCGCCACCTATTCCATTCTTTGCCGGAAAGAAAGCCATCGAGTACCCGTTAATTTCTGTGGAGTCCATTTCAATAGCGTAGATCTGACTATAAAATGAAACAGCTCGTTCAAAATTGTAAGCTGGTATTTCAAACCAGTTGACAAAGTGTTTCAGATTAAGGGGCTTTTCTTTTTTCGCATGCTTCACAGACGTTTTCATGTTCGCTGACTTTATGTTAACTCATTTTCTATATCTTCAATTTATTCCACCAGGGTGTAGCCACAGTTTGTTCCTCGTTGTTTGACTGCAGCACTTCAGTGATTTGTTCAAACCTTGTCGGCTTATGTAGTTTTCCAAGCGTATTCAGGTAAGGAAGTTGTGCTCCTTGTTGATAGATTTCAAATTTGATATTTCTATCTCTAAAGCTTTTGAGTGGTTGACCTAACCGAAGCACTCCCATTTCACGGCTTCTCTTCACCCGATCCATATCAATCTCGATCGGAATTAGTTCCTCTCCAGTACTGGCCTGATGCAATACCCTTCCATCGGGGCCGCAGATAATCGATCGGCCGGTGCCACCATCACCAAGTCCGTTGATATCGAAAATGAAACATTGGTTGGTGGCGGCTGTAGCCTGGACGATCGAAAGCTCTATGTCGCGGTCGATAGTTGCCGTCAGTGTTGGATGCAGTATCACTTCTACTCCGTTGACGGCAAGTGTTCTTGAAGTTTCAGGGAACCACATGTCGTAGCAAATCGTGAGGCCGAACCTCCCGATTTTGGGCACATCCCAAATTAAAAACTCATCACCTCCGGTTACACCTACTTCGTACGGGTAAAACGGAAACATTTTATTATAACGGCCTACAACTTCTCCCTGCGGGTTGATTACCGTTGCCGTGTTGTAGATTTTATCTTCTTTCTTTTGGAACATGGTTCCAGGCACCAACCAGATGCCATGTTTTTTTGCCAGTTCACAAAACTCATTCTCCACGTCATTGGGAAAATCCATGGCGTGATAGGTGAGTGGTCCAAACGGGCACAATTCGCTGAACATCACCATTTGTACCCATGGATAGACTGACATCATCACGTCAACCTTGTGTTTCATGATTGGCACATTACTGTGGCTGGCCGAAACGTGCATCTGAATCCCCGCAATCGAAAATGGCGTCATCCTAGTTCGAAATTTTTATAAGTTCTTCTTCAATAATATCAAGCCCACGATTCAGTAGCTCCTCTGAGATGACCAACGGGCTTAGAATGCGGATCACGTTTTTATAAGTACCTGCACTTAATAATATAACACCTCGGTCAAGGCATGCTTTGGTAAGCCTGGTCACGGTGTCTTCATCGGGTTGTGATGGATCACCGTTCTTCACGAATTCGATGGCCTGCATTGCGCCCAACCCACGCACGTCACCTATTGCCGAACATTGCTTCTTCAACTTTTGAAAACGTTCGTTTACGATCTGGCTCACTTTGCTTGCTTTCGCGTTGAGGTCGATCTCCTCCATATACTTAATAGTGGCAAGCGAAGCGGCACAGCAAACCGGATTTCCAAGGTAGGTTCCACCAATTGAGCCTACTGCAGCTGCGTCCATCACTTCCTGTTTTCCAATGACTGCACCTATCGGCATTCCCGATCCCATTGATTTGGCCCAGGTGGATATGTCAGGTGCAACACCGTAATGTTCATGCGCAGCCCACTTTCCGGTACGACAGAATCCGCTTTGCACTTCATCGAAGATCAACATGATTCCATGCTTGTCGCAAAACTCACGAAGCCCTTGAATATATTTTTTTGGAGCCACGTTGAATCCTCCTTCCCCCTGAACCAACTCCAAAATAATAGCGGCCACATCGTTCACATCTACCATGGAATGAGTCGCATCCTCCATGCGAGCTAGTTCCTGTGCCGAAAACTCATCTTCCGTCATTCCCTGGCCATTGTGGTAATAATTTGGAAAGGGTAAGCGATAGACCTCTGGCGCGAAAGGTCCGCAGTTGGTTTTGTAGTTGATTTTGGAAGTGAGGGTCATTGCCATCATCGATCGGCCATGGAAGGCCTCTGTGAAGCAGATTACAGCTGACCTCTTGGTCGCCTGACGGGCGATTTTTATGGCGTTTTCTACGGATTCTGCACCTGTATTGGTGAGCATCACCTTAGTCTTTTTGCCGTGGGGAATCAGCTCTGCCAATTTCTCTGCGAGTTCCAGATAGGGCTCATAGGTGGAGATATTAAAGCAAGCGTGAATAAGTTTTGCTGCCTGATCCTGTATGGCCTTTACCACCGGCTCAGGACAATGCCCAGCATTGAGCACACCGATACCGCCTCCAAAGTCTATCAGTTGATTTCCATCTGCATCTAAAATGGTTCCATCCTTGGCACTTACCGCTGTTGAGGGAACGAACACACTCACACCGTTAGCCACCACGGCCTTTCTTCTTTCGATGAGTGCCTGCGTTTTTTTGAATGATAATGTTTTTGATTCCGTTGTCGCGCTTTCCATGTGCTCTGATTATTTCTAAAGTGGTTTAAGTTGATATCACACAATTGTACTCAAAATTATCACGAATCTTAGCGGCACCAGATGTCACCGATTAATCGCTGCTTGAATTTGTTTTTCACCGACCTGCTTCTTGTCCTTCGCCACGAATGCACTCAGGGTAGTTGAGCCAACTGGAAGAGTCGGTTCATAATATACTAACATTTATGGCTAAAAGCCACGAAAAATGGCTATTTTGGAGGTTTTAGGTGATTAGCCATGCGTCCCAGTTCACAATTATAGAGACGATCACTGTAGCCACCCATGCAAGAACGATGACCTTGTGCACCCATTCGCTGATGCCTTGGAGAAACGCGGCAAAACCGAGCACAGCAATTATGACAATTTGTAGTGCGACTCCTTCAATCCCATTGCCTGCAAATGCAAAGTTTTCTACGGCTGAAAGAAATGCGAAGCACACAATGACCGCGAAGAATTTTTTGTAGTTCGCTAAGTAGAATTCTTTGTAGTCGAGTTCGATATCATCATGACCATGTGCTGGAAAGAGTAACCTGGCGAGAATGAAAAGATTAATCGGATACAGACTGATGAATAGAAATGTGGGAAGTCTCCAGGTGTCAATTGTCCGCAGGTCATATATGTTCCACCATTCCTGAATATGCAAAAAGAAGATAATCACCATCCACAGCGTGTGAGGCCAATAGAGTTTTACACGCTTCCAATGATGAATGATGTCAGCAATTCCCGTTACGATCTGCGTGATACCCAATCCTAAAATGATGGAAATGAGAACACTTACATATTCAAATGGACTGAGCATGGGAAAATGAATTTAGCTATTTAAATTCATTCTAAATTGACATCAAGGAAGTGAAAATTTGATGGTCGGGATGAAGAAATTACAGAGTCGATTGCATGTACCAAAAGTGCCCAAAATAATACCTCCGACCGCAAAAATTTGTTTGAAATAATACATTACGAATGTAGATTTGTGCCACTCCGTATAAAAGCGGACACCTAAACAAATCACGATGACGCACCAAATCTCTGGTTTATTAAAGAATCTCGCCTCAGCCCTTCTCATAGTTCTAAGTTTTACATCGTTTGCACAGGAAATTTCTTCAGACCCCGCTGTAGTTGCTGATGGGGCAGCGCTATTTGATGCCAACTGTAAGGCTTGTCACCGGGTGAAGCAAAAACTTATAGGTCCTGCGCTGGCTGGCGTATATGACCGCGCTCCATCTCTGGATTGGATCAAGAATTTCGTTCGGAATTCATCCAAAGTCATTGCCAGTGGAGACGAGTATGCAAACAAAATCTATGAAGAGAATGGCAAGACATTAATGACGGCTTTCACTTCCTTCAGCGATGATCAGATTATGTCGATCATGGCCTACGTGAAAGCGGAAGCGGAGAAACCTGACGAAGCACCTGCGGCAACAGCTGGGGGTGGAGATGGTGCCGGACAGCCCTCATTACCAACGACTTACCTTAATGCCATTCTTATCGGAATGGTTATAATCCTGGTTCTGCTACTCGTTATTCTTGGATTGATCATCAATGCGCTCAAACGTTATCTGGATCAAAAGGACCTGAGCGAAGAGGACAGAGAAGTAGTTCATTCGCCATTTACCCTGGGTACAGTTATGCGAAGCCCCGGGTTCGTTTTTGTAGTGGTGTTCATTGTAGCATGCGTTTCATTCAAAACAATAATCGATGGACTGTATTCGATAGGGGTGCAGCAAGGCTATCAGCCAAAGCAGCCCATCGCATTCTCACACAAGGTGCATGCGGGTCAATACGAGATTGAGTGTAAATATTGTCATACCGGTGCAATGAAAGGACGCAGCGCCAATATCCCATCTCCTAACATCTGTATGAATTGCCATACACAAATAAGGAAGGGAACCATCACCGGTGAATCGGAAATTGCAAAGATCGTGGCCGCTGTTGAGAATAACAGGCCAATTGAGTGGGTAAGAATCCACAATCTGCCAGACTTGGCATATTTCAATCACTCGCAGCACGTGAATGTGGGGGGCATTGAATGTCAGACCTGCCATGGTCCAATTCAGGAGATGGATGTTGTTAAGCAATATTCATTGCTTACCATGGGCTGGTGTATTGATTGCCACAGAAAGACTGATGTGAATACAAAAGGCAATGCCTACTACGACAACCTACTGGAACTCCACAATAATAAGGCAATGAAAGTGGAGGATATTGGTGGGCTTGAGTGTGCAAAGTGTCACTATTAATAAAGATACAATTCGATTTTTGGACTTAGATAAAGTATGAACGATACAAAAAAGACATACTGGAAAGGTATTCAGCAGCTGAAAAACGATCCAGCATTTGTTAAGAATGCGGATAAAGAGTTCGTTGACCTGGGTGTTGAAGATGATCCTCGCCATTCGCGCAGGGACTTTCTTAAAATGATGGGCTTTAGCGTGGCTGCGGCTTCATTGGCAGCATGCGAGGCACCGGTAAGAAAGGCGATACCTTATGTTAACAAGCCAGTTGATGTTGATCCCAGTATACCTAACTATTATGCGTCTACCTACGTCAATGGTGGTGACTATTGTAGCATAGTAGTAAAGACCCGCGAAGGTCGCCCCATTAAAATTGAGGGGAACTCACTCTCAAAAGTGAGTATGGGAGGTACCAGTGCTCAGGTTGAAGCTTCGGTACTTTCGCTTTACGATAATTACAGGCTAAGGGGACCAAAGGCAGGCGCTGATAGCGCAAGCTGGGAAGATGTAGATAAAGCAATAACTGGAAAGTTAGGGGAGATTTCAGCAGCAGGTGGTCAGATCAGAATTGTAAGCAATACGATACTAAGCCCAAGTACAAAGGCAGCGATTGGCCGTTTCACAGCTAAGTACCCGACAACGGTTCACGTGCAATATGATCCGGTGTCGTACACCGGTATCACAAAAGCCAATGAGGCAAGTTTTGGCAAGGCGATGATTCCGTCTTATGATTTTTCAAAAGCCAGAACCATTGTGAGTGTTGGTGCTGATTTTTTGGGTACGTGGTTAGCCCCTATTGAGTTTACAAAACAATACAGCGAGAATAGAAAAGTTAGTGAGAAGGTCACTACCATGTCTCGCCATTATCAGTTTGAATCCAACTTGTCGTTGACAGGAGCAAACGCTGACTATCGCACCATGATCCGTCCTTCTCAGCAAGGTCTGGTGGTGGCACAGCTATATAATATAATTGCAGGAAAGGCGGGACGCGCCTCTGTTTCTGCTGGGATCGATAAAGTTGCCAACCTCGAAAAAGCCGCTAATGAACTTTGGGCTAGCCGTGGACAAGCACTTGTGGTTTGTGGATCAAACGACAAAGATGTTCAGGTGTTGGTAAACGGAATCAATGATATGTTGGGCAGCTATGGTACTACCATACATGCCAACAAAACGGTAAACTTCAGACAAGGCAACGATGAGGCCATGGCAGCATTGATTGCTGATGTGGAGGCGAACAAAGTAGCTGGTGTGATTTTCTACAACTGTAACCCAGTGTTTGATCACCCGATGGGAGCTAAGCTTGAGGCAGCACTCAAAAATGTTTCTCTTTCTGTTTCCACCTCTTCTACCGAAGATGAGACGGCTTCAGCATCGGGGTATAAAGCTCCTGATCATCATTATCTGGAGTCTTGGAATGACTTCGAACCAAAGACGAACTCATTCAGTCTTTCACAACCGGCCATTACTCCAATTTTCAAAACTCGTCAGGCACAGGAGAGCTTGATGACCTGGGCTGGAGAGCCGACTGAATATTTTGCTTTCTTAAAGGAAAACTGGAGAAACTGGTACTATGGTACTGCAGGCGGTGGATTGAGCTTCCAGTCTTTCTGGGATAAGTGTTTGTATGATGGTGTCCTTGATCTTAGCAATGGCGAAGCGGAAACATTGACGTTCAGTGGAGATGTTGACGCTGCTGCATCGGCAATAAGTACGAATTACAAATCAAATAATACTGGATTTGAGCTCGCGATCTATGAAAGCTATGCCATCGGAAACGGGTCACAAGCAAACAACCCTTTACTGCAAGAGTTGCCTGATCCAATTACCAAGGCGGTTTGGGATCACTATGCAACAATCTCTCAAAAAGATGCTGCTGAACTGGGTGTAGACAATGATGCCGAGGGGCGCACTCAGTATATTAACATAACAGCAGGCGGTAAGACGATAAAAGTACCTGCGTTGGTACAACCTGGTCAAGCACCGGGCACTATAGGTATCGCTATCGGTTATGGTCGCACCAAGGTGGGTGTAGTAGCTGCCAACATGGGAGTGAATATTTACCCATTGGTGACAATGGTTAACGGTTCGCTCAATTTTAATGTGACTTCTGGAGTGACCGTTGCTAAAACGGATGAAGCCTATCAAATCGCTCAAACACAGATTCATCAAACCTACATGGGCAGGAGTTCCGTGATTCAGGAGTCGGTTCTGAGTGAGTTCAAAAAAGATCCTCATGCAGGCCGTGAGTTTCCGAAAATCACGAAGTGGGACGAAAAGGTTGATCCGGGAACAGTGTCGCTTTGGAAAGGTCATGACTACCTTGACCATCACTGGGGAATGGCAATCGACCTGAATTCATGTACTGGATGTGGGGCTTGTATTGTTGCATGTAATGTTGAAAACAATGTTGCTCTGGTAGGTAAGCAAGAAGTGATCAACAGACGTGAAATGCACTGGCTGCGTATCGACCGCTACTACAGCAGCGATGCAACAGACATCAGTAACTATGAACAGTTGGAGCATGCTGCTGAGAATCCTGAGGTAGTGTTCCAGCCGATGTTGTGTCAGCACTGTAACAACGCACCTTGTGAAACGGTATGTCCCGTGGCAGCGACTACCCACAGCACCGAGGGTCTCAATCAAATGACTTATAACCGTTGTATTGGTACACGTTATTGTGCCAACAACTGTCCTTATAAAGTAAGACGTTTCAACTGGTTTAAGTATCACGACAATCAGCAGTTCTATCAGGCAAACCCTGCTATGAACACTGACCTTGGTCGTATGGTGCTCAATCCTGATGTAACAGTTCGTTCACGTGGTGTAATGGAAAAATGTTCATTCTGTGTACAGCGTATTCAGGCAGGTAAGCTGAATGCGAAACGCGAGAAAAGGACTGTAAAAGATGGAGAAATCGTAACAGCCTGCCAGGCTTCATGTACGTCAGGAGCAATTCTCTTTGGTGACTTGAATGACGAAAACAGCCAGATCAGCAAGTTGTTGCAAGTAAAGCGCAATGAGAAAAGGCCTAACAGCCCGGATAAGCAAATTGGAAATCCTCGCGCTTACAGGGTATTGGAGGATATCGGTGTGAAGCCGAACATCTACTACCTGACCAAGATCAAGAACAAAGATTTAACTAACGCATAGCAATAAACGGATAACGACTTTATGCAAGTAAGCTCATCACTACGCGAATCTCTCATCACCGGTGGCAAAACAGTAGGTGACGTATCGGAAGATATTAGCCGCCAGGTAGAGGGTAAACCTACTCAACTCTGGTGGATGGCCTTTGGAGTTTCTACAGTGCTGTTGCTCTTTGGAGTTTACTGTATGAGCATAACCCTGTGGGAAGGCATCGGAAAGTGGGGACTGAATAAAACTGTGGGTTGGGCCTGGGATATCACCAACTTCGTGTGGTGGGTCGGTATTGGTCACGCAGGAACGCTGATCTCAGCGATCCTTTTGTTGTTTCGTCAGAAGTGGAGAATGTCTATCAACCGTGCCGCTGAGGCGATGACAATCTTTGCAGTAATCTGTGCTGCCAGTTTTCCGCTGATTCACATGGGACGCCTGTGGTTGGGATTTTATTGGGCACTTCCGTTGCCCAATGCATTCGGATCACTTTGGGTTAACTTCAATTCACCGCTGTTATGGGACGTGTTTGCGATCTCAACTTACTTCACCGTATCATTGGTATTCTGGTACATGGGTCTTATCCCTGACTTTGCCGTGATACGCGACAGAGCAGTGAGAATGGGACACAAAACTCGTGCAGCTGTTTATAATGCAATGAGCTTTGGATGGTCTGGTGGAGCAAAGACCTGGATGCGCTACGAATCAGTAGCACTTATTCTCGCAGGACTTTCAACACCTCTCGTACTTTCAGTTCACACCATTGTATCCTTCGACTTTGCAACTTCAGTAATCCCCGGATGGCACACTACGATCTTCCCGCCTTACTTTGTGGCCGGTGCGATCTTCTCTGGTTTCGCGATGGTATTGACACTTCTGTTGATTACCCGTAAGGTGTTCAAACTTGAAGATTACATTACGATCTACCACGTTGAGTTGATGAACATTATCATCATCGTGACAGGATCAATTGTGGGTATCGCCTACATCACTGAGTTCTTCATCGCTTGGTACGGACAAGTGCCGGCAGAGCAGTATGCATTTATTAATCGTGCGTTTGGACCTTACTGGTGGTCATACTGGTGTATGATGACTTGTAATGTGATTTCACCACAGTTGTTTTGGATTAAGAAAATCAGAACCAGTCTCGTGTCCACGTTCGTACTCTCTATCATCGTGAACATTGGTATGTGGTTCGAGCGCTTCGTGATTATCGTGACTTCGTTGCACAGAGATTATCTGCCATCAAGCTGGTCAATGTTCTATCCTACGATGTACGATTTGGGTGAATACATCCTCACGTTCGGATTCTTCTTCTGTGCCTTCTTGTTGTTTGCCAAATTCTTCCCGGTAATCAACATGGCAGAGGTTAAGAGTATTATTAAATCATCATCAGAAAAAAAGCATTAATCGATCATGGAAAGCAATAAAAATTTTGTTTTAGGTGTGTTTGATGATGAAGATGTACTTCTTCATGCAGTAGAGAGCGTAAGGGGTAAGGGCGTGAAAATACACGAGGTGTATTCTCCGTTCCCGGTTCACGGCCTTGATGAAGTCCTTGGTTATAAGCGTACCAGGCTTCCGATCGCGGCATTTCTTTTCGGTATGACAGGAACCAGCCTTGCTTTGATTATGCAGATTTGGATGTTGGGTTTTGATTGGCCAATGATTATTGGAGGTAAAAATTTTGCATCTCTGCCGCCATTCATTCCAGTAACTTTCGAGTTGACTGTGCTTTTGTCTGCTCTTGGTATGGTTGCAACCTTCCTGATCGTGAGCGACATGAAACCTTATAAGTGGCCGCAGCAATTTGACCTTCGCAGTACGGATGATAAGCACATTATGGCCATAGATCTCGCCAATAACAAGCTGGACAAAAGTGCAATTGGTGCGATACTGAAAGAAAGTGGAGCGCAGGAAGTAAACGACAAGAATTTCTAAAAAAGGATGATGCAGCATATGCAGATACTAAAGACAATAAGTGTAGGTTTCATTGGGGCAGCGTTGTTAGCAGGCTGTAAAGCTGGCGGTGACAACCAAGGCCGTGAATATGCACCTAACATGTACCACTCCGTTGCTTACGAGCCACTTACTCAAATTACCGATGAGAGTGCTGGTACTTGGGTGAACTCACTGGACAACGGAAGAGGAGAATACTTCAATTCCAACAAGTACAACCCTCACAGAATGAACATGAGGGAGCCTGCGCCAAATACAGTAAAAAGAAACAAGCAGGGATGGCTACCTTACCGATTGGGCAAGGATGATTTGATTGCTGCAGCTGAAAACAAAAACCCTTTGGATTCTTCCGCAGCGATTATTGCGGAGGGTAAAGCTTTATACGCTGTCTACTGCAACCATTGTCATGGCCCTAAAGGACAAGGAGATGGCAAGGTGGCTACTGGGGTCACAATTGATGGTGTTGAAAAAGGATTAGTGGGTGGTGTAGCTAACCTGACAGGGGAGGCATACTTGAATATTACTGAAGGCCATATTTTTCACGTAATTACCTGGGGCAAGGGCCTGATGCAAGCGCATGGTTCTCAAGTAAGTCCTGAAGATCGCTGGAAGATTGCGAAGTATGTGAAGACCCTTCAGAAGAAGTAGTAACGATTTGAAATTTTTGAAAAAAGATAAATGATAGCCGAAGAAAAATACGAATTCAGCGCCACAGCCAAGAAGAATATAATGATTCTTGGTGTGCTTGGTATTGTGCTGTTCATCGCGGGAGTTTTTATGGCCATGAACAGTGGAGGACATGGAGAAGAGCACGCCTCTGCCATCGTTACCTCCAAATTGGTGGCCAGCGCTGATCAGGAAGCTGCCGCGGGTCACGAGGCTGCAGCTGAGGGGGAGCATCATGGAAGCCCCGTTTGGCTTAAGCGAATCTATACCTCCCTGTGGCAAAACAATGTGTTCTTCACCGGTCTCGGTATCATCGGTTTGTTCTTTGTAGCCATTCAATACGCAGCTCAGGCAGGGTGGTCTGCACCGATCAAACGCATTCCTTTGGCTATGGCCCATTGGATACCAATTGCGGGTGTTCTCATGCTTGTGCTTTGGTTTGTAGTGAAAGCTGATATTTTCCACTGGACGCACCACGATCTTTATGAAGAGGGTGGTGCAGGTTATGACCGAATTATTGCTGGTAAGAGTGGATTCTTCTTTTGGCCCTTAGAGGCGGGTGGATTCCCCATCTTTTATGTGCTAAGAATGGTGGTGTTCTTCGGCCTCTGGTATATGTTTTTTGTGTGGATCAAAAAGGAAATGTTGGCAGAAGACATTAATGGTGGCACTGCGCACTGGACCAAAGCGAGATCCTTGTCTGCCATCTTCCTTGTGATATTTGCTGTTAGCTCTTCAATAGCTGCTTGGGACTGGGTAATGAGCATTGATACTCACTGGTTCAGCACTATGATGGGATGGTACGTATTCGCCAGCTGGTGGGTAACCGGCCTCGCGTTCATTACGCTGGTGGTGGCTAATCTCAAAGATAAGGGGTACCTCAAAATGGTTAACTCCAATCACCTTCACGACCTCGGAAAGTTCGTCTTTGCGTTCAGTATCTTTTGGACATACATCTGGTTCAGCCAGTTCCTATTGATTTATTACGCAAACATCCCTGAAGAGACAGTGTATTTTGTGACCAGAATTGCAAACAGCCCTTATAGCTGGATATTCTATACCAACCTCTTCTTAAACTTTGTACTTCCTTTTTTGTTGTTAATGACGAGAGATGCCAAGCGTCATATGTCAATGTTGAAGGTAGTTTGCCCGATAGTAATCGTTGGTCACTGGTTTGATTTCTTTAATATGGTGACCCCTGGCGTGATGAAGCATGACGGAGGCTTTGGATTATTAGAGGTAGGATTGGCAATGATATTTATGGCTGCTTTCCTTTTTGTTACGCTCAGTGCACTTGCGAAAGTACCTTTGGTGGCAAAAAACCATCCTATGATGGAGGAAAGCATGAATCACCATATTTAAGAGGAACGATTTTAAAACTGAAATTGCTTAATAAAATAGTATGATGAGTCTGATAATTGGTCTGGGTGTAATACTGGTGCTGTTCATACTCTACTTGATTTTCAGAATCGGTAGGCTTGTCGGCCTTGTCAAAGGAACCAAGGAAAAGGAGCATGCTGGAAATGATATCCACGGATTCTTGTTTCTCCTATTCTGTATTGTAGGGCTGGCAGTTTTTGCGTGGTATTCTTACGCTCATTTCGACCGCTACGTGTTGCCCGTTGCATCCGAACATGGGGCCATTACAGATCATTTGTTTTGGATCACGATGGCGATCACTGTAGTAGCCTTTGGATTGATTTCTGTGGTTATGTTCTGGTTTACTTATAAGTACAGCTATGATGAAAACCGCAAGGCTACTTTCTTCCCGGACAGCCATAAGCTTGAAATCATTTGGACCGTTATCCCAGCGATAGTGTTGGCGCTGCTTATCTTCAGAGGTCTACGCGCATGGAACGACATCACAAGCCCTGCATCGGAGCAGGCTGAAGTGGTCGAATTAATTGGTCAACAGTTTGCATGGACTGCGCGCTACCCAGGTGTAAAAGACAAGCAACTTGGTGATATTAACTATAAACTCATTGACGCGGTTAACGAGTTTGGTTTGGATCTCACCGACAAGAATACCTACGATGATTTCAAGGCTCTGGAACTTCACCTTCCAAAAGGCAAAGAAGTTCACCTGATGATCAGAGCCAAGGATGTGTTGCATAGCGTATTTCTTCCTCACTTCCGGGTGAAAATGGATGCGGTGCCAGGGATGTATACCAACTTCAAGTTTACACCTACGAAATCAACTGAGGATATGCGTGCTGAATTAGGAGATCCTAATTTCAACTATGAAATGGCTTGTACTGAGATTTGCGGAAAAGGCCATTTTTCAATGCGTTTCCTGGTGGTGGTAGAAGAGCCAGAGGCTTACGAAAAATGGAAAGCGGCTCAGGAAACTTGGTTGAAACAAAATCCGGACTACCTGGCTAAGGTGCCCTCAGCGCTGAGGGAAGTGGCAATGATTAAATCGGGTATCCCCGTTGAAAGTGAAGCAGCTACTGCTGCAACAGCACAAACAGTATCAATTAGTAATTAACAGACATCTCATAGAATGGCAACAGTAGATATTCACACGCAGGCAGATGTTCATCACCATGACGACCATGACCATGAACACCATCATGGTAATTTCTGGACGAACTACATTTTCTGCCAGGATCATAAAGTAATTGCCAAGCAGTTCCTCATCACGGGGATGTTTTGGGCGCTGATAGGAGGTACGATGTCTGTACTTTTCCGTCTTCAGCTTGGTTTCCCGGAAGCTAGCATCGAGTGGCTTCGCCCGGTGCTCGGAGGTTGGATCACTCCAGAAGGGAAACTTGATACCGAGTTTTATCTGGCATTGGTAACAATGCACGGCACCATTATGGTGTTCTTCGTACTGACCGCAGGCTTAAGTGGAACGTTTAGTAACTTCCTCATCCCGCTACAAGTTGGTGCACGCGACATGGCATCAGGATTTATGAACATGCTTTCTTATTGGTTCTTCTTCCTGTCAAGTGTGATAATGTTTGTGTCGATCTTTATTTCAACCGGTCCTGCAAGTGGCGGTTGGACGATCTACCCCCCATTGAGTGCGTTGCCTCAAGCAATGTCGGGTTCCGGACTTGGAATGACGTTGTGGCTGGTGTCGATGGCTCTATTTATTGTGAGCTCGCTATTGGGTGGTATTAACTACATCACCACAGTGATCAATATGCGTACCAAGGGGATGTCTTTCTCAAGGCTTCCATTGACTGTTTGGGCGTTCTTCTTCACAGCGATCATTGGCGTGTTGTCATTTCCGGTACTTTTCGCAGCCGCTTTGCTTCTAATATTTGATCGAAGTTTCGGCACTAGCTTTTACCTGTCCGATATCTACATCAATGGTGAGGCATTGCCGAATCAGGGAGGCAGTCCGGTACTATTCCAACACTTGTTTTGGTTCTTGGGTCACCCGGAGGTGTATATTGTGATATTGCCTTCGTTGGGGATAACTTCAGAGATCATTGCAACCAATTCGCGCAAGCCGATCTTTGGATACAAGGCGATGGTGGGATCAATCCTCTTCATTACGATTCTTTCATTCGTAGTGTGGGCGCACCACATGTTCGTTACTGGTATGAACCCATTCCTGGGATCAATCTTCACGTTGCTGACATTGATTATTGCGGTGCCATCTGCTGTTAAGATATTTAACTATGTAACTACTCTCTGGAAGGGAAACATCATATTCACTCCGGCCATGTTGTTCTCTATTGGTCTGGTATCGTTCTTCCTTTCAGGTGGTATCACCGGAATTTTCCTTGGAAACTCTGCTGTAGACATTCAGCTTCACGACACCTATTTCGTAGTAGCACACTTTCACCTTGTAATGGGTAGCGCCTCATTCTTTGGAATGTTGGCTGGTGTGTACCATTGGTTCCCTAAGATGTTTGGCAGAATGATGGACGATCGCCTTGGAAAGATTCACTTCTGGATCACGTTCATCGGGGTGTACCTTGTGTTCTTCCCAATGCACTATATCGGAATCGCAGGTTTCCCTCGTAGATATTATTCATGGACCAACTTTGAACTCTTCAATTCGTTTGCAGACCTCAACATGTTGGTAAGTACTGCGGCCATCCTGACGTTGTCAGCGCAGTTTATATTCCTGTTCAATTTCTTCTACAGTATTTTCAGAGGAAAAGTAGCGCCTGCCAATCCATGGAAATCAAATTCACTGGAGTGGACAACACCCCGTCATCCTGGTCACGGAAACTGGCCTGGTGAAATTCCAACTGTCTATCGTTGGCCCTATGACTATAGCAAGCCAGGCGCTAAGGACGATTATATTCCTCAAACCGTTCCCTATTCTGAAACACCTGAATCCAATCTGCCTCATGAGAATGATCTCATCAAATTGGAAATGGAAGATAGCGGGGCGATTGTTGTAGAGGATAAAAAACACTAACAGAGGTTCAATCCAACATATTGAGCCAGCCAGCAACCAAGGGGTTTCGTAAGCTATGCTTTGCCACCTTGGTTGCTGTTTATTTTTTGATAATGGTTGGTGGCGTGGTACGCAGTACCGGCTCTGGAATGGGATGCCCGGACTGGCCAACGTGCTTCGGGAAGATCGTTCCACCTACCTCGGCAGAGCAGTTACCTTCTGATTATAAAGAATTCTACTCAGCATATCGGCACGCGAAAAATGTAAAGTTTGCCAAATACTTGTCTTTGATAGGTCTGGATGAGACTGCTGATCAACTGTTGGACGATGAAAGCATCAGAGAGGAAGCAGATTTTAACGCAACGAAGACCTGGGTAGAGTACATTAATCGATTGGTTGGAGTGGCGGTTGGTCTGCTGATCATTACGTTGGTGTGGAAAGCACTTCCACTACGAACTACCCATCGCAGGGTATTTTTGTTTTCTGTGCTCACTCTGGTCACAGTTATCATTCAGGGCTGGTTTGGTTCCATTGTTGTGTCAACAAATCTCACCACCTGGACAATCACTATCCATATGTTTCTCGCGCTGGTAATCGTGGCATTTCTGATTTACATGTTGCACCTTGTTGAATCTACTTCAGTAAAGGCAAGTGCAGGAACAAAGTGGCTGCTGATTATTTGCATGCTTTTACTACTTGTTCAGACGTTTTTGGGAACGGAGGTTCGATCCTTGATTGATACGCTGGCGGGTACCGTAATTCCTCGTTCTCGATGGGTGGAGGCGCTTGGCCTTGAGTTTGTGGTACACCGGTCATTTTCATGGTCGGTTTTGATAGTGCACGTTATTTTGCTGATCAGAATTAGAAAAACTACGGGGGACAAAATTTTCCCTCTAACCCTAATAATTTTAATTTTGGGGGCCATATTGACGGGTACGGGAATGGCCTACTTCGGAGTGCCAGCATTCCTTCAACCGCTCCATTTGGTTCTCGCCACTCTCATATTTGGAGTGCAGTTAAAACTGTACTTCCGGATGAACACAGGGAGCGATTTGATGTTTAATAAAGCGTAATGACACCATTTCAAGTACAGCAACTTACTGGGTTTTCTTTGGTAGCCGCCAAAGTGAAAGCTTTTATGGAGTTGCTTAAAATCCGGTTGTCACTCCTTGTGGCATTTTCCTGTGCTTTTGGATATGCACTAGCCGCCCGTGGTGATATCAGCTGGACTTCTTTAATGATGGTTACGCTGGCGGGATTTCTTCTTTCGGGTGCTTCAGTATGTGTTAATCAAATTTTGGAAAAGGATTTGGACAAACTGATGAACAGAACCATGAATCGCCCGCTTCCAACGCAGCGTTTGAATACTCAGGAGGCCACATGGTTTGCGATCGTGTGTGGATTGCTGAGCGTATGGGTACTATGGAATTATACCAATCCACTGACAGTGGCGCTGTCTGTGTTGTCAATGGTGTTATACAGTTTTGTTTACACACCTCTAAAACGTGTCGGACCAATTGCAGTATTTGTTGGCGCTATTCCTGGAGCACTTCCTCCGCTTCTCGGCTGGATAGCCGCGACCGGGCAAATTACGCATGAAGCGTTGATCATTTTTGGCATCCAATTCATATGGCAGTTTCCGCATTTTTGGGCGATTGCCTGGGTAGCCGATGACGACTACCAAAAGGCTGGGTTCAAACTGCTCCCATCGAGAGAAGGAAAGAACATTAACACAGTGATTCAGATTATGGTCTATACCATGTTTCTGATACCGCTGGGTCTGCTTCCTGCATTGTTCGGGATTACCGGCATCAACTCTGCTGTGGTGGCAACAGTTTGTGGTGTGGCCTTCTTTGCGCAAACATTTTCGCTTATGAAAACAGGAAGCCGCCAATCAGCGTTAAGAATTATGTTTGGATCGTTTTTATATCTACCTATTGTGCAGATAGCGTACTTGTTGGATAAAGTGAATTAGATATGACTACTGAGTTTAAGATTGTTGAAGAACCTAAGAAACCATTATCCATGCATCCGAAGAAGTTCGCGATGTGGATATTTGTGGCGACTGTAGGGATGCTTTTTGCCGCTCTTACATCAGCCTATATTGTAAGGCAGGCTGAGGGCAATTGGCTGTATTTTAACCTGCCTACTTTACTTAATTGGACCACTGCCGTTATTCTGTTAAGTAGTGTGTCAATGCAATTGGCCTATTGGTCAGCAAAAAAAGACCTGCTCGATCGGGTAAAATTATGGATATCGGTAACGATGGTTCTGGGATTGGTTTTTTTGGTAGGCCAATTTCTGGCCTGGCAAGATCTGGTGGCTCACAATGTCTATTTTGTAGGCAATCCATCGGGCTCTTTTCTCTACGTAATTACCGGTCTACACGGCCTTCATATCATCAGCGCCATCATTTACCTGGTCATTGTAATGGTGTCGGCATATCGGTTTAAAATCCACTCCAGGAGCCTTGCACAGATAGAAATGTGCGCCACATATTGGCATTTTTTGGGCGGACTTTGGCTATATTTGTTCATCTTTCTAATATTGAATCGATAACCTAAATCTAACTATGGCACATACTTCAGCCGCTACGGTAGCACCTGGTAGAAGCGTTTGGAACGGAGGGGTTTCACCGATGGGCGCCAGCTATGGAAAGCTCATGATGTGGTTTTTCTTGCTGTCCGATGCGTTCACTTTTTCGGGTCTTCTCATTACCTACGGATTAATTCGTTCTGCTCACCCGGGGTATGCTGGCGAAGTTGAAGCCTTTACATTCTCTACCGAGTACTGGCCCGTTCCAGAAAAGGTATTTGAAGCTGTTCCCTTCTTGCATGGCGTAGAGCTGCCCCTTGTGTTTGTGGGTATCATGACCTTCATTTTGATCATGAGCAGCGTGACAATGGTATTGGCTGTGGAAGCTGGCCACAGAATGGATAGAAAAGCAGTTGAGAAATGGATGCTGTGGACAATTCTTGGTGGTATTACTTTTCTTGCCTGCCAGGCATGGGAGTGGACGCACTTTATCGTTGGCACTGACACACCAACACTTGTCAAGGATTTTGTAAACGGTGAGTGGGTAACCAAAGAAGTATTCGGAGCTAATCTTAGAATTAACCAATATGGTCCCCAGGACTTCGCGGACTTTTTCTTTTTCATTACGGGATTCCACGGATTTCACGTGTTTAGCGGTGTGATGTTGAATTTCTTGATCTATTATAACACAGTAACCGGAGTTTATGACCGCAGAGGTCATTATGAGATGGTGGAGAAGGTCGGTTTGTACTGGCACTTTGTAGACCTTGTGTGGGTGTTCGTGTTTACTTTCTTTTATCTTGTTTAATCTAATTCAATAGCGATACAATGGCGCATGCACAAGAACCTCAAGTAACCGTAATTCCTCCTGACAAAGAGAAAATTAAGAAACTTTGGACTGTTGCGGGTATTCTACTTTTCGTTACGATTATTGAATTTATCATTGCTTTCACAATGGGTCACGGGACGCTTAAAACCGCCATCTTCGTTGGTCTTACAATCGTGAAAGCAGCCTACATAGTAGGTGAATTTATGCACTTGCGTTATGAGGTGAAGGTATTGCTTTGGTCAATACTCATTCCGATGATTTTTGTGGTGTGGATGCTTGTTGCATTTGTGTATGAAGGAATGAAATTCTCAGAAATAAACTTTTAAAGTTCTATAAACCGAAAGGGAAGGCTAAGGTGAATAACTTTAGCCTTCTTTTTTTGTTACAATGAAGGTGAAGTCGATACTCTTGGTGTTTGCTTTGGCGCTGCCAGTGTCCATATTTGTTTTTCTCTATCTGTTCGGAGAAAACAAATTCGAGGTGCCGGTTTATTTTCAGGAGTCAGTCATGGCTCCAAGTGAGTGCAATGACACCTATAAGATTCCCTACACAGTTGATCGTTCCACGATTCCTTTAAATGGGACAAGCGTGTTATTCTTTGCGAAGGGGTTGGGTACGGATGTGCTGAAGGAGTCAATTTTTCAGCTAAACAGGGTTAATAATGAGCTCCATGCTCCTGTCACCTTGACTTTGGTAAGTGTCGATTCATTGGAGTTAGGCGGGTTGGAGAATTTCGTGCAGATGGAGGATGGGGCATACAAGCAAGAGAGTAATTGTGTATTCATGACCAATACGAACAGGTTGGTGTTGGTAGACAGCCTGAAGAGGATCAGAGGTTTTTACAAAGAAGGCTCAATGAAGGAGATAGATCGTTTAATTTTGGAACTTAAAATTCTTCTCAACGAATATTAGTACGGATGGCCCAGGAACCTTACAAGAAGCTGATCATTGTTTTATCGGTTGTGATCCCCCTTGCTGTAGCTCTTTTGTTTCAGGTAAAAATTGAAGGGTACGACTTTAGTTTCCTTCCGCCAATCTATGCCACCATTAATGGCGTTACTGCCGTTCTGCTAATACTGGCAGTTTGGGCAATTAAGAATAAAAAGAGAACACTGCACGAAAGGCTTATGAAAGTTAGCCTTTCACTGTCAGCACTTTTTCTTGTGATGTATGTGTTGTATCACATTACTTCTGACTCAACCCCCTATGGAGGAGAAGGCCCGGTGAAATATTTGTATTATTTCATCCTGATAACGCACATTTTACTATCAATAGCTGTTGTACCATTGGTATTGTTTACGCTCAGTAGAGCACTTTCGGCCAATTTTGAGAAACATAAGGCGTTGGCTAAATTTACATTTCCAATCTGGCTCTATGTAGCTGTTACTGGGGTAGTAGTTTACTTGATGATTAGTCCGTATTATTAATAATGAAGTCGAAGTTGCTCACACTGGTTTTTCTTTTAGTCACTTTGAGTGATTCCTTTTCTCAGTGCGCTATGTGCAGAGCTACCCTTGAGAACAATGTTAGCAATGGGAATCCCGGTATTGCGGCAGGCATTAACTTCGGAATAATGTATTTGTTTTTTGCACCCTATGTGGCAGTGGCTGCTGTGGCTTTCTTCTGGTTCAAAACAAGCAGATCTAATGCGAGAAATAACTTGGGCAAAAGGCCTGTCCTCCGGTAAGTGCCCGCGTTGCCGGAACGGCAGTATTTTTAAGACATCAATGTTTGACCTGAGAGGGTTTTGGAAGATGAATACCCATTGTGAACATTGCGGCTCTACTTTCGAACCAGAACCTGGTTTCTATTTTGGGGCGATGTTCGTGAGCTATGCTATCAATGTTGCGCTCTTCGTGGCCATTGGAATTGCATTGTATGTCCTTGGTAATCCACAAGACTGGGTCTACATCATGGCCATTATTTTTGGGGCGATCATTTTCACGCCATTTTCATTTCGTTATTCGCGCATCTTGTTTCTCTATTTCTTTGGGGGGATTCACTATGACCCAACGCTGAAATAGCATACTTGGAACTGTTTTTGTTAACTTGATTGATTATCTGTCAATCAATGCGTTACCGCAAAATTATATTGACTTTTGGTGCCGGTGTCTTAATGTTGACTGCCGGATATTTCACTTCAAAGTTTGAGGGTTTCACCTCTGACGATCTTGCTTCAACTATCCAACAGAATCTCCTCACTAACATTCAGCAGATAGAAGAGCAGGGAAATCGCATAATCAATCAAGAGGAGGGTGCGTGGCAAAATTCTGCGTTCTCATTTTTCCTGATGGACAGCGTGAAAATATTGAGATGGAATAGCAATATTTTCGTTCCCGATGTCCGAACGGTCCAGGATGATTTTGAGCTTCGATTGTTACAATGGCCCCGCGGCACATTTTTATTGAGAAAATGGAAAAAAGAAGGCGCAAATTTCCTGCTAGCCGTCCTGCCTCTTCAGGATCGATACAAGATCAACAACCGGTACCTGATATCTGGGTTCAACAAGCAAATCTTTCCAATTCAATCTATCGCCATTACCGATCAGGTAGATGAGGGGTATCCCTTTCTTTGGAAAGGTAAATATCTTTTTAGTTTGACCATTCTGTCATTGCCAGATAGCAAGATGTCGGTCTTTTCAATACTGCTGTTTGGTATTGGATTGATATTGTCTGTTGGTGCAATTATTTTCTTTGCACACCATTTTCATCGAAGGAAAGAGCACGGTTTAGCATTATTGATATTGATTTTGTTTTTTATTGGTGGCCGTATCCTTATGTTGATTTTGTCGGATTCTCCAGACGTTCCACTTTTCGACCCGGTCAACTTTGCATCATCTGCCTTCAATCGTTCGATTGGTGATTTGCTGCTGAACGCATTGATTGTAATGGTACCTATTTCGTATTTGTTCTTCAACTATCATAAGTTCAAACTCACGTCATCAATACTTAGAGTTGAAAGCAAGCCAGTCAGGAGCCTTGTTACGGTGCTGATATTGGCCGCTGGCATGGCTTCATTCCTTTATCCATTCCTTTTCTTTGAAACGCTGTTTCACAACTCGGCTATCTCAATAGACATCACTCAGTCGATTGCGTTCGGCTGGGTGCGTATCGTAGCCTATTTGTCTATAATAGTAGGCTGCGCGTCAGGTTTTATGATGAGCCATCTACTTTTGAGACTAGGGTCCAAAATGGCGGGTAGTTTTCAGTCCTTCATTGCAAGCGTCTTGCTGGCAGCGACTTTGTTTTTTCTTGTTTCTCTTTTTTCTGGCAAGGCGTATTCAATACCGATTGTGGTCAGTACCTTATTTTTCTGCGCGGTATACTTTTCAAATTTGAATAAAAGTCTTCACAGGACGAGCTATACTACTTTTCTCTATGTCTTCTTAGCAATTATTGCTTTCTCAACTCAAGGGGCTTTATCTATTAAAAAGTTCATGATTGAAGACAAGATTAATTCTCAGTTCCGATTTGCTTCAACGTTCCTGGCGGAGCGTGATTTTTTGGGCGAATTCCTTTTAAATGAAAGCGTCAATAGAATCAGTTCCGACCCCTTCGTTCAAACCAGACTGGGAAGCCCTTTCCTGAATAAATCCGCAGTAAGGCAAAAGGTGAAACAGATTTATCTAAACTCATATTTTGACCGATACGATGTGAAAATATACTTGTTCAATTCGGCCGGTGTGTCATTTGACAACGCCACCAGCCAAACTTTTGCTCAACTTATCACACAATTTCAAAATGAGGCTAGCAGGACCAATTTTGAGGGAATCTTTTATCTGAGAGATATCACTCCTGAGACGACCAAGAGATACCTCGCTGTAGTGCCTGTGAACCGGTTTGGTGGAGTGATTGGCTATGTGGTACTGGACCTTTCTCAAAAGAGAGTAATTCCAAGAAACGTATTTCCGGAACTTTTGCTTGATGATAGATTCATTCAGTATTTTAAGAACAGAGATTTTAGTTATGCGGTTTTTTCAAAGGGAGAAGTAAAAAGTAGTTTTGGTTCTTTTCCCTTCGAAAAGGATTTCAGTAAAGGCGATCTTGCTAACCCCCAATTGTTTAGTGAAGGGCTTATCAAAGCTGACTTTATTCATGTGGGTATAGCTGATGATTCAGAGAAGATTACTGTGGTTTCATCACCTGGCTACCCGTGGTTGCGAATAGCGACAAATTTTTCCTTTCTTTTTGTAGTTGGATTATTACTGGTCTTGCTGGCACTTATGGTGTTTGGCCTGGTGTCATTGTATAGAAAGCGGCCGCTCAATTATTCTGCGCGGATACAACTATATGTCTACCTCGCGTTTGTGCTTCCTCTCGTCTTGGTTAGTCTCACCACGCTGGGGTTGATAGGTCGCTCTGCTGAGACTCAGTTGAATGAAGAGTACCTTGATCGATCAGTTGCGTTAGGGGAGCGCTTGTCTCCCTTATTGGACACATTACAGCTGGAGAATGGTGTATCCGGAGATGGATTGGACAGCAAATTGATTGATTTGTCAAGACTGGCAAACGTTGATGCGTCAGTATTTAACACCGATGGCAAACTCATGGCCTCAAGTCAGCCATTGATATATGAGGACCGGATACTGTCGACTTTGGTTAATCGAAACGCATTCGAAAGAATAGTGGAAGGGGGGCAACAATCGTTTATTACTAATGAAAGAATCGGGTCGCTAACTTACAATTCATCTTATTCTGCCCTAAAATCGCCAGATTCCGGGAACCTGATTGGGATATTGAGTATACCATTCTTCGAATCTGCAACATCGCTTGAGCGCACTCAAATTAATGCGATGGCCAACATCATCAATATTTTCACCATTGTTTTTATTCTATTCTCGATGCTGTCCTTCTTTGCTGTTCGGTGGCTTACGTTTCCCTTACAGTTTATCACCCGTACACTTCAGCGAACGACACTTACTGGCGAGAACAAGCCGCTTACGTGGAGTTCTGATGATGAAATAGGGCTGATGGTAAATGAATACAACAGGATGGTTGAAAATCTTGAAAAAAGCAAGATTGAACTATCTCGGGCTCAAAAAGAGTCAGCGTGGAGGGAAATTGCTAAGCAAGTGGCTCACGAGGTTAAGAACCCACTTACACCTATGAAACTTACACTCCAACAAATGGAGTATGCAATCGCTAATGATGGATTGTCCAAAGAAAAGATAAAGGCATCTCTCGAAATGCTTTTGCAACAAGTTGAAATCCTCAATGATATTGCCGCTTCATTTAGTGCATTTGCCAGAATGCCCGCACCGATTCTGGAACGAATAGACATTACCAAGACGCTTGCTCATTCTGTCAACCTTCATCGCGGACAAGGGGGAACGATTACACTCGATCAGCCTAACCAAAGTGTTTTTGTCCAGGGTGACGAGCAGTTGTTAATACGTGTTTTTTCAAACGTAATAATCAATGCCCTTCAATCGGGAAATGAGGAATCGAATATAATACTCGAGATTAAGGGTGAAACAGTTGATGGGACTTATTTGATGTCATTTAAAGACAATGGGAGTGGAATTGATCGCGAACTAATAGGGAAGGTTTTTTTACCAAATTTCAGTACCAAGAAATCCGGATCCGGTATTGGTCTTGCAATTGCCAAACAAGGTATCGAACAATCAGGAGGAAGGATTTGGTTTGAAACAGAAATCGGAAAAGGAACAAGCTTCTTTATTCAAATCCCGTTGGCGAGTTAGCTATTTGTCCTTTAAGTTTTGCATCACTTTGTTGGTGAACACAAAGTTGTCGAGTTCCTCCACTCCAGACGACATGATTTCTTCTTTCGAACCCTCCCAAAGCTTCTGACCTTGGAATAGGAATAAGATTTTCTGACCAATGCCCATCACGGAATTCATATCGTGCGTTACCACCACCGTTGTAATATCAAATTCCTCTGTGATCTCAAGGATCAGCTCGTCAATCAGGATGGAAGTTTGCGGATCTAATCCTGAGTTGGGTTCATCACAGAAAAGGTAATTGGGGTTATTGACGATCGCGCGCGCAATACCAACACGTTTTTTCATACCACCGGAAATCTCTGATGGCATTTTACTATTCACATTTTCCAGCCCGACTCTTTTAAGACAGAAATTAACACGATCAATTTTTTCTGTTGGGGACATCTTTGTTAGGATATCCAGAGGAAACATGACGTTTTGTTCCACGGTTTTGGAATCGAACAGTGCCCCTCCCTGAAAGAGCATTCCAATCTCTCTCCGGATCTCAGCTTTCATCTCTTTATCTGCGTCAGTGAAATTCCGGCCGTCATAAAATACAGTCCCGGTATCTGGATGAATCAGTCCAACGATACACTTTAAAAGAACACTCTTTCCTGTACCACTGGCACCAATAATGAGGTTAGTCATTCCCTTATCAAACACACCGCTGATGTTGTGCAGAATTTGCTTCTCGTTGAATGATTTGGATATGTTTTGAATTTCGATCATAACAGAAGTTGTGCAAGAAGATAATCTCCTATTAGCACTGCGATTACACTTGTTGTCACGGCCTCCGTACTTGAGATGCCTACTTCCAGTGCCCCGCCTTTGGTATAGTATCCTTTAAAGCAAGATATCGTTGATATCATAAATGCGAAAACGAATGACTTGATAAGTGCGAACGTGATCATGTATTCATTAAACACAAATCGAATTCCATAGATGTAATCAGTCGGTGTAATGATCCCGGTGAGTGAACCGACAATATAGCCACCCAAAAGGGCACACACCCCGGCCAGTATGACCAGCATCGGGTACATGATGAGTGAGGCAACAACCTTAGGAAGTACAAGGTATGACGCAGAGTTGATACCCATAACTTCAAGTGCATCGATCTGTTCGGTGATCCTCATTGTTCCCAGTCCACCAGACATGCTGCTACCCACTTTACCTGCATAAATGATGGCAATAATTGTAGGTGCGAGTTCGAGAATGGTCATCTCCCTTACCACCTGTGAGATGATGAATTTTGGTATGAGTGGACTTACCATATTATAGGCCGTTTGTACGGTCGTTACCGCGCCCATAAAGGAGGAAACAAGGGCTACCAAAAGGATTGAATTGACCCCAACCAGTACGGCCTCTTCTATCGTTAACTTATAGTATGTTTTGAAGGACTCTCTCCTCACAACCAATGACGCGAGGAACATCAAGTACCTACCAAATCCCTTCATTTAGACCCTATTAAATAGCTATCTTGCTCAAAGATAAAAGAAATTGGTGATCCCTTTGATGTAGATTGTGTCCTAAAACGGAACGATTTTCCGACAATCACCATTCAATTTAGATGAATAGACTTATTGTAGTTTCTGGCGGAAGTAAAGGTATAGGGAAAGCTATTATTTCCAGGTTTGCCAAGGAGGGATTTGACGTCTTCACTTGTTCCAGAAGTGAATCGAATCTCAAAGAACTGAAGAAAGAGATTGAGCGTACATATGGAGTTAATCTTTACTATAGTGTAGCTGACCTGAGCAAGAAATCTGATGTTGAGATTTTTGGAGAAGCTATACTTTCTCTAAAACGCCCTGTGGAAGTACTTGTCAATAATACAGGGTATTTTGAGCCAGGATTGATCACAGAGGAAGCGGACGGAGTGCTTGAGAAAATGATAGATACGAATGTTTATAGCGCCTATCGCCTTACTCGAATTCTCGTGCCTCAGATGAAATCTGCCAAGAGAGGTTATATTTTCTCTATTTGCTCTGTCGCCAGTCTTTTTGCCTATCCAAATGGTGGATCTTATTCCATTTCTAAGTTTGCCTTGTTAGGTTTCTCTAAGGTATTAAGGGAGGAGCTAAAGAACTTTGGCATAAGGGTTACGGCAGTTATTGCCGGAGCCACCTATACCAATAGCTGGGCATCTTCTGGCTTACCTGTTGAGCGTTTTATGCGGGCCACAGATGTCGCAGATAGCGTATTTAGCGCCTATTCGCTGTCGCCACAGGCTGTTGTAGAAGAGCTCATTATAAGGCCTCAGCTGGGCGATATTTAGGCTCCGTTTTCAGGAACATTCCTGCCAAATTGGGGTTAACTTTGCGTAAGCATTTGCACTAATGGATAGTTCAAATAAATCTAAAAGCTATTGTAACAGCCTTGTTGCATACAGCAGAAGGACCACCCGTGTGGTGAATATCGGAGGCGTTCCCATGGGTGGTACTAACCCCATTCGGATCCAATCAATGACAACAGTCGACACAATGGATACAGAAGGCTCCATTGAACAGTCTGTTAGAATGATTGAAGCAGGATGTGAGTACGTTAGAATTACAGCACCAAGTATAAAGGAAGCACAGAACCTTGCTGAAATAAAGAAAGGCTTGAGGAGTATGGGATATGCCACGCCATTGGTCGCTGACATCCACTTTACACCCAATGCAGCAGAGCTCGCAGCGGGCATTGTAGAGAAAGTGCGGGTAAATCCTGGTAACTACGCGGATAAGAAGAGATTCGAAACGATAGAATACACGGATGAGGCATATAAAGCCGAGCTCGAGAGGATCAAAAAGAAATTCACTCCTCTGGTGAACATCTGCAAAGAGAATGGCACTGCCATGAGAATCGGAACCAACCATGGATCGTTGTCCGATCGTATCATGAGTCGCTATGGTGATACACCTCTAGGGATGGTGGAGTCCGCGCTGGAGTTTGTTCGAATTTGTGAGTCCATGGGATACTACGATATCGTTCTGTCCATGAAGGCAAGCAATCCTCAGGTGATGGTACAAGCTTATCGACTATTGGTACAAAAACTAGATGAAGAAGGGTTGCAGCCTTATCCGTTGCACCTGGGAGTAACGGAAGCCGGAGATGGAGAGGACGGCAGAATAAAATCGGCAGTGGGGATTGGCACATTACTGGAGGATGGACTGGGAGATACCATTCGTGTTTCACTCACGGAAGAACCAGAAGCTGAAGTTCCGGTGGCAAAGATGTTGGCCGATCGATATGCAAACAGAAAGGG
>JAGQYM010000038.1 GCA_020436085.1 Cyclobacteriaceae bacterium
CTAAGCCAACGGGAGAAGTGAAGGAAATGAAGGTTCCTGCGGTTGGTGAGTCAATTACTGAGGTAACGATTTCGACCTGGTTGAAAAGCGATGGCGACTTTGTTTCACTCGATGAAGTAATTGCAGAGGTAGAATCTGATAAGGCGACATTTGAGCTACCAGCTGAAGCGCAAGGTATATTGCGAATTGTTGCAAAGGAGGGGATAACTCTTCCGATTGGTGGGCTCATCTGTAAAATAGAAGTTGCCGAAGGTGCGCCTGCGTCTTCAGCGTCTAAATCACCTGCCTCCAGCTCAGAATCATCTGCATCCGGTGACAAATCATACGCGGCTGGACATCCTTCGCCTGCAGCTGCAAAAATTCTTTCTGAGAAGGGTATTTCCACTGACCAGGTAAAAGGATCTGGAGTTGGAGGAAGAATAACCAAGGAAGATGCAGAGAAGGCTCAGGCAGGTAGCTCAAGCAAGGAAAAATCAACGCCAGCTTCCTCTTCAACTCCCACTCCTGGAGCACGAGAAGTAAGGAGAGAGAAAATGACGTCTCTGAGGAGGACAATTGCTAAGCGATTAGTTAGTGTGAAAAACGAGACCGCCATGCTTACCACTTTCAACGAAGTGGATATGAAGCCTGTGATGGATTTACGCTCACGATACAAGGACAAATTCAAAGAGAAGTACGGTGTTGGGCTTGGCTTCATGAGCTTTTTTACGAAAGCAGTTTGTGCAGCATTGCAGGAGTTCCCAGCGGTGAATGCCTACATTGACGGAGATGAAGTTATTTATCATGATTATTGTGATGTTTCGATTGCCGTTTCTACCCCGCGAGGATTGGTGGTGCCGGTGATTCGAAACGCAGAGACGCTCAGCATGGCTGACATTGAAAAAGAAGTTGTCCGTCTGGCGACCCGAGGTCGCGATGGCAAGCTTTCGATAGATGAGATGACTGGAGGAACTTTTTCGATCACAAATGGAGGTGTTTTTGGTTCTATGCTGTCTACACCTATTTTGAACCCACCTCAATCGGCAATTCTAGGAATGCATAATATCGTTCAGCGACCTATCGCTCTGAATGGAGAAGTGGTTATCAGGCCAATCATGTATCTCGCCCTGTCGTACGATCATCGTATTGTAGACGGCAAAGAATCCGTAAGCTTCCTGGTTCGTGTGAAAGAAATGTTGGAAGACCCGGGAAGACTGATCTTGGGCATTTAAGTTCTATTCAAAAGAATTCAGTGAATCATGCAATATAATGTAACAGTAATCGGATCCGGGCCTGGTGGCTATGTGGCAGCAATCCGATGTGCGCAACTTGGATTTAAAACAGCTATCATCGAAAAATATGATACTCTCGGTGGTACCTGTTTAAATGTTGGGTGCATTCCTTCAAAAGCGCTTCTTGATTCTTCTGAGCATTTCATCAATGCGAAAGATCATTTCAAGGAGCATGGTATTGATATAGAGCCACCAAGGGTCAATATCAAACAGATGATCAAACGAAAAGGTGATGTGGTGAAACAAAACGTGGATGGTATTGCCTACCTGATGAAGAAGAACAAGATCGATGTGCACATTGGTGTGGGCTCTTTCATCGATAAGAATACAATTAAGATAATCGATAAGGATGGCAAGGAATCAAAAATCACTACAGAGAAAGTAATTATCGCTACTGGATCGAAGCCAACACCACTTCCGTTTGCCGCATTTGACAAGAAAAGAATTATTTCAAGTACAGAAGCACTGGAACTAAAAGAAGTGCCAAAGCACCTCATCGTGATTGGTGGAGGTGTGATCGGCATGGAGTTAGGTTCAGTTTATGCCAGGCTTGGTGCTAAGGTCACTGTGGTAGAATTTCTGAATAGTTTGATCCCTACGATGGATGGTACCTTGGGTAAAGAATTGCTTAAAGTGACCAAGAAGATCGGTATGGAATTTTTCCTAGGTCATAAAGTCACTTCCCTTGAAAGCAAGGGGAAAGAGGTGGTTTTGAAAGCTGAAGACAAATCTGGGAAAACGATAGAATTGAAAGGTGATTACTGTTTGGTTAGCATTGGACGAAGGCCGTATACCGAAGGACTTGGCTTAGATAAGATTGGAATCGAACTTGATCGTGGCAAAATACCGGTTGACGATCATCTCAAAACAAAGGTTGATAATATCTATGCTATTGGTGATGTGGTGAGAGGAGCAATGCTAGCGCATAAGGCGGAGGAAGAAGGCGTGATGGTGGCTGAGCAAATGGCAGGGCAAAAACCACACATCAATTATTTACTTATTCCAGGAGTTGTGTACACCTGGCCTGAGGTGGCCAGCGTTGGCTACACTGAGGAACAACTCAAAGAAAACGGAAGAGCCTACAAAACGGGTTCATTTCCGTATAAGGCGCTTGGCCGCGCGAGGGCTAGCATGGATGTCGATGGTCTGGTAAAGATTTTGGCAGACAAGTCTACGGACGAAATATTGGGTGTCCACATTATAGGAGCCAGAGCAGCCGATATGATTGCGGCAGGCGTCACGGCAATGGAATTCCGTGCGTCAGCGGAAGATGTGTCGAGGATTTCGCATGCACACCCTACATATATGGAAGCCGTGAAAGAGGCTTGCCTGGCAGCCACCGCGAATCGACCTATCCATATGTGATCTTCCTGGAGAACCAGTAGTTCGTAAAATATCGCATCACCAATCCAACCACAATCGGGAGGAGGAATACATTTAGTTTCTGTGGCAGTATAGGCCACAATAGAAGTGTGAGCAAAGTGATGCCCGCAAGTATTGCAAAATATTGCGATGTAATTTTTCGTTTTCTAAAAATCAAAAAGGCGAAGGGAAGATTAAATGGGATCGCCCACAGCAAATTAAAATTGTTTGCAGCTGCATGGTGATCTGTCGCAACCCACAGGATAAATAGCAAGCACCCAATTGCTCCTGTTAGAAATAGTAAGATAAAATCCAGCCACTTCGAGACCTTCTTCACCTTGAGGTCGCGCAAAGTAATAGCTGAGATGAATAAGAGAACAATACCGAAAAGAATCCACGGGTGAGGCCAGATATTTTCCGTGCTAGGGTTATAAGCTGGATTCGATACTACAATATTTTTTACAGCCGATTTTTTCTCACCATTCGAATTAATCGAGGCGTGCTCAAAAGATAATTCCACATAATCCGGAAGGAACATGTATTCATAGGAAGTGGCCTTCTTGTCCATGGGCAATCCCAGGCAAATATCAATACCAAGGTCTCCCCATGGTTGTTCTTTCAAGTATAAGTCTGTCAATTCGCGGATAGTGTAATTTGTGGTTATAAAACTTCCATCAAATTCAATTTCGTCTTGTAGTACTTCTTTGAATACGTCTCGAATTTTTGTTGCGCAGTTGTTATAGAAGTAGTCGTATAAATAATTTTGATTTTCTGGTCTGGCATTCCACTGTAAATAGTCAAACAGTTTTTGTTTTTGCTCCTGACTCAGCTCAAGAACTTGTTCATGTACCCACCTTCCATAATACAGGTAGATTTCTCTGAAACGAGGATAAGGTTGCACTGCGAGTTTATACAGGAGATGCCCTCGTGTGAAATTGAGATAGAAGTTGGGCTGATCGAAGTCAAAAACACCATAATTGAATGCGTGATCGATGTTTAATTCAGGATCATAAACTCTTATGGCGCTGTGACCAAATGCCGAATACAATTCATCCTGAGATGGAGCACATGTGATCACCGAAATCTGAGCCACTTCAGAAAGAGCAATATCCTGAGCAAACAGGTTCTGAAACAACAAAAAAAGACTTATAGTTAAGGTGTTGCGCATCAAGGCAAATAATCGGGTGAAAGATATAACAAACAGCTTGTAAAAGGTAATTTTGACTCTGCCATGAATCGAAACTTCAAAGACGGTCTTAATTTTGCCTCCAAGCTTACCTCGCAAAGAGCGTCAAATTATTTTCGCTTGTTGTCGAGCTATACGCGCTCCAAAATAAATGGCACACCAAAAATTAGCGGGCTTCCAGCAAGCATTTCTATTGAGCCTACAACATCATGTAACCTGCGATGCCCGGAGTGCCCAAGTGGTCTAAGATCGTTTACGCGTCCAACGGGGATGTTAAGCACTGAACTTTACAAAAAAGTAATAGATGAGCTAGCCCCGTCTCTCTCGTATTTGATATTTTATTTTCAAGGTGAGCCCTATCTTCATCCTCAGTTACTGGACATGATTGGTTATGCATCGAAAAATAAGATATATACCGCGACATCAACCAACGCGCATTTTCTTACCGATGACGCAGCTCGAAAGACAGTGGAGAGTGGACTTGATCGAATGATCATCTCGATTGATGGAACCAGCCAGGACACCTATGAGTCATATAGAGTAGGTGGTAAGCTTTCAAAAGTAATTGAGGGAACAAAAAATATAATCAAGTGGAAGAAGGCCCTCAAATCGAAAACGCCTCACACCATATTTCAATTTCTTGTGGTTCGACAGAATGAATCCCAGATTGATCAGGTTTATAAACTCGCAAGGGAACTCGGAGTGGACGAGGTGGCCCTTAAGACCGCTCAAATCTATGACTTTGAAAATGGATCAGATCTTATTCCAGTCAACCAAAAATATTCCCGTTATAGGCAAGTTGAAAATGGTAGCTATACGATCAAGAATCAACTTTTGAATCATTGCTGGAAGATGTGGCACAGCTGCGTGATCACGTGGGATGGAAAAGTGGTACCCTGTTGCTTCGATAAAGATGCTCACTTCGTATTTGGCGACCTGAAGCAAAACACCTTCAAGGAAATTTGGAATAGCGAAGCTTACACTAACTTTCGCAAATCATTATTGCGATCCAGAAGTGAAATTGAGATATGTAAGAATTGCACCGAAGGAACCCGAGTTTGGGCTTAGTGCCGAGCTGATTTACGAGCAGACTTCACGATGGCATCAACGTCTATACTGCTACATTTTCCACATCCACTTTCACAGCTAGATGTTGTAAAGGCCTTGTAGGCCATGCGTCCGAGGTAGAGAACCGCTCCAATCAATAAGATGCCTAAAAGAATGGCCTGAATCATTGTTCAAACTTAACTAATCACTGTAGCTATCCCCAGTGCTTTTTGATTAATTCAACCATCTCGGGGTGAATGGCACCTCCAGCACAAATCTCACCGCCATACAAAAAGTTGTTCTTGCCTTGAAAATCAGACACGAACCCACCGGCTCTTTGCACGATCAAGCTTCCTGCCGCAACGTCCCAAGGATTGAGATTATATTCAAAAAAGCCGTCCATTCGCCCACATGCGACATACGCCAGATCTGTGGCTGCACTTCCCAATCTTCTCACGCCATGTGTCAGTTCAAGAAACGACTTGATTATTGAAAGGTATTCGTCCCTCTTGTCTAAATGATAATACGGAAAGCCGGTGGCCAGAAGACTTTCACTAAGCGATTGAGTTGAAGCTATTCTTATTTCTTCCTCATTGCAAAAGGCTGGACCATCGACTGTTGCGTAAAAGCATTCGTCTTTACTTACCTCGTGAACCATACCGAACACAACTTTATTTTGGTAAGCTAACCCAATACTGATTGCATAGGGAGGAAGACCATGCATGAAGTTGGTGGTGCCATCCAGCGGATCAATGATCCACAGATAATCGTTTGTCCCTTTAGATGAGGTGCCCTCTTCAGCCAGGAACCCCGCACCTGGAAGAATTTTTTTTAGAGACGCGACCAGTTGTTTTTCTGATTCCTTGTCAACGTACGATACCAGGTTATTAAAAGATGTTTTTTGTTCGATCTTGTCCTTATCAAACTCCTGCACTTCTTTTCTGATGAACTCCGCCACCTCGTTGCTCAGGTCCCTCACATCATTTTCAAGGGTGGTCAGATCTGTCATTTTCGTTTTGTTTTTTGCTTCACGAAGGTAAATAATACTATTAACACAGAAATCCATGCAGAGGTTCTGGCTATCCATTCCGCAGAGCTTTTATAACCCGGATCGCCCGTTTCTGAATTTGAATAAACTGCCAGCATGGTCTGTCTGGTGATCGGATAGGCTGCAGACACGTGTGAAACAGTAAAAGGTCCGATGACCATAGCCAGAAAAAGAATGAGCATTAACCAGTTTATTTTCTCTTCAGTTAACAATGCTTTGAAAAGAAGAGCATTGGTACTAAGTATCCACAAGGAGACACCCAGGTAACCTGTTTGAGCAGTCCATCTACTCCATTCGGGTTTTAGAATGAAGAGATCGGCTAAAAAATATGTTGGATAGATTTTGAGTAAGATGTACTCGATTGCCAGCCAAAAAAATAGGATCACGATAAGACTTGCCTTTGTTCCCAGATTCTTCCGTGCGAAAGCATACCCCAGGAACGGCAGTGTAAAAAGAATACCGGATACAATACTGGTTGTTAGGACATCAAAGGAAAATTGGTTTATGGCCCAAAAGGAAATAGACAGGCCGAGTAGAATCAACTCCATGGAAGTCCACAAACTCTTTTCAGCTCGATTGTTAATGGCTATGGCAAAGAAAGGAGACAGCCCGATGAACGCTAGTAGGGGAAACGAGGGCATCAGCCACGCCAAACTGAAAAGAACCGTTCCGCCTGCGAAGAGATAAATTGTCGGAATTCTATTCTTTTTTGCCATCGATGACAATAACAATTTCTCCTCTCACTTTCTCTTTGTGGAAATGGGCAAGTACCTCGGTCAGCGGCCCTGTAAAAGTCTCTTCATGGACTTTGGTGAGCTCGCGCGAAACAGATACTAGTCGCTGCTCTCCAAAGAACTCTATCATCTGCTCCAACGTCTTCTCCAGCCTATGAGGTGACTCGTAGAGGACAATCGTTCTTTCCTCTTCTGCTAATTTTTTCAACAGGGTGTGCTTGCCCTTTTTGTGAGGAAGGAATCCCTCAAAAACAAAACGATCGGTCGGAAACCCAGACTTAACCAGAGCGGGAACGAATGCAGTTGGACCGGGGAGACATTCAATTTTTAATCCTTCGCTTAGGCAAGCTCTAACCAACAAAAATCCAGGATCTGAAATCCCCGGAGTGCCCGCGTCACTTACCAATGCCATTGTTTCTCCATCCTTCATCCGCTTGATTAAGCCTGCTACTTTTTGATGTTCGTTGAAAATATGGAAACTATTCAAAGGTTTGTCGATCTCATAGTGCTTCGTGAGAATGCCGCTTTTCCGTGTGTCCTCTGCCAGAATGAGATTGACAGATTTTAATATATGCAAGGCACGAAGGGTAATGTCTTCCAGATTGCCAATGGGAGTTGGCACTACAAAAAGTGAAGTTGGTTCAGATGAGTTCACCAGATCAGTTTATCGATAGCATCGGCCAACTTACGATCCTTATCCGTAACGGTGTCCCCGGCATCGTGAGTTGACAACTCAATAGTCACATTGTTGTAAACATTGGACCAATTGGGGTGATGGTTCATTTTTTCTGCGACCATTGCCACCTTGGTCATAAAGGCAAAGGCCTCAACAAAGTCATTAAATTGAAAATTTCTTTTTAAACAATTGTTCTCTTCAATCCACATGGCGTCCTGTTTTGGTTTCACCATAAAGTTAGGCAAAAAGGACGGGTGAAGGTTTAGAGTGCAATAATGCCGTCAATAGCTGAAGCTTTCAGATAAACTTCAATCACTGACTCGGTGGAGGGCATCATCATTTCGATAGTAAAACTGGTGTAGTTACCGTTTTTTGAAGATCGTTCCTTTGGTGTATGCATGGGGAACATCCTGCGCATCTCACTTTCTTTGCCTTTTGGCACAATGAATTTGAAAGTATAGAGTGCAGGCCAGGCGTAGTGATTGTCCAACTTCTCCCGAAATGAAATGATCCAATTTTCGTCCATAGCTGAAAAAGAAAAGACTCCATCTACAGTGCAGATGGAGCCTCTATGAAATTGTTTTGATTAATAAAACAGGTAACGCTTGTCCTCGATGTTAGCGCCTTTCTTCAAAGCCTCAGCGATATCAAGTCCTGACTTATTGTTGATTGCCTGTAGTTTTTGATTCTTAAAGATCGAATAGTCACCTACTTCAGGTGCGATAGTTTTGGCTTGGCTTTCCAGAATCAAAACGCCATTTTCTCCTGCAAATGGTTCGGAACGTTTACCGCTTTCCATCGCAAAAGCTTTACCGATTGCAATTGGATCGATACCAACGCCAGGAAGTGAGTTGGTATTCAGTTTAAGGTCGCTGCTCGAATTTACGGTAGCATCGGAGCCATAAGCGGTTGCTATCTCATCGAGTGTACCAGAGATGGCTTTTAGTTTCTCAATAATTTTAGCTCCTTTCAATTCATTTTTTACAAGAGGAGTGATTTCTTCTTTCACATCGTCAAATGGTCTAACGCCCTCTTCCGTTTCGCCAGTCATTACCGCCACTGCATAAGCATCCTGCACATCAAATACGTCAGAGACTTTTCCTTCGCTCGCATCGCGGAATAACCATAAAACAATTTGCCTTGCATCGTCCAAAGTATTCACACGGGAGTCACGTGTTCCTACATCTTGTGCATCGTAGATGGTCAGATTTTCTTCAGCCGCTTGCTTTTTGAATTCGTCCAGATCAGAAACACTGCTCGCGAAAAGATCCGCCTTTCTGTAAGCTTCGTTTTGTGTCTCGTCACTTGGGGTAATTTCTCTCTCAATTGTTGCAATAGTGTACGATGTATTGTCTTTTACACTTGTCACATTGATGATGTGGTAACCAAATTCTGTCTCCACAAGATTGTTAATAAGGCCAGTTGATCGTGCGTTGAACACTGCATTTTCAAATGGCTTCACCATTTGACCAGATGTGAAATATCCAAGATCACCACCGCGTGATGCAGTTCCATCTGATCCATGCTCACTTGCCATTCCTGCAAAGTCAGCGCCAGCTTTGATTTGGTTGAGTATCCCTTGTGCCTTATCTTTTGCTACTTTCTTGGCTGCGTCTGTCGAGTCATCCCAACGAATAAGAATATGACTCGCGCGTGCGTTATAAACAGTGTCCTTGTTTACAGACACCAGTTTAGCCACTTTGTAACGTCCGGCATCCAACAATGGGCCTACTACCTGACCAGCAGTCATGCTGCTAATTTGATTCTCAAGAAATGTTGGGAGTTTATCAGGCGTGTACTTAGCAAACGCCTCAGCATTGTCTGAATTGATAGTAGCAAAAATTGAATCCTCTTCCGCAGTTTTAAAGTCAGCAGCTATCTTTGCAAGTTCATCTTTAATCTCTGCCGAATCAGTTGGCGATGGAATCAAGGGAAACGATACATAGCTCAAACTGCGAGATGCCTCTGCCTTGTATTTTGCCTTGTTCTTATTGTAATAATCCCTTAGCTGACTATCAGACGCTGTTACCAGCGAGTCGCTCATAGAGTAATAGGGTACGTACAAATACTTTACTTCAGCTACATCATTTTGTAGATGATATTCTCTTTCAGATTCCGCCTGTGTGACATAGTTGGTCTTTAGTATCAGGTTCTCAAACTTTAATCTTTCGCGTGAAGGCACAAGATCTGCTCTGAAGATATTCCACCGAATGCGTTGCTCGGAGTTTACAGGCTGGTCGTCTAATGATTGTAGATATGAGATCAGAGAACTACGGTCAAAGTTTCCGGCTGAATCGGTAAATGACAGTTTAATATTCTGGTCTACATTCTTTCCTTGAATGATATCCCATTCCTCATCAGTAGTCACTTTTACACCTACTTGTTCGTATTGAGGGATAACAGCATAACGTGAAACAATGAGATCCCAGGCCTGCTGGCGCAGAGTTGGCATCTCGCGCTCCCCTGGCTGGCGTCCGAAGTTTAGGATGTAGTTGTTTTCCCTGGCTTGTACGGCTGCCTGAAACTCTTCAAGAGAGATGGACTTGCCAGCTACTTCTCCCACTACATTGTCACTACCTGCAAATACTGAGCGAGGTCCATTTCCAAATAAATCGTTGAGAACAAACGCAGCAATTGCCACCGCCACAAAACCTACCACCCACTTGGTCATTTTGTTTCTCAATGTTCCGATAAGAGCCATACAACTAGATTAATTATAAATGTCTGGTAACTTCAATTTTAAAGAGCCGCAAATTTAAGGGCTTATGTGAATTCAGCAAAGGCCCAAAAGCAGATTTGGTTAATAAATTTTACTGATTATCAGGCATTTATATAGCCCAATTGCAGGTAGTCCTATGCCTCTTCCGAGGCCTTTTCAAGGATCAATTTCACTACATCAATCCGGTTGTCCTCTGTAGATTGGATAATGAATGTGTAGGGAGGAATGGACACGGCATCTCCTTCTTCGGGGAAGTCTTCCGTGTAGGAAAGAATCATGCCGCCAAGGGTTTCATAGTCCCCCTCGGGAAGCTGCCAGTCGTAGGAGTCGTTGAGATAGTCAATTTCGTGGCGGGCACTTAGTAGGAATGTGCGATCGTCAATCTTTTGCTCTACCAGGTCATCCTCATCATGCTCATCTTCTATCTCGCCAAAGATTTCCTCAATGATATCTTCCATGCTCACAATTCCAGATGTGCCTCCAAATTCATCTACCACCACAGCAAGACTTTTCCTTTCCTTGATGAACTGGATCATGAGCTCATTCACCATCATGGCCTCAGGCACAATAATGATGGAGGTTAGAATTTCACTGATGGCCTTTGGCTTGGTAAAAAGTGCCGAAGAGTGGCAATAGCCAATCACATCATCGATGCTGTCCTTGTAGATAATGATTTTTGAATGGCCTGTTTCAATGAAGGCTTCCCGCAGCTTGTCGAGGCCTTCGTCAGATGCGATGGCGACAATCTCGGTGCGTGGAATCATACACTCACGGACTTTGACAGTTTTGAATTCGAGTGCGTTGTGAAATATTTTTTTGTCAAGTTCAATTTCCTCATTTTCATGACTCACTTTCTGCATATTCTTGAGATAATGATTCATGTCTGTCAATCCGAATGCAGGCTTCTCCTCGGAATACTCAAGTCTCAGCACGTATACGATCACCAGTTTGGAGAGATAAACAATCGTAAATGTAATGGGAGAGAGCAGGTAGAACAGTGCCTTGAAGGGAACTGCCAATGCTGCCAGCATCGTATTCGGATTTACCAGAAAAAGGCTCTTGGGAAGAAACTCAGCGGTGAAAAGAATGATGAGTGTCGACAGGGTAGTTTGAATTAGCATTACATACACATCGCCCTCCAAAGCTTCCGGCAGCAATGCAACCAAAGTGGGCTCAATCATCTGCGTAATAAGGATGCCGAAGAGCACCAATGCCAGTGTGTTACCGATAAGTGTAGTGCCAATAAACCAGGATGGTTTTTTTATGAACTGTGACATTATGCGACCCCACATTACCCCTTGCTTTCCCTGCAGTTCAATCTGAAGTTTGTTTGCAGAAAGAAATGCAATCTCGATCCCCGAGAAGAAGAAGGAGAAAATCAATGAAAGGAGAATAAAAGGAACCAGTTGCAAATCCATGATCAGGCCGAACGTTTTCTCATCGAATATGCAAAAAACAGGATCAAAGAAAGCATGATGGACCAGTAGGCATTACCAAGACCCACAGTCATCACTTCATATGCCCCAATCACAATAAAAACCACTGCTAATGACAGCAGAAGCACATCAACCAATTTCATGGTTTGCAAAGATAAGGATAATGCAGAATTGCTTGGAGGGCCTTAGTCGACCATATCAAACTCCCCCTGTGGATTTTTGATTGTATAGTCAGAAAGATCTTGCGCGGCTTCTAGCCCTGTGCCGTAAATCACCTCGGCCTCCAGCTTTATGGTGACAAATTTTTCCGTGAATATCCTTTTTGTGTCCTGCTTCCAGAAGAGTTCCTCGGTATTGAGTTGTTCTTTTTTTTCGATGTTGATGATCTCCACATCGCCTCGACCTCTCCATTTATCTTCCTCACTGAAGTAATATGCGCTGTTGGCTCTAAGAGTTGATGTAATGGCTCCGGTTTCATTGTAGAACTCCAAGTAGATACCTTCAGGGAACTCACGATCTCCGTTTTCATACTCAAACACTTTTTTCGCCACCATCTTGATCTTAATGAGATCCTTTTCGGTGTAGTACATTTCAACATCTTCAATCTCTGTCAGGGGTCCGGTATAATCAACCGGTTGGCTTGTTTGCGTTGTATCGCATGCCAGCAGATAAAACGACAGCATCAGGATAATCGAGGCCTGCTTTAAAAACCAGTGTTGTTGAATGACTTTGTTCATTACAAAAGCAAAAGGCTGGCTTGAGGCCAGCCTTTTGGCAAGGTCTAAGTTTTTTAGTCTCTGGTGTCGATCGTTACAGTTTCACCAACCCAGCAGCTCACTCTCATCGTGTCGCCTACTTTCCAGTTGAAGAGGAATATCTCTTCCTTTGAAGGAAACTGAGATTTTGCAAGCGCCATTTTTTGGCTATCACCAGCTCTTGAATACATGTTATACGCAGCGATGTATACAAGGCGATCCTCTGCCATGTTCACACCTTTCTTGCAGTCGTTGAAACTTCCGTAGTAGAGGTCACCGATTTTTTCCCAGCCTTCTTTGTTACCAAGTTCGGTTGCTTTTCTGAAGTTTTCACGAGCGGCACTTTTACTTCCCTTCTTAACATCCACGGTACCGAGGTAAACCAGGATTTCGCTTTTGTCTTGATTAGTACTTGCAAGCTCCAGGGCTTCGGTAAACAGTGATTCAGCTTTTTCAAGATTGTCATTACCCATGTATTTGAGGGCAAGGTTTTTCGCCAACCCGAAGTCTTTTTCACTTTTGTGAACTACTTCACCCGCTTCCAGCCACAGTGGATCATCTGTACATTTTCCTTGCAACATGAAACCGAATATTTTCTTCGCAAGAGTGACATCGTTTGGATTTTGTTTGAACTTAGGCTCAAGATTATTCTTCACAAATTCGCAATCCACCTTCACCATTCCAATCAACAGATCATCAATTACGCCTTTGTATTCCTTGATCTTGGTTGCATTCGCTGTTTTGCCAGCAGCTTCATATTTCTTCTGCTTCTCGTCAGCGATCTTCATGATGCGGTCATAGCGATCCAAAATTTGCTCGTCACTGAGGTTCTTCAGTAACACATGGTTTGCCTGAACTGCCGTCATGTAGGCAACCAGGTTTCCATCGCTCATATCAGTTCCACTGATCTCAGCTACTTTGTCAAAAAGTGTTAGCAGATCTGCTGCCTTTTCTTTTTTGGTCACATTGTATTTGTATGCATAGAAAGCTTTGCGGTTGAGTACGTTGGCTTCGTCACCACAATTTTTTACGCGCATATCATACATCAATAGCATGGAGTCAACATACACCTGTTTTTTTGCAGGGTCTTTTTCTTTTTCTGCCAGGTTATCATAAATATCGGCTCCATCGATATACAACTTCACATGCCAGTCTGGTGCATTTTTCACCATCCAGGTAAAAGCATTGGCTGCTGCCCTGTATTGACCTTGCTTCATCGCATCGCCATACAATGCCACTTTCTCTTCAGCCTTGCTTTTGTCTTCAGGCCACTTGAACTCACGGCATTGACCAAATGAGTTAAAGCTTGCTGCAAATAGCGCCAACATGAAAGTGCCAGCTACAATTGTTTTCATTGTTTTCATTTCTAGTCGAATCTTCTTTTAATAAACCACTGGTCGTTGAAAGTAACGCCAAAATATAACTTAATGTAATTTTCTTCAACAGTGTTTGTCTGCAAGTCGCCTCGCTTACCAACCTTCAATGCCAAATCAACACTTGAAATTCGGCTCACAGGTAGAGATAACCCAAAATTAATGCCAAAATCTCTCAACTTATTGCCATTTATTAAATAAGGTGCCTCGCTGAGGCTTACGCCTGTTCGGTAGGTTACTCTTTTGAGATAATTTGATACTGATCCCGCATCAGGGGTTATTTTTCCTCCCACTGCAAACTCGTATCCAGATGTGCCTGCGCCTGTGGCTCCGTTGAAATCTTTGTATTGTGAATAATCGAGATAGGTAAAATCAACACCGACCAGCCACTGAAGCTTTTTGCCAATTGAAATTCCGCCTGAAATAGCTTGTGGAATAGTAGTGGTACCAGGTATGTTGTTGATCAGCGTTGTAGAGTCAGTGATTCCTGCAGCATTCCTTCGCTCTATTCTTTCATAAAACTTTGTACGGATGTCCGCCTTGAAATCATATACAAGACCAACATTGATCTGCATGTCTTTCTTCCTGAACAAAGAATCTTTGTGAAATGATATTCCACCGGAAAAACCAAATCCCGTAAATGACTGACGATCGTAAATATTCGTTGAGTAAGGAATTAGTTGAGAGGTCTCGTTGAGATTGGTCAAATACTCATTTACTATCGCGCTGAAGTAATAAGTGGACTTGAGCCCAACAGAAATATTCGGATGAAGAGAGACGCCATTTGACCAATACAATTGATTGATTCCGCCTGTTCCAGTCTCAACCACATCTAGTGTGTTAGTGCTATTTTCGATTGGTGAAGAGTAATTCAATCTGTAGTTGACAGAGCTGTAGGGCATTAGGCCAAGGCCCATCGCCCATTTACCGCGTTTTGCCGGGAAGCCAAGAGCGAGATAGTTCAGGTTGCCGCTCCCAGTTTTTTCGGATGCACTTGCGCCTTTGATCGTGCGTTGCTCACCAATAAATCCTGCTTGAAAAACCGTTACCCTGTTGAACACCAAAAGAGCTGGGTTCTTATTGTTGAGATGTAAATAATCGTAGTTGCTGATGCCAACGCCTGCCATACCCTGGTTATGAACCAAAGCATTGCCGTAAGGCTCCCCTAATCCGAACGATGAAAAGGGAGATTTTGCAGCCTGGCCTTTTGATTCAAAACAAAAAAATAGGGCCAATAGGGCGCAACAAAGAGAATACTTATAAGCTGACATTATGCACCAAAATCCTGTTCAATCCGCACAAGACGAGATTGGGGGCTACAAATATGGGTTGTTTCAATTGGTTTTCAAAAAAGTGCGCATCGCCACCACACAAAATCACCTCCAATGTGGGGTATTTTTTTTTATACTTTTCGATAGTTCCATTCACCTCTGCTGCTATCCCATTCATTACACCACTGAGCATACTATCTTCAGTAGATTGACCCGTCAGAGCGGGATCTTTTTTTGGTTGAATTAACGGGAGTCTGGCAGTAAAAGTATGCATGGCCTTGAATCGCATTGATACTCCTGGTGAAATCGCTCCACCGAAATAATTGGCATTTGCATCAATGAATTCATAATTGATGCAGCTACCCATATCAATCACAAGGCAATCTTTTTGAGGAAACATATCAAGTGCTCCACATGCTGCTGCGATGCGATCAACACCCAGTGTATGTGGAGTTTTATAATGTATGGCGATGGGAAAAGACAAAGATTGGTCCATGACCAATTTTTTGCCGTTGCATGGAATTTTTTTCAAAACTTCCAGTGCATCAATTGTGACAGAACTCATGATCACATTGTCGATCTGCTGAGTATTGACCCAATCAAAAAACATGGTCTCAACTTCGAAGGAATGAGTTGCGTTTAAATTGTTAGCTTCAAACAGGCCAATTTTGATGCGTGAATTGCCATAGTCAACGGTGAGATTCATCTGATTTTGGGCAATTGATTACTTTCGTTTTGAAGGAGTGCCAAAAGTATGAAAACACCAATTAAGTATAAAGTATTGGGAGTGATGTCAGGAACGTCACTTGACGGACTGGATATTGCATTTTGTGAGTTTGAAAAGGGTAGAAAAGGCTGGAGTTTCAAGTCAGAAATTGGTGAAACAATAAAGTATAGCAAACAGTGGGTTAACAAGCTCTCGACAGCGCCATTTGCTTCTGCTGAAGAATTTGAAAAACTGCACTACGAATTCGGGGAATATGTGGGAAATGCTTGCAAACGATTTTCCAAGAAACACAACCTCGGATCCGTTGATTTTATCTCATCTCATGGGCACACCATTTTTCATCAGCCTGAACGCAGATTTACATTTCAACTGGGGAGCGGTGTGGCCATCCATCACACATCAGGGCTACCAGTGATTTGTGATTTCAGAAGTGAAGATGTGTTAAAAGGAGGGGAAGGGGCACCGCTGGTGCCGGTGGGTGATCATCACCTGTTTGCAACATATGATGTATGTCTGAATATTGGTGGCATCGCCAATCTTTCGATGATAACTGGTGGAAAAAGAGTGGCCTTTGACATTTGCTTTGCCAACATGGGACTGAATCATTTGACAGCAAAAATAGGCAAGCAGTATGATAGAGGAGGTGCGATCGCTTCGAAGGGCAAAGTCTCGGATCGTTTGAAAAAGAAATTAGATGGGGTTAATAAAAAATGGCATCGTGGTAGACCGTCACTTGGTCGTGAAGGATTTGAAAAATTTATTCAATCTCTCCTTGATGATGAGTTGGTAGCGATTGAAGATCGTGTGCACACATTCACTGCGTCAATAGCGGATGAAATAGTCACATGTGTCCCCCAAAAAAAGAAAATAAAACTTCTGGCAACGGGTGGGGGTGCCTTCAACAAATTTTTGATTTCGCAACTTCAGAAAAGGTTGGACGGCTTTGCGGAGGTAATTATACCTTCTGATCATATCGTCAGTTACAAAGAGGCCATTGTCTTCGCTTTTCTTGGCGTATTGAAAAGGCGAAACGAACCCAACGTGTCGAAGAGTGTAACTGGAGCATCATCGGATTCGAGCTCGGGCGTGATGATTGGCTTCTGAGTCTTTCATATCTTCCTTATTTTGCCGCCAACTTGACTTACCAGCATGAAGGATCTACTGGAGAAATTTGAAAATAAGAGCCCGGAAATAGTTTTTGAGTGGAAAGACGCTGAAACTGATGCCGAAGGATGGGTTGTTATCAATTCGCTACGAGGTGGAGCGGCAGGAGGTGGAACAAGGATGCGTTTGGGCCTGGATAAGCGTGAGGTAGAATCTCTGGCGAAAACCATGGAGGTAAAATTTACGGTCTCGGGTCCTCCAATTGGTGGGGCAAAGTCAGGAATCAACTTTGATCCGAATGATCCACGAAAAGAGCAAGTGCTTCATCGCTGGTATGCGGCCGTAATGCCTTTGCTTAAATATTACTATGGGACTGGTGGAGACCTCAACGTTGATGAAATAAATGAGGTGATTCCAATGACTGAAGATGTTGGTATCTGGCATCCGCAGGAGGGCGTATTCACCGGGCACTACAAACCTTCTGAACCCCAAAAGGTAAATCGCATTGGTCAATTGCGTCAAGGTGTGGTAAAAATTATTGAAGACGAAAAATATACGCCATCGCTCGCACGAAAATATACTGTGGCCGATATGTGCACAGGTTATGGAGTTGCTCAGGCAGTGAAACACTATTATGATTTGTGGCGCGGAGACGTTAAAGGAAAGAGAGCTGTTGTACAGGGTTGGGGAAATGTGGGGGCAGCGGCAGGATTCTACCTTGCTCAAATGGGAGTGAAGGTGGTCGGCATTGTAAGCAGGGAAGGAGGCTTGATCAATCAAGCCGGATTTTCAGTAAATGAAATCTCAGAGCTCGTGCTCAACAGACAAAATAATAAACTGGTTTCTCCCGATCTTTTGCCCTTTGATATTGTGAATCAAAAGGTTTGGGACCTAGAATTTGAAATATTCATTCCTGCAGCCGCCAGCCGACTTGTTACTAAAGATCAGGTGGATCGGATGATCGCTTCTAAACTTGAGGTTTTCTCTTGCGGTGCTAACGTGCCTTTTGCCGATCCTGAGATTTTCTTCGGACCTACCGGCTTGTATGCCGATAAAAAATTCTCCGTTATTCCTGACTTTATCGCGAACTGCGGAATGGCAAGAGTCTTCGCCTATTTTATGGAGAACGAAGTGAGCATGGATGATGAAGCTATCTTCCAGGACATTTCAAACACAATTAGAAACGCACTTGAAAAGGCACACAAAGCCAACCCCGACAAAGAAGGCATAGCACAGGCTTCATTCGAAATAGCGCTGAAGCAGTTGGTCTAACTCTTTCTAGTGGTGGACTGCAAAGAACGGATACAGTACCAGATAGGCAGCTGCGCCAGCAAAATATCCCAGCAATGCAAGCAGCGATATCTTTTTCAAGTACCATATGAAATCTATCTTCTCCATCCCCATCACGGCTACACCAGCTGCTGAGCCAATGATAAGAACACTACCACCCGTACCAGCACAGTAGGCAAGGTACTCCCATATCATGTTGTCCACCGGGTAAACATCCATACTGTACATACCCATACTGGCAGCAACCAGTGGAACGTTATCGACAATAGAGGAGAGGATACCGATTAGGGTGATGATGATTCTATTGTCACCAAGTGTTTTATCAAGGTAGGCCGCGAACTCACTGAGCGTTCCCATTGATTGCAGTGAACTAACAGCTAGCAAAATTCCGAGGAAGAATAGCACACTTGGTACGTCAATCCGAGTAAGAGCTCCAGCTGCAGTATAAGGTCTTTTTTCTGCCTCATCCATATCTGGGTTTATCAATTCAGATACGACCCACAATACACCCAGCGCCAGCAACATTCCGAGATAAGGAGGCAAGTGTGTTACAGTTTTGAAAACAGGAACAGAGATCAATCCCCCAACCCCTACAAACAGCATGGTCTTTGATCCTCTGATTGGTTCACCAGAACCGTGACCATGCCTAGCGTGAGCACCTTGTGATTCAGTTTCATGATCGCCAAGGTCGCCCTTCATCGTAAACTGAAGGTAGATCAGAGGAATAACCATACAGATGATACTTGGGATAATCAGTGTGGCAATAATATTTCCGGCAGTAATCTGTCCGCCAATCCACAGCATGGTTGTAGTCACATCACCGATGGGCGACCACGCGCCACCAGCATTGGCTGCCACCACGATCATACCAGCAAAAAACAGTCGCATGCTCTTTTTAGGTACGAGCTTACGAATGAGTGACACCATTACAATTGATGTGGTAAGGTTATCGAGGATGGCAGAGAGAAAGAAAGTAACAGTACAAATCACCCAAAGTAATTTTCTTGGATTCTTTGTGGTGATCCTATCAGTAACAACTCGGAAACCCTGGTATGCATCTACCAATTCAACGATGGTCATCGCTCCCATCAAGAAGAAAAGGATGGCAGATATCTCACTCAAGTGCTCGGCTAGTTGTTCACCGATGTGATGAATTTCGTCCGGAGAGGAAACCGCGTAGAGTGTCCAACAAACAACCCCTGTAAGTAGTGCAGAGGCAGTTTTGTTTATTTTAATAGGATGCTCCAGCGCTATGGCGATGTATCCTATTACAAAGAGAGCAATAATTACGATTTCCATATTCTGATTTAGGTCAGAGGTAAATATATGGGAAAATTGATTTTTGGATGATCAAAAAATCAATTTTTGAGCCTTAAAAAATTGCTAACGGTAAGTTTCCCTTTTGAATCAATAGGGCTAGGCGTGCGTGTAATCAAACAAGCCCTCATTCAATAAATTCAGGGCCTTTTCCTTGTGGGTGGTGTCAATTAATAAGGAGATGTTATTTCTGCTTCCTCCAAAAGACACCATCCTAACAGGGATTGATCCAAGGGAATTAAAAATCAGTTTCAATACGTCTTGTTTTGTGACAAGCTTGTTCCCTACTATACAAACGATCGTTTGATTTTCATCAACTTCAATGGTGCCCAGTTTTTCAAGCTCCTCGCAGATTTGCTTGATTGAACTCATATCATCGATAGTCACTGATACGGCAACTTCGGAAGTTGAAATCATATCGATCGAGGTGTGATGGTTTTCAAACACTTCAAAAATTCGCCTGAGAAAACCATATGCCAAAAGCATACGTGAGGACTTTATCTTGATGGCAGTGATGTTGTCTTTAGCAGCGATCGCCTTGATCTCTCCAGACTCACTCGTGTCACTAATGATCGTGCCATGCGCGTTCTCATCCATTGTGTTCTTCAGACGTACAGGTACTTTGTACTTTTGTGCTGGTACAATGGTGGAAGGGTGAAGAATCTTTGCGCCAAAGTAGGCGAGTTCCGATGCTTCATCGAAAGTAAGCTCTGAAATCGGAAAAGTCTTCTTTACAATTCTTGGATCATTGTTGTGCATTCCGTCAATGTCGGTCCAAATCTGGATCTCATCAGCTCTAACCGCAGCACCAATTAGTGATGCCGTATAATCACTGCCACCTCGCCTCAGGTTATCGATTTCATTTTTGTGATTTCTGCAGATATAACCTTGCGTAATCAGTATCTCATATTTCTCAAGAGATTGAACAAGCGGCCGAAGTCGTTCGCCAATCTTTTCAAGTTCGGGCTCACCGTCCGCATCAATCGACATAAAATGCAAAGCGGGAAGCATGGTGGACTTGACGTTACGTTCGTTCAGGTGTGTAAAAAAAAGTTCTGTAGAGATAAGCTCTCCTTGTGCGAGCAGCTCACGCTTGGTCCTATCGTTAAATTTTCCGGCCGCAAGCAGTCGAATGAGGCTAAAGTGGCGGCTCACAATTTCTTCTCCTACAGTTCGATAAGATTCGCTGGAGAACAAAGCCTTAATAAAGGTATGATAATAGGCTTCTAGCTGCTCAATTTTGGCTGCTGCCCCATCGGCATCGCCACCAGCAAGGGCATCGCCAATTTCTACCAGCGTGTTCGTAGTGCCTGAAAGAGCTGATAACACCACTACCTTTCGCCCAGGTGTACCGATGACCAAATCGGCCACTTTCTTCATGCGCTCGGGTTTACCTACAGACGTTCCTCCAAATTTTAGTATTAACATCGGTTAACGCGGTGTTTGATTTTGTGGCAAATGTAGCGAACACACAAACCGATCTCTTGCCAGTTCGTTATTAATTTTTGCAACTGGTATTTGAAGGCAGCACTTTTTTTATAACTTTAATGCCTGAAAATCTATTTCCATCGATTGCGATCACCCCTCACCAATGCAATTCAAGTATAAGATCAATCACCTTCTTAGCCTGTTGCCTGCCGGAGTGTACCCCGAATCCGTCATAGCTCAATTGGAATTTACCTATCAGGTTCCCTCCAAAATATTCTTTAGCGATCGGTACATCCTTATTGATCAAGAGGAAGAGATCCCCTTTGATAGGCTTTCAATTTATGCGCAGATTTTTGGGGTAGGCGTTGATGATTTGATGACGAGAAAACCAGCGCTAACCTAAGTTTTAGACAGGTCCTAGTTGGTTCAGATCAACGATAACATCGACTGTTTCACCCTTGTTTACCTCTACTTCTGATTCTCTTCCCAGCACTTCTAGTACTTCTCCCAATTCGTTGTATTTAACGAAGATGAGGTCATAGACTCCAGCTTCAAGGAATCCTAAAGTAGTTTTTTCAGATTTAATGGCATTGGATGTGACGGTGTTGCGAAATGTAATCCCATCCTGACTAACCGTTTCAGTCTGATTAAAGCTTCCCTTTTTGTAAGCATGAACAGCGACCTGTGCGGGTGGTGTTTTCTTTGTTGTTGAAATGCGAATGTGTCCTGCGTTATTGGTATCAACAATTCGAATTACAGGCGAAAGTATGAACTCTCCATTTTCATTTTTTCGGATCGACTTGCGTGCGTCAAAGTCCAATGTAAGGTTAGTAATGCCCCTTGAGGATATACCTAACTTATAGTCGAGTATAATTTCATGTGCTGTTCCCTCTGGCATATAAAGAGGGGTTGAAGAACCGTCACTGAATACAATATTTGATTGTGGATTAACAATAAGACTGCTATTTCGACTTGCCATGTTTAGTTTGATGCCAATCGAGGAGTACTCCCCCGGGTTACTGAATTGATCAATCAATAAAACCGATCTATCACCAATATAATCGAGAAGATTGACGCCAATAGGCTGCTCAAAGTTCCTGAACGACTTCCAGGTGCCGTCCTGCATTCCTTCAATGTTGGTTATGACGATGTTAACATCACGTACGTTTTTAGCGTCCACAGGTGAGTCTGTAATGGCAATTTTAAGAGTGCCTTTCAAGCCCTCTGCATCACAGCCCGCTAGTAAACCAACAACTACAAAAAATATCCACTTGCGCATATTTTTTAGCCTTTTCATCAATTATCTATAGATCAATAACTGTGAAAGTAACCCGTAGTTTGGATGTAGTCGACAAACGGAAGAATACAGCTATAAAACGACAAAACCCCCGATTTCGGGGGTTTTGACACGTTCATTTTACCGAGTCAGATGTTACTTCTTGTCTTTGTCGTTTACCTCTTCATATTCAACATCTGACACGTTTTCTGAAGATCCGCCAGCTTGAGGTCCAGCTCCGGCTCCCGCGTCAGCCCCGGGCTGAGCCCCACCAGCCGCACCTGCAGCATACATCTCTTGAGAGGCTGCTTGCCATGCGTTGTTCATGGCCGACATGGCGCTATCTATTGCCGCGATGTCTTGCGACTTGTGTGCTTCTTTCAGTTTCTCTAGTGCATTGTTGATGGCACTCTTATTTCCGTCAGAAAGCTTATCGCCAAATTCCTTCAACTGCTTCTCAGTTTGAAATATCAGTGAATCTGCCTGGTTGATCTTTTCAATGCGCTCTTTTTCTTTCTTGTCATTATCGGCATTGGCTTGTGCCTCATCTTTCATCTTCTTGATTTCCTCTTCAGTCAATCCAGATGAAGCCTCAATTCTGATCTTCTGTTCTTTACCAGTTCCTTTGTCTTTTGCAGATACATGGAGAATACCATTCGCATCGATATCAAAAGTCACTTCGATTTGTGGTACACCACGTGGTGCAGGTGGTATTCCATCGAGGTGGAATCTTCCGATGGTTCGGTTATCTTTCGCCATCGGGCGTTCACCCTGTAGCACATGTATTTCTACTGAAGGCTGGCTATCAGCGGCAGTCGAGAATGTTTCAGACTTTTTAGATGGAATAGTTGTATTGGATTCAATCAACTTCGTCATCACACCACCTAAAGTTTCAATTCCCAAAGAAAGAGGAGTTACATCAAGCAGGAGAACGTCTTTCACTTCACCAGTCAACACACCACCTTGAATAGCGGCTCCAATAGCAACCACTTCATCAGGGTTAACACCTTTGGAAGGTTTCTTTCCAAAGAATTTTTCTACCTCTTCCTGAATACGAGGGATACGTGTTGATCCACCCACAAGGATTACTTCATCAATTTCAGAGGTACTCATGCCTGCATCTTCCATTGCTTTCTTGCAAGGCTCAAGTGTTCTGCGTACCAGATCGTCAACTAGTTGCTCAAACTTTGCTCTTGTTAATTTTTTCACAAGGTGCTTAGGCACGCCATCTACTGATGTGATGTAAGGCAAGTTGATTTCGCTTTCCTGAGAGCTTGACAATTCGATCTTCGCTTTTTCGGCAGCTTCCTTCAAGCGCTGAAGCGCCATAGGATCTTTGCGGAGGTCAATGTTCTCATCTGACTTAAACTCATCAGCAAGCCAGTTCATGATTTTTTGGTCGAAGTCATCGCCACCCAGGTGAACATCACCATTGGTTGACTTTACTTCAAACACGCCATCTCCCAATTCAAGGATTGAGATATCGAATGTACCACCACCAAGGTCGTACACCGCAATCTTCATATCCCTGTTTTTCTTGTCCATACCGTAAGCCAATGCGGCTGCGGTAGGTTCGTTGATGATGCGTTTCACATCCAGTCCTGCGATCTGACCAGCTTCTTTAGTTGCCTGGCGTTCTGCATCGTTGAAATATGCGGGCACAGTAACTACGGCTTCGGTCACCGTTGTTCCAAGATAGTCTTCTGCCGTGCTCTTCATTTTTTGAAGGATCATCGCAGATATCTCTTGAGGTGTATACAGACGATCGCCTATTCTTACTCTTACGGTGTCGTTGTTTCCTTTTTCTACACCATATGATACCATTTTTTTCTCACCAGACACCTCATCAAATTTTTTACCCATGAAGCGTTTGATAGAGATCACCGTATTATGAGGATTGGTGATAGCTTGCCTTTTGGCAGGATCACCTACTTTTCTTTCTCCTTTTCCATTATCCAAAAATCCCACGATGGACGGGGTCGTTCTGCGGCCCTCGCTATTAGCGATTACCACAGGCTCGTTGCCTTCCATTACGGCTACGCAGGAGTTGGTTGTTCCTAAGTCTATTCCAATAATTTTTCCCATGATATGTTCAGTTTTTATAATTCACACTCTTCAGCGAATTGCAACTGATCAATGGTTGTGCCAAGGGGTGTATTTGAGCAAAAGGTGACACAATGGCAGAAATCCTTTAAATCAGAGCTTTTGGAGCCGGAATTTGGGTCAGAATCATTGCCAATAATTGGTGCAAAGGCTTCGTTTTGAGGTTCAGGAGTCGACCTCTAAAGTTTATCTACATTTGAAATATGATCCCATTTTTTAAGAACCAAAGCCTGGCCATTGATCTCGGTAACAATACTACCCGAATGACCGATGCAGACAATATCTTATACTCCCAGTCTTCGTGTATTGTTTTCGATTCAAAGAAATCTGTAAAGGCAATTGGGGATGAGGCATACAAGATGTTCGAAAAGTCTCACCGTGGGTTCCAGCCGGTAAAACCGCTGAAAGGAGGAGTCATTGCGGATTATGATTCTGCTACAGCTATGATCCAAAAGATGGTTAGTGTCGTTCGGGCAAATAAGTCAAGGTTTTCGGGTTTCGGCCAAATAGTTTCAGGTATTCCCTACTCAACTACCGAAGTTGAAAGACGCGCTCTTCGCGATGCACTGGACTTACTTGGCCCGAGAAAAAGATATCTTTTGTTTGAACCGATTGCAGCGGCATTGGGGATGGGAATTAATATTGAGCAACCCGAGGGGAAAATGATTATAGACATCGGAGGTGGCATTACAGAAATTGTGATTTTGTCATTGTCTGGAATTGTTGCATTTCAGTCGACAAAAGCTGCAGGTGACGCATTCGATACGCTGATTCAGGATTATTTCAGGAGGCAGCGAGGGATTATAATCGGAAGCCAAACAGCAGAAAGAATAAAACTAAAAGTAGGCTCGGTGCTTTATGACCTAAATCCAGAACCATCTCCGGAGGTGGTCAGTGGAAAAGACATCAAGACGGGCATACCAGTGAGTTACACTATTGGACATCGGGAGATTGCCGGAGTTCTTTCCAGAGCCTTTGAATCAATTGAGCGTTGCGCACAGAACGTGCTGGAAACATGCCCACCGGAGTTAGCAGCGGATATCTACAAGAACGGTATATATGTGACAGGAGGAGGAGCACTCATACAGGGTGTAAAAGCCAGGCTTGAATCAAGCTTGCAAGTGCCAATCTATATTGACCCAACTCCCCTGGAATCTGTCAGCAGAGGTGCTAGTTTGACACTGAAAAATCCGCAGCGCTATCGCTCGGTGCTTGTATAGCTTCACGCGCACTTTACAAATTTTCTTACTTTTGCGCTTGCTTTAAAAAGCTGACTTTCAGTCTATGACCCTTGAACAAGAAATAGCAAAAAGAAGGACGTTTGGTATCATCAGTCACCCGGATGCCGGCAAAACGACTTTGACTGAAAAGCTACTTCTTTTTGGAGGGGCTATTCAGAAAGCGGGGGCAGTTAAATCCAGTAAGATTAAGGACCATGCCCGTAGCGACTGGATGGAGATTGAAAAGCAAAGAGGTATTTCGGTAGCTACCTCGGTGATGGGATTTAACTATGATGGAATCAAAATCAACCTCCTTGATACTCCTGGTCACCAGGATTTTGCCGAAGACACTTATCGCACGCTAACGGCAGTTGACAGTGTGATCATGGTGATTGATTGTGTGAAAGGTGTGGAGATGCAGACAGAGAAGCTAATGGAAGTCTGTCGCATGCGAAGCACTCCGGTAATCTGCTTTATCAATAAACTGGATAGAGAAGGACAGGACCCATTTGATTTGTTGGATGAAATAGAGGAGAAACTCAACATAAAAGTGAGGCCATTGAGTTGGCCCATTAGTATGGGAAAGACCTTCAAAGGGGTCTATAGTCTTTATGAGAAAAGCCTCAAACTTTTTACGCCAAGTAAGACAACGGTAGAGGAGGCAATTGAGATTTCAGATATCAATGATCCGATTATTGATCAATTAGTTGGTGAGAATAATGCGAAACAACTAAGAGCCGATGTTGAACTGATCGAAGGAGTTTATCCTGAGTTTGAGATTGATGATTATCTTTCAGGTAATGTAGCTCCTGTTTTCTTTGGCAGCGCTGTGAACAACTTTGGAGTGAAAGAGTTGCTGGATACGTTCATCAAGATTGCACCCACACCAATACCCCGAGAGACGACACTGCGTGAAGTGGAACCCAGTGAGAAGAAATTTTCAGGGTTCATTTTCAAGATTCACGCCAACATGGATCCCAAACATCGTAATCGTATTGCGTTCCTACGAGTATGTTCAGGGAAGTTTGAACGAGGAAACAATTACACGCACGTCAGGCAGGAAAAAAATATAAGATTTTCTAACGCGACCGCGTTCATGGCACAGGACAGAGAAACTGTGGAAGAAGCCTGGCCTGGAGATATTGTTGGATTGTACGATACGGGTAATCTGAAAATCGGGGATACGCTGACTGATGGGGAGAAATTTTTCTATACTGGTATACCGAGTTTTTCACCTGAGATCTTTAAGGAGGTGATTAACAAAGACGCCATGAAGACGAAGCAGTTGGAGAAAGGTTTGATCCAGTTAATGGAAGAAGGTGTGGCTCAGTTGTTCACGTTTGAGCTTGGTAGTAGAAAAGTTGTAGGAACGGTGGGCGCGCTTCAGTTTGAAGTAATTCAGTTTCGTTTGAAGAATGAATATAACGCGACAGTTGAATTTGCACCGCAGAATATTTTTAAGGCATGTTGGATAAGCAGCAAGGATCAAGCTAAGCTTCAGGAGTTCGTAGATTCCAAGCAGAGACACATTGCTCGCGACAAGGATGGTAAACTCGTATTCATGGCCGAATCAAAGGCATGGTTGCAAATGGTGCAGGATAACTTTCCGGAGATAGAATTCCATTTCACGTCAGAATTCAAAGAAACACCGGAGGCGTTAAACCAAAACTAAGCCAGCATGCTCAAGTTGGGCTGGCTATCTTTGCCGGATAACATTTTCAATTGCCTACGCCAATTATCAATGTACTTTACGAAGACAATCATTTACTGATTGTCAATAAGCCGGTGGGAATTCTCGTTCAAGGGGATAGCACTGGCGACCGGCCGCTAGTTGAGATTGCCAAAGAATATGTAAAGGAGAAATACGAGAAACCAGGAGCGGTATTTTTGGGTGTCGTGCATCGGCTGGATAGACCTGTAAGTGGTGTAGTAGTTTTTGCAAGAACTTCTAAAGCTCTAACACGCATGAATGCCCAGTTTCGTGATAAGGAAACTCAGAAAATTTATTGGGCTATTGTTGATAACAAACCCGCGAAGCCGCAGGGTAAATTGATACACTGGCTGGTGAAAGACGAAAAGAAAAATAAGACAACAGCATACGATTCTGAGATTGATCAGGGAAAGCGCTCAGAACTAAGCTACAAACTGGTGCGGCAGGCTGGCAGGTGCCTCATAGAAGTTCAACCCATTACAGGCAGGCCACATCAGATTCGTGTACAACTAGCGTCCATGCAATGTCCAATCGTGGGCGATTTGAAGTACGGCTATCCAACACCAAACCAGGACGGAAGTATCTGTCTTCATGCCAGATCACTTCAGTTTGTCCATCCGGTCACAAAAGAAAAGATGATGATAACGGCAGAACTTCCGGATGAACCACATTGGAATCCGTTTCGTTAGTCTCTCTACTTTTGGCGTTATTTTTCTTTAACTGCATTGTATATCTTGGCTCAACTTTGACTTTAGGGAAAAGTGAATTGGATAAATAGACTTCAGGAAAGATGGAAAGTGGGCAGCGCTTTTCAGGTTATTATTATTCTTATCGTTTTTGCGTGCACGGGATTTACCGTGTTGTATCTGAAAAGACCTCTTTTCGATTTTCTTTTTGAAGGGCAAGAAATGCCGATGTGGGCATCCATTATTTACTACATATTAATTCTGCCGATCTACAATGTTTTTTTACTTTTTTATGGCCTTATTTTCGGCCAGTTCTCCTTTTTTTGGGCATTTGAGAAGAGGTTCTTTAACCGAGTATTCTCTATCTTTAGAAAGTCAAACTCGAAGTGACTCCGAAATACTTTAAAACAAAAAACCAACCATATCGCATGAAATCAATTTTCTATTCCTTGTGTGCTTTAATCTTAATTGCCTCCTGTTCATCTCCAAAGTATGCCTACAACTTTGATCACTACAATTATCAATCGGCTAAGAAGAACAAGGTGGCCTCGGTAGAACAAACCTCGCTGCCTGCTCTGCAGCCTGAACTTCTTGTTGCAAGCAACGATGATTCTTTTGTGCCTGTTGCAGAACCTACTAAGGAAGAATTGGAGACGACAGTTTCAGAAGTGCGCAAGACTTATTTGCAGATGGATAAGTCTGAGAGAAAGGAGTTCCGGAAAGATGTTAAGAATTTCATAAAAGAGAAAAAGGAAAGCATCAAAGCGGTGAAGAAGACCAATGCGATGGACAACGACTTGAAACTGGCTGCGATTTTTGGCGCGGTGGGAATTGTTGCCCTCATTATTAGTGGAGATGTGTTCTATATCATTGGCGGGATAGCCCTAATAATTGGCGTAGTATTCTTCGTGAAGTGGCTTGTAAGGCAATAAGACCGAACAAATCCAAAATTTCAAAGGCCTCTTTTTTTAAGAGGCCTTTGCTTTTTTTTAGAAAAAATTATTTTTGCATCCAGAAAAATGAGCGTGTCAGCTCATTGTAGTTTAGTGCAACACGGATTAAGCGACTAAACATGAACATTACAATAGAAAATTTATCAAAATACTACGGGCCGCAGAAGGCTGTAGATAGCATCTCCTTTGAAGTAAAAACTGGGGAGATCCTCGGCTTTCTTGGCCCCAATGGAGCTGGAAAGAGCACGACCATGAAAATGCTGACGGGATATCTGGGCATTGGGGAAGGTGACGTTCGATTTGGCGAAAAATCACTTTCTGAATTTGGAGACCTGATCAAAAGACACATCGGATACCTTCCGGAGAATAATCCTCTTTATCTGGATATGCCGATTATTGATTACCTGGAATTTTGTGCGGCACTGCAAGGCGTTACCAAAGACAAGATTGGTGAGCGTGTAAGGAAAATGGTGAAGGTGTGTGGTCTAAATGCCGAGAAGCACAAAAAAATTGGCGAATTATCGAAAGGATATCGTCAACGCGTAGGTCTGGCGCAGTCAATGATTCATGACCCGGAAATATTGATTCTGGATGAACCAACTACAGGGCTGGACCCCAACCAGATTGTGGAGATCAGGAAGCTAATAAGGGAACTTGGGAAAGAGAAAACAGTAATTCTAAGTACACACATTCTTCCTGAGGTAGAGGCGACTTGTGATCGCATCTTGATTATCAATCGTGGAAAGATCGTGGCAAACGGTACAGCCGATACATTGAGAAGTCAGGCTGCTGGGCAGGAGATCATAAAGGTTAGAATAGAAGATGCTGGAGCGGAAGAAATCCTGGGCGAACTAAGAAGAATGGATACTACCGATCGCGTGGAGTTAGTGGATAAGAACCTTAACCGCTTTGAAGTTCACAGTGCCACTGGCAAAACATCAAAGAGAGAGATATTTAATCTCTGCGTTCAAAAGGGTTGGGTTTTAAGTGAGCTCATTCCGATAGAAACTCGTCTCGAAGATATTTTCAGAAACTTAACCATGAATTGAGATGCATGCGATTTGGGTAATAACGAAACGTGAGTTGCAATCATTTTTTGATTCATTGATAGCGTATATCATACTCATTTTGTTTTTGGGATTTAGTGGGTTCTTTACCTGGCTCTTTGGTTCGGATATATTTCTGGTGGGCCAGGCGAGTCTCCAATCCTTTTTTGGGGTTTCTTACTGGACATTGTTTTTCTTCATTCCAGCACTTACCATGAGATTGTTGGCTGAGGAAAAAAAGACTGGTACGATTGAGCTGCTGTTAACCAAGGCGGTAACCGATCGGGAGGTGGTGATTGGGAAATTTCTTTCAACGCTGCTGTTGGTCTGCACGGCATTGTTGTTTACGCTGCCTTACGTAGTCACAGTTTATAATATCGGTAATATGGACTTGGGCCAGGTGTTGTGTGGATACCTTGGTCTGATTTTGATGAGCGCATCCTATATCAGTATAGGACTTTATGCAAGTAGCGTCACGAGCAATCAAATAGTTGCATTTCTATTGGCGCTCTTCATCGGTCTTTTCTTCCACATCATCTTTGAAGTTCTGGCGGCCAATTTTTCTGGAGTGATTGGACAGGTATTGAATACACTCAGTCTTTCAAACCATTTTGAAAGTATTTCTCGAGGCGTAGTTGATACCAGAGATTTGATCTACTTCGGGTCGCTCATCTTCATCGGCTTGTTTCTTTCTGAATTGTCGCTAACCAAAAGGAATACAGACTAACGCTATGAAGCAAAAGCTTTATATCACAACTATATTGGTTATCGCCATTTTACTGGTGGTCAACCTTCTGTCGAATGAATTTCACTTGCGTTTCGATTTTACTGATGAGAAGCAGTACACGCTAAGTCAGGCCACCCTCGACATCTTGAATGACTTGGAGGAACCCGTGACGGTGAAGGCCTATTTTTCCGAAGACTTACCGCCCAACGTGATCAAGGCTCGCCAGGATTTTCAGGAGATGTTGGTGGAGTATGCAAGCCTATCTGATGGAATGCTGCTATATGAATTCGTTAACCCGAACGAAAGTGAATCCAATGAACAGGATGCAGTGAGTCATGGAATTCAACCTGTGTTAATCAACGTTCGCGAGAAGGACCAGGTAAAACAACAGAAAGCATTTTTGGGAGCTACAGTTTCAATCGATGATCGGTCGGACGTGATTCCGTTCATACAGCCAGGCACAGCCATGGAATATGAGTTATCTACGGCTATTAAAAGGATTTCGGTTGAGGACAAGCCAACAATAGGATTCCTTGTGGGACACGGAGAACCATCTCTATCGGAGTTGATGCAGTTACAAAACCAACTTTCAGTCCTCTATAATACAAGTGAAGTACAACTTGACACTGCTGACGTACCTGAATTTGTAAAGACGCTGGCTATTATTCGGCCAATGGATAGCATCCCAAACATTGTTCTAAACCGCATTGATAACTTCTTGGCGCGTGGAGGCAATGTGGCGATTGCGATGAATAGAGTGACCGGTGATTTACAAAATTCATTCGGGTCAGCAATTAATACGGGCTTGGAAGCTTGGCTCCAGCAAAAAGGAATTGTTGTAGACGGAAATTTTATAGTAGATGCAAGCTGCGGGGCGGTCACTGTGCAGCAGCAACAAGGATTTTTTACAATGCAGACTAACGTATCATTTCCGTTTCTGCCACGTGTCTCCAATTTTGCTGAGCATCCGATCACCACAGGACTCGAAAATGTTCTTTTCGAGTTTGCCAGTACCGTGCGTTACATCGGTGACTCTACGAAACGATTCACGCCTCTCGCTCTAACGTCTGATAAGTCAAATTCTCTTGCATCGCCACAATACTTCGACATCAATAAACAATGGACAGAGACTGACTTTCCTTTGCGAAACTTAATTATGGGCGCTGCTATCGAAGGTAAACTCTCAGGCACAGCAGAATCAAAAATGGTGGTGATAAGTGATGGAGACTTTCCAGTAACAGGGTCTCAGCAGCGGCCGCGTAATCAACAACCCGACAACATTAGTTTGATGACCAACACTATTGATTGGCTTTCAGATGATACAGGACTCATTGCCTTGAGAACAAAAGGAGTCACCTCAAGGCCTATTGACGAGCTGGAGGCAAGCACCAAGGGATTACTGAAGATTGTAAATTTCTTGTTGCCACTACTGCTGGTGATCATCTATGGCCTCATTCGCATGCAACAGAATAGAATGAAACGACTGAAAAGGATGAGTGAGAACTATGAAGAAGTTTAGCAATAAGATTCTGATCATTGTTTTGGTTGCGCTGGTGGCCATTTTTGCGCTATCTAGAGTATTCCGATCTCCGAAACTTGAAAGCAACCTCAGGAAGGAATTGGTGAAGTTAGATACAGCCGCTGTCACGGAGGTAAGAATCAATCGTGAGGCGGAAGGTGCAGGGGAAGTGAGGCTGAAGAGAGACGGCAACAACTGGAGGGTATCGACTGATAGTAAAGAAGCTGAAGCTGGGGCAGGAGCAGTAAAAAGTATGCTCGGTGTTATGAAAGAACTACTGGCGCAGCGTATGGTGGCGCGAAAGAAGGAGAAATGGGATACTTATCAGGTAGGGGAAGGCAGCACGCGCGTTACAGCCTACAACGGCTCAGAGAAGGTGACCGACTTTAGAGTTGGAAAGACAGGATTTAGTCAGGGGCAGGGTAGAGGACAAGGTAGTGCATACACGTATCTCAGACTAACTGACGAAGATGAGGTTTACTCCTCTGAGGGATTTATCACTTCCTATTTCAATCGTGACTATGATGACTTAAGAAATCAATTATTCTTAAAGATTAGCCGTAATGAGGTGAATAAGATCGAATTCAACTATCCTGATTCAAGTTTTGTTTTAGAAAAAAAAGATTCACTTTGGTATGTGGACGGGGCACCAGCAGTTGAAACTAAAGTAAGTCAATACTTCAGTAAAATCAGATTTAAGACCATTAGCGAGTTTGATGATAATTTTGCCCAGCCAGGCAATGCGACACTTCAAATTCAAATCATAGGAACAGGGCCGATTGCAACAGCACAGGCCTGGGCTATGGATGAAGAGAATTGGGTGTTGACCTCCACGGCTCAACAAGGGGTTTACTTCAAGGGAAAGACTTCGGGTGTACTTAACGATATCTTTGTCGGTAAAAAATGGTTTGAGGAGTAATTACTCAATTCAGACGAAAAACAAAAAAGGCCCAGTTCGGGCCTTTTTTGTTGCTTATCAAATCTTGTAACTATTGCGCGATTCCGTCAGCTAGAAGGATCACCTTGTTCTTGAGCACTTCAACAACGCCTCCGGTGATTTTTACTTCTTTGGTTGCCTCTTTAGACTTGTACACAACCATACCCTCTTTTAACAATCCCACCAACGGAGCGTGATCATTCATTACCTGAAATGATCCGTCTGTGCCGGGGAATGTGGCAATAGTCACTTCGCCTTCGAATACTTTTTTCTCGGGAGTAATAATTTCCAGATGCATTGTTTATGCTTTAGCTTCTGCCATCAAACGCTCACCTTTCTCAATCGCCTGCTCAATGCTACCTACAAGGTTAAAGGCGGCTTCAGGAAGATGATCCATCTCTCCATCCATAATTCTGTTGAATCCTTTGATGGTATCTTTAATATCAACCAACTCTCCTTTCAAACCAGTAAAGGCCTCCGCTACGTGGAAAGGCTGAGACAAGAATCTCTGTACCCTTCTCGCACGGTGTACGACTAGTTTATCCTCATCAGACAATTCATCCATACCAAGGATGGCGATGATATCCTGAAGTTCTTTATAACGCTGAAGAATTTCTTTTACGCGCTGAGCACAGTTGTAGTGGTCATCACCTACGATATCTGCGCGAAGAATTCTCGATGTAGAATCCAACGGATCCACGGCAGGGTAGATACCCAATTCCGAAATCTTACGCGACAATACCGTTGTAGCATCCAAGTGAGAGAATGTGGTAGCAGGTGCCGGGTCAGTCAAGTCGTCAGCAGGCACATATACCGCCTGAACTGAAGTGATTGAACCATTCTTGGTAGAAGTGATACGTTCCTGCATCGCACCCATTTCGGTCGCAAGTGTAGGCTGATAACCTACGGCTGATGGCATACGACCTAAAAGAGCTGATACCTCAGAACCCGCCTGAGTAAAGCGGAAGATGTTGTCGATGAAGAAAAGGATATCTCTTCCCTTTCCGGTGCCATCTCCATCTCTGAAATATTCTGCAACAGTCAGTCCTGACAAAGCCACACGAGCACGTGCTCCGGGAGGTTCGTTCATCTGACCGAAAACGAATGTTGCTTTTGAGTCCTTAAGTTTTTCTGCGTCTACTTTTGAAAGGTCCCAACCACCGGCATGAAGAGACTTGATGAAGTCTTCACCGTAGTTGATGATACCTGCTTCAATCATTTCGCGAAGAAGGTCATTACCCTCACGCGTACGCTCACCTACACCAGCAAACACTGAAAGACCAGAGTAGGCTTTCGCAATGTTGTTGATCAATTCCTGAATCAATACCGTTTTACCCACACCAGCACCACCGAAAAGACCGATTTTACCCCCTTTTACGTAAGGCTCGATAAGGTCAATTACCTTGATTCCAGTATAAAGCACCTCAGATGAGGTTGAAAGATTTTCGTAAAGTGGAGCCGGACGGTGAATCGGAAGTGAGTTGTTTCCTTTTGGTTGAGGAATACCATCGATAGTTTCACCGATCACGTTGAAAAGGCGCCCCTTGATATCGTCACCGATTGGCATCTGGATTGGCGACCCGGTATCTACTACTTCTGATCCGCGCACCAAACCCTCAGTTCCATCCATCGCTACTGCTCTTACCCTGTCCTCGCCAAGGTGTTGCTGCACTTCCAAAACGATTTTTGTTCCATCTGATTTTACAACTTCCAATGAGTCGAGAATATTAGGGAGTTTGGAGCCCTGGCCGTCAAAAGCCACGTCTACTACGGGCCCGATTACTTGAGTAATTCTTCCGGTATTTGCCATTGATATCTGTTAATTAGGGGTATTAATTGCAGCCGCAAAAGTAGTAGTTTCAGGTTCAACGGCAAAAAAATAAAGCGCGGAAAAATAGGCTCATTTAGGCCGAAATTGGCTTTTTCGGCCTAGGCGCTCACCAGTTCTATCCGAAAGGTTGTGCCTTGATTTTCGTCAGAAGATTTCACGAAAATTTTCCCCTGGTGATAGAGTTCCACAATTCGTTTAGCCAGTGCAAGGCCCAGGCCCCAACCGCGTTTTTTGGTGGTGAATCCCGGCTTGAAGACGTTCGCGATGTTGGCTTTTGGTATGCCCTTGCCAGTGTCCGAAATGTCGATAAACACCTTCCCCTCACTGCCTCTCAGAATTTTAATGGCGATAGTACCTGAAGTGCCAATTGCATCCACAGCGTTTTTGCACAGGTTTTCAATAACCCATTCCAACAATGGAGCATGGGCCTTCGCGATGATCGATTCCGAGAGCGTATAGAGCTCGATTTTGATTTTGGATGATACCCTTGGCTCGAGGTAGCTCACCACATTTGAAATAAGATTGTAAATGTTTTCATCCTTGAGAGTAGGTGTGGAGCCGATGCTTGAGAAACGTTCTGTAACCATCGTCAGCTTTCGGATGTCCTTATCCAATTCATCTACAATTCCTTTATTCTTAATCTCAGGATCGTCCCTAAGCACTTCAATCCATGCCATAAGCGATGACAAGGGTGTTCCCAGCTGATGAGCAGTCTCTTTCGCTAATCCCACCCATACGCGATTTTGTTCTGCAGCTTTTGAGTAGTTGAACGCGAGATAGGAGATGAACCCGAAGATAGCAATAACCGAAAGCTGTATGTAGGGATAAGCGATTAGTTGAGTCAGCAAGAAAGAGTTTTTATAATAGACGAATTGCTTTCCGAAAACTTCGCCTGTAGTTGGATCTTTTAGCACGATCTCAATTGGCGGATAAGTGGCTTTCATTTCTTCCAACTCACGCTGTAGCATTTCATTTTTCTTCATTGGCGTCCATGAAGGGTCAATGTCAAGGTTGCCAGAGTAAACGAACTCGCCTTCTTCGTTTACAAGAATCGTAGGTATCGAATTGTTTTTGTAAATGATTTCTTCAGTGATAAAAAGTATGTTGTTCTCAGTATCGTTCAAGGTGTACTCAAGCGCACGAGCATATAACCTTACTTGTCTGGTCTCACGCTCCTTCAATTGTTTCACCAATACATTGGTGTAGTAAATCGAGCTGATGCTGATGATAACAGAAACGGCAAGAATGATCCATTTCAATGGAGTGTTGTCCTGATAATACTCCATGGTGGGAAGTGTGTTCTTGCGCGACATAACTTATGAAATTAATAAAAAGATGTCGTACGAGAATGAAAACAGAAAATGCAGAGTTGGGTTAAGGATCAATTAACCCAAAGAAGGTGATTCAGACCTTCATCACAAACCATTTAGCAAGCACTTTATAATTCACTTTGGTGCCATGCATCAATATTCCAATCCGATAAATTCGGGAGGCTACCCAGGTAGTGAACATAAATCCTCCTATCAGTGAAACCATGGAGACAATCAGCTGCCATGTTGGTACGCCAAAGCCGATCCGACCCATCATTGCAATGGGAGAGGTGAAAGGGATAATCGAAAGCCATATACTTATTGGCCCGTGCGGATTGTCAAGAATGAAAGTAAATAATGCGAAATAGGAGATAAGCATTGGAATGGTGATGGGAAACATAAATTGTTGAGCTTCAGCCGGACTGTCTACCGCAGAGCCAACGGCCGCAAACAGGGCACCATATAACAAGTATCCTCCCAAAAAGTAAAACAGAAAACTTGCTACTATGTAGAACACTGGAAGTTCACTTAATGTGGTAATGATGTTGATGAAGTTGCCATTGTATTCGTTGGCATTCGCTACCTGCTCCATCATTTCTTTTTGTGGCATATCCAGACCAAAGTATCCCATAACAAGTGATGACACGGTTGAAATCAGGATGATCCAAATAAGGAACTGCAGTAATCCAACTGAAGCAAGGCCAAGTATTTTGCCAAGCATAAGTTGGAACGGTCGAACGGCTGAGATGATTACTTCAACCACTTTGCTCGTCTTTTCTTCAATAACGCCTTGCATTATTTGTGCACCATAAACGAAAATGAAAATGTAGATCAGTATTCCACCGGCCATTCCAATTCCGAAGAGCACTTTAGTATCGGTCGATTTTTCCTGACCTGAAGCGGACAGGTTGATTGACTGTATAGAAATATTAGTTTTAAGGCTATCGAGAATTTTTTGATCAATGTTGAAATGCGACATTTTTTCTTCTCGAATTCGCGATTCAATTGCAGACTCCAGGTCACTGACATCACTGGGGCTCGGATTTACTTTGGTGTAAAGAGAAATGCCCGTTGGATCAGATAATTTGATGTTCGGTACATACAACAGACCAAAATCTCCACTTTCGCTAAATGCTCTTTTGGCATCTTCGATCGGTCCATCAAACTTTCTAAGCGCAAATTTTTTGAAGTCAGACTCGTTGATGAGCCCGCTTTCATCTACAAAATGAATTACCTCCTGACTAGCATTCTTCTGCTGTTCTTTAGCTAGATAAATCAGCGCGGCCATGATCGCTGGAAAAATAAGAGGAATCAGGATAGTGGCGATAAGAAATGATTTTTTCTGAACGCGATTGAGAAACTCTCTTTGAACAACCAACCAGATCTTATTCATCGCTCGCTCCGTTTACCAGTTGAATAAAAATGTCGTTCATGGAAGGAATTCTTTCTCTGAATCCGTGAATCTCAGTAAGAGGCACTAGCTGCTGGATAAGCTCGTTGCCATTTTTTCCATTCAGAGACTTTATTACCGTTTCAATGTAGCCGTCATCCGTGTGTCTGTTGCTTACAATCTGAAAATCTGCACTACTCAATGAAAAATCACCTCGATGTTCAACAGCAAAAGTATTTGACTTGAATCGCGACTTCACTTCCTTCTTAGGTCCCTCCAGAATTTTTTTCGATTTGTTAATCATCGCAATGTGATCGCACAACTCTTCCACAGTCTCCATGCGGTGAGTGGAAAAGATAATTGTGCTGCCCTTTTGCCTCAACTCCAGAATTTCATCGCGGATGAGATTTGCGTTCACCGGATCGAACCCAGAGAACGGTTCGTCTAGTATAATCAACTTGGGCTCATGAAGTACTGTACTAATGAATTGAATTTTCTGAGCCATTCCCTTTGACAGGTCTTCAATTTTTTTGTTCCACCAGTCTCTTATTTCAAACTTCTCAATCCAATGTTTGATCTTGTTGAGCGCATCATGACGCGAGAGGCCTCTGAGCTGAGCCAAATAAATTAACTGCTCTCCTACTTTCAATTTTTTATAGAGGCCTCTCTCTTCAGGCAAATAGCCGATTGAGCCTATGTGACGCGGTGCTAACAATTCTCCATTGATTCTTATGTCACCCTCATCGGCATTGATGATTTGATTGATGATGCGGATCAATGTTGTTTTTCCCGCTCCATTCGGACCGAGAAGTCCGTAGATACTTTTTTCGGGAACAGTTATGCTAACATCTTGCAACGCGACATGTTGCGCATAGCGTTTGATTACGTGATTTGTAATGAGAGCTTCCAAGCTACAGTCGTTCGGTCAGGAGGATTAGTAGCTAAAAGGTAATGAGAATTACAATAGACGGAAAATAATTTGGCGAGACGGAATTATTCCGACTTGTCTTTAAAAACGATTTTGCCTAAAGAAACATCCAGATCGAATGTTAAGGCATTTGCATCGCTATTCGCGAAAGCGGTGTTAGCAAAAGTGTTTTCACCTACACGCTTTAAGCTCTTACAGAGATCGAGACTGCAAAGCCAGGAGTTGTTGATTTTTACTTTCACAGGCGTTTCAGGACCTGGCAAAAGAATCACAAGGTTTCCTGCTCCAACACTACCCTTCACGTGGTTGCTGTTTGACGGGCGGTCGCTAAAGTCGAGGAGAATGTTTCCAAATCCAACATCAGCCATTACCACGCGTGACTTGGCGAGATTAAGCTGACGCACTTGCAGTGAACCCATGTCAACCTTCACAAAGAAGGTGTCCATTTCCATTTGATTTTCAATTCCAGAGCTGTAGAAGACATTTACATCTGCGCTACCGGTTTTGATTTTGAGTTGCTTTATGGAAAGACCAGAGAGGTCAATATTTGCATTGCCCAACCCATAGTCGAGGGCCAGGGCATACGGTTTGGCTTCAGAGAGGTAGACTTTCCAGAATTTGTCTGTGGGGCGATCGTCTCCACCGAAAACCTGATAAGATATCTTTTGGCCAACTCCACGTTTGCCATCTTGCTCAAGTGATAAACTAACGAAGCAGGTCTTATTTATGATTTCGTTGCTAAAAGCGTGACCGTAGTCCTCAATGTCTTGGTTGCTATACACATTGAGAAGGTCTGAATTTTGGCTGGGCCGGATGTAACAATTACCTGTCTTGGTACTCAGCTTGAGCTCCACTGTCTCCACCTGCGCCCTGTCCTCCACTGAAAATTGCTTCTTTATCTGCCCATAACTGCCTACAGTAATGGTGCTACCAATCGAAGCGACTAAAAAATACCTCCACATAGTCCTATTTTACGAGATGTTGCTCTAATCTGTTACGGGGCCTTTTATAGACGGTAACAGGCAAAAAAAATAGCCCATAGAAGGGGATAAACGTAGAGTGTTACCGGAAGGTTACGAGAAATACTCCTTCATTCTCTCGAAAAAGCCTTTTTCCTGGCCATCAGGCTGGGGCTGGAAATGGGGCGACTCTCTTAGACTCTCCAGCTTCGATTTTTCATCGGCTGAAAGCTTTTTAGGCACCCAAACGTTGATATAGATCAGTTGGTCGCCTGATCCATAACCGTTGATATCCTTTATACCCTTGCCTCTCAGCCTGAGCATTTTGCCGCTCTGAGTTCCTGGATCGATCTTGATGCGAACCTTACCGCCAATAGAAGGTATCTCAACGGATGTACCTAGTGCGGCATCGACAAAGTTGAGGTGTAGGTCGTAAATGACGTTATTTCCATCTCGCTTCAGCACCTTGTCTTCTTTCTCTTCTATCAGTATTAAGAGATCTCCAGGGATACCTCCACCTGGTGCATCGTTTCCTTTTCCTGACATTGAGAGCTGCATGCCATCGGCCACACCTGCCGGAATCTTGATGCTGATTTGTTCTTCTTTGGATTGAAGGCCAGAACTGTCGACACCGGGAGGTCGCTGATCGACCATTTGGCCTGCGCCACCACAGGTTGGACACGTGGTTGTCGATACCATTTGCCCTAGCATCGTGTTGACCACTTTTCTTACCTGACCTGTGCCCCCACAAGTTTGGCAACTTTTAAAGGTCACACCATCGGCTTTCACCAGCCGATGTACTTTTATTTTTTTCTCTACACCATTAGCTACTTCTTCAAGTGTAAGCTTCAGTTTGATTCTTAGGTTAGAACCTTTGCGCTGCCGGGAGCGCGAACCACCTCCACCAAAAAAGCCATCGAAAGGACTACCGCCTCCGAAAATATCTCCGAACTGACTGAAGATATCTTCCATGTTCATCTCATGGCTACTAAATCCTCTTCCTCCTGGACGGGAGTGTCCAAAACGATCGTATTGAGCTCGCTTTTCCTGATCGCTTAGTACTTCGTAGGCTTCTGCAGCTTCCTTGAATTTTTCTTCCGCTTCTTTATCGCCCGGATTTTTATCAGGATGAAATTGAATAGCTACTTTCCTGTAAGCTTTTTTGATCTCTTCTGCAGTGGCAGACTTGCCTACACCCAGTATCTCGTAATAGTCTCTCTTGGTTGACATCGGTAGTAGTTTTGTAAGGGTATCTAATTGCCGATGACAACTTTGGCGTAGCGGATTACTTTATCATTGAGTAAGTAACCTTTTTCTATCGTGTCAACAATTTTACCTTTTAGTTTTTCTTCCGGAGCGGGAATTTGAGTTACTGCCTCGTGCAGGTCGGGGTTGAATTCAGTTTCTACCGGAGTCTCCATCGGCTTTACCCCGGATTGCTCAATAATCTTTTTGAGTTTGGATTGAATCAACATGAATCCCTCTATCTCCTTTTCTTCTTTGGAAGCATTTGCCTTTTCAGCTCTTTCAAAATCATCAATTACAGGAAGTAGCTCAACGATCAGCCTTTCATTGGCACTTTGAATCATCTCCAACTTCTCCTTTGCTGTCCTGCGCCTGTGGTTTTCAAACTCAGCATATAGTCGAACGTATTTGTCTTTTGCTTCTGACAAATCGTCCTGAAGTTTCTTGAATGGATCGATCTTTTGCTCTTCCGATTGCTCCGAGGTTCCCTGCCCTTCTTTTTCGGCCTTTTCGGCTGGTGCTAAATCCTCGCTTTGCTCTTCGTTTTTCACGGTTTCCTGCTCTTGCTGAACGTTCTTTTCCATTATAAAAGCTTTAAAACGACTGCAAAAAGACAACAATTTTGCCAATAATCAGAATTGTGTCATTCTGGCACACACTGATCTTAGTGCAGATGCTGCCAGATCAAATCTTTCAGCTCTGTAAGTCCTTCGGTGGAAACACCAGAGATGAATAGCGTAGGCAGATCAGTTGGGAGTTCGCGCATCATTTCATCTTTCAACTCCTGATCCAGAAGATCAGATTTTGAGATGGCAAGGATTCTCTTTTTATCCAGAAGTTCGGGATTGTATTTCTTAAGCTCGCCTAGCAGAATGTTGTATTCCTTTTTGATGTCCTTCGCATCCGCTGGCACAAGAAAAAGCAAAAGTGAATTCCTTTCGATGTGTTTCAGAAATCGAATGCCCAGACCTCGTCCTTCCGCTGCACCTTCAATAATACCTGGAATATCTGCCATCACAAACGACTTGTTATCGCGATAGGCAACAACGCCAAGGTTTGGAGTTAATGTAGTAAATGGGTAGTCGGCAATTTTGGGTTTAGCGGCAGACATTGATGAAAGAAGCGTGGACTTTCCAGCATTGGGAAAACCCACTAACCCAACATCGGCCAATAGTTTTAGCTCAAGAACTACCCACTCTTCAATCCCAGCTTCACCTGGTTGTACGTGAGTGGGTGCCTGGTTGGTGGAGGTAGCGAAGAAAGCATTTCCTTTTCCTCCTCGTCCACCCTGAGTCAATATCACTTCTTGACCATCTTCGTTGATCTCACAAATGACTTGCTCGCTGTCTGCAAGCTTTGCTACAGTTCCGAGAGGCACTTCTACAATCTCATCCTTACCGTCTGCTCCGGTTCGGTTTTGCTCTTCGCCCGGGTTTCCATTTTCGGCAATCACATGTTTGCGATACTTAAGATGGAGCAAAGTCCAAAGTTGTGCGTTGCCTCTCAGAATGACATGACCACCTCGGCCACCATCGCCACCGTCAGGCCCACCCTTGGCTGTTTTTTTGTCGCGATGAAAATGAAGAAACCCTGCGCCCCCTTTTCCGGAACGTGAATTGAATTTTACGTAGTCGATGAAGTTAGGGGACGACACAAGAGAAAGGCTTGTTAAAAATTATTTCTTGTCGAGGATAGCGCAGATCTCATTGAAGATGTCGTCAATGTTACCTACACCATTCACTGTATTAAGCCGTCCTGCTTTTTCGTAGAAAGGCAGCACGTGAATTGTTTTGCTGAAGTACTCCGTCACACGTTTGTTGAGTTTCTCTTCTTCATCATCCGCCCTGTTTTCTACTGTTCTTCTTTTTGCAATTCTTTCACGAAGCTCTTTTTCGTTTACGTCCAGCGCAATTACAAAGTGAATGGCAGTGTTATTTTCTGCCATAAACTTGTCGAGTGCCTCGGCCTGGCCTACGGTTCTTGGAAATCCGTCAAACAAAAATCCATTAGCATCGGGGTTCTTATCAAGTTCTTCCTTCAGCATGGAGATGGTAATCTCATCGGGAACCAATGCTCCACTGTTCATTATTTCTTTCACTTTCTTTCCAAGTGGCGTATCATTTTTGGTATGCCATCTGAAAAGGTCTCCAGTTGAGATGTGAACAAAACCGTATTTCTTAATGAGCTTTTCACTCTGGGTTCCTTTACCGGCTCCCGGGGGGCCAAAGAGTACGAGATTAATCATTATTTGATGCTTTTTTATTGCGGGGGGTGAAGATAAAGATAACCCACACTTTTTGCTAATCTACCGCTTTGCCAACCTGCTTGTAGACGTCCTTTAGATTTCGGCCCCAGCCATCGTAGTCGAGACCATAGCCGAGGATAAACTCATCATCGATCTCAAATCCAATGTAGCGAGGTTGAATCGCGTGCTCTCTTGCTTTGGTTTTACGAAATAAGGTTATCACTTCCACAGATTTCGTTCCGAGGTCTTTGAGTTCCTCTACGACCCTTGATAGTGTGAGTCCCGTGTCCATCACATCTTCAATAAGAATAAGATCCTGATTGAACAAACTTTCCTGAAGACCGATGAGAGTTTTCAGTTGGCCCGTGGTTCCCGTCCCTTGCATTGAGCTGTGCTTCACGAATGAAACCCGACAGGGTGTCATCACCTGCCGAACCAGATCGGCAGCAAACACAAATGACCCATTAAGAATGGGAAGAAACAGCGGGTCTTTACCTTTGTAGTCTATATCTACTAACCCGGCTAACTCTTCAACCTTTTCAGCAAGTTTATCTGCACCGATAAACTTCTTGAACTCAATATCCTTGATCTTCATCCAACTATCCTTAGACACTACAAAATTAGGTTTTTTACGGAAATCAAATCTTCACCTAGCTATAGAGCCTTCATTAACTGAAGGTAGAGGTTGATCATGGAGTCGATGTCGCGCTTGTGAACTTTTTTATGTGGAGTGTGCGGGTCCATGGAAGGTGCGCCAACAAAACACCAATCGAACGGAACGGGTGAACGCTGCAGTTCACCACCGTCACTTGAGCCGGAACCTTCGACCTCAAGTTGATAGGGTATTTTCTTTTTTTGCGCGATTGAAATAATTTTTTCCGCGAAGGCCCTTCGGGGAATATTTTTGTCGCGGAGCGAGATGGCCACGCCTTTGCCCAGTTCCACTCCATCAGTTGCCCAGGTGATGTCAGAGATCAGTGCCTGGCGTACGCCCCATTGACGATAGATGTATTCAGCGAGATAACCAACGGTGCCGCCACCATGTTCCTCCCAGCAACTAAAAACAATTACACCATCCTTTAATTCTTCAGCGACTTTGAGCACATTGTAAATGCCTAGTCGATTGTCGAGATAAGGTGATTGGATATAATCTTTTGTATTTCGAAAATTGATTTTGTAAGTAAGACTTGTGCCGCGATCGATTGCTCTTCCAAATTTATAGAAAGCCCTATTGTCCTTATCATATTCAAGTTCACACTCTATGTCGCCTTTGCTATCGCTGCCAACCAAAGTATCACCTTGTTCTGCATCGGGGCTACCAATGGGAAGAAGTTGATTAAAGTATCGCACACTAAAGCCAATGCTGTCCATGTGCGCAAAGATGGCTGTGCGTGGCTTGCCAAACTTTAGGATAATGCAATCTTGGAATTCTTCCCCTGTAATTACTTCGGGTTCCACAGCCCACTTCCGTGAGTTCTTTTTTATGTATTGTAACAGGAAATTTTTCATCGGGGCTTCAAATCCCGATGGAGCATGAATCAAACAAAGGTCCTTCAGCAGCTTCATCTCCTTGTGTTAAAAAGATAATTTGTCATTCGTCTCATTTCTTCCACAACTTTATTTTAAATTTTGATCAGAAAAAAGAATTCCATCCAATGCTTTTTGTTCTAGAGAATCAACGTTCGGTAGGGAATCAATTTATGGCTGAGTTGAGGGATCGGAGTATTCAACAAGATCGAATGCGATTCAGGAAGAATCTTGAACGACTGGGAAGCATTATGGCTTATGAGATTTCAAAGAACTTGTCATACGGTACAAGAGAAATTGAGACACCGCTGGCAAAGAAGGATGTTACTGTAATAAAGGAGGAGCCTGTATTGATCACAATTTTAAGAGCTGGCATTCCTTATTTTAATGGATTTCAACATTTCTTTGATCGTGCGGATTGCGGGTTTATTGGTGCCTATCGGAAAGAGGATAGCGAGTCGCTCAAAATAAAACTGGACTATGTAGCGACTCCAGATTTAGAAGGGAGAGATGTGATTTTAATTGACCCGATGTTGGCGACCGGATTCTCTGTGGTGGAGGCTCTAACAGCACTGAAGGGAAAGGGACATCCACGTCATATATTTATTGCATGCGTGATAGCGGCAAAAGACGGGATAGGATTTCTCCAAAAGAATATTAAGACCGATCATTCGATCTGGGCAGTGTCGGTTGACGACAAACTTAATCAGCAACTTTACATTGTTCCAGGTCTTGGTGATGCTGGTGATCTGAGCTTTGGTGATAAAATCGGATAGCTATGTGGGAAGAATTGTTGAAGGCGATACCTGTTCTTTTGTTCAGTTCGTTAAAATTTATTTTAGGGCCAATTGGCGGATTTACAGCTAAGTTAAATCCGGTAGTTACGATTCTTTGCACCGTGCTAGGAATGATGCTTTCAGTGTTTGCATTCACGTACTTTGGTGAGTGGCTGAAAAAACGGGTGTTTAACAGATTTTTCAAAAGTAGAAGATTCACGAGCAACAGCAGAAAGTATGTCACCATTTGGAAAAAATACGGATTGGCTGGGGTAGCAGCATTGACACCACTTTTTCTGACTCCAATCGGTGGAACAATTCTGGCCGTGAGTTTTGGTGGACAGAAGAATAAAATAATTTTTTACATGTTTATCAGCGCCTCAGTGTGGGCCATCATCTTCACATTTGCCATCTACGAATTTGGCAAAGCCGTGCTGCCTGATTTTATCAAGCCTTGAGTCAAGTCAAAACTTTGTACCTTAGACGAATGTTATGAAGGTTCGAGAGATAATTAAATTGATTGAGAGTGATGGTTGGTATGAGGT
>JAGQYM010000039.1 GCA_020436085.1 Cyclobacteriaceae bacterium
AAGCTCGCAAACGAACTGACTGAATCAGGTAGTCGCTATTTTATTGCTGAAGAAGGGACCGAACCGGTAGGCTATGCCCGGGTTCGGCTCAGTGACGAGGTCAAAGATCATTTGACTGAGAGTGCTTTGGAGCTCCAGCGGATTTATGTTGATGGTGCACATCAGGGCAAAAAAATTGGAGTGAACTTAATGAAAGCGTGCCTGGACTATGCACGTCAACACAAATTCCGCTGGCTTTGGCTGGGGGTGTGGGAGAAAAACTTCAAAGCTCAAAAATTTTATCGCCAATGGGGGTTTGAAAAATTTGGTGAACATATTTTCCAAATGGGAGACGACCCACAAACGGACTGGCTGATGAAAAAACGTATCGATACGTGAGGACAAAGGTTGCCTTGGAATTTGTAATTTGAGCCAATCATAATAGTATGAAGCAGCAGTTTATTGACGCCATCACAGGCTCGTATTCTCCAAAGGGTTCCTTTATTTATTTAGGGGCTGGCATTTTCGAAAACCAGATTTTATCAGAGGCAAAAGTGAAGTTGCCACTTAAGATGATGAACCGTCATGGTTTGGTGACGGGAGCAACAGGCTCGGGAAAGACGAGAACATTGCAACTGCTTGCTGAGCAGTTGTCGGCTGAGGGCGTGTCGGTGTTTATGCCCGACATGAAGGGAGATTTGTCTGGGATGGGAGCTGCCGGTGCGGTCAATGATCGGCTCATTGAGCGGGCAAATGCACTTGGAATTGATTTTAAACCAGATGCATTTCCATTGGAGATTTACTCATTGAGTGGAAAGCTGGGTGCGCCCATGCGCGCCACTGTTACTGAGTTTGGCCCGGTGCTGTTGGGCAAGATCATGGAGTTGAATGAGGTACAGAGTGGAGTGTTAGCTGTGTTGTTCAAATATGCTGATGACAAAAATCTGCCAATTGTTGATCTCAACGATCTAAAGAAAGTGCTAACCTATCTTTCAGAAGGAGAGGGTGCGAAGGAAATAAAAGCTGACTATGGAAAGATATCGTCATCAACAGCTGGAACAATTTTGAGAAAAATCGTGGTGCTGGAGCAACAGGGTCTAAGTCAACTTTTTGGTGAGAAGTCCTTTGATATCGAAGACCTTTTTGAACGAGTAGATGGACGAGGGGTGATCAGTTTGCTCAATATCTCGGACGTTCAAAACCAGCCTGCACTGTTTTCCACATTTATGCTGTCGCTGTTGGCGGAAATCTATCAGAAACTTCCTGAGGCTGGAGATCTTGATAAGCCCAAGTTGATTTTCTTTCTGGACGAGGCGCACCTGCTATTTAAAGATGCGCCAAAAGCATTCTTGGATCAAATAGATCAGGTCATTAGATTGATTCGTTCAAAAGGTGTTGGAATCTTCTTCTGCACCCAGCTCGCGCAGGATGTGCCCCCCAACGTGCTATCACAATTGGGTAATCGTATTCATCATGTCATTCGTGCTTTTACTCCCAATGATGTTAAGGCACTCAAGGAAACTGTGAAGTCATTTCCTCACTCAAGTTTTTATGATATTGAAAAACAATTCACCCAACTTGGTACAGGGCAGGCCTTCATCACTGTGCTGAATGAAAAAGGAATACCAACCGAAACTGTGGTAACTCATCTGGCGCCTCCGGCATCGGTAATGGGTCCATTGGATCAGAGCGAGTATAAAAAACTTCTCGACAATTCTGATCTCAACAAAAAGTACCAGGAAGCAATTGATCCGGAGAGTGCTTACGAGATGCTGACGGAGAAGATGGAGGTACAGCAAGAGAAAGCACAAGAATCTAAAAGCTCATCAAGAACTTCAGGGAGAAAAGAGAAAAGTACATTTGATGAAGTACTTTCATCCCCAGTAGCCAAGCAAGTTGGTCGCGAGGTGGTAAGAGGGATATTTGGAATGTTGTTTGGCTCCACGCCAAGAAGATCATACCGCAGGAGGTAAGGCTATCGGTTCATCAAATACTTTTTTGGAGTCACACCAAATTTTTTCTTAAAGGCCGCGATGAAGTGACTTGGGTTGGTGTAGCCAATCTGATACGCAACTTCATTCACTTTGTATTTTCCAGAGTCGAGAAGCAGTTGAGCGTTGTCAAGTTTGTGATCCAGTAAAAATCCAAAAACCGTGTTTCCGTATATCTGCTTGAAGCCGACTTTAAGTTGATATTCGTTAAGCCCTGTTTTGCGAGCCAGTTCTTTTAAGCTTGGAGGAGTATCGCTGTTTTTCAGCAGATATTCTTTTGCATGTTTAATTTTTCTTACCACTTCCTCGTCATTTAGAAATGGACAGCTCTCTGTGTCAGCTTTCTTTTCTGAGAAATACAGGCTGATCAGCTCCAGCACCTTCCCTTGATAATAGAGTTTTTCGGAAGACTCACTCAGGTTGACTGTCAACAGTTGATTTAGTACCACCATTAGTGAAGCCGGTATCTCCCTTTCATCGTAAAACTTCCTGTTGATGTTTTCAGGTTTTAAAAACGGAAGCGTGTCCACAAACAAATGATGAAGGTGTTCAAGGGAGATAGTCAAAAAGACCATTTTGGTTCCGGGCGTTAGGTTGATGCGAAACGGCAGGTCTTTCTCGGGGTTGTAGAAAAAGTAATTCCTCCTCTTTTGGATTTCACGGGAATAATGTGGCCCGAATTCGAAAAGAGCGCTGCCTTCCATACAGAAGTAGAAGTGGATAAGGTTCTTTTTCAACTCCGTGTCGTAGCTTATTGACTCATCGGTCGTGTTCAAAGCGGTTTTTAGGGTGATTTCCTCGCGGTGATATAGTTCCCGTGTTATCCCTTCTTGGGTATTTTTATCTACCTGCAGTGCTTCCATAGTTTATTCCAGAATTAAAAATGACAATTATCAGGTTCGATTATAACCTAATTCATGCATTTGCGTTCCAAAAATACCAAATTTTGTTGCTTCGGATTATTAAAAAACCATTTGATACTAATTATACCTATTCAGGTATTTTTTATTTAGAATGATTCTAACCTTTGCCAGGATGAAAAAATTAGCTCTTGTAGTATTGAATCTGGCTGTAGTAGTCGCGCCTCTTTTGGCTCAAGGTCAGACGGATACTTTGGCCACGCGCTTTCTCGAAGAGATTGTGGTAACAGGGCAGTTTGAACCTCAGTCAGCTAAGAAATCAGTTTACAATGTTCGAACAATTCCGATGGAGGTGATTCAGGCACGTGGAGCGACAAAGCTTGAAGATGTGCTCAACACGGAATTGAATATTCGCTTTACCCAAGATCAGGCATTGGGTGGATCCAACCTGTCCCTTCAAGGACTGGCAGGTCAGAACGTAAAGGTACTTGTAGATGGTGTTCCGATGGTTGGGAGACAAGGAACCACAAACGAGATCAATATCAATCAAATCAATCCACAGGCAGTGGAGAGAATTGAAATCGTAGAGGGACCTATGTCAGTCGTTTACGGGGCCGATGCGCTGGCAGGCGTTATCAACATCATTACTAAAAAGAATGTGGATGGAAACTGGAGCATCAACGCCAGGGTTCAGGAAGAGACAGCCGGTGATGAATACAGTCTGGAAGAGGGTGTACACAATAAAAGCATTGGAGGAGGTTACTCCTGGGATAAACTCTACACTCATCTGGATTTGACACGCAATGCTTTTGGCGGCTGGCAGGGAAATGCTCCAGAACGTGACAAGCAATGGCAACCAAAGAAACAGTGGTTAGGCAGTGGTGTGATCGGGTACAGGTTTGGTAAGAGTAATGTCTACTACCGGTTGGATTACCTCAACGAGAATATCTACAATCCAGGAATTTTTGAAGGCAATGAGGCACTCGATCAGGATTATATCACCAATCGATTCATGCACCAGGTTCAGGGAAATCATGAATTTTCAGATCGATTTGATTTCAATGGGGCAATTGCACTTACAGACTATGAGCGGAAAACACAATCAAGCACGGTAAACCGGACAACCGGAGAAAGACGCTTGGCACTTGGCGCAGGTCTCCAGGATATTACAAGATTTACGGGCGTCACTTTGCGTGGTACTTTTCAATATCGGTTAAATGACAAAGTAACAGTCCAACCAGGCTACGATATAAATCTTGAGAGCGGTGAGGGTGGAAGGATTGCCGATGGTGTTCAATCAATAAGTGACCTTGCTTTTTTTGGATCGGTAGAATGGGAGATTGCAAAGGGTTTTCAAATTAGACCAGGTATTCGGGTGGTTCATAATTCTGTGTACACAGCCCCGCCAGTCATCCCTTCATTCAATTCAAAAATTATTTTGGGCAAGAATCATGACTTGCGCCTATCCTATGGTAGGGGCTTCAGAGCACCCTCACTTCGTGAACTCTATTTTGACTTTTTTGACGCAAGCCACTCAGTTGAGGGGAATCAAAACCTTGAGGCTGAGCTGTCACACAGCTACAACGCAAACTGGAACTGGCAAATTAGCGACAACGGAACGTGGAAAATTAGTACCACGCTCGGGGGGTTCTACAACACAGTCACTAATATGATTGGCTTTGGCCAAAAGCCAGGTAACACGTTGATCACCACCTATCTCAACATTGATAAATTTAAAACCGAGGGCGTGACACTTCGCGGAAATTTCAAAGCGCATAAGTTCACAGGCTCGCTTGGCTTCTCTTACATAGGCCGCTTCAACCAATATTCTGAAAGTGCAAATGACCTTGACGCATTTGTGTGGTCTCCGGAAGTTGTGTCGACACTTAGCTATAGACTTCCTGACGCAGGCTTGATTTTTTCTCTCTATCATAAATATACAGGAGTCACACCTTTCTATGAGATTGTAAATGAAAATGGTCAGGACGAAGTGAGACTGGCTAAGATCAGCAGCTACCAATGGGCAGACTTCACAGTGCAGAAAGATCTATTAAAGAATTTCATCCTTTCCGGAGGAGTAAAAAATCTTTTTGATGTTCAGAATATTAACAATAGTTCGATATCGGGAAGTACACATAGTGCAGGCGGCAGCAGGCCAATAGGGTATGGCCGCTCGTATTTTCTAAGCTTAGCGTATTCAATAAGTAGTTCTAACTAATATAATCATGACCAATTTCTTTAAGTATCTTTTTATTGTGATCCTCTTCGTGGGATTTACATCCTGTGAAGATGATTTGCAACTTCCGGATAATGTAATCGAATTTGAATCGAGCCAGCTAGGTTTTGTATCGACAGAGTCGGAGCTCGTCATTAATATCAATTTTTCTCGCGAGGCCACAGAGGCCGGAAGTATTGAGCTAACAGCCACACTCACTGGATTAGATTACGGTGTTCAGTTTACAACTGATCCAGCGATGGAAGCTGGCAAATTAACAATACCTGTGGTGGTTGGAGCCACGAATGCTTCTTTTAAGGTAATTAAAGCGGAAGGCGTTGCCCTCCTTGGCGATGAAACGATCAAGTTTACGATTTCATCTTCTGTTGATGCTTTAGTACTGGGAGAAAATGCAGAGCTGACGTTGAGCTTTGCTGAGATCGTGGCAACACTGGGAAATTTCGAGCCTAATGTGGGCGGAGATCTGCAACCGAATAAAGTGTTTATAGACCTTAGCGGCAGCCGTCAGTATTTCTTGTCGCGATCAGATTGGGATCTTGGTTTCTATGCCGCTGACGACAAGTTTGTTGTGATCCTAAATAGCTCAACGGGCATGATGGCTCGACAACTGGATAAAAATAACCTGAATGATGTAACTGCCTCTGACACGACTGGTTTCGGTCAGCAACTTTCCCTTGCTGCGGTTTTTGCAGCTGTGATGGGACCACCTCCGGGTTGGATATCAGAAACCATTAACTGGATTGACGATCCAACGGGTAATCTTGACGCTACCGCTATTGCGGCTGTTTCTGCGACTGAAGACGATAACAAGGTATACATCGTCAACAGAGGAAAAAATGCAGATGGTAGCGAGCGTGGTTGGAAGAAAGTTAGGATCATCAGAAATGGAACTGGGTACACCGTTCAACATGCTGATATCAGTGCTACATCATTTGAGTCAATCAATGTAGCCAAAGATGACGACTATGTTTTCAATTACGTTCACTTCACCAATGGACTTGTAGAAGCTGAACCTAAGAAGGAAGCATGGGATATCGCATTTACAGTGTTTACAAATTCTTTTCCACTAGATGCTTCGACCTTCATTCCGTTTGAATTCAAAGATTTTGTTATTCAAAACAGGACAGCGGCTACATTGCAGATTATGACATCCACCAAAAGTTTTGAATCCTTTGCTGAAGCAGATTTGACAGGACTTACCTTGTCAACTTCTCAAAAAGGAATTGGCTCTTCATGGAGATCAATACCAAGTAACAGCTCAACACCTCCAAGTGTGAATAGCGATCGTTTTTATGTCGTGAAAGACGCTGCTGATAATTACTACAAAATAAAATTCACTGCCCTAACCAAGTCAGGCGAAAGAGGCCATCCGGCATTCGACTTTGAGCTGGTAAAAAAAGGTAGTTAAGAGAGACTTAGAAAAAGCCGGAGATCCTCCGGCTTTTTTGTCAGAACGAGATCGTCAAAGGCGCAAAATCATCTAGCGATCACATCATAGGTCTTAAACGTAGAAGACATTGGCGGCTTCTCCCCGCGTTCTTTTGCGATCCTAATGTCTTCGAAGCCACGCTTATGTCCCTCAAGAAATTCCGGAGACTTTGTCCACGCTTTAAAGTCTTCCTCAGACTTCCAGTGACTCACAATCAGATACTCATCACCTTTATTGGAAGGCTTTAATACCTGCATATTCACAAACCCGGGAAGACGGTCGATGGCGTGTGCCCTGGTGGCAAATAGTTCTTCAAATCTGGCGGCATAGGCCTCATCACACTGGATGTAGTTGATTGCTACAAAATCATTCATATTATTTGGAATCATTCTAAAGAAGGCAAAGATGCTACGAAATAGCCTTAATGCAAGACTTGTTTAGAATTATTCTAAATTATTTTGTTTGAATGGTGCTAAAACCTCGGTTAAATTTCGAGAATGCAGTCTAATAGAAGCCTGTCAATTGACGTGCTACGCGGTCTTACTGTAGCGGTCATGATTGTGGTGAATTCACCTGGTAGCTGGGAATATGTTTACAGTCCTTTATTGCACGCCCAATGGAATGGATTTACGCTCACCGATTGGGTGTTTCCGTCATTTCTTTTCGTAGTGGGTAATTCAATGAGCTTTAGTCTGGACAGGTACCGGCAAATGGGCACATCGGCATTTTTTACTAAAGTGATTAAGCGGACTGTATTGATTTTTTTGATAGGCTACTTGCTCATCTGGTTTCCGTTTTTCAGACACAACGCTGAAGGTGAAATTTATTTGAAGTCTATTGAGTCGACAAGAATTTTTGGGGTACTGCAAAGAATTGCCTTGTGCTACTTCTTTGCATCCATTATGATCTACTATTTAAGCGAACGCGCTACTTTAATTCTGTCAATGGCCATGCTTGTAGCTTATCACCTCGTGCTTGTCATATTTGGTGACTTGACCTTGGCTGGTAATGCGGTCTTAAAGTTTGATTTATGGCTGGTAGGTGATGCGCACATGTATCATGGTGAAGGACTTGCGTTTGATCCGGAAGGATTTCTCAGCACACTTCCTGCGGTGGTCAATGTGATCGGAGGATACTGGGCAGGCGTCTTCTTACGAAAGAAAGGAGCGACCTACGAGACTATCGCAAAGATGATGGTGGTCGGTGTGATTTTTATAGTTGCAGGATTTGCCTGGGACATTCTCCTTCCATTCAACAAAAAAATATGGACCAGTAGTTATGTACTGTTAACGATTGGCATCAACCTTCACCTCTTGGCTCTTCTTACCTTCGTTATCGACCTAAGGCAAAATAGGAAGTGGACATATTTTTTTGATGTTTTTGGAAAAAATACGTTGTTCATTTATGTGGCCTCTTCTTTGATTACTGACATTATACTTTTCCTTAGCATCGGAGATCACAACATATACGATTGGTTTTATGTGATGGTGTTTCAGTCCATCTTTGGAAACTACCTTGGATCTTTTCTTTTTGCGCTCGCCTTCTTGATGGTGTGTTGGCTTATAGGCTTGTGGATGGACAAGAAGAAAATCTATATCAAAATTTAGAAGTCGGTATCAAGACCAAGCCTGTCTTTGAGTTCCTTCAGAATGGGATTTTTTTCTGCAAGGTGATCGAACTTTTCTTTGTTCGTGTAAGCGATTTTTTGGCTTTGTACTTCTTTGACGATACTGATCACATTCAGTCTCTTGTTTGATAAACGTTCCCTTAGAAATTCAGTGAGTGGAGTTCTTATGGCCTGCAACAATGGTTCCTCCACTGCATTGGAAAGCCGGACGGTGACTACGTCATTATTAAACTCAAATTCCTGTCTCAGAATGTGATACTCGCCAACTTGTGTCTTGCGTTGTTCTGCAAATTCATCCCATGCCAGTTTCAATTCTTCAAGTGTAACCGCTCTATCTGGCGACTGAGAATGTTCCTCAGCCTTCGGCTTGTCTTCGATGACTTCGTCTTTTTTTCCATTCGCGAGATCAGTCAAGTTTAGTGTAAGCTTTTTCCTTGTCGATGGGGAAGGGGAAGACGTTGCGGGCTGTGATCTGGCTTCAATTTTTTCGACCGGGGCAGGATCAGGAGGGGGAGCGGGCTTGCTCTCAACTGGAGGAGGAGTCTCCTCCGTTTTTAATTCACTTTTTTTTTTACTGCCTCTGCTGAGGATGATCCATTTGAGCTGAATACAGCGTTGACATGTGCCATTTTCATCAGCGCCAGCTCCACGAGAAGTCGTTGGTTTTTGGCCGCCTTATAATTAAGATCGCACTGATTGGCGATGTTAAGCCATGAAAGTAGCAGCGATGGGCTGGCTGCTTTTGCCTGCTCCAGATACTTCTGACGTGTAGCATCAGGTACCTCCATAAGTTCTTCGGTGCGAGCATCCTGCGATACCAAAAGATTTCTTAGGTGCTCACTAAAGCCCACGATGAAATTATGTGCGTCAAAACCCTTTTTTAGAATTTCATCAAGAAGCAGTAGAGGTTGGGTTGGGTTTTCTGTGAGAAGCCCATCAGCGACCTGGAAGTAATAATCGTAATCAAGAATATGCAGGTTGCTGAGAACGTCCTTGAAGGTCACTTCACTGCCCGAAGAGAATGTAACCATCAAATCAAAAATCGACAGCGCATCGCGAAGGGCGCCATCCGCTTTTTGTGCGATTAGATGCAGAGCTTCATCCTCAGCTTTGATTTTTTCCCGGTCAGCGATTTTTTTCAGCTGCCTGCTAATGTCAGACACCTGAATTCTGTTGAAATCAAAAATCTGGCATCGAGATAGAATAGTCGGAATTACCTTGTGCTTCTCCGTGGTAGCCAAAATAAAAATGGCATAGCTGGGCGGCTCCTCCAGCGTTTTCAAAAACGCATTGAAGGCTGCGTTGGAGAGCATGTGAACCTCGTCTATGATATAGACTTTGTATTTACCGAACTGAGGTGGGTATCTCACCTGATCGATCAGATTCCTGATGTCCTCAACTGAGTTGTTTGAGGCAGCATCAAGTTCAAATATGTTGAGAGTGTTTGTTTCAGCTTTTTCTTCAAAGCCGTTGATCATTCGGGCAACGATCCTCGCGCATGTTGTTTTACCTACTCCACGAGGTCCACAAAACAAGAGCGCCTGAGCAAGCTTGTTGTTGTCGATGGCATTTTTAAGTGTGGTGGTGATGTGATCCTGACCAACAACTTCATCAAATCCGAGCGGACGGTACTTTCTGGCCGATACAACAAAACTATCCATCTGACAGCAAATTAATACCTATTGACTAATGGCCATAGTACCAGAGAACATTTTACCCAGAATCTTGCTTTGACTAGAAAAACTTGAGAGGTACTTGCAATTCCTCGTTACCGCGCTTCACTACTACTGTCGTCTCATTACCTTTTTCAAACGCGGAAAGGGCCTTCATGTAGCTCATCATGTCTACTACCTCGTTATCTCCCAGTTTCACAACAATGTCGCCTTTCTGGAGACCGGCAGCCTGGGCTGGTTTGCCTTCACTAATGCCATCTATTCGCATGCCTTTGCCGCTAAAGAGATAGTCAGGAACTACACCCAGTGACACCGTAAATCTGGGGGTGTCGCTTGATTCGTCTTTAGTTTTTGTGAAAGCCAATTTGTCGCCTTCATCAAGGCTGGTAGCAATTCGCTCAATCATTTCGGCCACTTTTACCATCCCATCGTAATTGAGCTTCTCTGCATCATCGCTCGGTTTGTGATAGTCGGAATGTTGGCCAGTGAAGAAATGAAGCACAGGCAGGTCTTGCAAATAAAAAGAAGTGTGATCAGACGGCCCTACTCCCGATTCACGGAATACTAGCTGCAGGCTATCAGTATTTGCTTTGTTGATCATGTCAGGCCAGGAAGGTGACGTGCCAACGCCATGGATGGCCAAGCCTCGTTGTTCGTCAAGTCTGCCCACCATATCAAGGTTGATCATGGCAGTAACCTTGCCAAGGTCTACTGTTGAATTCTTGGCGAAGTAATTCGAACCCCACAGTCCTTCTTCTTCACCGCTGAACGCAATAAATAAAACGTCTTTGTTCATCTTTTTTGCCTTCAGCCTTTCTGCCAACTGCATCATCACTGCCACGCCACTCGCATTGTCATCAGCACCATTATGTACCTGTGCCGTATCACTGCGGAATAATGAGCTCACGCCTCCATAACCAAGGTGGTCATAGTGTGCCCCGATAATGATCATTTCTTCTCCCGGGTTGTCGATGTAGCCGATTACATTTTTTGATTTGATTGTGAGTGAATCACCGCCTTTACCGACCTTGGGCATCTCGTGCGGATTCTGAGATGGTGTTACCTCATACTGTTGATAGAATTCTTCTGTTCCTGCGGGTTTAAGTCCGATGTTGGTGAATCGGTTGACAATATATTGAGCGGCCTTTTTTTCACCTTCTGTGCCGGTCTTGCGTCCTTCAAGATCGTCACTTGCCAAAAAAGTAACGTCATCTTTCAAGGAAATACTCCAATCCGCTGCTGACTTTTCCTTTGGCTGACATGCAAATGCTGTTACAAGAAAAATGAGAGGTATAAATCGTGTGTGAAGGGGTTTTGAACTTGAGTATTGCAAGGCTTTAATGTTAAATTTGGCGCTCGAAATTGAGCAGACAAAATTACTACTTCAAGCAATACCACATGAGATTTTTGATCATAATTCTGGCCTTCATTTTAGCGGTTTCATGCACGCAAAAGACTACACAAGAAACTAACGAGTCGACTACAGTTGACACGCTTCGTTACCAGGATGAGAAGCATTTAAAAAATATTAAGAAGCTCACTTTTGGTGGCGACAATGCTGAAGCTTATTGGAGTTTTGATGGTTCCATGCTCACGTTCCAATCGACTAGTGAACAGCTGGGAACTGAATGTGATCAGATATTTTATATGGATCCTTTTCAAGGATCAGCGCCAAAATTGATAAGCACCGGGAAAGGAAGAACCACATGTTCTTATTTTCTACCGGGTGACACAACAGTTGTGTATGCTTCAACTCATCTTGGCAATGAAGCTTGCCCTCCCGTACCTGAAAGAAGGTCAGATGGTAAATATGTGTGGCCCATCTATCCTGACTTTGACATTTTCGTTACAGACCTTAATGGAAACATTGTTAAACAATTGACTAATGAGCCGGGATATGATGCTGAGGCAACAGTATCCCCAAAGGGCGATAAAATTGTTTTCACCTCTCTTCGTACTGGCGATCTTGAGTTATACACGATGAACCTTGATGGTTCTGATGTAAAACAGGTAACGAACGCGTTAGGTTATGATGGAGGAGCCTTCTTTTCTCCCGATGGTACAAAACTTATTTTTCGCGCTTCACGCCCTAAAACAGAAGAAGAGATTAAGGTGTATAAGGAATTACTCAGCGAAGGTCTTGTGATGCCAACGCAGATGGAGCTCTTCATTTGTAATGTTGATGGAAGTGATCTTCGTCAGATTACCAACCTTGGTAAAGCCAACTGGTGCCCATTCTTTCATCCGTCAGGTGATAAGGTCATCTTCGCGTCAAATCATGAGACTGAGCGGGGTTTTCCATTCAATCTTTACATGATAAATGTAGATGGCACCGGTCTTGAGCGCATTACGCACGATGATACCTTCGATGCGTTTCCAATGTTTTCGCAGGATGGAAAATATCTTGTCTTCAGCTCAAACAGAAATAACGGAGGTGGACGTGATACAAATCTTTTCTTCGCGGAGTGGGTTGAGTAAAACCTTAAAGCTTCTCCTTTAAAATATAATAGAAGGTTTTTACACCATCAATGTAGTTTCCGACCCTGATATTTTCATTGGGCGCATGTTGATTATTGTCAGCATTTACGATAGGAACGCCTACAGCCGGTACACCAAGTGTGATCACAAACGGTGAGATGGGAATTGAACCTCCGGCAGTTCTAATTCGAATAGGTTCTTTTCCAAAGGCGTTGGTCATGGCACGATTCAGCCATAAGCCAACTTCGGAGTCAAACGGAGTTTGAAAAGCCAAATAAGAAACGCTGGACTGAAATGAAGCCAATCGCGGATATTTCATTCGCTCCTCTTCGGTTGGCTCTTTGTCCAGAATATGATACCCCTGCTTTTCAATGTGACTTCTTACCAACCCAATCAGTTTGTCAGGATCGCTTGTAGGCACCAGCCTAATGTCAAGTTCAGCTACTGCCTCAGCAGGGATCAATGTTCTGGCTTTTGCTCCTACATAAAGGGAATTCAATCCGCGGATATTTAGCGTGGGGTATTGAAGTGATTCCTGGAAAGAACCTCCAACTTTATCGGGTTCTGCGATACCGAGAAATTTATTGATTTCATTTTCGTCATCAGGTACTTGTTTCAGAATCTCTTTTTCCTTTTCGGTAAGCGTGGTGCCGTCATAAAAGCCGGGAATTGTTACGCGGCCGTCTTCGTCCTTCATTGAAGCGAGCAATTGTGAGAGACGCATCGCAGGATTGGGCGTGTAGTTACCATAGTTCCCACTATGCACAGGCTGGCGAGGGCCGTATGTAGTAATAGTAATATCACAGATGCCCCGTGCACCAAAACTTAGTGTGGGTTGGTTGCTTACGTGTCGCGGTCCGTCAAAAATGATAAACATATCTGATGCCAGATCGGTTTGATATTTCTTTACGGCTTCTAGTAGTCGTGGTGATCCGAGTTCTTCCTCAAAATCCATTATCACTTTGATGTTGTAATTCGGTTCTATCTTCGCCTCCTGCATAGCGTCAAGAGCGGCAAGGAATGCTATTGCTGCACCTTTGGAATCGGAGGTTGATCGCGCAAAAATTCGCCAGTCGGGATTGATGTTTTCATAAAGTTGACCATAGTTGATGGCCTTCCATGCGCCATCGGCACTCTGCTCCTTTAGGGTGGGCGTCCACGGACTCTCTTGAAACCATTTGCTGGAGTCAACCGGCTGACCGTCTATTTGAAGGTATACCAAAACTGTTTTGACAGGTTTCTTTGCCTTTCTCTCTGCCATCAGCAAGGGCACGGTTGGTGTTTCCAATCGCTTGGTTGCGAAACCTCGCTTTGCAAATGCGGACTCGCACCACCGGATATTTTTCTCTATGTCCTTAGGAAAATGAGCATCATTAGGAATTCTTAGTATCTCCTCAAGGTCGTGAAATGACTGGACTGCGTGCTTTCTGATAATTGCATCCTCCTTGTCATTTTTCTTTTGAGCGACAGCTACCGTTGTGACACAGGCCAATAAAAAAAGTATTCTTTTCATAGTATCTTATTTCAAATATTTATCTGGAATGGGAAAGCCCATGCTTTCGGCACACCAAAAGATGGAGACAACATAGTATCGGTCTTTGTCTTTGAAAAGCTGAATACTGTTAATTCCTCGATTCGCCACCGGACCAGTTTTTGTTTCTCTCGTTTCGTAAGTACTGAATACGTGCGCAATCGTTCCGTATTCTTCCAGTGTGTGACTCAGTTCCACCTCAAAGAAGCCAGTTTTAATATTGTTCGTGAACATTTGCACATACTCCTCTGGAGAGATTGATCTTAGTCCAAAGTTTCCATCTTTAGTTTTGCTTGTGGGGATTAACCTGGTTTCAGGCTTGAAAAGATTTCTAAACCTATCCCAATCCCGTGGAGCACTGGCGTCACCGGATATTACCTCATAAAGAGCAGTTATTATGCCATCAATTGATGAGACGTCTTTGTTATAGTCCTTTGATTGGGCATTTGACTGACTTGCAATCAAAATGGTGAGCAGGGCAGTGAGTTGAAATATTTTCATCGAATAAAATTATTAAATGTGGTTATCGACTTGTGTAATCATTTGTGCCTGTGGTGCCTGATCGATGTGGAAGGCGAATGTAATCAAATGACTAAATTTATGGCGAATGGCCAGTCTTGTTAAGTACTCAATTATTGTTCCGGTTTTCAATCGGCCGCACGAAATTGATGAGTTGCTCCAAAGCCTTACTCACCAGTCTTACGGTAATTTTGAGGTGTTGATTATAGAAGACGGATCTACTGAAACTTGTGAATCGGTCTATGAACGATACACTCAGCAACTACAAATCAGGTATTTCTTTAAACCAAACTCTGGCCCGGGACCGAGTCGTAACTTCGGATACCAACATGCACGTGGCGACTACTTTATTGTGTTTGACTCTGATTGCATCGTTCCACCAGAATATTTGAGTGTGGTTGACAAATCTTTGCAAAGCAAGCCACTGGATGCATGGGGAGGACCTGACAGGGGACACAAGGACTTTACTCTGTTACAACAGGCAATGGCATTTACAATGTCTTCAGTAATCACGACCGGAGGTATTCGCGGAGGAAGCAAGGCCAACGAAAGTTTTCAACCTCGCAGTTTCAACATGGGGATCAGCCAGGAAGTATATTCTAAAACTGACGGATTTAAATTTGATCGATTCGCTGAAGACATTGAGTTCAGCATCCGAATAAAAAAAGCTGGCTTTCGAATTGGATTGATACCCGAAGCTTATGTCTTTCACAAAAGGCGAACCTCATTACAACAGTTTTACAGACAGGTTTTCAATTTTGGACGAGGTAGAGTGCTGGTGGGGCGAGCGCATTCAGATGCAATAAGGATTACGCATTGGTTCCCTGCTTTTTTTGTACTCGGACTATTTTTCATGTTGCCTATGTTGCTATTCTGGCCTCCAATCGGACTCTTACTAGGTGGGGGCTATGTAATATATGCTATTGTATTAGCAATTTTTGCTTTTCGAACTACTCAGTCACTAAGGGTAACCTTACTGGCTATTCCCTCAGCATTTGTACAATTGATCGGCTATGGCTTCGGATTCCTTAAACAAATTCTGAGTTAAAAGTATCTATCGACTCCAAAACGGTGATTATTGATGAAATTAGTTGACTATGTGGAACAATTGCGCCAAATTGAAAAGGCACAAAATATTGTCCATGAAGTGCTTTAATCTAGTCGCAACAGCAGGCGCTATCTTTCTATGCAGCGCACTCACTTTCAATAGTAACGCTCAAAGTACATCAAATCCTCTCGACCCCGGTTACTATATAGTAGTGGCGGCCTACCGTCTCGGTCAGGACTCGTACGCAGAGAATTACATCAAACGAATTAACAACAACGAGATCAGTGCAAAGTATGGTGCAGATCTTGGTCGGAAATATCTTTACGTGTATCTGGATTATTTTACTGACTACGATCAGTCGATAAAGGAGATGTTGGCAGCTAGGAAAAAGGCGGGGTTTGAGCAAGCCTGGGTGAGAATCATGAAGGGCGAGATGACTGGGAAAGTGAATTTAGTACAACAGGAAAAACAAGAGTCCAAGCCTTCCGAACCCCAAACAGCGGCAGCAGCTACTCCCACAACGCCACCACCTGCTACCAATGGTGAGGCTGATGACGAAGACGATGTCGTGGTGGAGGAGGAAACAAAAATGGAAGAAACGGCTGCTCCAAAAGAGGAGGAGCAAATTAAAGAGCCAGAGAAGGAGCCTGTTACTGAGCCTACCGTTCTGGGTGAGTCTTCCGTATTTCTTAGTTTGTATAACGCCACGAATAATGCGCAGGTAGAAGGAGAGGTAGAAGTGGTGGATACTGAGAGGGCAAGGCTAATTTCGAAAGTAAAGGGAAACGAAAATTTGAATCTTCCAGATCCCAAGAGCAGCAGTGGAAGACTTACGCTGCTTGCGAATGTTTTTGGATACAGACCATTGCAGCACGAAGTAAATTATGTTCAGATCCCGGGTGATACAATGTTACACTATGTCGAGTGGGCAGGGAATCATTACATCGTTAAGTTTGACCTGGTCAGATATCATAAGGGGGATATCAATACACTCTTCAATGTATATTTCTACAATGATGCTGCTATAATGTTGCCTGAATCAAGGTATCAACTGAACAACCTTTTGGCAATGATGAAAGAGAACCCTAATTACAGAATAATGTTGCATGGCCACACCAATGGTAATTCGCGTGGTAGAATCATCACCATGGGACCTAGCAAATCATTTTTTGCTCTTGCCGATGATGTGAAAGAGGGTAGTGGATCTGCCAAGGATCTATCGAGGGAACGCGCAAACACTATCAAAGAGTGGTTGGTAGCGCAAGGAATTAATGCCGACAGAATTGAGACGAAAGGCTGGGGCGGAGGACGCATGCTTCACGATAAGCACAGTGTAAATGCCAAAAAGAATGTGAGAGTCGATGTTGAAATTCTGGCCGAGTGATTTTATAAAGAACAAAAAAAATACCCCGACTTGTCGGGGTATTTTTTTTGATGAAAACTGAAATTATAATTTTCCAGAGAACTCTTTGCTAGCCTTGAAGCGAGCAACTTTCTTTGCTTTGATTTTAATTTCTTCACCGGTGAATGGATTGCGGCCTTTTCTTGCAGCTCTTTTGCTAACAGAGAAAGTTCCGAAACCAACCAGTGTCAGTTTATCACCACTCTTCAATGTTTTAGTAACACCTTCAATGAAAGAGTTGAGGGCAGTTCCCGCAGCGGCTTTAGTAATACCTGCGTCTTCTGCAATCTTGCTAATGAGTTCAGCTTTAGTCATAGATTAAGTACGGTAATTGTTTATAGTGTGCTAATGGGTCGCAAATATATACCCTTTTTGCATTCCGCAATGCAAATTGCGCAAAACTGAGGTGTACAAACCCCTGTCTTTATTAGAGCTTTAGCTTTTTGATCTTTTTGATCAAATTCCAATAGTCTCGGCCATAGCTAACCAAAATCTCCTCACCGGGTTGAATCGTCTTGGTGGCATAGATGAAGCACTTTGTGCCATGTAGCAGATACTCAGCGTTGTTAACAAGTCCGGATAAGCGTTGCAAACCGGAAGCGTCATTGGCAAACCGTCCGAGTGCCTTCTTGTAGGGTAGCGCGTCAATAGCCCACTGGCTGTTTACTCTTAACAGATACCCGTTGTGGCCGTCCTGATCCTTGACATCTTTCCATCGGGACAGTCGACCTTTATACTCAACTATACATGCGCCTTTGTCAATTCGCTCTTTAGTAAATAGTCCTTTTCCAGAGTGAGGAATTTTTGATCGTTTGATAACAAGAAATTTTTCAAGCCAGGCCATAGATATTGAAATCCATCAAACTGCGTCACGCAAGATAAGGTATTCTCATTTTATGGGATGGAAAATGGAATAATGAATAATAATTTGGAACAACAAAATGTGGTTAACCGTTTTGACATAGAGAAGATTTCTAATCTATTGACTTATGAGAAGTGTTTTAATAGTTATAGCCGTTACTTTTTTGGTTAGCTGTGGTGGAGATGATGACCCTGGGTTCACATCATTGTTAGGTTCATGGACATACACCACGCCCGATGGTAAGATCAAAACTACATTTGATATAGTGGGTGGCGATACCGAAATTCTCAAATTCGAAAATCAAACGATAGAAGTGGACGGTTCCGATGGACGTGCTGAAATCCAGGTTGAGAATATTGCAGAGTTATCCATTGGTAAAGTACGGGTAAATGCCAATGATGTGGATTTGGTTTACTCGTTTGATATTACTTTCAATGATCTTACCGCTAGTGACGACTTCACGGTTATCAATGTTGTTACGGCTTCCTACACCTGGCCATGGTCGGCTACCAGCGGCCCAACCACAAATCAATTGGAGAACATTCAAATTCTGAGGAAAGAATAGATTGTGTTAACTTGAATGAATTAAGAGATTCATCGTGGTTAATATCCTCTTTGCAGGGCTATTGTTGTTTTACAACACATTATCAGCCGCTTCGCCATTAGCTCAAGATCACGCGATTTATCTTTCAGTCGTAGAGGTAGCTCATGAGACCAACTCTGCTACTGCTTCGGTAAAAGTGAAAGTGTTCACCGATGATATATCTGATGCTGTTAGCAGCATGTATGGTGAGCGAGTAAATCTTGTTGCCAATGTCAGCCTTGATCAAGTTTCGCAGAAGGTCGCTGGGTACTTTGGAGAGCATTTGCAGCTTTCTTTGAATGGTCGGCCAGTTGCTTTAAAATTGACGCAACTTGAGCCAATGTCAGATGCGATCTGGTTTCACTTTGAGATCAGCTGCCCGCAGCGATGGGACGAACTTACTGTAAAGGCAGATTACCTCATGGAGTTATTCCCAACTCAATCAAACGTCCTTTCTATTACTCAGGGTGAGCAGAAGAGGTTTGCTAACATTGTCAAATCCAAACCTGTCGAGACAATTAAATTTTAGTGTTATAGAGATCCAGTAGCGCTTGGGTAGTCACTGTCACTCCAGTCTCGATCGATTTTTCTGGGTTAGGATAGTAGAATGGAGAATGTAATCCTGGAAGGAAGTTGGATTTAATTCTTTCATCAGGAACAGTGCCCAGCCAGAAGAAAACAGTGGGCACTTTGTGTTCAGTTTGCCCATAATACGAAAAATCCTCGGACAACATTACGGGCTCTTCATCAGCAACATTTTCTTTTCCGATTCCTGAAATGGCGGAGGCAATAATCCGATCTGTCATCGCGGGGTTATTATAGTTTGCGGGTCCTGCTCCTTTAATAATGACCTCTGGAAGTCGATCTTCCGGGAGGCCGGCAGCAATCCCAACACCTCGGGCAATCTCCTTGATTCTAGTGTTTACCAAATCAAGCACATCTTTTTTAAATGTTCTCACGGTGAGTTTTAGCGTCACCATATCTGGAATAACATTTCCGACAGTTCCTCCTTTAATTGTTCCCACAGTGACAACAGCTGACTCGGTGGGTTTCACATTTCTGCTTACAATGGTTTGTAGTTCCATTACCAACATACTCGTAACTACTATCGGGTCGATCGACATGTGCGGTGACGCACCATGAGAGCCAACACCATATACGTTGATGTCTACCGATTGTGAACTTGCCATCACAAACCCTTTGCCAATACCTACCTTTCCGGCAGGGATCGTTGGGCTGGCATGAAGTCCGATGCCATAGTTTGGTACGCCAAATTTTTCATAGAGACCGGCCTCAAGCATCAGCTTGGCTCCAGCACCAATCTCTTCTGCTGGTTGCCCAATAAGCAGTAACGTTCCTTTCCATTTGTCTTTCATGGCTACCATAGCGCGTGCTGTGCCGAGCCACGTTGTCATATGTATGTCGTGACCACAGGCATGCATCGTTCCTACTTGTTCTCCATTCAAGTCAGTTTTTAGTTGGCTTTGATAGGGCAGCTCAGTCTTTTCATAAATAGGCAATGCGTCCATGTCGGTGCGATATAGGATAGTGGGTCCATTTCCATTTTTGAAAACACCTACGACACCATATCCACCAAAATTTTCCGTTACCGAGAAACCAGCCTTACTCAGTTCTGCTGCAAGCACTTTTGCAGTTTCTTTTTCTTGCAGAGAGATTTCAGGATTCATATGTCTGGTCTTGTAGAAGTCGACCAGAAAGGGTAAGTCATTTTTTATGAGTTTTTTATCAGTTAGTTGCGGCCCTACAATGAATGACATGGTCACAACAGCAATGATCAGGATAACGAATGGTCTCACGGTAACTTGATTTTTATGGTTCACTAATGTAATCAAAAGGCATAAACTCAGAGATGCCAAATACCTGAATGGTCAGTTCTTGCCTAAAAACCTCTTTGGATGCATTTCATCGTAGTCTGAGGCTTCCTGAAAAAGAAATGCTGCTTCCACTAATGGCTTTTCATCATACAGGTTGCCCAGAAGAGTAATTGATGTTGGATGTCCAAGTGAATCTAATCCGGTTGGCAGCGAGATGGCCGGATTTCCGGTAAGGTTGGTGATTAATGACTGTCGTGATCCAAAAGTCGGTGATACCAGGATGTCATAATCTTTGGTGACAGCGTAGAAGTCATCAATGAGTTTTGTTCTGAACCGATTAGCCTGCAAATATTCCACTGCGGATATAAATCTCGATTGCCTCAGTGAGTTTGCTCGCGAGCGTTTGTCTTGCTCCACCATTTCCCGATCGCCATGGGCTCTTACCAACTCGTCAAAGAAAGCGCCTGCCTCTGCCCTAAGTATGATGTCAAATGCATCATAGGGCAAATCCTTAGGAATTGACAGTTCTTCCATACTTGCGCCTAATTGTCGAAGCAATGCTAGTGCGGCTTCGTTGTTCGAGCCAACTTTGGTAGTATCCTTGTCAAACAATTCTTTGAAGTAGCCGATTTTGTATCCAGTTAAATCAACCGGTGGATCAAAGCTATAGCCGTAGTCAACGGTTGATCGATCAGTATCGGAGTTGTTTTTACCTTTTATAATGTTGAAGACAATTGCGCAGTCCTGAGCCGAGCGGCATATCGGACCAGCTTTATCCATCGACCAGCTTAGACTCATACCTCCTGCACGACTTACTGCACCGAACGTAGGTCGGAGTCCTGTAACTCCACATCTTGTCGAAGGTGAAATAATTGAACCTAATGTCTCAGTTCCGATTGAGAAGGCAACCAGGCCCGCTGATGTAGCTGATCCCGATCCCGCGGAAGAACCACTTGCGCCCTGCTTTAGGTCCCAAGGATTTTTGGTTTTACCTCCGAACCACACATCGCCTCTTGCCAATGCTCCCGAAGTCAGTTTGGCAATTAGTACAGCACCAGCTTCTTCGAGTCTGCTCACAATAGCAGCCTTCTCATTTAACTCTTGATTTTTGTAAGGTGCTGCGCCCCACGTTGTTTTGTAACCAGGCACAGAAAAAAGATCCTTGATTCCGTAAGGAATGCCATGCACCAAACTTCTGTAACGACCTGCTTTTATTTCCTGATCAGCTTTTTCAGCTTGTGCCAGCGCGAGGTCTTCAGTAATGGTGATAACCGCTTGCAATGAGTCATCAAACTGACGAATGCGCTCCAGATAAATTTTGGTCAATTCAGTTGACGTGATTTGTCCGCTGCGCAATAGAGCAGCCAAATCCGGAATGGTCATAAACGCGAGAGCCGCGTCATTTTCCGGTCGCGTCACATTTGAGGGTAGTTTCCAATCGGAATGTTCCGACCTAAGTTTTTGTTCGAAACCTTGGGGTCGCGGATCAAAGTTTAGAGCAGGAGCTGTTTTGTAGTGAAGTTGGAACATGCGCATGCTGTCATAACCAGCACGGTTTTCTTCGATGTAGCTCAGCATGGTATCGATCTCGGCATCGTTAAATTCAATACCAATAAGCTTTTCTGACCCCCTAACATCATCGGCAGAAATACCTTCTTTTTTGGATTCACATGCGCTGATCGCTAAGGTTAGAATCATGCAGACTACCACTATCAACGTGATTGATCGTTTCATTTTGGAAATATTTTATAATGAAGTACCCACCTCTTTTAAAGAAAAATGTCGTCTACTACCGATTGGGTTAATATTTTAATGAAACTTACACCGGGGCGGTGGGTATTCCAATCTTATTTTATTTGTCAGCGTATAACTGTAGACGAAAGGAATATTGACATCAAAAAGTGACTTACCTGCCAGCGATCCCCCGTTTTTTATGTCTAAAATTGCCGGTCAATTTTTTGACTGTGATTATTGTAGCTGATGGACCTTCGGTTTTCTGAACACATTCTTAATGTATTAAGTGAATCAATATCGGGTTCACTTTTCGACTTCCAGTTGTTGGGTATTCTGCAGGTTGCCATTGAAAATACCTTTATGAGGTGGGAAATAATCTTATCTCTTGTTCTGTTTATTCTGTTTGTGTCTCTGGGTTCGTACGGGCTTGGTATGAACATTCGTGACAAACGCAAAAAAGAACTGGAAAGACAAGTGAGGGAACGAACCGAGGAATTAGAGAAGGCCAATTATGAATTGCAGCAAAGAAACTCTGAGCTGGACCGATTTGTCTATAGTGCATCCCACGATCTGAGCGCACCCCTAAAGTCTATTTTGGGTCTGATTAACGTTGCGCGACTTGAAAAGCCAGATTTAGAAATGGCCAAATACCTGGAGATGATGGAGGGTAGTGTTGTGAAATTGGAGTCTTTCATCGATGAGGTAATCCAATACTCCCGGAATTCTCGTGTTCCGATTCAGAACGAGGAGATTGATTTCAAAAAACTGATTTCGGATGTCCTAAACGATTACCGTTACGCACCTAATTTCGATAAGATTAATTTCAAGATAGAATGCCACAATGAGATGAAGATGATTTCAGATCCGATGCGTTTGAAGATCATTCTCAACAACCTGATATCGAATGCGATAAAATTCCATCGTTTTGGCAATGGGATTCAACCAGAAGTAGTGATTTCTGCTGAGACGGACGGAGATAACTATCGAATTGCGGTTCAGGACAATGGCCGGGGAATACAATCCGAGTATGTCGAGAAGATTTTTGAAATGTTTTTCAGGGCTACCGAGGAAGTAGCCGGCTCGGGACTTGGTCTTTACATTCTTAAAGAAACGGTAAGTCGCCTTAATGGAAAGATTGAAGTAAAGTCACAGCTTGACGTTGGAACACTTTTCATCATTCTAATCCCGATCCCAACTTAATTAAGTTCAAAGGCGCTCGTGTAGTAATTATTTTGTTGAACGTACTCAATCAATGAGTTGTAAAATGGATTGGTGGTTAGTGTGCCACTGTCCGCCACAAGAATCAATTTTTTTCTGGCACGAGTAATAGCTACGTTAGTTCTTCTGATATCACTCAAAAAACCAATCTCTCCTTTTTCATTCGATCGCACCAGGCTGATGGCGATTACATCTCTTTCTTGCCCTTGAAACGCATCAACTGTATTGACCGAGATCAGGGGCTTTATAGACGTTAGAACGGAAGATTGATCAACCAATTTATTCAACACTTCAACTTGCGCGCTGTAAGGCGTAATTACTCCGACTGTAAAATTGTTTTTGATCCAAGAGTCTTCACTAATTGAATTCACTAAGAACTCAAGTGCTTTAATAAGCACCTGCGCCTCTTCTTCATTGTACCTACTGAGTGTTTCAGAATCTTGCACTTCAAAAAAACCACATCCAGCAGTGTCAATAAAGGTTATAGGTGGTTCTCCATCTAGTTGATGTTTCCTGATGGATGGGTGTGCGATGAGTTGATTTTGGTAAAAATACGATGAAGAGAATTTCATTATGTCCTCATGCATTCGGTATTGAATTTTCAACATCCTGGCTGTATCGGGATGCGATTCGATGCCCTTTTCGAACAGAGTTTTTGCAAGGCCTGTGGCTGCGGCCTCCCGTGATCGAATGGTCGGAGGTAATTGAAAGTGATCTCCTGCCAGAATTACGCGCTGAGCTTTCGTGATGGGTATCCAGCAGGCCGGTTCAAGTGCTTGTGCGGCTTCGTCTATAAATACTGTTTGAAATTTTTTACCCCGAAGTGTAGGGTGTGAGGCGCCTACCAATGTACAACAAACGACATGGCTTTTTTGGAGGATATCATTGATGATATAAAATTCCAGTACGTCAGCATCCGCCTTGAGCATATTGGCCTCCTGTCTCAATAGTCGCCTCTCCTCTTTTTCTTTGTAGCCAAAGTTGCGCTTGAATTTTCCTGCTTGCCCCCGAAGCTGTTCCATTTTCTTTCGCATCATTCTCAGCTCCTTATAGTTCGCGTGATTCGCTATTTGGGCATCAAGTGTTTTGCTCAAAGTTTGTTCCGTCACGCGCGCGGGATGTCCAATCCTGACAACTGATAAATTCTGTTCAGAAAGTTTCTCCACCAATAAATCAATGGAGGCATTGCTAGGCGTACAAACGAGCACTTGTCTTTCAGATTCCACGGTGTGCTTGATGGCTTGCACCAATGTTGTCGTCTTTCCGGTACCGGGAGGGCCATGTATGATTCCCAGGTCTGAGCACCCGAGTATGTGATTCAAAGTTTTGTTCTGACTTTCGTTTAGAGAGTCTTCATGTGCCGCTTGATTTGAAGATGAGAAAGACGGCTTTTCTCCTCCAAGGAAAATTTCTTTAAGCTCTGAGAGCCTGTTATCCTCTGCCTTCATCACCTTCTTGAGCGTGTACTCCATTTCGCGATAGCTCATTTCATCAAACATCACATCAACGCCTAGTAAACCATGATCAATCCAATCCGGAAGTTCGTCATGATTTAGTGTGATGATCATTTGATTATCTCTTACGTAGTTAATAACCCCACCAATATTTTCTTTCTCAGGTTTTTGATTGGCGTTGCAAAATACACTCACCACTTTCCCACTCTGAAACACGTGCTTTTGATCTAACTCCGATATTCGCTCCACTTCTATGATCAATCTTTCACCCGTTCCGATATAGTCTCGCCTTAGCTTCACGGGATACCAACAGATTCCTTCTTTTGTTTTGCGATGAAGAGGAGTAAGGAGTACTTTTTGTCGATATTGTTCCAGATCCGCTGCACGCTCCATTTGGATCAGGCGAAGGGTTTGTTGAAGTTGTTGATCTGAATTCATAAAGTGCGCAAAGATAAGGAATCGAACGCTTGAGTGTCCGAATGCGGATATTGTGCTATTACAAATTGAATGTTCAAAATCCGATATTGACCAATCAAAAAAATACTTCGCTCCAGCGAAACCTTTGGCAAAAAAAAGAGTCTTGGTAGAAAACCCTCCAACCTATGATTAAGAACCTGATCCTCACTTCCTTCAGGAGTTTAGGAAAAAATAAATTCTTCTCCACGCTGAATATCCTCGGCCTGGCAATCGGAATGAGTGTTTTTCTGCTGATTGCTCAATACGTAAAATTCGAAACCAGCTACGAAGACTTTATCACCAATGCGGACAACATCTACCGCGTTCGCCTGGACACTTATATTAATAATGAACTTATCATCTCAAGCGCGGAGAATTACCCTGGTGCAGGTCCCGCAATGAAGGATGAATTTCCAGAGGTTCAGTCCTATGCGCGACTTTATAACATGGGGTACAAAAACAACCTGATTGTTACATATGAAGATAGCAAGCCCGATCCCATTGCCTTCAAGCATCGGAGGTTTTTGTATGCTGATTCCGCATTCCTTCCAATGATGAAATTTGAGATGGAGTCAGGTGATGCCACACATGCTCTGGCCGAACCTAACACCTGCGTGTTATCATCAAGCTATGCGCGTAGATATTTTGGTGATGAGAACCCAATTGGTAAAATCCTTCATATGCAGGATGATGATGGCAATAATGAACTTGCTACCGTCACAGGAGTTTTTCGTGATATTCCAACAAATACACATCTGAAGTTTGACCTACTATATTCTTACAAAACATTATTCGGTAGGTATAAAAATGCTGAAAGGGCTATCGCGCGGTATGATCAAAGTTGGCAGCGCAGTGACATGTACACGTTTATTCAACTCCGAGATGGAACGAATCCAATCGATGTTGAACGCAAAATTCCAGACTTGATCAATAAGTACAGTCCGGGTTTGGCTGAAAAGAATCAGCGTGATGAAATGAGCCTCCAGCCAATAAAGTCAATACACCTGACATCGAACCTTGCTAATGAGCCTGAGACGAATGGTAATGAGCGCATCGTTGCTTTTCTCGGTATCATTGGAATTTTTGTACTGATCATAGCGTGGATTAATTATATCAATTTGTCCACCGCCAAAGCGATGGAGCGAGCGAAAGAAGTTGGCGTGAGGAAAGTGATGGGTGCGTTCAAACAGCAGTTGGTCAACCAATTTTTAATGGAAGCAGGGGTTGTGAACCTTGTTGCGTTGCTAATCTCCATACTGCTCGTCATTTTGGCGTTGCCATACTTCAATCAATTAGCAGGTTTGTCCTTGGAAATTTCGTATCTCTTACAATCATGGTTTGTCTTATTAGTAGCAGCACTATGGATAATTGGAACCATGCTTTCAGGCTTCTATCCTTCATTGGTTCTTTCATCATTCAAACCGGTGACAGTGTTGAAGGGTAAAATAAAAAATAGCGTTAGTGGAATACTTTTAAGAAAATCTCTTGTCGTTCTTCAGTTCACGGCATCCATTGCACTTATCGCGGGCACGTTTATCGTTTACAACCAACTAAATTTTATGATGAACCAGGATCTGGGATTTAACATTGATCAGGTCTTAGTTTTGGATCGGCCAGGAATAGCACCAAGAGAATCTGAAGCCTTTAACTCATCGATTGATGTGTTTAGAAATGAACTCAAAAGTGAGCCTTCTATTGTAAGTGTCAGCACGTCTATTACCGTGCCGGGAAAACAACGCGAGTACAAGACACAAATTAAGAAACATGGTGCTCCTGATGATCAATTGGTCACCGTGCGTGTCAATAGCATGGATGATGATTTTGTCGATGTGTTCAAAATGGATTTGCTGGCCGGAAGAGCTTTTTCACAAAATTATCCCAATGATCCTGACACATCAGCTATACTCACTGAGTCAGCAGTGAAACTTTTGGGTTTTGAGAAACCAGAAGACGCGATAGGGCAGACGGTTGCCATCCCCGGATTTTTTGGTAGTCTTATCGTTGTAGGTGTTGTTAATGATTATCATCAGGTTTCTTTAAAGACCTCGCTTGATCCTACGTTGTTCTTTTGCTCCAGATACTTTGGTGAGTTTTATTCTATCCGTATGAAGACCAATAATCTGACATCGACAATTAATCATGTCAAAGCCTCGTGGGAAAAAGCATTTCCTGGAAATCCATTTGACTACTTTTTTCTTGACGATTTCTTCAACCGTCAATATCAGAATGAGAAAACCTTCGGAGAACTCTTCGGAACTTTTGCAACTTTGGCAGTCGTAGTGGGATGTCTGGGTTTGTTTGGTTTGTCAGCTTATACTGCGTCACAAAGGACAAAGGAAATTGGCGTAAGAAAAGTACTTGGTTCTTCGGAGCAAGGAATATTTTTCTTGTTATCCAAAGAATACCTGAAGCTCATTGGCATTGCGATCGTGCTGGCCGTTCCGTCTATTTATTGGGTGATGAATAATTGGTTGCAAACCTTTCCTTATCAAAGTTCAATTTCGGTTTGGGTATTCTTCCTGGCTGGCGGTATCGTATTAACTGTGGCATTGCTCACGGTCAGCTTCCAAACACTGAAAGCATCGAGAACCAATCCTGTAGTCGCGTTGAGGTACGAGTAGCTCTATTTCAAAGTATTGACAAAACTATTGAGATAGTCGTCAACCTTTTTCCGTTTGTACTGCATTATAAATCTTGGATGAGGTAATGGCACGATTGTGTCAAACAGCTTTTCTTTCTCATTCAGAGTAGAGAGAAATTTAAAATTTTTTCCCTCACCGAGACAGTAGGCGACACGGGTGTTGATACCAAATGCAATTTGGGTATGCAGTGTGTCTAAGATAAATGGATACACAGCTTTGCTCAGTGCAGGTGTATCATAGTAGTTAAAGTTCTTCCCTTGTGAAGTAAAGCCTAGTGGGCAAACGGAACTGAAATAAAATTTTTGATAGAATTTCTCTTTTCCTCCGTAAGCATTGATAAGCTGATAAATAAAATCAGCGGACAGTTCAGATTTTTTGGGAAGATCGTTGGTGATGCCGCATTCTTGTTCCAATTTGATGGGATCGGTAAATGGTATTCCCGTAAGGCCTCCACCAAATCTGCCAGGATTGATGCCTACAATGAGTGTTCGAGGCTTAGAATCATCGTAGTACTTATGATAAAATTTTTTGCAGTAGGAGAATATCAATTTGTCCTTGTAGGGATTGAGGACTGATACGCCTTTTGGCAATCGCTGTTTGATTTCAAGTTTGCCAAGAAATGATAGTATTTTCGATGCGTAGCTCATATTGGTTGCTAATAATAATATATCATTGAATCAAGTCCGCGGGTTTGGACGTTAATATTGTGCTGAAGCGTAAGAATGACTGAAGTATCTGTTTTGCTGAATTATTTTGTTTTGTCGGGTGTGCTGCACGGATTTTACCTCGCAGCTATTCTCGCATTTACGCGATCTGGCAACAGAATAGGAAAGAGTTGGCTGATGTCCATTGTGTTAGGCGCTTTTTCACTTTATCTATTCAACACCTGGATTTCAAATGAGAGGCTCGATAATCTCAACGCCTATCTCTCAGGCACTTCAATGCCCTTCCTTTACCTGGTGGGGCCAGCATTTTGGCTCTATCTTCAGTTTGTTACTGGCAACAAATCCAGGTGGCACAAGCTAGATGTCATTCATCTATTGCCAATGGTAGTTTGTTTTGTGGCGGCCTCACCTTACTATTTCATGGACTGCCAGGTCAAACTTCGGCAAATCGCCATGTTGCAAAATAATGACGCGAACCTTCCTTATCAGCGCGGATTTTATTTTGCAGGACAGATCATTCAAACGCTAATTTATCTCTACTTGAGTTTTCTGACCGTAAGTTCATTTCAAAAATCTGCGCAAAGACAGACGAGGGAGATAAGATTACTAAAGGACTGGACAACTAAGACTTGTACTTTCATGGTTGTATTAACCACTATCTACATAGTGTCCTTCGTTGGATTCGTATTCTTTAAAAGTGGACGAACATTTTTTGATACCCTATTTGACCTTTCAATCACCTGCTTCATTCATCTAATTGGATTTTGGATGATTAAAGAATCGCCAGTTCTATCGTCCGTGCGATCGGGTAATGAGTTGACAAGCGACTTTATGGATGATAGTGTAAAACAAAAAATCCTTGAACTGATGCGATCCAAACCCTACCTGGATCCAGATTATTCATTAAAACAATTGAGTGATCAACTGGGTACCAATACCGTCTACGCTTCCCGTATGATCAATGAGTACTTTCAACAAAGCTTTACGGATTTCATTAACCAGTTTAGGGTAGAGGAGGTGAAACAGAGGCTGGGTGAAGATAATGATGACAAGCTGCTGGCTGTGGCACTCGAATCAGGGTTCTCAAATAAACATACATTCAACCGAGTGTTTAAGAAACATACCTCCCTTACTCCGTCTGCTTATCGTGATTCAGTAAAAAAGTAGGGGTCAATAAATTATTTGCGCCCCCTTGCTATCATCCTGGTGGTTAATTGGGGCAATGTTACGCGGAACCCTTGCATTGCTACTAACAGCCTGGTATTTCTCGGCCACCTCTCAATCATTACAATTTTCAAGAATCACAGTTCCATCTGATTTTGAAGGTTCACGAGGTGTGGCATTTGGAGACGCAGATACGGATGGCGAGTGGGATATTGTGGTTGCGAATACACTTAGCGACCAATCTCCGCAAGCATCCCCCATTTACCTCAATGGTAAAAATTTTGAAAAGCAATTTATATCCGGTGATAAATCGTTTTGGAATGAAAGCGTCAACCTGATTGATGTAGACAATGACGGTGATCTGGATGCCTTTTTTGTCACTCAGTTCGATCAGGTCAATCCCCTGTACTTGAATGACGGAAAAGGCGGATTCACCAAATCAGCTAAAGGTGATCTGTCAAAAAATCAAACCAATTCCCCCGGAGCATGTTGGTGCGATTTTGACCGTGATGGTGACTTGGATGTTTTTGTTGTCAATCGTGATGGCGCGGACGATCAATTGTATGTCAATGACAACAAAGGAAAATTAGATTTGATAACCAGCGGACCCTGGATTGGAAACAAGGGTGACGGACGTTCATGTGCCTGGGGTGATCTTGACGGAGACGGATGGCCAGATCTGTATGTGACAAACTTCGTGGTGAAAGAAAATGGAGAGGTAGTAGATAGCCATCGAAATTATCTCTATCTCAACAAGGCCGGAAAATTCGAAGAGGTAAAGACTGGGATTCATGTAGAGGAGAAGAGCGCCACGTATGGCGTTGCATTTATCGACATTGATTATGATCGTGATATTGACATATACATTACCAACGTTTCATCGCGCACCGGCAATGCTTTATATGTGAACGATGGTTACGGAAATTTTGTAAAACCAGAGTCACCACTTACTGATTTTACAAATCGTCCATCCAAGGGTCAGACGTGGGGTGATTTCAACAACGATGGATTTCTCGATGTGTACATAGCCAATGGCACAGAAGGTTACCCGGAAATCCAAAACTATCTCTTCTTAAGTGAAGCTAGCGGAAGTTTCAGGCGAATTTATGATTTGCTTTCCGTTGTCGATGCGCACATCTCTGCGGGCACTGCATCTGCCGACATTGATCAAGATGGCGATCTGGATATATATGTTTGCAACTGGGGTGGTGACGGAGAACAGAATGATCTATATCGCAACGAAACAAATCCAGGCAATTGGATCAAGTTTCGATTGAGGGGTTCTAAAGCCAACTCGTTTGGAATTGGCTGCTGGGTGATAATTGAAACTGACTTGGGAACACAAACACGATATCACTATCCACAAACTGGGTATGGAAGTCAGAATGGACCTGAAGTACACTTCGGATTGGGCTCGGCAACAAGCGCCATGAGTATTACCGTAATTTGGCCAAGTGGTGAAACGCAAAATTTTCAAAACATTTCTGGAAACAGAACTTATGAAGTGAAAGAAAATAAAAACCAATTGTCCGTTGTAAAATGAGAACTGTCTTGAAGCGAAGAGATTTTATCAAACTTTCACTTGCGGCCGGAAGTGGATTAATAGTGAGTATTAATCTTGGTGCCTGCTCTGGCAAACCGACTGTCAATCATGAGTTCTCACCTTTGATAAAAATTGATACTGACGGATGGGTAACGTTGATTGCAAAGAATCCAGAAATAGGACAAGGCATTAAAACTGCTCTGCCGATGATCATTGCAGAAGAGCTGGGAGCAGACTGGAGCAAGGTTCGAGTTGAGCAGGCTGATTTCGATAAAAAGTATCAGGATCAATGGGCGGGTGGAAGTCTTGCTATTCGAATTAACTGGCAGGAAATGAGAACTGCTGGAGCGCTCGTACGCGAGATGTTAATTAGCGCGGCAGCTCAGCGCCTAAAGGTTGACAAATCATCCCTGAAAACTCGCGACAGTAAAGTCATCCAGGAAAGTAGCGGTGAACAGATTGGTTTTGGTGATTTAGTTGAGGATGCGATAAAACAACCCATTCCAGAAAACGCAGAACTTAAATCAGTCGATGAGTTTACCATCATCGGAAATCGAATACCTCAGTCTGATCTTGATAGTATCCTCAAAGGAAGTGTCAGATATGGCATAGACACAAGAATCCCTGGGATGGTTTATGCCACCGTGCTTCGATGTCCAATTTATGAAGGCAAAGCCCGAACAATCGATGATAGCGAGGCTCGAGATGTTGCCGGAGTTGTTGACATTTTTGCTTTAAATAATTCTGACTATCAAGGGCGGTTGTTGAAAGGCAACAGCCCTAATTTTCAAAACGGAGTGGCCGTGGTGGCGAAAGATACCTGGAGCGTGTTCAAGGCAGCTAAACTGTTAAAGGTCGAATGGGACAACTCAAATTCGAGAGGAGAGACAACGGAAGGCATTTTTCAGAATTCTAAAAAGGCGTTAGACGCAAAGGGAATGACCGTGCGAAGTGACGGGAAACTCAATTTATCGTCTGGTGTTCATAAGCACGAAGCAGTTTACGAAGTGCCTTTCTTGGCTCACGCTCAAATGGAGCCGATGAATTGCACAGTCGATTTTCGTGAAGATGCTTGTGAAGTGTGGGCGCCAACACAAAACCCAGAAGCGCTGCAGGAAGGATTGACGAAGTTGTTTGGTCTGCCACCGGAAAAAATTATTATTCATCTTCCCAGGATTGGTGGTGCCTTCGGTCGAAGGTACTACGTGGACTACGCAATGGATGCTGCTGCGATTTCTAAGAAAGTCGGAAAGCCGGTAAAGTTGACATGGACTCGCGAAGACGACATTCAGCATGGTTGGTATCGACCAGCCAGCGTTCAAAAAGTGTCGGCAGCAACTGATGCAAATGGAAATATCACCAGTTGGTATCACAAGGTGGCTAATGCTTCACGAATGACATCACTTGGAAGGGAAGGTCCCGTGAATGACACCGAGATTGATGAATATGAGTTTCCCGCGGGATTCGTCTCCAATTTCACCATTGAGTATGGGTACGTGCTGAGTGATGTGCCGCTTGGTCAGTGGCGCGCTGTGTCAAACTCCGCCAATGTATATGTGGTGCAATGTTTTCTGGATGAGATGGCCATCAAACTAAAAAAAGACCCGATCGATTTTTATTTACAGTTGCTTGGGCCATCGCGTGAGGTTCCTATTGTTGGAGATTACAAACTAAATATTTCCAGACTGATCGATGTGGTGAATCTAATCCGAACAAAATCAAACTGGGGTTCACCGTTGCCAAATGGGCAGGGAAGAGGGTTTGCAGCAAGCTATAATCAAGGCGCATTTGTGGCGGAGGTTGTGACAGTTGAGAAGATTAACAATCAACCGTTGAAGATCCTTCAAGTCGATGCTGTTGTCGATTGTGGAATTGTAGTGAATTTGTCAGGCGCGGAGGCACAGGTGGAAGGCGCAATTATCGAAGGACTTTGCGCAGCAATGTATGGAGAGATTAATATACAAGATGGTAAAGCGGTGGAGTCAAACTTTCATGACTACCGGTGGATGAGGATGAATGAGGTACCAGTGATATCCATAGACTTTGTAAAGAATGACTTGCCACCACGCGGACTTGGCGAACCGCCACTGCCGCCAGTTATTCCAGCACTCACAAATGCGATTTTTGCGGCAACCGGGCAACGCATACGTAAACTCCCTATCTATAAGCAACTATGAAAGTTCTTTTTGCACTTCTTTTTCTTCTGGCGAGTACTAGCCTCTTTGGTCAACAAACAAAGGTCATGTTGGTTGATGTAATTCGAATCGACAGAGCGCACAAAGCTGAAGCGACCTATTACTTTGAAAATAACTGGAAACTGTTTCGGGACGAAGCAATAAAACTGGGCGTGATAACCGGTTATCAGTTTTATGAAACTGACAATGACGGACAGCTTGAATTTGTATTAATCACTGAATTCAAAAACGAAGAACAATATGCCCAGGTGGAAACCAACTTCGAGCCGATCTTGAAAAAACTAAGACCGAATGGCCCCGTGATGCTCAATGATATTAAGCCTGCTTCGTTCCGCGAGACTATTTCAACTAAAAAAGCAACAGTAGTCGCTATGCGGAGTTTCTCGCAGCGTTGATAATACCAAACATGCATCTAATGACCAGCTTCCGGTAAGCGTCTTCGGTTGTTTTGTCGAGGCCGGACTCACGCAAGTGAATAAGCGAGTACTGTTGAATAGCGATCAATGGAAGTACAATTCTTTCCCGCAGTCTCACTGAAGACTTGATGTTAGGATTGGCTTCCATCAGTTCTGTAGCTGATGACGCTTCCAACACCATTTTGGTAGAAAGTTCAAACTCCTTGTACATCATTTTCCAGAAGTCACCAAACTCTTTGTCCTCTGCCAGGTATGCAGTGGCAGGGTAGTAGCTCTTAGTTAGCGACATCATACTGTTGCCAAGTAGCGTTCTGAAGAAAAGAGAATTTTTGTACAAATCTTTGATGTCCTTCTCTTTGCCTTTTTCTTGCATGGAAAGGAGTGACGAGCCCACGCCATAAAAACCAGGAATGTTCTGTTTCATCATCGCCCATGAACCGACAAACGGAATGGCGCGCAAGTCTTCAAACTTCAGACCTTCTGATGAACTCCGTTTCACAGGCCTTGAGCCAATGTTGGTATCTCCAAAGAATGAAAGTGGAGTGATCTTTTCCAGATAGGGTACAAACTTCGGATGATGCTTCAACCCGAGATAAGATTGATACCCCTCTTCGGCTAGTTCATCTAGCAGTTTCTTATCATCTTCACTTAAGTGATTTTCTTTGCCCTCAAACACCGCACCTTCTAACCCGGCAGAAAGTAATTGCTCGAGATTGAAACGACACGAATTCACTTTCCCAAAATTCGAACTAATGGTTTGACCCTGAATGGTGATCTGCACTTGCTCAGAGGCAATTGATTTACCTAATGAGGCATAGAAATCGTGAGTGTTGCCACCGCCACGCGCAGGAGGGCCGCCACGCCCATCAAAGAAGATGGGAGCAATGCCATACTCACTGGAGATGGCCGTCAGGTTTTCTTTGGCGCGGAAGATTGACCAATTGGCTCGCAAGTATCCACCGTCCTTCGTGCCGTCAGAGAAACCCAGCATGATTGTTTGTTGATTGCCTCGCCTTTTCAAGTGCTCCCGATATTCTTTAATTTCATAGAGTGTCTTCATAATACCTGGGGCATTGGCCAGGTCGTCAATCGTTTCAAAAAGAGGAACGATATCTAGGGGAAGGAGGCCATCCTTGCCAATCAGTAATTTACATAGCGTATACACCTCCATAACATGAAGTGCACTTTGGCAGTTGCTGATCACATAGCGGTGACAAGCTGGTTCTCCATTTTGCTTCTGTACTTCTTCAATGGCCTGAATGGTCTTCACCACCTCTTCGGTGAACTCATCATTGATGGTAACAAAAACAAGATTGACAGTGAGACCAAGTAGTTTGGCAATCTTTTCTTCATCACTTAATTTCTCGTAGTCGCTGAAGCTGATGAATTTCTTTTGTTCATGCAGTTGGTTGATTAACACCTTCCATGCAGCGTCATGTTTGCGACTATCCTGCCTGATATCGAGACTGGCAAAGTGAAAACCAAACAAACGTACTTTAAGAATGAAAGTATCAAGCAGTTGGATAAACAAACCGTCATGCTCTGAGATGAGTAAATCTCTGACCTGAAACAGGTCTTGCAGAATTTCGTCAGGATGAGCGTAGCCCTCCTTTCGGGCGTAAGCCATGTTGTAAATCTTCCGCTCAATTTCTATTATGAGGGAATCAACTCCCTGAAACGTAAGCCTTCGTCTCAGGAGCCTGACGTCACGGTGATAGTTTTTCATCACGGTCTCTTTCAGGCGATGTGCCACTTTCAACGTGGTTGAACTGGTAACGTGAGGATTTCCATCGCGATCTCCGCCCGGCCAAAATCCAATCATGATCAAACGGTTATTTCTCCAGTTCTTCACTTCTATCTGAAGTGTTTCCGTCAGCAGTGAGATGATTTGGGGAATGGCGTGATAAAAAATATTTTCGAGATACCAGCACAGACTTATTGCCTCATCATAAGGTGTTGGTTTGATTTTATTTATAAATGCAGTCTTACCAAGCTGCTGTAGCAATAAATCTATCTGAGGAATATTGTTGGCGCGAATTGCTTGTTCCAGATCATTGAGAATGCCCAATACAAAGCCTGGATAAAATTGAGTAGGGTGAGCAGTAAGCACCACTCGTAGCCCGAATGTTTCGAGTTTCTTTTTCAGTTCCTCTTCCTTGCCTTCAAACTGTGCTCTCAAAAGCAATGAAGTGATCGTTCCTTTTCCCGTAAGGTCATTGATCTGCTCGAAGGACGCATCTTCTACTGAATCGAAAAGAGCAACTTGCCGCTCCACATATTGAATAAACTTAAACAGCAGATCGAATTGCTCCTGTTGGGTCGCTTCTGGTGCGAAGCTTGAAAAGAATTCAGGAATAATCAAGTCTGCAGATTTTCCGCTATCAAAACCTTTTTCGCAATAATCTTGCAGTAGAGGAAGAAGCGTACCAGTATGCGAAATGTTTCGAAAAGGTAGATTGAGAAACAGACTATTATAAATATGGTACTTGGACCCGACAACTTGTTCGTACCGCTTGTTCATAAAAGAAGGATTATGGTTTAAATTACCAGTAATGAGGCAGAAATGCATTTCTTTAATCGCTAATCAATTCAAAAAATGGTTGCAATCGTTTGTAATTCGATGTGAAATTTGAGCCACTCATCAATCAGGTGGTTGTTGTTGAATAATATTTTTTAAAACTTCCCTTCAAATCCATCCCTATGAAACGATTTGCACTTCTTCTGCTTCTGGCCTTGCCGCTATGTTCATTCGCCCAGACCTATGATCTTCTGATTAAAAATGGCAAGATCATCGATGGTACAGGTAACTCGTGGTATTATGGTGACATCGGAATTTGGAGTGGGAAGATTTATGCCATTGGTGACCTTGCGAATGCCAAAGCGGTTCGCACACTTGATGCGAAAGGTCAAGTCGTTGCGCCAGGATTTATTGATGTACATGCACACATCGAAGGAGACGAGCTCGATGTTCCCACGGCTGACAATTTTATTTATGATGGAGTGACCACGGTGGTGACTGGAAATTGTGGAGGTTCAAATGTGGATATGAAATCTTATTTCCATCGTCTTGACAGCATAGGCATGTCGATTAATGTAGGGACCTTGATTGGCCACAATAGTGTGAGACGGGCTGTGATGGGCGATGCACAACGTGACCCTTCTGCCGAGGAACAAAAGCAAATGGAGCAATTGGTGGAGCAGGCCATGAAGGATGGAGCTGTTGGTTTGTCGACAGGACTGATTTACGTGCCTGGTACTTATTCAAAAACGGCCGAAGTCATTGGCCTAGGTAAAGCTGCCTCAAAGTACAAAGGGGTTTACGCATCACACATCCGTGACGAAGGTGACAATGTAAACGATGCGATTGAGGAGGCGGTGAATATCGGAAGACAAGCAAACATGCCCGTGGAGATATCTCACTTCAAGGTGACCTATAAGCCCAACTTTGGAAAATCGGTGAGCACGATTGCCCAAGTGGAAAAGGCCAGACAAGAAGGCATTGATGTAACCGTTGACCAATATCCTTATGTGGCAAGTAGTACCACACTTGACATGGTAGTTCCGGATTGGGCATTTGCGGGTGGTCGTGATTCACTTTACCTAAGATTGGACGACCCAGCGACCCGAGTTAGAATAAAAAAAGAAATGCTGGAAGGATTGAAGAAGAACGAAATGAAGGACTACAGCTATGCAGTTGTTGCGCGCTATGCTCCCGATGAGTCATATAATGGTAAAAACATTTCTGAGATTAATAAGCTAAAAGGAAGAAAGGCAAAAGCAGAAGAGGAAACGGAAACGATTCTTGAGATGATTAAAAGTGGGCGCGTGCAAATGGTATATTTCAGTATGAATGAAGATGACCTTCAGCGCATCATGAAATATCCTTTTAGCATGACTGCCTCTGATGCTGGTATTGCAGAGTTTGGAAAGAATATGCCGCACCCCAGAGCTTACGGTACAAACGCGAGAGTACTTGGCGTTTATGTGCGTGAGAAGAAAGTTATCGGATTGGAGGAAGCAATTCGAAGGATGACATCGCTGCCAGCTCAAAAATTTAAGTTTAATGATCGAGGATTATTACGCGAAAGTATGAAAGCTGATATTGTTGTCTTTGATCCTAATACAGTTAGTGATCAGGCTACATTTCAAAAACCACATGCGTATTCAACTGGTTTTAAGTATGTACTAGTGAATGGCCAGGTGGTGATTGATGAAGGGAAGCATAATGGTGCGAGAAGTGGGGAGGTGTTGCTTGGACCTGGGGTTAATTAGTTGATTAGCTGATGTGCTAATTAGCTAATTGATGATCTGACCACTGCCAACTGCCCACTGCTTACTGACTTACTGATTCAAGAGCCTGAGTAGTTTCTCTAACTCAACCTTATTGTGTAGTTGATGGATATTGTTCATCACACTTTGTTTTTCGCGTTGGGTGAGGCGCCAACTGAGGGAGGCGCGGGCATTGTTCTGTCGTATGCTGTCCATCTTTTGCAGAATAGGAACATAGCTTTCATCCGACTTGTATTGCAATTCAATTCTATACATGGGGCAGCCTAGCCATGAGGTTGCCTGGTTAATCAATACATCGTTATTGATATCCTGAAAGTTTTCAAGATTGTTATACACGTTGCTGATCGGCTGAGTAATATTATCCAAAATCGTTTGGCTCTGTTGTGGAGGGATGGCGCCCAGCTTTGGTGAATCTCGAATAGATAGGATAATGATACCCGAGGTATTCTCACCAATCCATTCACGGAATGAATAGATAAATCGAATGGCAGTAGACAGGCCAAAATTATCGGAGACTCCAGCGTCCATTATCTGGATGGACGGGGTGGTAGGTAATGTTGTATTCGGAGTTATATAAGGAAACGTGGCACTCATTCTCAGAGCCGAGAGAAAACGCAAACTGTCTCCGCTGTGGTCATCGAAAAGTTTGCTGAAGTCAACCCCGCCAATTTTATTATCAGTGTAGCCTGGAATAGCAAGAATTTCTGAATTGAGATAACTAACTGGTTGAGCGGAGATGTAGAGCTTGCGACCATCGTTGGTAATGATCGGAGACAAAATCATCATGGGAATTGTGGCGTTAGTCTCGGGTTCCCGATAGGCGGTGATGGTTTTATCCATCATCTGACTTGTGATCTCGTTTAGTTCGTTTTCGAAAGTGAAGGCTCGGTCTTTTACATAAGCGAAACCACCATATTCAAACTTCGTGAAGCCAACAAAAAGGCCATTGGCGAGGAAGCTAAAGATCAAAGGATTAAGGTTGTCTGTTGAAATGCTGACGCGATGCGACACATCTCTTGGTTTCACCGGCTCACCATTGTGCTGTCGAAGTTTTAATTCTCGGAAGTAGCTCGCCCCAATGAGCCCACCAGACGCACCGGTAATCAATGCGGTGTTATCGAAAAACCTTCCGTTAGTGAGACTGTCGGTAGTTTGAAGAGCAGTCATCGTCCACAGTGCAGCACGCTTACCACCGCCACTCACGGTCACGAATATCATTTTTGGTTTCTTGTCTTCCGGAAACTTGGCTCTCCAGTTGTCAAGTATATGAAGGGTATTTTGTTCGTCCTTCTTTATTGAGTCCGGAGCAGCAAGTGTTTGAAGATTCCTTACTGAATACTCTGCTGGTGCGGTCGAGTAGTCCAGGCCGAAAGCTTTTTCAGGTTTTGAAAAGAAGTCCTCGCCAGTAAGGTAGTTAATGGAAAGAAAGACAATGAGACTGGCCGTGCCTGACCATGATCCAAACCAATACGAGAACGCGCCTGCAAGCATCACCAGAATAGTCAACAGGATGATAAAACTCGCAGCTGCGGGTAACTGGAATACAGGCTGATCTTTGAAAACTCCCAACACAAGCACTAACGCGAAGATGAATAACTCGATGATGACGAGGTTAAAATGATTTTGATCAAATACCTGAATGATGGTTTGCCTATCATAGAAGTCTTTGTTGTCATCGACATGCTTAAACTTCATGTTGTAGTCCAAATAGTTGTCTACCCGAACCTGTTTCTTGCGTGCGATGTCTAGCTTCTTCATGGCGCTGGCACGCGTAACGCGCACATTTTGCTTCAACTTCTCATCGAGACGACACACGACATATTTGAAAATGTCCTTATTGGTAAACCAGAAGTAGAGGAAATAGATGAAGGTCATCAGGCCAAAGCCGCTGAGCAACCCCACCATGTTCCAAAACAAGTCGCTGGGAGTACAGTACTGATTGGTAATCTGGAAACTGATGATCTGTTGCGAATAAATGATGAGGAATAGAATGGGCAGTATACTATTGTTGAGGGCAAACTTGGTGAACGGCTTGCGCAAAGCACCAACAAACGAGAACCGGTGTCCGTCTGAGATGTAGCAAGTAATTTGAAACGCTACAGTAAAGCCAGAGAGCACGGCTCCAATGATGAAAAAGCTTCTATAATTGACTTTGTTGAGGTACTCAGGGTCCAGGAAGAGATAAGGAATACCTAAGTATTTGCCAAAGTTGCCCGTGATCATGGCGATCAACAAGATCCAGCACAACAAAAGCACATGATTGCGCTTAATGTTGTTTAGCAGCAACTGCACCGGAAAGGAATAAGCAAAACTGTTCCAGATCTTCTCGAATTTCACCATAGGCAATACGTTAAATTTATGCATTTCACAGGACAATTAATTCAGCCTGCATTTATATCGCCATTGTCTTTCTTCGTCCTTATATTTCAGGATTATAATCGGCAATTAAAATAACCACTGTTCTGAGTAAACCTTTTCATATTTATCGGTCGTCTGCGGGGTCCGGCAAGACCCGAACGCTGGCCAAGGAATACCTCAAGCTGGCACTGCAAAACCGCACCGACTACTTCCGCCATATCCTCGCGGTCACCTTTACCAACAAAGCCACGCAGGAGATGAAGGAACGTATCCTTTTCTACCTTAATGACTTTGCCAAGGGAAAGGAAAACAACCTATCGAAGGAGATATGTAGTGAGCTAAACTATAATGCCGAAGAACTGAAGGTGCGCAGCCGCAATGTATTGCGGTCGATTCTTCACCAATACTCCCTTTTTGCCATCAGCACGATTGACGCTTTTTTCCAGAAAGTGATTCGATCTTTTACCAGGGAGGCGGGATTGCTGGGCAACTTCCGGTTAGAGGTGGAGAACGAGCTTGTGTTGCGAGAGGTGGTAGACGAGCTGATGGATGAGTTGGGTACCAACAAACAGTTGACGGATTGGGTGGTGGAGTTTTCGCGTGACCGGTTGCTGGAGGGAGAGAACTGGAATATTGTCGCAGCGTTGAATGGTTTTGCCAGAGAGATATTCAACGAAGAGTTTCAGGCGATTGAGGATCAGCTTGAGAAACCAACAGGCGATACCAATCCCTACAAAGAGACCATGAACGCCCTCCGTAAGGAGATGGCAGTTTATGAAAATGTGATGAAGGGAAAGGCGCAGGAGGCGTTGTCCATCATTGATGACAATGGGATTACCGTTGACGACTTTAACTATAAAGACCAGGGTACTGCGCTGAAATATTTTATGGAGTTTGCCAGGGGCAAGCATTATCCTTCGACAGGTTCACGGATTCAGTCTGCCTTGACTAATGGAGCCAACTGGCCAGCCAAGAAAAGCAGAAACTATCCAGAGTTGGTAGCGCTGGCCAACAATCAACTCATTCCCATCCTTCGCGACATGGTGAAGTATGATGATGAGAATGGCCCTAAATACAACTCTGCCTTTCAGGTGTTACAAAACTTTTACGCTTTTGGGTTGATCGCTGACATCACCCGCAAGATGAAGCACTACAAGCAGGAGAATAATCTCATGCTGCTGTCGGATGCGCCCAAGTTTCTTAATGGTGTGATCAATGACAGTGACACACCATTTATCTATGAGAAGGTGGGCTCTTACTTCCGCCATTATCTTATTGACGAGTTTCAGGATACGTCAGGGTTTCAATGGAAGAACTTTAAGCCCTTGCTGAAAGACGCGCTTGATCAATTTCAGGCCAGTATGGTAGTGGGGGATGTGAAGCAGTCGATTTATAGGTGGCGGGGTGGTGATCAGCAATTACTACAACTCGAAGTGGGCAAGGCGATGGGACCCGAGGCGACAGAGATAAAGGAGTTGAATGTAAACTACCGCAGTGCAGAGAAGCTGGTGCAGTTCAACAATATACTCTTTCACAAAGCATCAGAGATTGTATCTGAAATGGCGGGGCAGCCCCGGGCGGTGGATGCCTATCATGATGTGGATCAGCAAAGCCAGCGGTTTGCTGGACAGGGCTATGTGCAAATCACTTTTTTGGAGAAGCAGGAAGGAGAGGAGGACTGGACCTCGGAGTCGATGAAGCTGCTGCCTCAGGTCATTGAAGATTTGCAAGACCAGAAAGTGAAGCTGAAAGACATTGCTATACTGGTGCGTAAAAACGAGGAGGGGCAACGCATCGCGACAGAATTATTACAATACAAAAATGCCCAGGCCAAACCCGGCTATCGATATGATGTAGTATCCAACGAGTCATTGCGACTGGATACTGCCAGTTCAGTAAAACTTATACTATCTGCATTGCGCTATCTGCACAACCCTAACGATGCGATCGTGCGAGGTGAGTTGGCATACGAAGTAGTGCGCGGCAAAAGACTTGAAACCATTTTCACACAAGCGGGAAAGAATGAAATGGAAGGTTTGCTTCCGGAAGAGTTTGTGAAACAGACCGCCTGGTTGAACAAGCTATCCGTGTTTGAATTGACAGAAGAGTTGATCCGAATGTTTGGCCTCGGTGGCGATGATAGTGAGCTGGCCTACATTCAGGCGTTTCAGGATTTGGTGTTGGAGTTCTCCTCACTGGAAAAGAATGACCTCGCCTCCTTTTTAGAGTGGTGGGAAAACATGAAGAACAAGAAGTCCATACAGGTGGCGGGGAATGTGGATGCCATCAACATCCTCACTATCCACAAAGCCAAAGGACTTCAGTTTAAATATGTGATCATTCCCTTCCTTAACTGGAGACTCAATCATGAGATAGCACCGCTGCTATGGGTGCAGTCTGACAAGCCGCCATTTGATAAGATGGGATACCTGGCGGTGCGATACACCAGTTCGTTGGAGAAAACATTTTTTGAAGAGGCCTACAAGACAGAACAAAGCAAAGCCTACATCGACAACCTGAATTTGCTGTACGTATCGTTTACGCGAGCAGAAGAAGGGCTGATTGCATTTGCGAATAAACCGCGTCCCAACTTACAGAAACCGGGGACGGTAGGAGATTTGGTTCATGAAGGTATTACCCGTGATACTTCGCTTGCAGCTCAGTTCAAAGACGATCAGCTTGTCATCGGCACACTCAAAAAACTGAATGTAGAGGATGAAGGCGAAGAGTACCTACCGGCAACCTTAAATCACTATGCATCCTTTGACTGGCGACAGAAACTCGTGATCAAACGTGAAGGGATTGAGTTCTTTGAAGAATCGGTTTCTGAGAAGAGAGCAAAGATCAACTATGGCATATTGATGCACCGATTGTTGGCGCACATCCCACACAAACAAGAAGCTGAGGCGGTCCTTAATGAACTACATATTCAAAACCTGTTCACGGAAGAAGAAAAGAACATCCTGCTTCCACAGTTGAAAGCAATGATGGCACATCCTGTCATCGGCACGTGGTTCGATAAACAATGGGAAGTAAGAACAGAAGTACCGGTGCTCATTCCCGGTGGACGACAAAGTCGCATCGATAGGGTAATGATAGGGAGGAAGAACACAGTAATTATAGATTATAAAACAGGAGAGAAAAAACAACAAGACAGAACACAAGTAGAAAGCTATACCGGTCTGCTTTCGCAAATGGGCTATCCAAACGTTGAGGGGTATCTACTTTATTTGGATGAGATGGAGGTGGTCACAGTTGTTAAAGGGTCGACACTTTCGTTGGAGTTTTGAGTTCTTAGTTTTTAGTGTTCAGTGTTTAGTGTTTAGTGCTTAGTGTTTAGTGTTCAGTTCTTAGTGTTTAGTTAATAATGATATGAAAGAGAGCATCGTTGCACAAAAAAGTTTCGATTTTGCAATAAGCATCATTCATCTATATAAGCAGTTGCTTAAAAGCAATGAATATGTTCTATCAAAACAATTACTTAGAAGTGCTACAAGTATTGGCGCCAATGTAAATGAAGCATTAGCTGGTAGTTCCAAGAAGGATTTCGCAAACAAAATGTCAATAGCCTCAAAAGAGGCAAGGGAAACGCAATACTGGTTGCTGCTACTTGATAAATCGCAGCTTATTAAAATGGACTATTCAAGTTACCTAGAAAACTCGAAGGAGTTGATAAGGATGCTAACGGCCATCGTTAAGACAAC